>DAINRR010000036.1:0-4446 GCA_036741715.1 Gemmatimonadales bacterium
CAGCCCGAAGTTCGCGTTCATCGGCTGAAAGTGCGTCGGGTCCGCCTCGCGCAGGTAGCGGTACAGCGCGCCGAGCATCGTGGTGGGCGGCGGCACGCGCGCGTCCTTTCCCTGCAGACGCCGGGCGAGATTGATCCCGGCCAGCAGTCCGGTCCCCAGCGATTCGGTATATCCCTCGACGCCGGTCAGCTGGCCGGCGAAGAAGAGATGGTCGTCATCGCGCGCCGTGAGCGCGGGGCCGAGGGCCGCCGGGCTGTTGAGATAGGCGTTCCGGTGAATGCTGCCGAACCGGAGAAATTCCGCGTCCCCGAGGCCGGGAATCATCGTGAAGACGCGCTTCTGCTCGGGAATGCGCAGCCGGGTCTGGAAACCGACGAGGTTCCACATGCGTCCCGCGCGATCTTCCCGGCGCAGCTGCACGACGGCATGAGGCTCGCGGCCCGATCGCGGATCGGGCAGGCCCACCGGCTTCATCGGACCGAAGCGCGGAGTCTCCCTGCCACGCCGCGCCATCTCCTCGATGGGGAGGCACCCTTCGAAGTAGGGCACCTGATCGAAATCGTGACCGGAGTACTGGTCCGCCGCCGCGAGCGCGTCGACGAACGCCTCGTACTCGTCGCGCGACATCGGGCAGTTCAGGTAGTCGTCGCCGCCGCCCTTGCCGTAGCGCGAGAGCGCATAGAGGCGCTCGCGATCGAGGGACTCCGCGGAGACGATCGGCGCGATCGCATCGTAGAACGCCAGCGAACCGGTCCCCAGGCGGCTCGCAATGGTGTCGGCGAGCCGATCCGAGGTCAGTGGCCCGGTCGCGATGACGCCGGGCGAGGGGAGCGCGGTCACCTCGCCGCGGACGACCGTGATGCGGGGATGCGCGTGGAGGCGCTCATGCGCGAGGCGCGAGAAGACGTCGCGGTCGACCGCGAGCGCCGTCCCGCCGGGCACCCGCGCCTCGTCGGCGCAGGGCAGGAGGAGACTCCCGAGGGCGCGCAGCTCGGCCTTGAGCAGGCCGTGGGCGTTGCTCGTCTCCGTCGACTTGAAGGTGTTGCTGCAGACGAGCTCGGCGAGACGCTCCGTCTGGTGTGCCGCCGTGCGCACGACGGGACGCATCTCGTGCAGCGTGACTTCGATGCCCCGCTCCGCGAGCGCCCAGGCGGCTTCCGAGCCGGCGAGACCGCCGCCGACTACCGAGGCCTTCACGCCAGTGCCGCCTCCTCGGGCTCGGCCACGGTGATGCGGTTGCCGCACTTCATGCAGGTGCGCGTCTCGCCGTCGGCCCGGGTCTTCTTCTGTTCCATGCCCACCCAGCCGCACTCGGGACATGTCTCCGGGACCGGCTTGTTCCAGGTCGAGAAGTCACATGCCGGATAGTTCATGCAGCCCCAGAACGACTTCCCCTTCTTCGTGCGCCGCTCGGCGAGATCGCCGCCGTCCTTCGGGCACTTGATGCCGAGAGGGATCGAGCGTGTCCCCTTGCACTCGGGATAGCGCGTGCACGCGAGGAACTCGCCGAAGCGACCCGTCTTGATGACCATCGGGGCCTGGCAGAGGTGGCACTTCTCGTCGCTGGGACGGTCGGGCGCCCGGTCCTTCTTGAGCGACTTCACGTAGTCGCAGGATTCCTTGTACTTCACGCATGCGAGGTACGGACCGAACCGGCCGGTCCGCAGCTCGATGGCGGAGCCGCAGCGCGGGCACTTCTCCTGTGCGAGCTTCGCGGAATCGAGGCCGTGCGCCTCCGCCACGAGCGCGTTGAGGTCCACCGACGCGAGCGCGCTGGTGAAGGGGCCGTAGAAGTCGCGCAGCACCTCCTGCCACTCCTTCCCGTCCTCCTCGATCTGGTCGAGCTCCTCCTCCATCCGCGAGGTGAACGCGACGTTGAAGATGTCCGGGAAGTTCCGCACCATCATCGTCTCGACCATCTCCCCGAGCTCGGTAG
Source organism: Gemmatimonadales bacterium (assembly GCA_036741715.1). Classification (GTDB taxonomy): domain Bacteria; phylum Gemmatimonadota; class Gemmatimonadetes; order Gemmatimonadales; family GWC2-71-9; genus CAMLLJ01. Next base: position 1,937 of record DAINRR010000036.1, read on the forward strand.
GGAAGAAGCGCCGCTGGTCCACGCGCACGTATTCCCGCGCGGTGAGGGTGGAGATGATGGCGCTGTACGTCGACGGCCTGCCGATGCCGAGGCGCTCGAGCTCCTTCACGAGGCTGGCCTCGGAATACCTGGGCGGCGGCTCGGTGAAGTGCTGCGACGGCGTGATCTCCCGGACCTCGACCGCGTCGCCCTTCGACAGCGGCGGGATCGGCGGCAGGTCCTCGACGCCCTTCCCTTCCTCGACTTCGCGGCCTTCGGAGTAGAGGACGTGGTAGCCGTCGAAGATCAGGACCGACCCGGTGGCGCGGAAGAGGTACCGTCCCAGGTCGAAGTCCACGATCGTCATGTCGTAGACCGCGGGCGTCATCTGGGACGCGACGAAGCGCTGCCAGATGAGCTGGTACAGGCGATACTGATCGGGCTCGAGATACCGCTGCAGCTGCTCGGGACGGCGCAGGACGTCGGTGGGGCGCACGGCCTCGTGCGCGTCCTGCGTGCGCACCGCTTTCCGCGTCGCATAGGTGTTCGGCGCGTCGGGAAGGTAGCGCTTGTCGTACTGCGTGCCGATGAAGTCGCGCACCGATGCGATGGCGGCATCCGACACGCGCACCGAGTCGGTCCGCATGTAGGTGATGAGGCCCGTCTGTCCGTCCTCGCCGATCTCGATGCCTTCGTAGAGGTCCTGCGCCGCGCGCATCGTCCGGCGGCTCGAGAAGCCGAGCTTCTTCGCGGCCTCCTGCTGGAGCGTGCTGGTCGTGAACGGCGCGCCGGGCTTCTTGCGCCGCTGCTTCTTCTCGACCGACGAGACGACGAACGGCGTGGTGCGAACCGCATCCACGACGGCCTGCGCCGCCGCCGCGTCGGGCAGCACCGGCTTGTGGCCGTCCACCTTGTGCAGCGACGCCTCGAATTCCTGCCCGGCGAAGGCGCAGAGCGCTTCGATGGTCCAGTATTCCGTCGGGGTGAACGCCCGAATTTCCCGTTCCCGTTCCACCAGCAGCCGCAGTGCGACGGTCTGCACTCGCCCGGCCGAGAGGCCCGTCTTGATCGTCTTCCAGAGGATCGGGCTCGCCTTGTAGCCGACGAGGCGATCGAGGATCCGGCGCGCCTGCTGCGCATCGACCTTGTTCTGGTCGATCTGGCCGGGCTGGGCCATGGCCTCGCGAATCGCGTCCTTCGTGATCTCGTGGAAGAGAATGCGTTCGGTGGGCACCCCGGTGCCGATCTGCTCGGCCACGTGCCAGGCGATCGCTTCGCCTTCGCGGTCGGGGTCGGTGGCGAGATAGACGTGGCTCGCGGCGCGCGCGGCCTTCTTGATGTCGGAAAGCGTCTGCGTCTTTCCCTTGATCGTCACATACTCGGGCGTGAAGCGCTGGCCGTCCCCCTCGATCTCGACGCCGAGCTTGCGAGTGGGGAGGTCGCGGACGTGGCCGACGGTCGCGCGAACCGAATACCCGGATCCGAGGTACTTCCCGATCGTCTTCGCCTTGGTGGGCGACTCGACGATCACCAGCGCGTCACCCGCCCGGATGCCCGCCCCGTTGCCGCCGGCGCGGGGGGCACGCGACTTTGCCGCGCGCTTGGCCGTCTTGCGGGCGGGCTTCGCCTTGGCGGCCTTTTCGGTCGCCGGCTTGGCAGGTGTGGCGCGCTTGGCGGATGCGGCGCGTGCGCCGGTCTTCTTCGTTGCCATGAATGCAATCTGCCCCCGCGGGGGCTATCGAGGTCCAATCAATTGGGGTAGCAAGAAAACGCACACGCCCCGGAATTCGCAAGGACGAAACACTCAACTCGTTGCCCAGGAACCACTTACCAGCCAGCGTAGTGGCGGGCCATGGTCGCGATGGCGGCGGCGGCTTCCGTCGGTGGGCCCTCGTTCATCACTTCCGCGTCTGCGCGAAGGTAGTACAGTTCGCGCTCCTTGAGGATGGCCCGCATCCGCTCGAGTGGGCTCGGCCCCGTGAGCAGCGGTCGCGCCTCCCCGCTGGCGGCGCGGGCAGCCGCGACGGCCGGTGGCACCTTCACATAGATAAGGAAAGCGGCGGGCCGGACCGACTCGAGGGCTCCCGGCTGTGCGGCCCATCCCCCGCCCGGAACGATCACGGCAGGGGCTCCGGCCACCGCCGCAGCGACTGCTTCGCGCTCGAGTTCCCGGAACCGCGATTCGCCCAGCTCGCCGAAGATGCGCTCGACCGGCATCTGCATGCGCCGTACGAGGATGGCATCGATATCGTGCACGGCCGCCGAGAGGAGCGCGGCGGCCTCGGCGCCCACCACGCTCTTTCCCGCGCCCGGCAGCCCGACGAGCACGATGTGTCGCCTCATTCTGCGCCCGCGGGGTGCGCCCGCTCGGCCCGCCAGCGGGCCCCGGCCGCCGCGAGGTAGCCCTCGACGTTGCGCCGCATCTCGCCGACCGAGTCTCCGCCGAACTTCTCGAGCATCGCGTCGGCGAGGACGAGCGCCGTGAGCGCCTCGGCGATCACGCCCATGGCGGGGACGGCCGTCACGTCGGA
>DAINRR010000036.1:4546-16492 GCA_036741715.1 Gemmatimonadales bacterium
CGGCGCGCCGCGTCGAAGCCGAGACCGATCTCGACGCCCTTCACCGCCGGAATCGACATGAGCAGTCCCGCGAGCCGGGCATCGAGCTTCCGGTCCCAGCTCACGTGACTGCCGAGGCCGGGCACGAGATGGCGCGCCACGACCTCGACGATGCCGCCGAGCGTATCGCCGGCCGCTTTCGCGGCGTCCACGCGCTCGATCATCGCGCGCTCGGCCATCGCATCGAGGCAGCGCACCGGGGAACGATCCGCCGCCTCGTTGAGCGGAGCCGGAAGCGGGTCGATGCGCGCCGCCGCGATTCCGCCAAGCGAGACGACGTGGCTCCCGACCTCCACGCCGAACTCGTCGAGCAGCCGGCGGGCCAGTGCGCCGGCAGCCACCCGCGCGGCCGTCTCGCGGGCGCTGGCCCGCTCGAGGATGTCGCGAGCATCGAGGCGATCGTACTTGAGCACACCGACGAGGTCGGCATGGCCGGGCCGGGGGCGCGCCACGCGGCGGCGGCGATGACGGGACGTGCTCTCGCCGTCCGGCTGATCTGCGGGCGGTCCTTCGGCGCCGGTGCCCTCCGGTGCCATCACATCTTCCCAGTTGGCCCAGTCCCGGTTGGGAATCAGCATCGCGACCGGCGACCCGAGTGTCTCCCCGGCGCGCACCCCGGCGATCCACTCGATCCGGTCCTGCTCGATCTTCATCCGGGCTCCACGCCCGTAGCCCTGCATCCGGCGACCGAGCTCCCGATCCACCCAGGCCGCGGACACGGGAAGACCCGCGGGGAGGCCCTCGACGATCGCGACGAGGCCACGCCCATGGGATTCCCCCGCCGTGGCGAAGGTGAGATGCATCCATCCTCCTCGATATAAAAGCAGACGAGCCCGGACTCGCCGGGCTCGCTGCTCTGAGACTCAGGAACTCACGGCGTGGTGACGCCGTCGTCCACGATCCGCGGCGTGACCAAGATAATCAGGTCGCGGCGGCTTTCGTCGTCCGAGCTGTAGCTGAACATCTTGCCGATCACCGGGAGGCCCGAGAGCAGCGGGATGCCGCTCCGGCTCCGCGTCACGGTGGTGACCGTCAGGCCGCCGATCACGCTCGTCTCGCCGTCGTTCACGAGGAGCTGGTTCGTGGCCTGCTGCTTCTGGATCGTGAAGCCGAGGTCCGCGGCGGCCAGCGTCTGCACGCTCGAGCGCTCGGTCTTGAGGTTCATGAGGATCTGGCGGTTGTTGGTGACGTGCGGCGTCACCGTGAGCCGGATGCCCGTCTCCTTGAACTGCACCGTGGAGCGCGGGGTGCCGGTGCCCGACCCGGCCTGGCTGCTCGCGTCGACGACGCGCAGCGGGATCTCGTCGCCGACGAGGATGTCCGCCTGCTGGTTGTCGAGCGTGGTGATGAGCGGCTCGGCCTGCACGTCGGAGAGCTCGACGCGCTCGAGGGCCTGGAGGAAGCTCGTGAGCGAGAATCCGCCGATCGCCGTCGAGAAGACGAGATCGAGCGCCGAGCCGGTGATGTTCGCGTCGGCGTTGGCGATCCCCGAGAGCGAGTTGCCGCCGAGGTCGATGATGTTCTCGTTGGCCTCGTAGGACTCCCCGGTCGGCGTGTTCCGCTGCACCAGCTTGTTGAAGAACTGCGACCGGCTGCCGAGGTCGTACTTGAGCCCGAGCTGCTCGAGGTTCCGGCGGTCGACGAAGATGATCTTCGCCTGGATGGACACCTGCGGCGTGCGCAGGTCCATGCCGCCGACGAAGTCCACGACGCTCTGGATGCGGCTGCGCGTGTCGGTGATGACGAGCGCGTTGGAGCTCGTGGCCGCGACCACGCGACCACGGTTCTTGGTGACGACGCTCTCGACCACCTTCACGAGCGAGTCGGCCTGCTTGTAGTTGAGGCGCACGGTGCGGGTCTCGAGCGGCTCGAGCGAATCGAGCGCCGCGAGCGTCGCCGGGGCGTCGACGCGGATGATCCCGCCCGTCATCTCCTGCGCGGTCAGGCCCTGGGCCGCAAGGATCGCGGCGAAGGCCTCGGGCCACGGCTGATTGCGGATCTCGGCGGTGACTTCGCCGGTGATGCCCTTGCCGAGGATGATGTTCCGGCCGCTGAAGGCCGCGAATCCGGTGACCACGTCGGCGATGCTCGCGCGGTCCCAGCTCACGGTGATGCGGGGCTCGTCACGCGAGAGCGTCGAGTTGAGCACCGGCGACGGCGCCTCGGCGCGCACCGGAATGGCGCGGACCGGGGCTTCGGCGGCCGGCTCGGGCACCACGGCGAGCATGGAGGGCGCGGGCGCGGCCGGCATCGGCGACACGTCCGAGCTCCAGCTGAGGAAGGTCCGCTCGCTCCCGAAGGAGACGCGGATCGCCTCGCCGTCGCGGTCGACCTGGTAATCCTTGAGCGCGTCGAAGTCCACGACCACACGGACCACGTCGGGCTGGTACTGGCTGTAGCGGATGTTGCGCACGCCGCCGCGCACCACGCCGTCGTAGCGGACGCTCGCGGCGCTCAGCTGCGCGCCACTCACGTCGAGCACGAGACGGTCGGGATTGCGGAGGACGAAATCCTTGACCTCCACGGCCCCGCGGACCGCGATCACGACCTCGGCGCGGCCGGGTGCCGGCTGCACGCTGACGCCGGTTACTTCGCCGTCCTGGAGGGCGGCGCTCGCAGTCCCGGCCGTCGCGAGTACGGCCGCCGCCGCGATCATCGAACGAATCAGCGCCTTCATGGCGTCATGTCCTCCTGCTTGCGCAGCGAGAGAGTTTCCTGCCGCTCGTACCCGAAGTCCTCGATCCGGAACACGACATCCTTGGCGGCGATCTCCACCACCTGCATCCGGCCGAGCTGGTCACCGACGTGGAGCTTGTACCGCTTTCCGGAATCCTTCTCGCGCAGCACGGCGACGCTGTTGTCGTCCGAGGCGACGTCGAGATAGATGCCGACGAGCTGCAGGTTGCTCAGCTCGGGTCCCGTGGCCTTGAGGTCGATGAGCGACGCGAACGGATCGCGGGCGCCACCGCCGTAGGCGAACGACTCGCGCAGGACGGAGTTCTCGTCCGGGGCCACCGGCTGTGCCGCCGCGCCGGCCATGGCCACCTGGACCGGCTGGCCGGTGGTATCCGCTGCGCGCGCCTTGCGGATGCTGTCGGAGCGCGCGCGGGCAGCCGTGAGCGCTGCGGACTGGGCCTGATCGGCCGCCTCGTCGCCGGTGTCGCTGCTGCAGGCCGCGGAGAACGCGGCGAGCGCAAGCAGACAGGCGTTCAGATGATTACGTGCCACTGGCCTCTCCTTCCGCGCCTGCGGACTTGACGTACGTCCGGATCTGGAACTTCGCCTCGAGCAGGGACCCGCTCGTGTCTCCGAGTGCCTTGGCCGCGACCTGGTTCGCCGCCGCGACCTGCACGCTCTGCGGCACGATGATGCGCTGCAGGCTCGCCACGTCCGACAGGAACTCGCCGATCTGGTCGTACCGGCCGAGCACCGTGATCGAGTAGCGGTAGGTGTTGAACGGCACCGGGCCACCTTCCACCGGCGACGGCACCACCTGCGCCAGGTTGACGCCGCGCAGCTTGGCGCGCGTGGACATGTCGTCGAGGAGGTTCGGCACCTCGTTGCTCTCCGGCACGAGGCGGCGGAGCAGCGCCAGGCTCGCGCGGTGCTCGTCGAGCTTCCGGCGCAGGTCCTCCGCCGTGCCCTTGGCGAGCTCCTTCTTGGCGCTGTCGATCTGCGCCTCGAGCGTGCCGAGCGTATCGCGCTTGGCCGCCACTTCGACCTTGTCCGCCTGCACACCCTGGATGCCGAGACTCGACACCACCGTCCCGGTGTATCCCATGTAGCCGACCATCGCGGCCACGAGGATGAGGAGGATCGGGGTGGACTTCTCGTTCGAGATGGCCATCGGTTACCTCACCGACTCGCTGAGGGGCACCGTCCGGATGTACGCGGAGTCGGCCCGGGTGAAATTCGCGCGGATCGTGAACGCGGTGACCGGACGCTCCTTCTCGACCACCGTCTTCGCCTCGACCGCCATGACCTCCTCGATCCAGGGCGACGACTCGAGCTGCCGGAGGAACCGGGTGTACGCCTGCATGTCCACCGTGCGGCCCTCGACGCGGAACTGCAGTGCGGGCGGCATCGAATCGACGGCGGTGGTGTCCGTGACGGCGGTGTTGACGACCGTATTGGCCTCGATCGCCACGTTGGTGAGCCAGGTGTAGGCCGGCAGGGCCCGCGCGATCTCGTCGAGAATGTGCGGCCACACGTACCGGTCGCCGTCCACCGAGCGGATCACGCCGATCTGCGCGACGAGGGAGTCGCGGATCAGCTCCTGCTTCCGCTTCTGCGCGAGGAAGGTCTTGAAGCGCGTGTGCTCGGCGCGGGCCTGCTCGATCTGCGGCTCGAGGGCGCTGAGCTCCCGCTGCGTCATCAGCATGCTGACGGCGAGGAAGCCCGCGACGATCACCCACACGGCGGCGGCGCCGATGAGCAGCGGATCCTTGACCCGGGTGCCGAGGGCGCGGAAGCGCTCGCCGACATCCTTGAGCGGATTGCCCGCGCGCCTGCGCTTCTGGCCGGGGCGGAGATTGATGGTAATCATCTGACGTCGGTTCCCTTGGTCGGGGTCACGCCGCGGACCGCAGCGCCAGGCCGATCGGAAGCATCAGCAGGGGAGCGATTTCATCCCGCTCCACCATGTCGAAGACTCCGTCGGCGACGGTGAGGCGCTGGATCGGGTTGGCCTGCTGCACCGGCAGGCGGAGCCGGTCGGCCAGGATCTTGTTGAGGCCCGGAATCCGCGAGCCCCCGCCCGTGGTGAAGAGGCGGGACACTCCGCCGGCGGAACGGCTCGCCGACTGGAGAAATGCCGCGGCGCGCTCGATGCCCACCGCGAGCTCCTCGCCGCGGTTCTCGAGGAAGGGCAGCAGCATCGGGTCGGTCTCGAAGGCCTGGAGCATCCGCTCCGCTTCCTCGGCGGAGAGACCACGCTCACGCTGCAGGTCCTCGCGGAAGCGGCGGGTGCCGATCGAAATGTCGCGCGTGAGGACCGGAACGCCGTCGTCGAGAATGTTCACGTTGGTCGTCTCGTGCCCGATGTTCACCAGGCCGACGACGCCGCGCATGGCATCGGGATGATTGACTTCGAACGCATTGTGGAGCGCGAAGGCGTCCACGTCGATGAGGGACGGCTCGAGGCCCACGTCCCGGAGGAGCGCGAGCTTCGTCTCGACCAGCTCGCGCTTGGCGGCGACGAGGAGCACCGTCATCTGGAGGCCGTCGGCGTCCGGGTCGAGGATCTGGAAGTCGAGCTCCACGTTGTCCATGTCGAACGGCACGTGCTGCTCGGCTTCCCAGCGGATGACCTCGCGGGCCTCCGCTTCCTTCATCCGGTCCATCGAGATCTTCTTGATGATCACGTCGCGGCCGCCGACGGCGGTCACGACCTGCTTCGTCTTGATCCCGGACGAGGCCATCAGGCCACGAATCGCATCGGCCACGATGCCCTTGTCCATCACTTCGCCTTCGACGATGGCGTCATCGACCACCTGGGTCGTGGCGACCTTGGTGAGGACCGGCTCGCCGGTGCCATGCGAGATCTGCACGAGCTTGATCAGCCCGCTGCCGATATCGAGGGCGACGGTGGTCTTCTTCCGACCGAACAGTGCCATAAGAACCAGGTCTGTGAAGGTGGCAGGCCAGCTACCGTAGATGACGACACGCCCAGGAGCAATCGGATTCCGCCCATCCGGGGAGCCGCAAAACGCGCTTCCCCTTCCCATCCCGGCACCCGATTGACAAGGATTGCAGCCCCTTGGGAGCAACCGATGTGCCATGATGGCATCAGGCCTTCATAAGTTGTTCATGATATTGCAGATACCCCGGGTGGGCAGGGATGCAAAAGGGGGCGTCCGCAGTTGCCGGGCACCCCCTTTCGCCACCTTTCTTTCACCTTGCGAACCGTCTAGAAGAGCTGGGCCCAGCTCCGCTCGTTCAGCGGGTTGACGGCAGCCGCACCCATGAGCGCCCGGGCCACGGCACAGCTCGAGTAGTTCACGACGGAGTTACCGGTGATCACCGATGGATCGAGGCTGGCGTTCCGCGCCATGAGACCGCCGTACACGTGGCCCCCGGTGCCGGTGCTGCGCACCTCACCGAGGACGATGACGGGCCCGAAGAACTCGACACCGCCGGAGAGCTGGAGATCACCGCGCACGAGCAGAATGCCCTGGCCGCGGCCGCCGCTGATGTGCAGGCTGCCGGGGGCGTAGATGATCGGGAAGTAATCGTAGCACGGCGGAATGAGGATGGCGCCGGCCAGCCCTGGCTCGCCCCAGTTGAGATTGCTGGCGCGGTTGCAGCGCCCCGGCGTTCCCAGGGGGGAGCCCAGCGGCGGGGCGAGCGAGTCCGGATGGATATTGGTGAGCGTGCCTCCCACCGTGAGGTTCGCCGCGGCAGCAAGATCGTCGAACGTCACGTCACCAAAGTTGGTGAAGGTCGATGGCGTCACGCTCGAGTCCACGTCGACGGCCGGGTAGCCGTCCACGCAGGCCGGGGGGTCGCCGCCGCACCCTGAACCGGTCGTGTGAATGTCGTCCTCGTTGATCCGCACGCCGGCGACCGGATCGCCGGGTCCGCCGCAGCTCCCGCCCCAGCCGCCCGGGACGTGGTCGCTGCCGTCGATGTCCGCCGAGCCGCCGAGGGTGAGCTCGCCGTACACCGTGAGCGCGCCTTCGATCTCGATGTCCGGCACCACCACGCGAACGAGCGTGCCGAGGAGGCGGCGCGCGACGATGTTGCCGCCGACGAGTCGCTGGCCTTCGCTGCGGACGAGGTACACGGAGGAGTTGAGCTTCGTCACCGTGGGGGCGGACTGCGCGCTCGTCCCGATCGGGACCGGTGGCCGGACGCTGCTCGCGCCCACGGCGAGCGCGTTGAACGTGCTCGTCACCCACCCGTCGTTGAGCGTATAGGCGAGGCCGCCTTCGGCCGCCTCGAACGCCTCGGCGGCCATGACGGAATTGGTGCCGCCGCGCTGCTCGAGGCGCCCGGAGAAGAAGGCACCAGCCACGAGCACGCCGATGATCACGAGCGCGAAGACCGCCATGGCCAGCGCCATGCCGCGTTCGTCGGAAAGCCTGGGAGCACGCATGAGTGTCTTCCGGGGGGTCGGGGTGGACATCAGTATTCGTTCCGCAGGCGGACGCGCGCCACGATGGAATCGGACGCGATCTGGGGACCGCCGTAGGCCGCCGAGATGGGCATGCCGGTTTCGCCGAAGAGCGTGATCCGGATCTCGCGCATGTTGGCGATGGTGCCGGTGACGCCGCCCCCGTTGGCGTGGTATGTCATCCGGAGCCCGCTGTCCGCAGCGAGCGGCCCCAGGACCGGCTGCAGGGAAGGCTCACCGGCGCTGATGGATCGCGCACCGAGCCAGGACCGGCCGTCCGCGGTGTACAGCGCGAGTTCCATCCGCTCGAAGGTCCTGACGGGCGCGTCGAACACCATCTGGGGCAGCGCATTCGTGTACGCGGCACTCGGGGCCGCCAGCGTGAGCAGCGTCCCTGCCGCGCCGTCCGGGCAGTTCGCGTTCCCGGTGCCGGCGATGCCGGCCGCCACCCACTGGTCGTCCGAGGCGAGTGCCGGCTCGCCCTCGACGAAGATGAAGAGGCTGTCACGTCCGGCCTCGATGGCCCGGTAGGTGAACAGGAGCGAGTTCCGGAGCGTGACGTTCGTCGCGGTGGCATTGCAGGCGGTGCCGGAGGCGCGCATGGCGCGGTACTCGATGTGGTCGGGATCGGCATCGATGATGTCGTCCGCGCTCAGGTCCCGGAGCTCCGCCGGCACGAAGGCGATGCCGGCGCGCAGGTTGCCCTGCATCGTCACGCGCTCGGACTGCGCTCGCGAGCTGCGCTGCATGTTGAGCAGTACGCGCGTGAGCGTGGCGCCGATGATGCCCATCAGCACGACCACCACGAGCAGTTCGATGAGCGAGAAGCCCCGCTGATCCGGCCGGTGGATCTGCATGGTCAGTAGCACCCGATGATGGTGGAGAGCTCGACCGTGTCGCTGCCGCGGCCGTCCGGATAGATGGCCCGCGCGGTGACCGATCGCGTCCCGGTTCCGACGGCGATGACCCACTCTTCGGTGATCCGGTCCGCGGTGGCGGTCGCGGTGGCGGCCGTGACGCTGGTGCACTGCGGTGAGGTGCTCATGGCGATCCGCCGCACCGACTCGATCCGCCGCTGCGCGATCTGCGTCGCGAACGTGGCGCGCTTCCCTTCGCCGATCATGCGCGTGACGAGCATCGACGACCCGACGAGCGCGAGGATGCCGACCCCCAGCACCATGATGGCGACGAGCACCTCGACGACGGTGAACCCCTGGCGATTCGTCACTGCTGGATCCTCCCGAAGGCACTGATGAAGACGGTGTCCGCAATGGCCCCACGCGCGACAGTGATCGTCTCGGCGGAGCCGTTGAGGCCGAAGCCACGCGGGTCGAACCGGATCGTGTCGTCGGTGGCGGTGACCGTGACGCCGAAGCGCGCATTCAGGTCTTCCACGACGCCGATCGTGTCCGCCCAGGCAGCGCCCGACGGCGCGAGGCGCACGAGCACGGTGACGCGGTTCCCGTTGCGCGCCAGATAGCTCATGCGGCCCTGCTCCACCGAGACGGCCCGCGCCCGCGAGTAGAGACTCGCGACGGCCGCGCGCGCCTGGTAGACATTGTTCCGCAGCACCGCATCCCGAAGGCGCGGCAGCCCGATCAGGAAGAGCAGGCCCGCGACCACGATGACGATCATGACCTCGATGAGCGTGAACCCTCTGCGTGATGCCATCTCGTTCTCCGCCGTGCGAGTAGGCGATGCCGGGATCGCCAGGAACCGGCCCGCCAATGAGCATTTGGCGGGCCAGAAGTCAACGTGTTGTGTTGCAAGGGTTTGAAATGACTCGATGACCGCCCCGCCCGTGCAGAACCCTGCGCGCGATGCAGAATTCTGCGCGCTCAGTCGAGCTGGTAGCGGCGCAGCTTGTAGAAGAGCGTCCGGAGGCTCACGCCGAGGAGCTGGGCCGCGTCCCGCCGATTGCCCTTCGAGGCCTCGAGCGCGCGAACGATCGTGGCGCGCTCGAGCTGCTCCACCTGGGGCTTGAGCTCGTAGGCGGAGTGCCCGTGTCCGTTGCCGTTGCCATTCCCGTTGCCGTTCGCCGCATGCCGCCCGTTGCCGTTCAGGCCGAAGTCTGGGGTGTCCAGGCGGCCGTCGGCACTCAGCACGGCCGCGCGCTCGATCGCGTTCCGAAGCTCACGCACGTTGCCGGGCCAGCCATGCTCCGACAGCTGGACGAGCGCGCGGGGGGTGATGCTGACCGGGCGTTCCATCCGCTCCGCCACCTGCCGCGCGAAATGGGTGATGAGCGCGGTGACGTCCTCCCGGCGCTCGCGGAGCGGCGGGAGGTGCAGGTTCACGACGTTGAGGCGGTAGTAGAGGTCCGCGCGGAAGCTGCCGTCCTCGATCGAGCGGTCGAGTGGCCGGGCGGTGGCGGCGATCACGCGGACGTCGATCGGGCGTGTCTCGCGCGCGCCGAGCCGGCGGATCGTGCCTTCCTCGAGCACGCGGAGCAGCTTGGCCTGGAGCCCGAGCGGCATGTCCCCGATCTCGTCGAGCAGCAGGGTGCCGCCATTGGTGGTCTCGAAGAGCCCGGCGCGATCCGCGGTCGCGCCCGTGAACGCGCCCTTCACGTGGCCGAACAGCTCGGCCTCGAGCAGCTGCTCGGGAATCGCCGCGCAGTTGATGGCCGTGAAGGGCGCCTCCCGGCGCGGGCTCATGCGATGGATGGCTCGCGCGATCACTTCCTTCCCGGTCCCGCTCTCGCCGGTGAGGAGCACGGTGGTGGCGTGCGCCGCCACGCGCGCCGCCAGCTCGAGGAGGTCGCGCATCGCGCGGCTCTCGGCCACCACCACATCGCGCACCTGATCGGCGCCGAGCGAGGCGCGCAGCGTGTCCACTTCGCGCCGGAGCCGCTCGCGCTCTTCCGCTTTCTGGATGGTCAGCGTGACTTCGTCGGGGCGGAACGGCTTGTTGAGGTAGTCGTACGCACCCTCGCGCATCGCCTCGAGCGCTGCATCCTCCCCGCCGTAGGCGCTCATCATGACCATGAGCGCCCCGCCGCCCGCAGCCCGGTACCGCCGCAGGAACGAAAGCCCGTCCATCTCCGGCATGCGCACATCGCAGAGAATCAGGTCGAATGCCTCGGCCTCCGCGCGGGCGAGTGCCTGCACGGGATTCCCTTCGGCTTCGACGCGATAGCCCGATTCCGCCAGCAGCAGCGACAGCGACTGCCGGAGCGGGGCCTCGTCGTCCACGATCAGTATGCGCATCAGTGCATTGCCGTCCCGGTGGCTGGGAGAAACACCTTGAAGGCCGCGCCGCCCTCCCGTGCGCGATCGACCCAGACGAGCCCGCCGGCGGCGTGTACGGTGCGCGCCACGATGGCCAGTCCGAGCCCGGTGCCCTTTCCCGGAGCCTTGGTCGTGAAGAACGGGTCGAACACCCGTTCCCGGTCTGCATCCGCAACTCCGGGGCCGTCGTCGGCGACGTAGAGCAGGGCGCCTCGCGTGCCGGCCGGCAGCTCGGGTCGCCGCGGCCGCGGGAGATAGCGCCTGGCGGGCCCTCGCTCGCGCTCGATGCCGCGCGCCGCCGCGTTCGGGCGCGCCTCGAGCTCATGGGAACGAACGCCGGCCCAGATGCGCGCCCCGGGTGCCGCATCGCACGCGTTGAGCAGGAGGTTCACGGCCACCTGTTCGAGAGCGTGACGATCGCCGCGCACCGGCGGCAGCGACTCCGGCAGCTCCAGTGCGAGCTCATGCCCGCGAAAGAGCCCCTGCGCCGAGAGAAAATCGGCTGCGGTGCGGAGTGCAGCCGCCGGGTCGCTCGTGCCCGAGGTTTCGCCGGGGCGCGAGTAGTCGAGCAGCGAGGCGACGATCTTTTCCACGCGGTCGACCGCGCGTCGCATCTCGTCGAGCGCCGCGGGATCCACGCCGCGCTTCCGCAGGACCTCGATATACGTGGCGATCGCGCCGAGGGGATTCCGTACTTCGTGCGCGACCCCGGCTGCGAGCTGTCCGATTCCCGCGAGCTTCTCGACCCGGACGACCTGGCTCTGCGCGTCGAGGAGGCCTTCGGCCATCGCGCGATAGCGCTCGGCGAGTTGCACGAATTCCCGCGATTCGTAGGTACCTGCCGGCGGCATCGCCGTGCCGGGCAGCGCACCGGCGAGGCGGTCGGCCTCGTCCGAGAGCGCCTGGAGCGGGGTGAGCACATCGCGTCGCGTCACGTGGATGCCGAAGATGACGAAGACCGCGGTGCTGCCCAGCCAGAAGGTGCCGAGTGGGACGATGAGGGCCCCGAGATCGGCACCCGCGAGGACCAGCGTGATCAGGCCGACGAGGAGCACGGCCGCGCTGGCGAGAAAGACCAGCTGCACGAGCAGCTGGTCCCGGAGCGAGCGCGGCGCTCCCATGATCAGGCCATCCGCCTCAGACGCTGCAGGCTACGCGGCCTTCGACCGTCGCGTCGCCGTGCGGCCCCGAGGTCCCGGTGAAGATGTAGCAGATCCGGGTGACGGAAGAATGCGTCGCGGTGGCCGCCCATCCGGTCGCGGTGACGTTGGAGAGCGTCACGGTCACGCCGGCGGAGCCGTTGTAGACCATCGCGGGGTCAGGGAGCGGGCCGTTGTAGTAGGCGCCTCCGTGATCGGCCGCGTACGCCTCCTGGGCCGCCACCATGTTGCGCAGATCGCTCTTCATCTGGCTCACGATCGCGCGGTCCTTCGTATTCGAGAACTTCGGGATGGCGATGGCGGCCAGGATGCCGATGATCACCACCACGATCAGCAGCTCGATGAGCGTGAAGCCACGCTCGCTGCCGCTCAGGTTTTTCATCGCTGCCTGCGTCGCCACTTG
>DAINRR010000036.1:16592-27353 GCA_036741715.1 Gemmatimonadales bacterium
ATATCTAAGCTTCGGCGACCTGCTGCTCCTCGTACCGGCTGAGCTTCCGGTACAGTGTCGACGGGTCGATTCCGAGCACCTCGGCCGCCCGGGTCTTGTTCCCCCCTTCGGCCTGGAGCACCCACATGATGTAGGCCCGCTCGATGACTTCGAGCGCCGGGTTGCGGTACGAGCGCTCCGCCACGAGCGGCTCCTTGCGGCGGGTGGTGATGCGCACCGGCAGGGCTGCGGCGTCGATGACGTTCCCGCGGCTCAGGACGACTGCGTGCTCGAGCGCATTCTCCAGCTCGCGCACGTTGCCGGGCCAGTCGTACACCATCACCGCATCGAGCGCTTCCGAGCTCAGCGCCTTGGGCGCGGCGTCGTTCTCGGAGCCGAGCTGGTTGAGGAAGGACTCGATCAGGAGGAGGAGGTCGTCCCGGCGCTCGCGGAGCGGCGGAAGGTCCAGCGCGATGACGTTCAGCCGGTAGAAGAGGTCGGAGCGGAAGTTCCCCCGCCGGATCTCCTCTTCCAGATCGCGATTGGTGGCGGCGATGATCCGTACGTCCACCGGGATCGATTCGGTGGCCCCGACCGGGATCACTTCCCGCTCCTGCAGGACGCGGAGGAGCTTCACCTGGAGCGAGGGGGGCATTTCACCCACCTCGTCGAGGAAGAAGGTGCCGCCGCGCGCGGCGGCGAAGAGGCCCTGCTTGTCGCGCACGGCGCCGGTGAAGCTTCCCTTCACGTGCCCGAACAGCTCGCTCTCGAGGAGGTTCTCGGGCAGCGCGCCGCAGTTGATGGACATGAACGGCCCCTCCGAGCGCGAGGAGAGGTTGTGCAGGTACCGCGCGACGACCTCCTTGCCCGTGCCGCTCTCCCCCTGGATCAGGACCGTGGAATCGGTCGGCGCGATGTGCTCGGCGAGCCGGAGCAGCTCGGTGAAGCGCTTCGACTTGCCGATCGGCCGCTCGACGTTGCCGTTCCGCTCGCGCCGCCGGATCTCCTGCTTGAGCTGCTTGTTCTCGACCCGGACGGCCCGATACTCGCTCGCCCGGCGCACGATCGCGACCAGGTCGTCGTTCGAGAACGGCTTCTGGATGTAGTAGTAGGCACCGAGGTTGAGCGCGTCGATGGCGCTCCGGAGGTCGGCCTGCGCCGTCATCAGGATGACCGGCGTCATCGGATCCTGCTCCTTGGCCGCGGCCAGGATGTCGAGCCCGCCGACGCCGGGCATCCGCACGTCCGAGAGAATGATGTCGTGCGTGCCGGTGCGTATCTGCTCGAGCCCCGCCCGCCCCCCCTGGGCGGTGGAGACTTCGAACCCTTCGTTTCTGAGAAGGATCCGCAGGGTATCGAGGATGCCCGACTCGTCGTCCACGACAAGGATGCTCGGCTTCTGGCTCATGCGACGTCCTCCGCCACCCAGGTGGCGGGCAGGTAGATGGTGAATGTGGTTCCTTCGTCCGGCTCCGAATCGACGATCACGGCGCCGCGGTGCGCGGCGACGGCGCGCTGCACGATTGCGAGGCCGAGGCCCGTACCTCCCGGGCGGCGGCTCACGAACGGCTCGAACATGCGCGCCCTGATCTCCTCGGGAATGCCGGGGCCGTTGTCCCGCACCCGGAGCCGGACCGGCCGTTCGATGCGCAGCCCGGTCGGGAGGTCCCCCTGGCGCACTGCATGGATGGATACGGCGACATCGACCGGCCGCTCACCCGCGGCCTGCACGGCGTTGAGCAGCAGGTTGACGAGGGTGCGGTGGATCAGGTCCTCGTCCCCTTCGATGATCGTCGGCTCGCCCTCGACCCGAAGGCGCGCACCGGGATTCCGGTCCGGGTGCGCCTCCACGAGCCGGACCGCGGCCATGGCCACCTCATAGAGATCCACCGGCTCCGCCCGCGTCGCGCGGACGCGGGAGAAATCGAGGAACTCGCTGAGGAGCCGGCTCAGGCGGTCGCTTTCGCGGACGATGAGCCCGGCGAGCACCTTCTCGTCCTCGCCCGCATGGCGCCCGCGCGCGAGCTGCTCGACCGAGCTGCGGATGGAGGCGAGCGGGTTGCGGATTTCGTGCGCGAGCGAGGCGCTCAGGGCCGCGACGGCTTCGAGCCGCTCGGCGCGCAGCTGCAGTTCCTGCAGCTGCTTCGATTCGGAAATGTCGGTGAAGATGGCGGTGACGGACGATGCGGCGTCCGGCCGCTGCTGAAAGGTGGTGGTACTGAGGCCAATATGGAATTGGCGTCCCCCTTCGTGCACCACGACGCCTTCGCCACGGCTCACCTTCCGGCCGTGCCTGATGCCGGCCACGAGTGCCGCCCAGAGCTCGGACGAGCGGCCCTTGAGTCGGTCGAGCACCGGCTCCCCGAGCATCGCTTCGCCGTCGATGTGCAGGAGCTGCTGGGCCGTCGGATTCATGAAGGCGAGGCGACCGTGCGGATCCACCGTCACCACTCCCGAGCGGATATTGCGAAGGATCACGTCCGCCTCGAGCCGGACCCGCTCGAGCTCGGTTTCGAGGGTATGGGCCTCGAGCCCCGCCGCCCGAAGTCGATGGCCCAGAATCGCGACCACCGCGAACACGAGGTTGAAGACGAGCACCTGCGCCCAGAGCGCGGCATCGGGGCCGCTGGCCCGGATCACGTCGATCGCGAACACCCCGGACGCCGCGATGGCCATCGTGATCCCGAAGCCGATCGGCACGATCACGGCGTACGCGGCGATCAGCAGCACGTAGAGCGCAGGGGCTGCGCCGCTCGTCGGTCCCAGGAACCGGGCGAGGAGCGTGATCAGCCCAAGATCGACGATGAACTGCGCGGCGAGGAAGGTGGGCCCCGGCTCCCACAGCGGATTCCGCAGCTGCCACGCCCCGTATCCGGTGATGACGAGCGCGAGGATGACCGCGACGCTGGCGATGAACGACAGCTGCGGAAGGCTGGTCCAGACCAGCGCACCCGCGATCAGCGTCGCGAGCGCGATGACCAGTCGCCCACCGAAAAGCCAGGTGAGGAGCGTCCGCTGATCGGGAAAAGAAGTCTTGCCTGGCCGGTGGGATGCTGGCACGGGCGGAATATATCCACGGTGCCCGAGGGCGGGCAGTCAGGCACCATGCAGTTCCGCCCGTGGGACCGGCCTGCTGCCCGTGCCCCGCGGGCGGTACCCGCGTAATCGCCGCTGCCGGAGCTGCTACCTGGCCCGGCGCTCTGCTCCGGCGTAGGCGGCCGCCGCGCCGAAGCGGCGCTCCGGCCCGTTGAAGCCGGAAAGCGACCGATTCTCTCCAGCCGGCCGGCCCGAGAGCGAACTGGGCGAATTCAGGTGCGCGCCATCATCGACGCCCACACCGAGCCGGTCCACCAGCTCGCCACCGAGCCAACCGGTCGCGGCGGCGAGGAGAAAGCCGAGGAACGAGAAGATCATCGCCTCGAACGGCGGGTTCCCGGGCTCGACCCGGCGCAGCAGCCAGCTCGCACCGAAGAGTGCGACGACTGCCACGTTCCCGACCCCGTGAAGGGTGCCCACATAGCGGGCCCGCGTTCCGCGCGGAATGGCGAAGTAATCGATGGCCCCGAAGACGGCGGCCACGAGCCCCGTGAGGACGCCTGCGGCGATCATGTAATACGCCATCAGCTCCCACACACCGTCGCTCCGGAACAGCCCGATGACGTCGAAGACGACGGCCGTCGCCAGCAGTCCGAGCGGAAAGACGATCAGCATCTGATGGATCGGATGCCCGAGCAGCTTGGCCCTGCTTTCCATGGCGTCCTCGCGAGTGTTACTGCTGGTCCTGCAGCCGCTCGATCATCGAGAGGTGCTGGCGCAGCGTTGGCAGCGTCTGCTGAATCAGCGTCCGAAGCTCGGCATCCTGCGCGGCCGAGAGGTACTGGTTTTCGAAGTTCCTGATGTTCTCCTCGTGCAGCGTCTGCTGCCGGTCGAGGAAGGCCTTGTCGAAATCCGCGCCCGTCTTGCCGGCCAGGTCGGCGTTGTCGGCAGGCGCGTCCTCGAGGCCCGCCGCCCGGTTGGCCGCATCCGTCTGGCCACCCGTGCGTGCCTGCATCCCCTTCACCTTCTCCAGACTGGCGGAGTGATCCCGCTCGAGCGTGCGCGCGAGCTCCTTGACCCCGGCGCTCCGCGCCTGGCGCTGCGCCAGCTGCGCTTCCTGTACTTCCATCTGGTTCGATACCGCTATGCGCGAGAGAATGCCGGCATCGTTGAGTGCGCCGGTTTCTCCGGCCGCGGCGCGCGTATCTCCGCTGCCGTTCGCGGCCGCGCCGGTGGTGCCGACCCCGCTCGTTCCGGTGGCCGCGGCCGAGTCCAGCGGGCCGCCCGCCCTCGTCTGGTAATCGCCGTCGACGGCGCCTGTTTCCCGGTCCCCTGCCCCATCAGGATTGCAGGCCGCGAGCATCGCGAGCATCGCGGCCGTCGTCAACATCCGTTTCATGTGTCCCCCTTCACTACTCTGCCCTGCGACCTCCCGCTGCTTCCGGGAGCGGCCGGCTGGCCCGCTCATCGGGCGGCCGGCCTGAATTGCCATCCGCCGCAGGATGGTGAATCGTGGCACCCGAGTCCCCCGGGACCCGGCCCGAGATCGCCGCGGTGTCGGCGCCTCCGGTCACTTCGAGATGATGCTCCGGCGCGGCACCCGCCGCTGCGTCCCCTGTCACATCTGCGCTCCCGGCCGACTCGTGGTACTCGGGTTCGCACGCAGTCAGGGCCGCCAGTGCGGCCGCGGTGGCGAGCATTCGCTTCATCCATCCTCCCTTTCCGGAGTGAAATCCGGCGCGCTCATTATCGGGACCTCAGCGCCGGCATTATGTGACCGATGACCACGCGGAATGCCGGCGGTCCGGCGGTCCAGGACCTCACGAATCCGCTGGAGCAGGCTGTCCGCCGCAAACGGCTTCTGCAGGTACGCGGCAGCGGCCTGGACGCCGGGCATGAGCTCGGTTCCGGTATACCCCGACATGAAGACGACCGGCAGCTCCGGGCGGATGGCGGCCAGCCGCTCCGCCAGCTCCACCCCGCTCATCCGCGGCATCACGATGTCGCTGAGCACGAGGTCAACGCGCTCGCCATCGTGCACGATGCCGTAGGCTTCCGATCCGTCGGCCGCGCGGATGACGCCATAGCCGGCGTCCGAGAGGACCCTCCCGGCCAGCGTCCGCACGGTCTCCTCGTCTTCCACGACGAGGATGGTTTCCGTGCCCCCCGGCGCAACGCTCGCGCGCGGCGCGGCGGAGGCCTCGAGCGTTCCCGCCGCGCGTGGAAAGCAGATCGTGAACGTGGTGCCCTGGCCCACCTTGCTGTCGACCCAGAGAAAGCCGCCCGATTGGGTCACGATGCCGTAGACCACCGAGAGCCCGAGCCCGCTGTTCTGTGAGGAGTTGCGTGTGCTGTAGAAGGGCTCGAAGATGCGGGCGCGCACTTCCGGCGTCATCCCATGGCCGGAGTCGTGCACCTTGAGGAGCACGTAGCGGCCGCTCGGAACCTGGAGACCGGTGGACCGGTACGCCTCGTCCTTGTCGAGGTCCGCTTCTTCGGTCCAGACCTCGAGTCGCCCGCCGCCCGGCATCGCATCGCGAGCGTTCAGCGCGAGGTTCATGACCACCTGTTCGAGCTGCCCGCGATCCGCAGCGACACCGCCCAGCTCGGGCGTGAGCCGGGTGACGAGCCGCACGCGCTCGCCGAGCACGGAGCGGAGCATGAGCTCCATGTCCCGCACCACCCGGTTGAGGTCGGTGACCTGCTGTCGCGCGACCTGCGGCCGGCCGAACGCCAGGAGCTGGCCGGTCAGCGCGGCGGCCCGCTCCGCGGCCTTCCGGATCTCTTCGGCATCCACGCGGCGCCCGTCGCTTTCCTCGAGCGAGTCGACGAGGTAGTCGGCGAACCCCATGATGGCCATGAGGATGTTGTTGAAGTCATGCGCCACGCCGCCGGCCAGCCGGCCGAGGGCCTCCATCTTCTGGGCCTGTCGCACCTGCTGTTCGGCGCGCGTCCGCTCCGTGAGGTCCTGGACGTTCGCGGCGAAGCACTGGACGATTCCGTTCTCGTCCCGGATCGCCGTGAGGTCCACCAGGACCGGGAACTCGACGCCGTCCCGCCCGATGTTCCGGAGCTCGAACACGACCCGGTCGCGCTGCCGCGCGATCTCGGCGTTCTGCGCGATGAGATCGCGCGATCCCGGGGCGACGAGATCGGAGATCGGCCGCCCGACGAGCTCCTCGGGCTCATAGCCGTGCATGCGCGCGCAGGCGGGATTGACGGCCTGCAGCTCGGTCGCCGTCGCATCGCCGATCAGCACTCCCCACCCCGCGTGCCGGAAGATGTTGGCCCAGCGCGACACGTCGGCCTCCGCGCGCGCGCTCCGCACGACCTCCCGTTGCGCCGCCTCGTAGAGCCGCGCATTGACCACCGCGAGGGCAGCCCGGTCGGCGAGGTTCCGCGCGACCCCGACGTCATGCTCATCGTAGCGGCGACCCGACGTGGTGAAGCAGAACGTGAGGGCGCCGAGCACGGCACCGTGCGCCACGAGGGGCGCCGAGATCAGGGAGATCGCGCCGATGGCCTCGAGATACCCGAGGTGCTCCGCATCGCGCGCCACCCGACGGCGCGATTCCGGCGTCACCTGCCGCACGAGGACCGGCTGCCGCGAGCGGATCGCCCGGGCGATCGCCTGATCGTCACTCCCGAGCGAGGGCGGGAAGCGGCGGGCCTGCGCGAGGAGCGCCTCGTCCTGGGCGCACCCGGCCGTCACCAGTCTCACGCGGTCGAGCTCACCGTTCTCGGCGAGCAGATCGACGATGCAGCAGTCCGCGAGCGCCGGGACCGCCATCCGGGCCACCGCCGCGAGCGTCTCGCCGACATCGAGCGAGGAATTGAGCGCCGCGGTCGCCTCCGCGATGAGCTGCTGGGCGCGTTCCTCCCTCCGGCGCCCCGTGATGTCGAGGAGCGTGGCTACGGCGCCGCGCGCTTTCCCCTCGCGCGTGAAGAGCGGCGCCGCGCTGCAGAGGAGGACGCGCCGGCTCCCATCGGCGTGGACGATGTCCACCTCCTCGCCGCGCACGGACTCGCCGCGCGCGGCCCGCTGGATGGGGAGGCTGGTCGCGGGAATGTCACGGCCATCGCGGAGCACGCGATAGCCAAGGAGGGACCCCTCGATGCCGGTGAGTGAAGGGTTCATTCCCGGCGCTACACCGAACATCTCGGAGAGCGCCGTGTTGGCCGTGATCTGGCGTGCGTCGGGATCGAGGGCGACCGCGATACCCACGGGAAGCGCTTCGATGAGTGTGCGGAGCTCCGCCACCCGCTCCTGCAGGTCCTCCCGCTCCCGTTCGGCGCGATCCTCGGCCTCCCGCCGTTCGGTGATGTCGCGTGCGATACCGATGATCCCGGCGGGGCGGCCGTCGAGATCGTGGTAGAGCGTCTTCTGGGCCTCGAAGAGCCGCTGCCCCTGTGGCGTGAGGATGCGCTCTTCGGAACGGAGCGAGTTCCCACCGGCGATGACGGCGCGGTCGTTCGCTGCGAGCCGCTCGGCCAGGTCCGGCTCGAGCAGCTCGGCGTCGGTGCGGCCGACGATGCGATCGGGAGGGACCCCGATCGCCGCCGCGGTGGCCTGATTGACCATCACGTAGCGCCCTTCGAGGTCCTTGGCGAAGACCGGATCGGTCGTGGAGCCGATCAGTGCCTGGACCAGTTCGGCATTGGTGCGCGCCGCTTCCTCCGCGCGTCGCCGACTGGTGACGTCTCGCGTATAGCTGACCATGCCGTCCGGCGTCGGCGCGATCCGGGACACGAACCAGCGGTCGAGCCGCTCGATGGAGGCTTCGACCTCGACTTCCGTGTTCTCCGCCATCGCGCGCTGCGCGGCCACGAAGAACCGGGTGTGCATGAGGAATGGAAGGCGGCGCCAGATGACGTGGCCCAGCAGGTCGGCGGGCTCGAGATCGACGAGCGAGAGGTACTCCGCCGCCTTGCGGTTGACGTACGTCACCCGCCAGTCGCGATCGGTGGCGATGAAGAGCTCGTTGATGCTGTCGAGGATCGCCGCGGCCTCGGCGAATGCTCGTGGGATGGTCGGAGGCATCTGGGGGCCCGGTGGCGGGGACTGACGCTCCTGCAATCTAAGATCCGGCGCGCCGGATCCAACCCGTCAGGGGGCCGCCACCGCCGGAGCGAAGGACAGGGGCTCCTGGCCCCACGTGTAGAGGCTCCGATAGAACTCCGCGGTCCGCTGAATGATCCGGACGTAGTCCCGGGTCTCGGCGTAGGGGATCCGCTCGGCGAAAAGCTCCGGATCCCCGACTCCCCGCTTGTCCTTCCACCGCTCGACGCGCGACGCGCCGGCATTGTAGGCCGCGAGCACGTCCACCGGGCGATCGTACCGTTCGAGCAGCTCCGCCAGGTGGGCCATGCCGAGCTGCACGTTCACGTCCGCCTGGTACAGCAGCACCGGGTCCCAGACTGGAAACCGGAGCCCGCGTGCCACCGCCTGCCCGACCGCCGGCATCACCTGCATGAGCCCCCGGGCACCGGCAGCCGACGTCGCGCCGGGCGTGAAGTTGGATTCCTGCCGGATCAGCGCGGCCGCGAAGCTGGGATCGACGCCGCGCGCGCGCGCTTCGTGATCGAGCGGCTCCTGATGCACCAGCGGATACAGCAGCCGGTAGGTGCGCGCATCGGTCGCCGCTCCCGCCGAAATCGCGCGCCAGGTCAGCCGCATGCCGCGCGAGGCCATCGCGCGCGAACGGAAGGCGTTGGCCACCGCCAGGAGGCGTTCCGCACTGCCATCCGCCGCCTGCACCGCGTCCCGTTCCCATCCCGCCTCGCGGTCGAGACCGAGGCTCGCGAGGCGCTCGGCCCGGTCGAGCGACGCCTCCGCATCCGGAACCGGCACGAACGTGTCCGGAACCGCGTCCGGCACCCAGGGAGGCACGCCAAGGCGTCGGCTCGCAAGTCCACCGTAATACCCTGCGCGGTCGCGCGCGGTCGTCTCGCGCCATCGCGCGCGTGCCGTCGCGGTATCCCCCGCCGCGTGCCACGCGCGGCCCGCCCAGTAGCGAGCGGCAGTGGCTTCCGCGCTCGTCGGATACCGCTCGGCGAGCGCGTCGAACTCGGCAGCGGCCGTCCGCGCGCTGCCGTCGATGAATGCGATGATCGCGGCGCGAAACGCGGCTCCGGCCGCGACCGACGCACGCGGGTGGCGCGTGACCACCGCGCGGAACGCTTCGCGCGCGGCGGCATCGCGGCGTTCGTCGGTCGCGAGGTCACCGAGAAGAAAGAGCGCGAGGGCCGGCGCCTCGGTTTCCTGCGGGAAGCGCCGCCCAATGGCGCGGAGGGCGGTCCGCCCGGCGGTCAGGTTCCCGTCGCGCACCAGCGAGCGGGCGCGCTGGTAGGCCGCGGACGCGGCGAGCGAAGCGGGCTCGGTGACCCGTGCGAACTGTGCGGCCGCCTCCTCGTACCGCCCGAGCGCGAAAAGGTGCCGGGCATAGTCGTACCGGTCACGAGACGTACCGCCGCCGGCACCGGCGAGTCCTTTCCGGAACGCCGCTACCGCCCGCGAGGAGCTGCCGCCGCTCGCGAGCGCCCGCCCGATGCTCAGCTCGAGCTCCGGGCCGAGCGGCTCGAAGCTCCCGTCGAGCACGGCGACGGCCGCGCGCGCCTGCGCCGTGCCCGGCTTCGTCCGGACGGCCGCCACGAGCTCGGATCGGAAGGCCGCTCGCGCGGAGTCTCCCCGGGCGGCGGAGAGGCGATAGCGATAGGCCGCCGGCCAGTCGCCGAGCGCTGCGTACGCCTCGGCCGCGCCGGCTGAATCGAGGGAGCGGCCGAGCGCCTCGGCGCGAGCTGCCGCGAGCTTCCCTCGCGCGACGGGCGAGGCGATCGCCGCGAAGAGCTGCTCCCGCGCACCCGCGTCCGCCGTCACGATCGCCGCGCGGAAGATGAGCCACTGGTTGAGTTCCGGCAGCAGTGTGGCCGCTTCCGCGTAGGCGCTCGCGGCCCGCGGAAGCGAGTCCAGCCGGTCGAGCGCGCGCGCGAGAAGCACGAGGCGTTCGCCGCGCTGCAGCGAGTCGGGTGCCGCCCGCACCGCGAGCGCCGCATGCGCCGCGGCCGCGCTGTCGGCCCGCCTCCCCAGCGCGGCCCGCGCGAGGAGTGCGCGGCCCTCGCCGTCGAACGCGGAATCGAGCCAGGGTGCATCCCCGAGGAGCCGTTCCACTTCCGCCCATCCTCCCCAGCCGCTTGCCGCTCGTGCCGCGAGCATCAGCGCTTCCGGCGTCCGTCGGGCCGGATCGGCGAGCACCGGACCGAGAAGGCGGCTCGCGCGCCAGGAAAGGCCGCGCGCGATCGCGTCCCGCGCCGCGCCGAGCGCGGAATCCGCCGCCTGCGGCGCGATCACGAGCGGACCCGGCTGGGGATGGAGGGTGCGCGGGGACAGGAGCGCGAGCGAGAGCGCGAAGAGCGAAACCACTGCGGCACCTCGTGATTCGTGGACGTGTGGGTGGACGCGGCGGGATGACGCACGGAGCGTACCACCCGCGCGGCCGCACTGCACGCGATCGGATGTCGATGCTAGAATGAATACATGTCCCCTGCACGCGACAACCGCGGCCCCGCCGGTGCCGACCGCGACGACGAGCGGGTCCGGCTCGACAAGTGGCTCTGGGCCGCGCGGTTCTTCAAGACGCGCGCGCTCGCGGCGGATGCGATCGCCGGCGGCAAGGTCGAAGTGAACGAGGCCGACGTGAAGCGTGCGCGCGCGGTCAACGTGGGCGACATCGTGCGCATCCGGCTCGG
>DAINRR010000037.1:0-27324 GCA_036741715.1 Gemmatimonadales bacterium
GATCGCGAAGGGGTTGTAGCTGATGGCCGTGAGGAGCCGGCCGAGCCGGTCGCGCTGGCGGAAGTGCTGATCGATGATGACGCGGTTGGTGAGCCCGAGGCCCGGTGCGAGCGTCACGATCTTGGCACGCGGCGATGCGCCCTCACGGCCGAATGCGATCATGTGCTCGCAGAGGAAGGCCGCGCCCGCCGACGTGCCGGCAACGTGGACCCCGGCGGCGTTCCTCCGGCGGATCGCCCGCGCCACGTCGGTCCCGCCGATCAGCGTGGAGAGCCGCAGCTGATTCCCCCCCGTGAGGAAGATCCCGTCGACGTTCTCGAGCGGCTCGACGTGGTTCGGGTCCATGGCGTGGCTGCGATCGGTGATCGGGAGGATCACGGTCTCCGCCGCGCCGAGGGTCGCGAAGAGCGTCGCGTACTTCTGCCCCGTATCGGTGAGCTCCGAGGCGGTCGGGATGATCGCGAGCCGCGCCGACGGCCCGCCGCAGAGGGCCACGAAGCGCCGGAGGATCATGATGTCCCCCACCTTCTCCTCCGCGCCGCCCACCGGGATGACGAATCCGCTGCCCAGCGTGTCCCGGACATCGGGATCCGCCGGCTCGATCAGATCGCCAGACCCTCGAAAGTTCCGCGCCGAATCGCGTGACCGTTTCGTACGTGCCATTGACCTCTCACCATGACGTCGCGAATGCCCCCCGAGGCGTCCAGCACGACGAGATCGGCGTCGGCGCCCGAGGCGATGTGTCCCTTGCGGGGAAGAAGGAGCAGCCGCGCCACGTTGGCCGTGAACGCGGGAAGGACGCGGGCGAGCGGCTCGCCGCGGTCGAGCAGCGTGCGGAGCGCCGCGCCCAGCGCCGCCGGGCGACCGACGTCCATCGATGCGACCCGTCCGTCGGCATCGAACTCCGGAAGGCAGCCGCCCGCATCGCTGCTCACCGTGACGTTGCCGGGCGGAAGCTTCGCGTCGAGATAGCGGACCAGGGCCTCGTCCGCCGGCCACGCATCCTCGTCGGGTCCCACAGGGAAGGCCGTGATATCGATCACCGAGCCGTGCTCCGCGAGCGCGCACGCCTCCTTGAAGAGCGCGCGATTGCGGTTCACGTGCGTCGGCTGGAACACCGAGGGAGGCAGCTCACTCCGCTCGAGCGCCTCGCGGACGAGCTCGAGGCCGCGGCGACCATCGCCCAGGTGCAGGTGCACGATGCCCGCCTTGCCCGTCATCATCCCGCCGACGTGCGCCTCGGCCGCGATCCGGAGCAGCTCATCGAGGGTGGGCTGGCTCGAGCGGTGGTCGCTCAGCGCCACCTCGCCGATCCCGATGATGCGATCGATGAGCACGATGTCCCCGCGAACGCTTCCGGTCACCGTCGCGGGCGGAAGGTGATAGCCGCCCGTCAGCGTGAAGGCCGTGAGCCCTTCCTCCTCGAGCGCGCGTGCCGCCGTCACCAGCTCGGCCGGGGTCCGTACGACGTCGTCGGTGCCGAGCACGCCGACGACCGTCGTGGTCCCTCCCTGCGTGAACCGGCTCAGCGGCACCGGTGGTACGCGCGTGTGCGGACCCGCCTCGCCGCCGCCCCCGGTCAGGTGTGCGTGGCAGTCGATCAGCCCCGGGATGAGCCGGGCGCCGTCGAGATCGGTGACGTCGGCGTCCAGCGCGGCCGGAAGCGCCATCGGGTCCGTCCCGACCCAAAGCACGCGACCCGCCGCCACCAGCACGTGGCGGTGCCCGAGCGGCTCCGGCGTGTACAGATCCGCGTTGAGGAGAAGCTGGATCATGCGCGGGAAGTTAGTCCCCGGTGGGCGCGGACGTAACGGATGAGATCGGCGGTGCGCTCCACCACGACGACCCCGGGGGCCTTCAGCGCGAGCCGTCGCGGTTCCCCGTGGAGGTCGAGATGCGGCCACCGCCGGTTCGCGACCTGCAGTGCCTGCGGCGGCGCTCCGACGGCGATGCGGAACGCCTCGAGCTCCTCGACGTCGTTGGCCGTCGAGACGACGTGGGACCAGCCGCGCGCGAAGAGGTTCTCGCGGTCCATGACGATCATCGGCCGGACGCCATGAACTCGACCGTGCGGCGCATGATCTCCGGTGCCCGGATGACGGCGCGGTGGCCATAGCCGGACGTCACCAGCAGCTCCGCACTCGGCCAGGCACCGTGAATCGCCTCGGCATCGGCCACGCTCACGTCCGGATCGTCGATGTCCTGCACGATCAGAGCGGGCACCTCCAGTCGCGCGGCGATCGACGGAAGATGCAGCTGCTTCCACTCCACGCCGAGCCGCCGTTCGAGATTGGCCTGCATCGTCCGGCG
Organism: Gemmatimonadales bacterium; assembly: GCA_036741715.1. Taxonomy (GTDB): domain Bacteria; phylum Gemmatimonadota; class Gemmatimonadetes; order Gemmatimonadales; family GWC2-71-9; genus CAMLLJ01. The sequence goes on from DAINRR010000037.1 coordinate 2,311, forward strand.
CACCACGGGCGGAATTCCGAGGACCGAGGCGAAGCGGTCCGCGAACACCTCGGGGTTCGAGGGGGCCGCGATCAGCACGGCGCGCCCCGCCTCGAGCCCGCGGTCGAGCGCGACGGCGATCGCCGCACCACCGAGGGAGTGCCCGATCACGCCGTGCGCGGGGCCATGTGCCTCCACCACGCGGAGCAGCGCATCGGCGAACTCGGGCAGCGAAGCGATGCGGCCCGGCGAGCGGCCATGCGCCGGCGCATCGTAGGTCAGCACCCGGAAGCCTGCCGCCGCGAGCAGGGGTGCCAGTGTGGCCCATCGGCCGGCGCGGCTTCCCCACCCGTGTGCGAGCACGACCAGCGGACCTTCGCCCCACTCCCACGCGCTGAGTGGCCCGCACCTGGTGGCGACCGTGACGGCTCGTCCGGTGGCGAGAAATGCTTCCTCCAGCGGCCGGGCCTCCTGGCGCGGTGGCCGGCAGAACAGCGATTCGGCCCAGCGTGCAGCCACGCCGGGCGCCACCGTGCCGACGGTCCGGAATGCCGCGCGGAGCGCGGTGATCCGCGCTCCGCGAGGGATGGTGTCGGGGACAGGAGGTGTCGGCGCCGCCATGCGGCAAGATAGCATGGGGGCGGGTGCCGCCGGTCACAGCCGGAAGGCGCCGGACGGGAGTAACGTCCGGGAGATGTCCACTCCCGAGGAGGACCCATGTTGCGACTGATTGCCCGCTCCGCCGGGGCGGCGCTCATTGCCCTCGCCGCCGACACTGCGGGGGCGAGCGCCCAGGTGGCCCCGACCCTGCCGAGCGACACCCTCCAGGGCCGGAAGCTCCCGCCCGAGGCGAACGTGCCTCGTCAGGTGATCGCGCCCACGCTGCCGAGCGATACCCTCGAGGCCGCCGAGCGCCTCTGCACCCAGCCGATGGGACCGCGCCCCGTGGCCTCGACGCCACGTCCGCCCGTGGCGAGCGATACGCTCGCGCCGGCCGAGAAGCTCGCAGTGGCCGACACGACGAGCGGGCCCTGCCGCGTTGCGCCTGGAACGGCCGACTCTGCCGCAGTCCTCAAGGAGGAGACGAAATGACGGGACCAGATCGTGATCGCCGGCTCGACGCCGAGCGCGGCGCGGCCGATGCCGTGGACCGTGAGGCCTCGGATCCGACGTGGCTCGCCGCCTGGGAGACGGAAGACAACTACTGGAACGAGAATTTCTCGAGCCGCCCCTACACGATCGGCGCCGACTACTACGAGCGCTTTCGTCCCGCCTATCGCTATGGGTTCGAATCGGCGACGCGGCTTGGCGAGCGATCCTGGGACGAAGTCGAGACCGAGCTCCGCGCCGGATGGGATCGCTACGAATTTCGCAAGGACAACACGAGCACGTGGGATGATATCAAGGCGGCGGTGCGGGATGCGTGGGATCGGGCGAGGGGGCGGGGGTAGTAGTCGGGCGGTAGTACAGTCGGACGGAAAGACGGAAAGACGGAAAGACGGAAGGACGGAAGGACGGAAGGACGGAAGGACGGAAGGACGGAAGGGCTGGAGGATGGAGGTCCAGCATCCAACCCGCGCCTTCCGTCTTTCCGTCCTTCCGTCCTTCCGTCGTTATTCACCACTCGAACGTTCCGCCCGCTACGGCTCCAACCCCGCCGGCACCCCACCCGGAAATTCCGCCGCGATGGCCTCTTCGAGCCGACCGATCCGGTTCTCGGGACTCGGGTGCGTACTGAAGAACTCCGGCTGCCGCCCGCCGCCGCCTGCCTCGGCGAGAATCTGCATCACCTTGACCATCCCACGAGGATCGTAGCCGGCCTCCCCCATGAAGCGGACGCCGAGGCGATCCGACTCGAGCTCGTCCTCCCGCCCGAACTTCATATTGATCAGCTGTCCGATCATCATGGCGACGGCCGCGCTTCCCTGGCTCGACGGGTTGTTGGGGTCATACGTCGCCAGGACGGCCGCGCCGGTGAGACCTTGCGTCAGCTGCTGCTTCGCGATGTGCTCCGCGCCGTGCCGGCCGACCACGTGGGCGATCTCGTGCCCGAGCACCCCCGCGAGCTGTCCCTCGGTGTCGAGTCGGCGCATCAGCGCTTCGGTGATGAAGACCTGGCCGCCCGGGAGCGCGAAGGCGTTCACGGTGTTCTGGTCCGCCAGGAGGTGACAGTCGTAGCGATAATACTCGGTGCTCGCCTGAACGCTGCTGCGGGAGACGAGCCGCGCGCAGACATCGGTGACCAGCTGCCGTGCCTCGGCACTCTGACTCAGCCCACCGAACTGCTGCGCCATCTCCGGCGCCGCCTGGAGGCCGAGCGCCACTTCCTGGTCCGGCGTGATGTCACCGACGCGCTGGACCTCGCCCGTGACCGGGTTCTCGCTGCTCTTCCCGAAATACGCTACCAGGCTGATGATCGCGATGATGGCAGCGATCAGGAATCGGCCTCGACTCATGTCCCCTCCTTGGGCGCTTGGCGCAGCTACGAGAGGCGAAATCCTCCGACCGCGCTGGTGAGCTTTTCTGCCGCATCCGCGAGGTGCCCTGCGGACGAGGAAATCTCCTCGGTGGACGCGTTCAGCTGCTGCGCCGCGGCTGCGATCTCTTCGGCCGCCGCCGCATAATCCTCGGTGCCGGCGGACACCTCGCGCATCCGGCCCGCGATCCCCTCGATCAGCCCCCGCACCTCGTCAGCCGAAGTCGAAATGCGGCGGGTCCACTGATCATTCTCCTCCGCCTCGGTGGCCACGTTGAGCAGCCCGTCCGCCGCTGCATGTGCGGCATCCCGCGCCAGCATCCCTCCCTGCCCGAGCCGGAGGAGTCGCTCCCTCGCGGTCTGCACCCGGTCGAGCACCACCTGCACCGTATTGCTCGTGGAGGCCGCCGCCTGTGCCGCCTGGCTGGCGAGCTTTCGCACTTCCTCGGCGACCACGCTGAAGCCCTTGCCTTCCTCGCCGGCCCGCGCGGCCTCGATCGAGGCGTTGAGCGCGAGCATGTGGGTCTGCTTGGCGATCGCCTTCGTCTGCGTGATGAATTTCTCGATTTCTCCCGACGCGGCGGCCAGCGCATCGGCTTCGGCCGCGCCGCGCTCGACTTCCTCCGTCAGGCGCTCGAGCTCGGCCGTGCTGGCGTCGAGCCTGGCCTTGTGTGCCCGCGCGGCGCGGGCGAGGGCCGCGTTCCGGTCCGCTGCCTGCACGGCGCCCGCCGCGAGATCCTGCGAGATCGTGAGGATCTTGCCCGCGTCGTCTGCCGCGGCGCGGACGATCAGCGCCTGCTGGTTGGCGCGCTCGGTGAGCTCGCCCGTGGTGCTCGCGACCTCCTCGGTGGACGCCGTCATCTCTTCGGTCGACGCCGCGATCTCCTCGGCCATCGCGGCGGCGTCGGTGGACGCGTTCTGGATGGCGCCGGTCAGTCCGCGCAGTGCGGTCACCATCCCCGACACGCTCACGAGCAGCTGGCCCCCGCGGGTGCCGTGGCCGTTCGCGGTGAAGCTGGTGGCGGTCAGGTCGCCGAGGGCCACGCGCGACGCCACCATTTCCGCCATCACGAGCGGCTCGACGATCTGGCGCCGCAGCCACCGGACCATCACCAGCTCGAGGAGCGCGGCCCCGACCGTGAACGCCAGGAGCCCGGGAAGCACGATCTGCGCGATGTCGGTCCCGGCCGGCGCGGCCCGACGCGCGATCAGCCACATCGCAACGCCGGCGAGCGCGGTGAGGGCAAGTACGGCCAGCGCGCCCACGCGATGCAGGGCGCGCGTCAGGTTCAGGTGGTCGGCAGCCATGTCTCCGGGTGGGGCTCTCGGTAGGGAGTCGGCTTAAGGTAGCCCGTTCCGCCGCCTGCACGCCACCCGCCGCCGCCCGTTCCCGCATGCCAAAGTGGCGAGCGCGCCACCGGCAGGCGATGATGCCGGTCACATCCCGTCACGTGGCACTAAGCCGGTGCACCCGATAGATTTGCCGTTTCGCCCGGCGAGCCTCCCCGACCCGCAGTGACCGATGAGTGATACGCAGACCCCCGTGGACCAGTCGTACCATCCCGAGATCGTAGAGCCGAAGTGGCAGCAGCGCTGGGCCGAGCGCGGTACCAACGCACCCGATCTCGATGGCGCCGAACGCCCCTTCTTCAACCTCATGATGTTCCCCTATCCCTCGGCCGAGGGCCTCCATGTCGGGAACATGTTCGCCTTCACGGGGAGCGATGTCTTCGGACGGTTCAAGCGGCTGCAGGGGTACGACGTCTTCGAGCCGATGGGCTACGACGCGTTCGGGATTCACAGCGAGAATTTCGCGCTCAAGGTCGGCACCCATCCGGGAAAGCTCATCCCGCAGAACATCGCCAATTTCCGCCGGCAGCTCACGCGCATCGGCGGGATGTTCGACTGGCGCCACGAGCTCGCCACCACCGATCCCGCCTACTACCGCTGGACCCAGTGGCTTTTCCTTCAGCTCCTGAAGGCTGGAAAGGCGTACAAGAAGGCCGCCGCCGTCAACTGGTGCCCCAACGACAAGACGGTGCTCGCCAACGAGCAGGTGGTGGGCGGCCGCTGCGAACGGTGCGACGCCCTGGTCGAGCAGCGCATTCTCGAGCAGTGGTTCTTCCGGATCAGCGAATATGCGGACCGGCTCCTCGCCAATCTCGACGATCCGGCCAGGATGAACTGGTCCGAGACCACGGCCACCGCGCAGCGCAACTGGCTGGGCCGGTCCGAGGGCGCGGAGATCGTGTTTCCGGTGGACGCCACCCGCGCGATCGAGGTCTACACCACCCGCCCCGACACCATCTTCGGCGCCACCTTCATGGTCCTGGCACCGGAGCATCCGCTCGTCGACGCGATCGTGACGCCGGGCCAGCGGGAGGTCGTGGATGCCTACCGCACGGCCACGCTCTCGAAGGACCTCGTGAGCCGGAAGGTGATGGACAAGGAGAAGACGGGCGTCTTCACCGGAGCCTTCGCGCGGAATCCCGCCACCGGCCGGCGCATTCCCGTGTGGGTCGCCGACTACGTGCTGATGGGCTACGGCACGGGTGCGATCATGGCCGTCCCCGCCCACGACGAGCGGGACCACGAGTTCGCCGAGAAATTCCGGCTGCCGATCGTCCAGGTCATCGATGACGACGGGCGGCTCATCGAATCCGAGCGCTTCACGGGCATGCCGGCGGACGAGGGGAAGACGGCGATCATCCGCTGGCTCGAGTCGAGCGGGGCGGGGAAGGGCAAGGTGCACTATCGGCTCCACGACTGGTGCATCTCCCGGCAGCGCTACTGGGGCCCGCCGATCCCGATCGTGTACTGCGACACGTGCGGCGCAGTGCCTGTGCCGGAGTCCGACCTTCCGGTGCTTCTTCCCGAGATCGAGGACTTCCGCCCCGACGACAGCGGCATCTCCCCGCTCGCCCGGCACGAGGAGTGGTACTACACCCCGTGCCCGGGCTGCGGTGGCCGCGCGCGCCGCGAGACCGACGTCTCGGACACGTTTCTCGACTCGGCGTGGTACTACCTCCGGTATACGAGCACCGACTTCGACGACCGGCCGTTCGACCGCGAACGCGTGCGCCGCTGGTGTCCCGTCGCCACGTACATCGGCGGCAACGAGCACGCGGTGCTGCATCTCCTCTATGCGCGCTTCATCGCGATGGTGCTCGAGGAGCTCGGCCACGTGGACTTCGACGAGCCGTTCAAGGTGTTCCGCGCGCACGGGCTCATCGTGAAGGACGGGGCGAAGATGTCGAAGTCCCGCGGGAACGTGGTCGTGCCGGACGAGTACATCGCGAAATGGGGCGCCGACACCTTCCGCATGTACCTGATGTTCCTTGGCCCCTTCCAGGAAGGCGGCGACTTCCGGGACGAAGGCATCGCCGGCCCGCGGCGCTTCCTCGACAAGGTCTGGGCGCTCGTCGGCGAGGCGACGCGCAACATCATCGCCGACCTCCCGCGCCACGTCGAGATCAAGTGGCACGAAACGATGAAGCGGGCGCACGGGGCCATCGAGGGGCTCAGCTACAACGTGGCGATCGCGGCGTACATGGAGCTGGTGAACACGCTGCGGGACGCCGGGTGCGCGGACCGGCGGATCGTCGAGGACCTCGTCGTCATGATCGCCCCGTTCGCGCCCCACTTCGCCGAAGAGTGCTGGGAGCGCCTCGGCCACGGTGGCTCGGTCTTCGACGAGCGCTGGCCGGAGTGGGAGGAGTCGCTCACGGTGGAGGACAGCGTCGAAGTGGCGGTGCAGGTGAGCGGCAAGACCCGTTCACGGATCGTCGTCCGCCGCGACGCGGGCGAGGAAGCCACGGTCGCCGCGGCCCTCCTCGACGACACCACCCGCCGCTTCATCGGCGACCGGACGGTGCGGAAGGTCATTCACGTCCCGAACCGGCTCGTCAATCTCGTCGTTGGGTAGTTGTTGAACCACGGAGGCGCGGAGTCGCGGAGGACGGCAGAGAGCAGAATTCGGGATCGGGCGGAGAAAAAAGCCGCACACGAAAACGCGAAAACACGAAAGGTCCCGTGCGCCTTCGGCCTCCGCTGGCTGGACGCGCATTTGTTCGATGGTTTTTCTGGGCTCCCAGCTCGCCAATCTTACGGAGCCTCTCGGCAATCCAGAAAACAAACCGCCCGATGCCGGCGTGGCGGGCGAAGCGGATCGGCGATCGGAGCCTTTCGTCCCTTCGTGTTTTCGTGTGGTGCAGTCCAAGCCCACCCGACCTCGACGCCAGCCTCCGTGCCTCCGCGCCTCCGTGGTTCAAAATCAAATCACGGCGCCACGGCGTGGAACTGGATGCGCGTCTCGCGCTCGAGGGTGCCGCGCAGGGTGTACTCGTTCTCGAAGAGAATGAGCGGGGCGCCTCGCGAGTCATACACGAGGCGCTTGCCGTAGCCCTCGCCGATGCGGGTGATTTCGTCGGCGTCTCCCACGACCCATCGGGCGATCGAGAAGCCAAGGCGCTCGAGCTTCGCCGGGACGCCGTACTCGTGCTCGAGCCGGTGCAGGAGCACGTCGAACTGCAGCTGCCCCACTGCGCCCACGATCGGGCTCGGCCCCACGATCGAGTCCTCGTAGAAGACCTGCGCCGCACCCTCCTCCGACAGCTGCCTGAGCCCGGTATCCAGCTGCTTCCGCCGCATCGGGTCGGCGAGACGCACGCGCGCGAAGAGCTCGGGGGAGAAGCGGGGAATGTTCGCGAACTCGAGCACGTCACCACCCGTGAGCGTGTCGCCGATGCGAAGCGTGCCGCGGTCGTGCAGGCCCACGACATCCCCCGGCCACGCCTCGTCGATGGCCGTGCGCTCGCGCGCGAGGAACTGCTGCGGCGCGGCCAGGCGGAGCGGCTTCCCCGAGCGCACATGCAGCGCCGTCATTCCCGCCTCGAATTGCCCCGAGACGATGCGCAGGAAGGCGATGCGGTCACGGTGCTTCGGATCCATGTTCGCCTGGATCTTGAAGACGAATCCGGAGAACCCGGCGGTCTCCGGCCCGATGGTCCCCGCGCTGCTTTCCCTCGGCAGCGGCGCCGGCGCGAGGGGCAGGAACGCATGCAGGAACGGCTCGACCCCGAAGTTGGTGAGCGCGCTCCCGAAGAAGACCGGCGTGAGCGTGCCGGCCAGGACCGCGTCGGGATCGAACGTCTCGCCCGCCATGTCGAGCAGCTCGAGCTCCTCGCGGAGCGTGTCGATCGCCGAGCCGAGGCGCGCGGCGATGGCCGGGTCGTCGAGCGGTCCGGTCAGCGCTTCGGATCGCTCCGCTCCGTGGGCTTCGCCCCGTTCGAACAGGTGCACGAGCTCCGTCGATCGCTCGTACACACCGAGGAACTGGCTCTCGCCGAAGATGGGCCACGTCATCGGGTAGCAGCGGATGCCGAGGTCGTTCTCGACGTCGCCGATGAGCTGGAGGGGCGGCGCGCCGACGCGGTCGCATTTGTTCACGAACGTGAAGATCGGCGTGCGACGCATGCGGCAGACGTCGAAGAGCTGGCGCGTCCGCTCCTCCACGCCGCGCCGGTTGTCGAGCAGCATGACGGCGCTGTCGGCGGCGACGAGCGTGCGGTAGGTGTCCTCGCTGAAGTCGCCGTGGCCCGGCGTGTCGAGGAGGTTCACCTTGTATCCCTGGTAGTCGAACTGCATCACGCTGGACGTGACCGAGATGCCGCGCTCCTGCTCGAGCGCCATCCAGTCACTGGTGGCGTGCCGCTGGGCGCGCCGCGCCTTGACGGCGCCCGCGAGGTGGATGGCGCCCCCGTAGAGCAGGAGCTTCTCGGTGAGCGTCGTCTTGCCGGCGTCGGGATGGCTGATGATCGCGAAGGTGCGGCGGCGGGACACCTCGTCCGCCGGGGCGGCCGGGGTGGTCGAACTGGAAGTGGCGTCGGTCATGGCGCGGGGAAGGTAACCGGTCGAGCGGGCAGGGTCATCCCGCGCCGACGGCGAGCGCCTCCATGATCGCGACCACGGCCCGTTCCTTGGCCTTGGCCTCGACATCGATCGTGAGCCGCCGGCCGAGCCACGCGGACGGGAAATCGTCGGGGTCGACGTAGTCGGCGTGGGGGCGCGGGTTCGGGGCGGACCAGCCGTCCCGCGGCGACGAGATGTGTGCCCATGCTTCGCGCTCACCCCAGGTTTCCGCCGCGGCATCGGTCGCCGATTCCACGTCGAGCCCGTCGGGATGACACCGGTGGTGATGCACGTCGTACACCAGCGGCACGTCGCTCCGGCGCGCGAGGGGCAGCAGGGCGGAGGGGGTGAACTGCCGGTCGTCGTTCTCGAGCGCCAGCCGCCCGCGCGCCTCCGCGCCGAGTCGATCGATCCCGCGCGCCAGTCGCTCGAGTGCCGCGTCGGCCCCGCCCGTCAGCGAGCCGCCATGGAGGACCAGCGTGTCGGCGCCGACGAGCGCGGCCAGCTGCGACTGGAAGTCGAGCTCCCGGACGGACGACGCCACGACTTCCTCGCGCACCGAGTTGAGCACTACGAACTGGTCCGGATGGAACGACAGGCGGATGCCCAGCACGCGGGCGCGCGCGCCCGCCGCGAGGAACCCTTCCCGGAGCGAGCCGTCCTCATCGAGTGACTCGAGCGAGTACCCGCTCGCCGGATGCGTGCCGAGCGGCAGGATCTGGCTGTTGATGCGGAAGGCCCCGATGCCGAGGCCGGCGCACGTCTCGACCGCCTGAAGGAGCGCGGATGCGTTGTCGCGCGCGATCCCGCGCAGGTAGTCGGCGCGGACCTCGGGCGGAAGCGCGCCAGCGTAGCGATGCGTCGCCGTGCGGAACCGGATTGGTGCATCGAGGAACTGGCAGCAGAGTCCGAAGCGCAGCGTGTCCCGGGTGGGCACTAGAGGATCTTCACGACCCACTCGCCGAGGAAGTACCCGGCGATGGCCACCCCGAGGCCGACGAGGAACATGTCGAGCCCGCTTTTGAATACGCCCCGTCCCGTGAAGAAGCTGCGTGCGGCGCCGACGCCGAAGTGGGAGAGCATCGCGAGGGCGAAGGAGGTCCAGATCGCCCCCGGTCCCGTCGAGAAGAGGAACGGCGCGACGGGAATGAGCGCGCCGAGGGCCGTCGCGGTCCCGGTGATCCACGCCTCGCGCATCGGCGTGGACGTCGCCTCGCCGATCTTGAGCTCCTCACGCACCTTCTCGGCGAGTGCCTGCTCGGGATCCGTCATGACCTGCGTCGCGAGCGCTTCCGCCTGCGCCGTCGGGATTCCCTTCGCCTGGTAGAGCAGGCTCAGCTCGTCACGCTCGAGCTCGGGCATGAGGCGGATCTCTTCACGCTCCATGGCGATCTCGTGCTCGAAGACCTCGCGCTCGCTCTTCGCGGCGAGATACCCCGAGGCCCCCATCGACAGTGCGTCCGCGACGACGCCCGCGAGCCCGGCCACGATCAGCGCATGCTCTACGGTGTCGAACGACGTCTGTGCCCCGATCATCCCGGCCACGAGGCCGAAGTTGGCGGTCAGGCCGTCGTTGAAGCCGTAGACGACGTTCCGGAGAAAACCGCCGGCGCCGGTCTTGTGCCATGGCTCCCCGCTCGAGCCGGCGAGCTGCGCGAGGGTGCCCGCATGCTCCTTCGACTCCTGCGCGAGCCTGAGCGCCGTGGGCGCGGCCTCGGCATCCGGGGCGGAGCGGTAGAGCCGGAGGTATCCCTTGACCTCGCGCCCCTCCTCCTCGAGGAGCATCGGAAGAAGGACGCCGCTGCCGACGCGCCGGGCCACCCACGCCCGAAACCGCGCCCCGCGCGACGGCGACGGCACGCCGACGGGATTGCCGTGCTCCGCGAGCAACTTCCGCCACATCTCCACGTGCCGATCCTCGACCTCCGCCAGCTCCCGATAGATCCGGGCGCGGTGCGCATCGCCTTCCGACCGGGCAAGCTCCCGATAGAGAAACGCGGCATCCGCTTCGTCTTCGAGGTGGTGGATCCAGGTCGAGGTATCGGTGGGGGTCGTCATGCCGGAAAGATAGCCGAAATCGGGCATACAGAACCGGCGGGGCTCCGCGATCAGGCGGGCTGAACAGCGGCACACGAAACCGCGAAAGGACGAAAGGGGGTGGTGGCGGGCGCGCCTCCGATGACTTGCGCGGGGTCGTGAGGGTGGGGTGGGTGCTGGCAGGATCGCGAAAACGCGAAAGCGCGAAGAAAAGCCGCGAAAGACTCCGTACGTGGGTCAGGCTCCGAATCCGCGGTGGGTTCGGAGCATCAGTTTTTGTGGGCTGCGCCAAGGGCTCCGTGCGCCGTGGGTGAGGGGAGCCCACGAACAATTCTTCAATGCTGGCCGGGCTAGCGGGCGCTGTCGCGCAAGCGGGCGCTCCCGTGTTTTTCAGTTCCTTTCGCGTTTTCGCGATCAGCGGACCGACTATGACGCAGACGCCGCGAGCGGACCCCCGGGCGCCCACCGCCCCCTTTCGTCCTTTCGTGGTTTCGTGTGCGCAGTCAATGGCCGGGTCTCCCGGAACCCCGGCCTCGGGCGGTCCGACACCTCGGACCCCTTTCCTGCGTCCGGTTTGCGACGATCCCGGCCCATGCCGCATCTTTAGATCACCATGACTCGAGCGCTCTTCATGGATCCATCCCTGGTGGCGAACGCCGATGCCGTCCTGGCCCGCGCCCGGAGCGGCGACGCCGCGGCCCTCGAGACCCTTTTCCGGGCCTTCGAGGGGCCGGTGTACAACCTGGCCCGGCGCATCTGCCGGACCACCGAGGATGCCGAGGACGTGGTCCAGGAGACCTTCTTCGAGGTCTGCCGGAGCATCCGCAACTACCGGGGGGACGGCAGCATCTGGGGATGGATCCGGAGCATCACGGCCAGCAAGGCGCTCATGCGCCTCCGGCGGAACAAGTACCGGGACACCGACGAGCTCGACGACCAGGTCACCCCGATGCGCCGGGAGGACACGGCACTCCGGATGGACCTGGAGGCCGCGCTCGAGCGGCTCGGCGAAACCTCGCGGGCGGTGGTCTGGCTGCACGACGTCGAGGGGTACACACACGAGGAAATTGCGGGAATGATGGGCAAGACGGTGAGCTTCTCGAAGTCCCAGCTGGCACGCGCCCACGCGCGGCTCCGCCGCTGGCTCGGGGATGAGGTGCCGGCATGACACACCTGACGATGGAGCAACTGGTCGCGCTCCGGGACGGGGCTTCCGAGCCCGGGACCGCCGCGGCCCGTGAGCATATCGAAGGCTGCGCGCACTGCGGGGCCGAGCTCGACCGGCTGCACCAGCGCATCGCGCGCCTTCGCGCACTGCCGACTCTCCGTCCCTCGCGGGATTTGTGGCCGCAGATCGACGCGGAGCGCCGCCGCCTCCGCCGGCGGCAGCAGGCGCGCTGGGCGGGCATCGGTGGGTTGGCGCTCGCGGCATCGCTCGCCGGTGTCGCGGCGCTGGGGCCCGGGTCGGAACCGACCGGATCCGCAATTCCTGAGATCCAGGTCGAGGGGGAGCTCGCCGCGGTGCGGGAGCGGTCGCAGGCGCTCGAGACGATGCTCGACGCCTACGATCCCGATGCCCGCGTCATCGACGGACAGACGGCGCGCGTCGCACAGGCGCTCGAGGACCGGATCGCCGTCGTCGACGAGGCGCTGCAGGTCACCGAGCTCCGGCAGGAAGCGCCCGACCAGGACGCGGCGCTGCTCGATCTCTGGCGCGAACGGGTCGGCCTGCTCGACGCCCTCGTGGACGTGCACGTGTCACACGCCAGTAATGTCGGACTTTAGGAGGACGGGATGACGCGGCAGCTCGTTCTGGCGGCGGGATTCATGGCGGGGCTGGCCGCCCCCATCCTCGCACAGGAGCCCACCCGCGCCGGCGGCACGATGCAGGGCACATCCTCGTATCGCTACGTCACCGCGAGGCCCCACCTCGGCTTTTCCGTGAATACGCGCGGTGCGGCGACCGATACGCTCGGCGCGCGCGTCGAGAGCGTGACGCCCGGAAGCCCGGCCTTTCGTGCCGGGATCCGGACCGGCGACGTGATCACCCACGTCAACGGCAAGCCCCTGGTGACGCGTGCCGATCCCGGCATCCGTACCCTTTCACCCGGCTTCCGCCTCCTCGAGCTCGCGGCGCAGCTCAATCCGCGCGACACGGTGGCGCTGCGCTATCGTCGCGGCCGGACCGCCGGCCGGGCCTCCCTGGTGGCCGAGCCCCGCCGGGATGTGGCCATCTACTATCAGGACCAGACCGCGCCCGGGCAGGAGCAGGCGATGTTGGAGCTGCGGCAGCGCGTGGAAGAAGCACGCCGGCACACGATCACCCTTCGGGACCCCGCGCTGCTCGAGACTGCGATGTCGTATTCGTTCGCGCCGTTCGGCAACCTGCAGCTCGCGCCGCTCAATGAGGACCTCGGTCGCTACTTCGGGACATCCGAGGGCGTGCTCGTGATCAACGTGGCACGGAACTCCTCGCTCTCCCTCCGCGGCGGCGACGTCGTGCTTCGGGTCGACGGCCGTGCCCCCGAGGGCCCCGCCCACCTGCTCCGGATCCTCGGCAGCTACGGACCCGGCGAAGAGCTCCGGCTCGAGATCTTCCGCGACCGGAAGCGCCGGACCGTCACCGGCACGATTGCCGCGGCGCCGGCCAGGGAGTTCATGGTCGCGCCTTGAATCGGTCGTTGCTTTGCTGAACACGAAGGCACGAAGCCACGAAGCCGCGAAGTAGCCTCCGCGGCTTCGTGGCTTTGCGGCTTCGCGTTCAAAATCAACGAAACTATCTTCATCCGATCCATGAAAGCCGCCGCTGCCGCCGTCGTTGCGCTCCTCGCCTGGGGTGCGCCGCTGCCCGCCCAGTCACTGCCGTTCCACCGGCCACTCAATCCTCATTCGGCCGCGCGGAGCACGCTCGCGCACCAGCCGTACGAGAGCTACGCGCCGCGGCGCCGGGCCCTCTCCGTGAGCGTCGAATACGGGAACGCCATCGAGTACGAGATCCCTGCTGCCGCGCCGACCAGCTACCTCTTCGACGCGGAGCTCCTGCGCGCCGCGGTCGCCTGGCGGCGCGAGCTGGCCCCGCATGCGTTCCTGACGCTCCGCGGTGAGATCGGCGGGTCGTATGCGGGTTTCGCGGACGGTTTCTTTCTCTGGTATCACGAGCTGATCAACTTCGACCAGCCCGAGCGGCTGGCCCGTCCGCGGAACGTCTACGCCAACGAGCTCGAACTGCCGGATGGCCGGCGGATCACCCGCGACCCCACCCCGCTGGCGCTTGGCGACTTCGAGGCCACCGTCGGGTTCCGGCATTCGCTGACGCAGCAGACTGCCGTGACGCTCAGCCTTCCGACGGCGACGACGCGCCACCTGGGCCGCGGTGTGCCGGCCGCCTCGGTCGTGCACACGCTCCGCGTGCCGCTGCGGACGAGGGTCACCTTCGAGGGCTCGATCGGCGCGGGATTCACGCCAAGAGCCGGCGACCTCTCCGACTATCAGCGCACGATCTTTCTTTCGGGGTCCACCGGCATCCGGTGGCGGCTCTGGGGCGGAGAATCGATCTACGGCTATTTCTTCTACCACTCGCCCCGGTACGAGGGAACGACGTTTCCGTCGCTCGACCGCCGCGAGATTACCGGTGACTTCGGCTGGATCCGGCGGGCGCGGGACGGAAGCGAATGGCGCATCGGCCTCTCCGAAGACCTGGGTCCGGGAGACGGCGGCATCGACCTGATATTGAAGGTGGGACGAAGCTGGTAGGGGTCAGGCCGCCGTCGAGAAGAGGAACTTCTCCATCTCCCCGAAGAGGAACTCCTTCGCGCGAGGATCGCGAAGGTTGAGCCCGTAGTGATTGATCAGCTGCTGCTGGTACTTGAGCCATTCGCTCCAGCAGACGTTGCAGATCTCCTCGAATGCCCGCTGGCCGATCTCGTTCTGGAACGGCCGGAACGGCATCTGCTCCCGCTCCTCACCACAGCGAACACACGCGACGTTAGCCATGCCGGAAAATAATCGCGATGGGCGCTGCCGGCCCAGCCTCACTCAGCGGAGCAGCGGTCGCGATCCCGCGTCGTAGCGCCGAAGCGCCTTCACGCCGCTCGCGGTGCCGAAGGCGCACCCGAAGGCGAAGACCACGGCCGGCGTCGCGGAGATGATCGGGAGCCAGCTCAGCGGCCAGAGCACGACGAACGCCCCGATGCCCGCCACGATCGGCGCGAGCGGCGAGCGCACCGCGTCCACGAACCGGAGCTTCTTCCGCACGAAATCCCTCGCCAGGAAATACCCGCCGACACCGAGCACGATGGTGCCGAGGAGCGTAATCAGGCCGATCATCGTTCCGATCATGGAGACCCCCAGTCCCAGGTTCGTGTTTCAATACGCAACGGGACTGTGAATGGTTTCACGGTTTTCGAATGTGAACGGACGGCGAGCCCTCCGGAGCCGCGCCCACCCTTCGTTCGATCTGGCAGGGGCACCTAACTGGCCTCAAAGCAACGACTTCCGTGAGATTTCAGGAGCCGGGTCTCGGCCGAGTCCGGCCCGACTCCCTCCGCCGGACGCTTACCACCTCAGGACCACGCTCCCCCACGTGAATCCCGACCCGAATGCCGTGAAGACGAGGAGGTCGCCCTGCGCGATCCTGCCCGCTCGCACGCATTCGTCGAGCGCGATCGGGATGGTGGCGGAGGTGGTGTTTCCATACCGCTGGATGTTGTTGTAGACCTGGTCCGCCGAGAGGCCGAGTGATTTCTGAACCATCTCCGAGATCCGCAGGTTGGCCTGGTGTGGAATCAGGAGGTCGATGTCTGCCGGGGTGAGGTTCCTCGCGGCGAGCACCGCCCGCACCGATTCCGGCATCCGGACGACGGCATGTCGAAAGACTTCCTTGCCGTCCATCTGCAGGAAATGCCGTCCCTCCTCGAGATGGCGCGGGCTGATGCGTGGGTTGTACATCGAGCCGGGCGCATCGACCCACAGCCGCTCGGCGTGAGCGCCCTCGGAATGAATGTCGAAACCGAGGATACCACGCTGCTCGTCGTCGGTCGCGCCGAGGACAGCTGCTCCGGCGCCATCGGCGAAGATGACTGCGGTGTTCCGGCCCTCCGTCGAGAGGTCCATTCCCGTGGACTGCACCTCGGAGCCGACGACGAGGATGGTGCGATACGATCCCGCGCGGATCCAGGCGTCCGCCACGGACAGGGCATAGATGAACCCGCTGCACTGGGTGCGCACGTCGAGCGCCGGCACCGGTCCGGTGCCGAGCTGGTCCTGGAGGTAGACGCCGCCGCCGGGAGCGAAGTGGTCGGGCGTGGACGTCGCGTAGATGATCGCATCGATGTCGCCTGGCGCGAGGCCAGCCATGTCGAGCGCTGCCCGGCTCGCGCGCAGTGCGAGCGAGACGCCCGTCTCCCCTTCCCGCACCCACCGGCGTTCGGCGATGCCGGTCCGCGTGCGGATCCACTCGTCGCTCGTCTCCATCAGCGTCGCCAGGTCGGCGTTCGTGACCACGCGGTCCGGGACGGCCATGCCAGTGCCAAGAAAAACGGCTCGTGTCATCGGGTGCCTTTACCGCCGGATCTGGTAGGCGGCCTTGAGGAAGAAGCCGTCGTTCGCGCGCCGGAGCCCGTTGAAGGAGAGCGCGCCGGTGTCCTCGAGCGTGGAGCCGTAGCCGAAGTAGAGCGCGGTGCCCGGCGTCGGCTCGAACGCGGCGAGCCAGTCCATGCGAAAGACGTTCTGGTCGAGTGCGGCGGCCGGTGCGCCTCCGACGAGGATCGGATTGCCGCTCTCCGGGTCGATGAGCGCCGCCTGGCGCTCCGCCCGGTATTCGCCGATGAAGCGGAAGAAGACCGAGCGCTTCGGCTGGAACTCGGCCTTGACGCGGGGGATGATGGCTCTGGCGAACTCGCTGTCGTCGCGGTCGCGGAACAGCCGGAGGAACTGCGTGCCGGCATCGATGCGGATCGATGCTGCCGGACGAAGGGTGAGCCCCGCGCCGATTTCGAAGCCGTGTCCGTCGCCCGCTTCCGCGAAGATGGGCGCCGCGCCGTAGCCGAGCTCCAGCGATGCGCTGAACGACTGGAACGTGGGCGTCTCGAAGGAGAGGGAGCCGCTCACGCTCGTCACCTGCTCGGCTGGCACGAACGGAAGCGCTCCGCCCGGGCCATCGACTTCGTATCCGCCGAACATCGCGGGCGTGAACCGGACGAATCCGCGCTCCAGGTGTCCTTCGACCCCCCATCCGCCCCGCAGCGCGAAGTCCACGTTCAGCTCTTCCTGTCCCTCGATGGCCTCGCCGACGGAGAACTCGTCGTAATCCCAGAGCCGGTTCAGGCCGAAGAACGTGGTGAAGTTCTCGATCGTGGCCCCTCGCCCGCCGTACCACGAGAGCCGGTTGAAGGCGCTGCCCTCGACGATTCCGGTCCGGTTCACGAACCCCGCCCGCGTCGCGAACTCGGGCGCGATGGCGTTGAGCCGGTAGTTGAAGCCCCACGAGCGCCCGGTGCGATCGAACTCCAGCTTGCCGATCGGTCCGTCCCGCGATGCATCGCCGTCGCGCGTCCAGCTGTTGCCGAGCTGTGCTTCGATGAAGTAGAGGCGCGCGAACACGATGTGCGCGTCGGCGGCCGCGACGCGGTTGTAGTCGTCGCCCTCGATGCGATCGGTGTACGTGACGCCGGCAGTCGAGGCCGCGCCCAGGTCATACCGGGCGCGAGCGATGTTGAAGAGCGCCTCGTCTTCGCCGGGGGTCTCGTCGAGTGCCGCGAGGTACGCCGTGGCGAGCCGGCCGAACTTGCCGGTGAACTTGGCGCCACCGAGCGGGTCGGCGATCTGGCGGGTGTGCACGAGCCGGTTCGGCGTGGCGAAGAGCTCGATCCCTTCGAGGAAGAAGGGGCGCTTCTCAGGAAAGAAGAGCGCAAAGCGCTCGTTGACCGTGACCTGGCCCTCGTCCGACTCGATGGTGCTGAAGTCGGGGTTGATCGTCGCGTCGAGGGAGAAGTTCGTGAAGCCGAGGCGCGCATTGACGCCGGCGCTCGGGTCGAGGTCCTCGCGCTCGAACCCGCCGCCCACGGGATCTCGCGCTCCTACCAGCGCGGTGGTCACGAACGGCTGGATCTCGGTGACGACGCCGCGCACCATCCGCTCCAGGCCCGTGATCGTCCCGCTCTGCGCGAGGAAGCTGCTGTTGGCGCGCCGCGTGTCCGCCCACGTGTCCTGATAGCCCGTGCGCTGCGTGACGCGGACGATGTTCAGCCCCCACGTCTGCGGGCTCCCGGCGGGATAGCGGAGGCTCTTGAAGGGAATCCGCACCTCGACGATGTACCCCGTCTCGGTGACGCGGCCCTGCGAGTCCCACTGGTAATCCGGGTTGAGATCCACGTTCCCGGCCGAGATGTTGCCCGGCGTGAACTGCCCCTCGCTGCGGACGCCGTCCTCCTGTGCTCCGCGCGGGTTCACGCCGAACATGAATGCCCGGCGCTGGTCGTTGAAAGTATCGATGTAGATGGTGACGCGGTCTTCCTGGCCGAGATTGTCGCGGTCGGCGACGGTGGCGCGGAGCGACTGCGGGTTCGCGTCGGTCGCGATGATGCCGAAGTGGATGGCGGAGGGCGAATACCAGACGCGGACCTCCGTCGCCTGCTCGGCCGGGCGGCTGTCCACGGGCTGGTACTGCCGGAAGCCGGTGAGCCGAGCCGCCTGCTCCCAGGCGGGCTCATCCAGCTGGCCGTCCACGCGCACTTCCGCCTCGATGCGCGGAATCGGCGCCGTCGGCGCTGGCGCCTGCGGTGGACGGCCACTACCGGGGTCCTGCAATGCGGCGAGGAAGAGCAGCGTGTGCACGGGAGTCATGTCGTTGGATTCGGCTCCAAGATAAGGCGCCCCCGGCGGAAAGACGACCTCGCGGGTGGGTCCGTGACCACCATCGGTCGCGGATCAACTGAAGCAGCACACGAAAACACGAAAGGACGAATGGGGGCGGTGTGGGGAGCGGTCCCGGTGTGTCGGGCGAGGCGTGCGGGTAGGGTGGGCGCTGGCAGAATCGCGAAAGCGCGAAAGAAAAGCGAAAGCCGCGAAGGTACCGTTCGCGGGCATTGCCGGACAAGCGGGCGCTGTCGCTCTAGCCGGCGCTTCCGCAGTTTTCAGTTGTTTTCGCGGTATCGCGATTCTGCCGAAGCCCCGCCTGCCGCGATGCCGGCCCGGTGCGAGGAGCCCACCCACGCGCCGCCCCCTTTCGTCCTTTCGTGGTTTCGTGCGCGCAGTTTCATCCGGAGTGAAGGACTCACCATCCCTGGAAAGACAGAAGGGAGCAGCGTGCGCCCCTCCCTTCCGAGGGTCCGACGGAAGACCTGGCCGGGCTACTCGTACCGCAGCGCCACGATCGGATCGAGGCTGGCCGCGCGCCGTGCGGGCCAGATGCCGAAGAACAGTCCGACGAAGGCACTGAAGGCGAACGCGACGATGATCGCCGGGATGGAGATCAGCGTGTTCCACTGCATGAACTTCGCAAGCGCGAACGCCGTGCCGCTGCCGAAGAGAATGCCGAGGATGCCCCCCACGAGGCAGAGCACGAGCGCCTCGATGAGGAACTGCGCCATGATGTTGATCCGCGTGGCGCCGAGCGCCTTGCGGATGCCGATCTCGCGCGTCCGTTCGGTGACCGACACGAGCATGATGTTCATGATGCCGATGCCGCCGACGAAGAGGCTCACCGCGGCGATGCTCGCGAGCAGGATCGTGAACGTCTGCGTCGCCTGCTGGCGTGTGGCCAGGATGTCCTGTGGGTTCCGCACCTGGAAGTCGTTCGCCTGGCCGGGCCGGATACGGTGCTCGCGCCGGAGCACGCGCTCGAGGTCCACCATCCCCTGCTCGATCGGTACGTCGTCCGCGACCTGCACCGAGATGGAGCGCACGCGATCGGTGCCGAGCACCCGGAACTGCGCCGTCTGGAGCGGAATGAAGATCTGCTCGTCCGGGTTCTGCCACGAGCCGGCCGAGCCCTTCCGGCTCAGCACCCCGATGATCTCGAAGGGAATGCCGCGCACGAGGAGCTGCTGGCCGATCATCGCAGCCGGGTTCATGCCGAGCTGGTCGGGTACGTCGGCGCCGAGCACGGCGTAGCGCTGGCGCGACTCGTCCTCGCCCTGGCGGAAGGAGCGGCCGAACGGCACGGTGTAGTTGCGCACCTCGACGAAGTTGGCCGTGGTGCCGACGATCGGGCTGTTGAGGTTCTGGTTCCCGTACTTGACCTGCATGTTCGACTGGAGCTCGGGCACGACCGCCTTGATGAGCTTCGCATCCCGCCGGATCGCGAGGTAGTCGTCCGTCGTGAGGCTCACCCGGTTCCCCTGCGCCACGCCGCCCCGGAAGGACTGTCCGGGGAAGATCGTGAAGGTGTTGGCGCCGAGCGATGCGATCTGTTCCTCGACCGCCTTCTGGGCACCGCTGCCGAGCGCCACCATCGTGATCACGGCGCCGACACCGATGATGATGCCGAGCATGGTGAGCATCGACCGCAGCTTGTTCGCGCGGATCGACTGGAGCGCGACCGCGATGGTTTCGCCGACGAGCATCGTTACCTCCGCTGCTGTTGCTGCTGCATGCCCGGCACGCCGCCACCGCCGGTCATGTTGTTGATGCGCTCCTTCGCCTCCTGCTGCGACTCGACGAGGCTCGCGCTCGGAAGCACGAGGACCGAATCACCCGCCTGCAGGCCGGACACGACTTCGCTGTAGTCGAGGTCGGTGAGCCCGGTCCGGATCGGCACCGCCGTCGGCTCGCCACCGCGCTTCACGAAGACGATGTAGTTGCCGCCGAACTGGGCGTCGGTGGCGCTCTGCCGCCGCGCGCCGCCGCCGCCCCGCTGCATGCCCTGGAAGACGCTCCGGATGAGCCGCTGCTCGTCGGCCGTGGGCTGCTGGCCGCTCATGCGCTTCTGCATGATGGCGCGGATCTGCGCTTCGGTGACGCCGGCCGGCAGCTGCACGGTCTGGCCGTTCGGCAGGGTCATCGAGTTCCCCGCCGCAGCGGAATCGCGCGGCGTCGCGGCACCCAGCGACGCGCGCCGGCCTGCGGTATCCGCCGTGGCCGAATCACGGGCGGCCGTCTGGCGCTGCTCCGCCTGCTGCGCCGACGCGATCTGCTCCTGCACCTTGTCCGGGTCGAGCCCGAGCACCTGCGCCGCGGACGCGACGTCGCGCTGCGTGCGGAGCGACGCATTCGGCACCGCCAGCACCCCCTCGCGCCGGCCGACGTGGATCTCGACCTCCGCGTTCATCCCGGGGCGGAGCAGGCCCTCGCGGTTCTGGATGCGCACGATCACCGGGAACATCGTGACGTTCTGCTGCACCTCGGCGAGCGGCTCGACCTTGAGCACCTCGCCCTCGAACGGGCGGTTCGGGAAGGCGTCGACCGTCACGGTCGCCGCGAGGCCCGGCTGGATCTTCCCGATGTCCGTCTCATCCACCAGCGTGCGCACCTGCACGAGGTTGAGGTCGGCCATGGTGAGGATCGCGGTGCCCCCGCTGACGTTGCCGGTGGCCGACGTGATGATGGAGCCGCGCTCGACGCTCCGGGAAATGATGGTGCCGGTGATCGGCGCGCGGACGTCGGAATCGTCGAGCTGGATCTTGGCGTTCTCGACGGCCACCTGACTGCGGACCACGGAGGCGCGCGCATTCGCGTACGCGAGCGACGCCGTCTCGTGTTCCTGCTCGGTGATGGACTGCGTCTTGAACAGCTCGTCGGCCCGGCGCTTCTGGCTCAGCGCGTTCGCCTGCTGCGCCCGCGCCACCTCGAGCTCCGCCTGCGCCTGTGCCAGCGTGTTCTGCGGGATGCGCCGGTCGATGCGCACGAGGAGGTCGCCGCGGTTCACGAGCTGCCCCGTTTCCGCGAGGATCTGCAGCACCTCCCCGGACGCGCGCGACTTCACCTCGACCGTGGTGTCGGGCTGGATCGTGCCGGCCGCCTGCGCGGACACGACGATGTCCCGCGTCTCGACGGGAACGGCCTGGTAGACCACCTGCGGCGCCTCCTCCTTGCATGCCGAAGCCAGGAGGACGAGGGCGGCGGTCGTCATGAATCTCGTGCGCATCAGTGCGTTGCCTCGGTCTTGAAGTCGCGCTCGACCTGGCCGTCCTTGAGGTGGACCTGGCGGTCGGCGTGGGCGGCGATGTCGTGCTCGTGGGTGACCAGGACGATGGTCTGCCCCGTGGAATGCAGCGCCTCGAAGAGCGCCATGATCTCGACGCTCGTGGCGCTGTCGAGGTTGCCGGTCGGCTCGTCGGCCAGCAGGATGCTCGGGTTGTTGACCAGGGCACGCGCCACCGCGACGCGCTGCCGCTGGCCGCCGGAGAGCTCGTTCGGCCGGTGGTGCATCCGGTCGCCCAGCCCGACCCGCTGCAGCGCGTCGATGGCCATCCGCGACCGCTCCTTGGACCCGATGCCCGCGTACACCAGCGGCAGCTCGACGTTGTGCAAGGCCGTGGCGCGCGGAAGGAGGTTGAACGTCTGGAAGACGAACCCGATCTCCTTGTTGCGGATCCGGGCCAGCTCGTCGTCCTCGAGCTCCGAGACGCGGTGGCCGTTGAGCCAGTACTCGCCGCCGTCGGGACTGTCGAGGCAGCCGATCATGTTCATGAGCGTGGACTTGCCCGAGCCGGACGGACCCATGATCGCCACGAACTCGTTCTTGCGGATCACGATGTCCACGCCGCGCAGGGCGCGAACGACCTCGCCGCCCATGTCGTACTCGCGCTGCAGGTTGCGCGTCACGATCACCGCGTCGCGGGGCACGTCGGCGGGGAGGAGCGCCATGCGCTCCGCGGTATCCGAGAGCGAGGCGGTCATAGGCTCCGTCCGATGATGGCTTCGATCTGCGCACGGGCGCGCAGGTAGTCGAATCGCGCGTTCACGACGTCCACTTCGGCCTGGTCGAGCGCCTCCTGCGACGTGAGCAGGTCCACGATCGTCGAGGCGCCGAGCCGGTAGCGTTCCTGCTGCACGCGCAGGTCTTCCTGCGCCGCGAGCACGCTCATCTGCGTGATCGTGATCCGGGCCGATGCGGCCTCGAGCTGCGCGAGCTGCGCCGTGATGTCGGCCGACACGGCGCGCGCGGTCTCCTGCGCCTGCGCCTCGGCCACGAGCAGCGCATTGCGCTGCGTCTCGATGTTCTGCTCCCGCTGGAAGCGGTTGAAGAGCGGCCAGCTGAGCCCGAGCGAGACGGAGCGGTTGTTGTAGAGGTCGTAGTCCCGCGAGCTGCTGCCGTTCAGCCCGACGTTGCCGGAGAGCGACAGGGTCGGCCAGTAGGCCGAGCGGGAGGCGCGGTACGAGGCGCTGGCCGCCTCGGAGCTGGCGATCGCGGCCTGCAGCTGCGGCGCGCGTGACTCCGCCTCGACGCGGATCGCCGTGGTGTCGAGGGCCGGCGGACGCACCGAGAACGCGGAGTCGTCCGCCGCGGCGACCCGGCCGGTGCGGCCGATCAGCCGCGCCAGGTTCGCCTCGGCGGTCGCCAGCGCGCTCTGCGCCTGAATGAGCTGCAGCTGCGCATTGCCGAGCGTGACCCGCGAGCGGAGCGAATCCGATCGCGTCGCCGAGCCGGCCGCGAGCTTGTTGACGGACACCTTGAGCTGCTCCTCGGCGCGGCGCACGCTGGCCTGCCGCACGCCCAGGAGCTGCCGCGCGCTCAGCGCGTCGAAGAACTGGTTCGTCGTGGTGAGCGCCTGCCGGTAGCGCGTGTCGATGAGCGAGGCTTCGGCCGCGTCTTCCGAGGCGCGCGCCGCCCGCGTGTCGGCCCCGCGGCGGAAGCCGGTGAAGAGATCGACGCTCGAGCTGAGCGACATGCTCAGGCTCCCGCTGCTGCTCCCCACCGCGAGCCCGGTGTTCGGGTCCACGCGCGAGGGCACGCCGGAGAAGGACCGATTCGTGTTGCTGTTCAGGTTGAGCGACGGCAGGTACTGCGCCCGGGCGCTGCGGACGCGCGCGTCCGCGTTTTCCACCGCCGCCTGCGCCTGCACGACGCTGGGCTGCACCTGCTCGGCGAGGCGGACCGCCTCGGCGAGCGTGACCCGCGGAACACCGACCGTGTCGATGACGGGAATGACCGCGCGCGCGGAGTCGGTCACCTGCGCCGCGGCGCCGGCCGGCACCACCGCGAGCGCGGCGAAGAGAATGAGGTCAGCGCGGCGCATGAGAATCGCCCCCGCGGCTGCGCATGGAATCGGACCGTCTCGTCATATCGGTGAACTTCCGCTGCTGGTCAGGGGTGAGCTGCGATCGGATGTCCGAACGAATCGCCTGCTGCAAAGTTTCAAAGCGCGGCTCCATCTCCCGACGCAGCGAATCCATCGCCGGCTTGCGGCGATCGAGGATGGCGCGGACACTGTCACGCTGCGGCTCGGTGAGGTCGAGCTCGTCGGTGAGCCGTGCGAGATAGCCGCCACGGCCGCGGCCCTCGCGATCGGGACGCTCGTCCGCGCGCTCGGCGATCAGCGTGCCGCCGGCACCGGCGAGCACGCCGACGAGGAACGCGGCGAGGAGCAGCACGGCGGCGCCACGGCGTGATCGCATCAGCGGTCTCCCACCATGGCCGCGAGCACCGCGTCGGTGCCCGCGTCGGCGCCGCCCGAGAGCAGCAGCGTCGGCACGCTGGTTTCGACGGCATCCGCGAGCGTCACGACGGCCCCGTCGGTGAAGCCGGTCCGCGCGAGCCAGATGGCCAGCGCCAGCGCGATCGCGGCCGCGGCGGCGACACCGGTCCGCGCCCATCCGGCGAGGATGTCCCAGATCGTTTCGCGCGCGTCCGCGCGAATCGCGGCGGCCATCCGGGTCACGAACGCGCCGTGATGCGCCGGCTCCAGCGCCTCGCGCAGCAGCCGGCCCAGCGGCTCGTCCGGACCCGGATCGAAGGGGCTCGTCATTTCATCTCCTCGAGCAGTGAGCCGAGCTTCTCGCGCAGCGAGCGCCTGGCATGAAACACATCGGACCGCACCGTTCCCTCGGGAATCCCGAGCACCTGGGATATCTCCGCATGGGCGTACCCTTCGACATCGAACATCGTGACGGCGAGTCGCTGCCGCTCCGGGAGCGCCGCCAGCGCCGCGCTCACTCGGTCGCGGATGAGCGCGCGGTCCGTGTCGCGCTCCGGCCCCGTACCCGGTGCAGCCTGCGCCGGACTGAGCTCCTCCGTCCGGCGGACCACGCCACGGCGTTGCAGGTCCCGCGCGGCGTTGAGCACGATCCGCATGAGCCAGGGCCGGAAGGGGCGCTCGGCGTCGTAGCGGTCGATGGCCCGCCAGGCGGCCAGCAGGCCATCCTGGGCGGCGTCATCCGCGTCATGCTCGTTCCCGAGCAGGGCCCGGGCGGCGCGGCGGACCGCGGGGGCATGCCGGTCCACGAGGGCGCTGAAGGCGCCGCCGTCTCCCGACGCTGCCCGCCGGGCAAGCTCGGCATCGGCCACACTGGGGTTACGCATGAGCCCGGGAGAATGTTGGGAAGCCGCGCCGGCGGCAAGCGGAGGAGCCGGGCGCGCCCGCCTTAGCGGTCGGCCCGGCGGCGAAACGCCTCGCGGGCGGCACCGAGGGCAAGCCAGACGCAGAGGGCGCCGAAGACGTAGGCGGTGGCAC
>DAINRR010000038.1:0-25836 GCA_036741715.1 Gemmatimonadales bacterium
ACGATCATGGCGTTCTTGCCGCCCATCTCGAGGGAGAGCCGCTTGTGCATCCGGCCGCACGTCTCGCCGATGACGGATCCCGTGGCCGTCGAGCCGGTGAATGAAATCACGGGGACTTCCGGATGCTCCACGAGTGCGGCCCCGACGGTTTCACCTCGGCCATGCACCAGCTGAATCACTTCCGGCGGCAGTCCCGCCTCGAGCAGGATCTCGACGAGGAGGTGCGTCGTGTGCGGAACGTCTTCGGAGGGCTTGATGATCACCGAGTTTCCGCAGAGCAGCGCCGGGAACATCTTCCACGTCGGAATCGCGAGCGGAAAGTTGAACGGCGTGATCAGTCCGGCCACGCCGATGGGCCGGCGGTAAGTCATGGCCCACTTCTGG
The DNA here is from genome assembly GCA_036741715.1 of Gemmatimonadales bacterium. Taxonomy (GTDB): domain Bacteria; phylum Gemmatimonadota; class Gemmatimonadetes; order Gemmatimonadales; family GWC2-71-9; genus CAMLLJ01. The sequence continues at coordinate 385 of DAINRR010000038.1, forward strand.
CGGAGCTCGCTCGGCACCACATGGCCGAAGAGCCGCCGCCCTTCCGTCGCCGCGTAGTACGCCGTATCGATGCCCTCCTGAACGTCGCCGCGCGTCTCGGCGAGCACCTTCCCCATCTCGCGCGTCATCGCATCGGCGATCTTCTCCTTTCGCGCCACGAGCAGGTCGCCGACCCGGCGGAGAACGTCGCCGCGCGCGGGCGCCGGCGTACGCCGCCAGATCTCGAAGCCCCGGCGGGCGCTCTTCACCGCGGCCGTCACCTCCGCTGCGCCGGAATCGGGAAACCGGCCGATGAGGTCGGAGGAATCGGCGGGGTTGCGATTCTCGAAATAGGCGCCGTTCCGCGGTTCGGTCCAGCTGCCACCGATGAAGTTCCTGAACGTCTTTGCCATGTACCTTCGGGATTGGAGAAGAGGAAAGCCGGCGACTGCTCAGCAGTCCCAGGTCAACGCCGCGCGGGCGTATCCGATGCGCGGCAGGACGATCATCGCCGCGAGCGCGAAACCCCAGAAGAGCGTCACGAGCGACAGGACGTGCGCGAGGCCGACGCGGTGGCGCCAGGTGCTCAGGGACGCCCACAGGCTCGCCAGGATGAGGATACCGACGACGCCGGTATACCCCAGAAGACCGAACCCGCAGTTCCGGAGGTAGGGCCAGAACTGAAGCCCGACGGCGAGCGCCACGGCAAACAGCGTGAACATCCACGCCGCTGCTCGTCCGCGCCGGCTCGGGACCGGCGCCGGCGCGACCGCGGGCGGGGGCGTTCCCGGGGCGAGCGCAGGGCGGCCGGTGGGGGCGGCCGGAGACCCGGCGGGCGGCGCGTCGGGGGAGCGCGCGATGACCTTGTCGATCTCGGCAAGCTCGCGATCCCAGTCACGTGGCTTTTCGGTCATGGGTTGTCCCGGGTGAGGCCGTAGCGTTCGATCTTCTTGTAGAGATTCGACCGCGGCATCTTGAGCGCACGCGCGGTCTCGGACACGTTCCAGTCGAACTCCCGCAGCTTCGTGGCGAGAAACGAGCGTTCGGCGTCCTGCTTGAAGCGCTCGAACGTCCGCGGCTCGCCCTCCTCGCCCCCCCGCGCATCGGGCGGAAAGAGCAGGTCGATGTCGGCGGCCGTCACGAGCTTCCCCGGAGCGAGAATGAGCGCGCGCTCGACCACGTTCCGCAGCTCGCGGATGTTTCCCGGCCAGTTCCGCTGCTGCAATCGCCGCACGGCATCGTCGGCGAACCGCTTGCCCGGCATGCCCCCAGCCGCCGTGATCTGGCTCGTGAAATGCTCGACCAGCTCCGGGATATCTTCGCGCCGGTCCCTGAGCGGCGGCACTTCGATCTCGACGACGTTGAGCCGGTAGAGCAGGTCCTCCCGGAAACGGCCTTCGGCGATCTCGAGTCCCAGGTCCTTGTTCGTGGCCGCAAGCACGCGCACGTCCACCTCGATCGACTTCGACCCGCCGATGCGGGTGACGACCCCCTCCTGCAGCACTCGGAGCAGCTTGGCCTGCGCCGGGAGGGCCATGTCCCCGACTTCGTCGAGGAAGAGGGTGCCCCCGTCTGCCTGCTCGAACTTTCCGGCGCGGTCGGCGAAGGCGCCGGTGAAGGAGCCCTTCACGTGGCCGAACAGCTCGCTCTCGATCAGCTCCGAGGGGATGGCCGCACAGTTCACCTCCACGAACGGCCGCTCGCGCCGCGGCGAATCGGCATGCAGCGCGCGCGCGACGAGCTCCTTCCCCGTTCCGTTCTCTCCGGTGATCAGCACGCGCGCGTTCGTGGGCGCGACCTTGGCGATGAGCTCGCGCGTGGCCTGCAAGGCGGGGCTCGAGCCGACCATGGCATGCCGGCGACTGACGACCTCGCGCAGGCGGTGATTCTCGCCGACGAGCTCGGCACGCTCGATCGCGTTGCGTACGGTGACCAGCAGGCGATCGGCATCCAGCGGCTTCTCGAGGAAATCGAATGCGCCACGCTGCGTGGCATCCACGGCGGTGGCGATCGTCCCGTGACCGGAGATCATCACGACCACCGCCTGCGGGTCCAGGGCCCGGAGGCGGGCGAGGGTCTCGAGACCGTCCAGCCCCGCCATCTTGACGTCGAGGAAGACCACATGGGGGCGGAAATCGGGATAGAGCGTGATCGCTTCGCCCCCCGATCCCGCTGCGCGAACCTCCATTCCTTCATAGTCGAGGACCTGCTTCACGGCCTGGCGGATGCCGGGCTCATCGTCCACGATCAGGATCCGGTGGCTCATCGCGCCTCGCGGTAGAGCGTCACGCCGTCGGGGCGGACCCGGAGGTCGCGTATCCCCGCCGGGAGCACGAGCGGCACGTCGCTCCTCGCGGAATCACCGCTCGCGCGTCCGAGCAGCCGGGGGATCGCATCGCGTGGAAGGGGGATGTCACGGAACTGAAGGCGGCGGATCTCCCACGCCCCGCGCCCCGGCTCCACGACACGCACCACACCGTCAGCGCTCACCGGTTCACGCTCCCGGAGCGCGCCTCCGAACGGCCCGAGGAGGCCTGAGGGAAGCCGCTCCGTCCGGACGATCGTGACGACCCCGATCGTTCCCTCGCCGAGCTGCACCTGCATCGAATCGAAGAATGCGCGCGAATATGGCTCGAGCCCCCGCTGGAAGAGCGACGCCGTCTCGGCGGCGGTGAGGACGACGGAGTCCGCTCCTCCTCCGAGCGACTGCACTTTCCGCTGGGCGCTTGCGAGCGCCTCGGCCGACGGCCGCCCCGTATCGACGACGGGCGCGGACTTCCCGCTCGCCTCGCGCAGGGCCGCCCGGCCCATGTCGGCGAGACGATCGCGATAGAGCCAGCCGAGCGCGAGCACCAGGACGAAGAGGAGCAGGCCGAGCAGCTTGAACGGCGCAGTGAGGCAGCCCATCAGCGTCCGAGCGAAAGGGAAAGGCGCGGTGTGTACTCGGGGCCCGACGCCGTGAGCGTGCTTTCGTACAGGACGACCGAGTCCGCGATGAACGGCTCGCCGTCCGCCCCGATGCCGCAGCTCTCCAGTGCGCCGTGCGGCAGCCGCTGCCCTTCGCGCACGCGGCCGAGCGTCACGTGCGGGCGGAACGGCACGCCTTCGGGTGGAAAACCGATGCCTTCGGCGAAGCGCTCCACGCGATCCTTGAGCAGCTCGAGCGACGAGGGTGCGTCGACGCCGAGCCAGACCACGCGCGGACGGCGGAAGGTCGGAAAGGCGCCGAGCGACTGCAGACGGAGCGACATGGGCTCGCCGCCACGTGCCGCGCCCTGGACGGCTTCGGCGATCACATCCAGCCGCTCGGGCGCGACTTCGCCGAAGAATTTGAGCGTGATGTGCGCGAGATCATCCTTGACCCAGCGGACCGGCCAGCCGGTGGCCCGGGCATCCGCGAGCACGCGCGCACACTCGCTCCGCGCCGATTCGGGGAGAGGCACCGCAGCGAACAGTCGCATCAGCCCGGGCGGTCGAGCACGAGGAGCGAGCCACGGCGGTATCCCCGCGGATCGAGCTCGACGGCGCGGAACCCGAGCGCTTCGAAGAAGGCGGTCACCCGGTGCCAGGCGCGCTCGACCACGGGCATTTCGGCCGGGACGGCCTCGATCCGCGCCGAGTCACCGAGGTGGCGGACGCGCAGGTCTCCGCCCACGCCGAGCGAGCGCAGGAAGGCTTCTCCCTCTTCGACCTGCCGGAGCCGCTCCGGCGTGATCTCGAGGCCGTAGCGTACGCGGCTCGAGAGGCAGGGCGAGGCCGGGGCGTCCCAGAGCGGAATGCCCAGCATGCGGGCCGCGTCGCGCACGTCGTCCTTGGTCCACCCCAGCTGGGCGAGCGGCGATCGCACCTCCAGTTCCGCCGCGGCCGCGAGGCCGGGCCGATGCTCGCCGAGATCGTCGGCGTTCGTCCCATCGATGATCGCGGCGAACCCGCGGTCGCGGGCCACATCCTGCAGCCGGGTCCAGAGCTCGCTCTTGCAGAAGTAGCAGCGGTTGGTCGGATTGGCGAGATACCGGGGATCGTCGAGCTCGTGCGTCTCGATCTCGAGCAGCGGCACGTCGAATCGGCCGGCAATCTCACGGGCGCGCGCATACTGCACCTCGGGATACGAGGCGCTCCGGCCGACGACTGCCACGAAATCCTCCCGGCCCAGCGCCTGACGGCCGGCGACGGCCAGCAGCGACGAATCCACGCCACCCGAGAATCCGAGCAGCGTTCGTCCCGCAGCCCGAAGCGTGGCAACGAGTTCACTGATCTCCCGCATGACGTGGAAGGTAACGGCGGCCGGGCGCAGGTGAAGGGGTTACACTTCGGCATGCCCGGCATGTCGCAGGACCACGACTCCGGAGATCGAAATCAGCGTCTGTATCTCCGAGTCTACATTGCGATCTCGTTCGCAGTGATCGCGACGGCGGCGGGCTTCCTGCTCGTCGGCGGGAGTCTCCTCCTGCTTCTCTCGCCTGCCATCGGAGTGGCGCTGGGCCTCGCCGTTGCCGAAGGTCTCTGGTATTTCACCGATAACGGCGCCGCGGCCATCGGCCGACTTCTCCAAGGCGCGGGAAGAGTGCCGTACGCTCCGACTTACTCGGCGGAGGAGGCGCTGATCGCCCGCGGAGACTACACCGGCGCCGCGTCCGCGTATCGTGACCATGCCGAAGCAAATCCGGATGCCGTCACCCCGGTATTACGGCTCGCGGAGCTGTCGTGGCGGCACCTCCGGGATCTCTCGGCGGCGGAGCGGTGGTATCTCGAGGCCCGCCGCCGCGCCGGCGACCCGTCGCTCGCGGCGAATCAGCTCATCGATCTCTATCGCGCCTCGAACAATCGGGGACGGCTCATGGCCGAGCTGGCACGCTTCGCCGATGGTCGCCGGGACTCCGCCGCGGCGCACGCAGCGCGCAAGGAATTGCGTCGCCTCAAGGAAGAGACGTCTTGACGGGAAGCGGTTTCTCGTTGCCCGCATGTGCGGTTGCGCTTAGCGTACTTCGATGGACGACGGCCTCCTCGAAATCGACTCGACCCTCAGCATCCCGCTCGCCGAGCTGACCTACCGCGCCTCTCGGTCCGGCGGGCCGGGGGGCCAGCACGTCAATACGAGCTCGACGCGGATCGAGGTCGTCTGGGATATCGCCACTTCTCCATCGCTCGACGACGCGCAGCGCACGCGCCTCCTCGAACGACTCGCCGGCCGGCTGGACAAGGAAGGTCGTCTGCGCCTCGTCTCCGGCGCGACACGAAGCCAGCTGCAGAACCGCATGGCGGTCACCGCCCGGCTCGCGGGCATCGTCGCCGAAGCGCTGCACGTGCCCCGGCCCCGGAAGCGGACGAAGCCCTCGCGCGCCGCGAAAGCCGCGCGCCTCGAGGCGAAGCGAAAGCGCGCGGGTCTCAAGGCATCCCGGCGCCGCATCGATCGGGACGAGTAGCGTGGAGCGCGTGCGCGTGCATCCATCCGCTCCGGATCCCGCGGCGATCGCGCGCGCCGCCGAGGTGCTGCGCGGCGGCGGCCTCGTCGCCTTCCCCACCGAGACGGTGTACGGGCTCGGCGCGAACGCCCTCGACGCGCGCGCCGTCGCCCGGATCTTCGAGGCGAAGGGGCGCCCCGCGTTCAACCCGCTGATCGTGCATGCCGCGGATGTCGCGGCGGCTCGCACCCTCGTTTCCCACTGGCCGCGGAGCGCCGCTGCGCTGGCCGAGCGGTTCTGGCCCGGGCCGCTGACGCTCGTGCTGCCCCGGGCCGCGAGCATTGCGGACATCGTCACCGGCGGTCTCGACGATGTCGCCGTGCGGGTGCCAGCCCACCCCGTGGCGCTTGCGCTGCTGCGAGCCAGCGGGCTTCCGATTGCGGCGCCGAGCGCGAACCGTTCCAACGAGATCTCACCGACGACGGCCGACCACGTGGTCAAGGCGCTGGGTGACCGCGTCGCGATGGTGCTCGACGGCGGGCCCACGACGGTCGGGATCGAGTCGACCGTCGTCGACCTGGCGGGCGAGCGTCCCCGCCTGCTCCGACCCGGCATGGTCACCGCGCGTGAGCTGGAGGCGGTCGTCGGAGCGCTCGATGAGAGTGCGGCCCCGGCAGGCGCTGCGCCTCGGGCTCCCGGCCAGCTCGCGCGGCATTACGCCCCGCGAGCGCGCCTGGTGATCTGCCGCAGCGACGACGGGAGGCGCGTGCTCGAAGCGAGCGAGGTTCGCCCCACCGGCGCGATCGTCGTCACCTCATCGCATTGGCCGGCCGACCACATCGAGGCGATGCCGGCCGATCCGGCGGGATACGCCGCGCGCCTGTATGCGGCGCTCCACGCGCTCGAGGATGCCGGCTGCCGGCTCATCGTGGCCGAGGCGCTGCCCGACGCGCCCGGCTGGAGGGCGGTGCAGGACCGGCTGGCCCGCGCCGCCCATCCGGGCGCGGCGCCCCATTGACGTGGTGCCATATGGAACCCATATTGGTTCCATATGGATCACACGGAGGGAGCATGACTGGAACGACGCAGCACGTGGCCCGGCTCATGGGCGGCACCCGGGTGCTCGGCCGCCGTATCCGCACCGTCGGCGAGCTGCGGCGGGCCGTGGAGGCGGGGCTCCCGATCGGGGCCCTCGAAGCGGTGGTGGATCACGTGGCGGGAGACCGCTTCAGCGCGGCCGCCCTCAAGTACTCCATCGTTCCCAAGACCACCCTGCACCGCCGCCAGCGCCTCACGGCCGAGGAGAGCGAGCGCCTCGAGCGCCTGGCCCGGATGGCGGCGCTTGCGGAACAGGTCTGGGAAGACGATGCCCGCGCGCAGGAATTTCTGATCAGTCCACAGCCGCAGCTTGACGGCGAGCGGCCGGTGGACCTGGCCCGGAGCGATCTCGGAACCCGCGAAGTCGAAGAGCTCCTCTACCGCCTGGAATACTCCCTGCCCGCCTGATGCTCGCGTGGCGGATCAGCAAGACCAGGCACGCGCCCTTCGATGGCACGGGCGCGCGGCTCCGGGGCGCCCGCTGGAATTCGCCGGGGCGCCCCGTGATCTACGCAGCGGACAGCTTCGCCGGATCCATCCTCGAAGTGCTCGCGCACGCGCTCCGTCCCCGCACGCTGCCCGGCGCTCATCACGCCATAGAGATCGACATTCCCGACGCCCTGGTCGAGGTCCTCGCGCCCGCGGCGCTTCCCGGCTGGGACGCGAAGGGATCGCCCGAGGCGCTGGCGTTCGGTGACCAATGGCTCGCCGAGGGACGGAGCGCGGTGCTCGTCGTCCCCGCGCTGCCGGCGCGTCCGGTGGGACGCAACGTGCTCATCAATCCGCTGCACCGTGATGCCCCGCGCCTGGTGGTCTCGGAGCCGTTTCCCGTGCCGTGGGACGAGCGGCTGTTCTAGTCGCGCTTCCGCACTACCCTCCGCCGGTCCAGCGTGCGATACTGGATGGCCTCGCTCACATGCTTCGCTTCCAGCTCCGCCGCACCGCCGAGATCCGCGATCGTCCGTGAGATCTTGAGGATGCGGTGATATGCTCGCGCCGAGAGGCCGAGTCGCTGGATGGCCGCACGCAGGAGCTCCTCGACCTCGCTCGAGATCCGGCAGACGGCGCGCAGATCCCGCGGGCTCATGTGCGCGTTCGCATGGATCGAGCGCCGTCCGGCAAAGCGCTCGCGCTGGATCCGCCGAGCCGACTCGATCCGCTCGCGGATGCGGGCACTCGGCTCCTCCACGCTGTCTCCCGCGAGATCGCGATAGGCTACGGCGGGTACCTGCAGGTGGATATCGATACGATCGAGCAGCGGGCCGGAGACGCGGGACAGGTAGCGCTCGACGGTGCCTGGATCGCAGGCGCAGCGATTGGCAGGATCCCCGTGGTAGCCGCAGGGACACGGATTCATGGCTGCGGCGAGCATGAAGCGGGCGGGATAGGTCAGGCTGATGGCCGCCCGGCTCAGCGTGACGACTCCGTCCTCCATGGGCTGGCGCAGCACTTCGAGCACGTTCTTCCGGAATTCCGGCAGCTCGTCGAGAAAAAGGACGCCACCGTGCGCGAGGCTCACTTCTCCGGGCCGGGGACACGAGCCGCCGCCGATGAGGCCCGCATCGCTGATCGTGTGATGCGGCGACCGGAACGGCCGCACCGCGCAGAGCGACTGGCCCGGACCGAGGGATCCCGCGACGCTGTGGATCTTCGTCGTCTCGAGGGCCTCGTCGAGCGTCATCGAAGGGAGGATCGTCGGGAGCCGGCGCGCGAGCATCGTCTTGCCCGCCCCGGGCGGGCCGACGAGCAGGATGTTGTGCGCGCCCGCCGCCGCGACTTCGAGCGCACGCTTCGCCGCAGCCTGGCTCCGGACATCCGCAAAGTCCACGACGTCGTCCGCGCGCTCCGCCATCAGGCGCTCGAGGTCCACCCAGCCCGGCTCGATCGAGCCCTCGCCCCGCACCCACGCGCAGACCTCGTGGAGTGACGTGGCGCCGCGCACGTCGAGGCCGGAGACCACGGCCGCTTCGGCGAGGTTGGCCGCGGGAAGGATGAGTCCCGCGCAACCCGCCGCTCTCGCTGCGATGGCCATCGACAGCGCCCCGCGGATCGGGCGCAGGTCTCCTTCGAGACCCACCTCGCCGAGGACGACCTGCCCCTCGAGGCGGTCGGACGGCAGCTGGCCGCTCGCCGCGAGGATGCCGAGGGCAATCGGCAGGTCCAGCGACGATCCGTCCTTCCGGATGTCCGCCGGCGCGAGGTTCACGGTGATGCGCTTGAGCGGAAATGAGAAGCCGCCGTTCAGCAGCGCCGCGGTGACACGCTCGCGACCTTCCTTCACGGCGCCATGCGGAAGGCCCACCGTCGCGAACGACGGCATGCCGTTGGCGAGATCGACCTCGACGTCCATCAGATAGGCATCGACGCCGAGCACCGCGGCCGAGCGGATTCGCGAGAGCATGTCCGGTCCGGAGAGGGAAGCCGGAGAATGCACCGCGCCCGGTTCGCTCGCGCCATCGGATCGCCGCACGGGGGCACGGAGAAACGCCGCCCGATCGCCGGGTGCGCCAAGTCGTGCCATTCGCAGGATCGAAGGCGATCGCGCAGTCCGGTGCATTCGCTGCAAGTCGTTGATTCGTAACGTCATCACGGTGCGTTCGCAGGCGGCCCGTTTCCTGCGTTCGAATGATGCGAAGAGAGAGCGTTTCCCCGCGAACCGCAAACCCGCGAAAAATCGAATGGCATCTCAGGAATCCGAGACCGCCGCGCTCGAGGTCTGGCCGCGCGCCGTCATGGCCACACTGCTCCTGCTCATCTCGCTGCTCACGGCGCATCTCGTCCAGCTCACCTGGTTCGACGAGCCCGCGGTCGCAGCATCCGCGCAGCACGACCTGGCACAGCAGCCCTAGACGCCGTGTCACGAGCCCTCCTGCTCGCCCTGGCCGGTGCCTTGAGCATCGCGATCGTATCGGCGCTGCCGGCTACGCCCGCGGCGTACCGGGCAGGGGGGCGTGGGGCGTTCATGGGGGTTCGAACCGATTCCACCGCTCCCTATCGCAGCCGGCTCGGCACCAACCTCGCCCTGGTGTCGGTCGCCGGACTTCCGCCGGTCCTCGGCAGCCTCGTGCAGAGCGCGGGGTCGGTCGTCTTCCAGCCGGTCGAAGGCGGGGAGCCGGTGGTTTTTCCGCTTTTCAAGACGGTGGCGGGATCGCGACGTTCGCCGGCGGTTCGACTGCTCGAGTCGGCCGGGGACGAGAACGACTCGCTCTATCTCTTCCACCTGGGCGACGCGGTCGTCGAAATCGCGACCCCCGGGATTCTCGGCGAACTGGTGGCCGAGCCCGCCCGGGTGGACGAGCTCGGCAGCGCGTGGACGACGGGAGGGCGGACCCTGGCGCCACGTCGGGGGCTCGAGGCCTCGCTCGCCGTGATCCGGGAGCTCGAGGTGAGCCCCTACGCGGACTCGGTGTTCTTCATCCTCGGCGCACCGAGCCGCGCGATCGGGGTCGTGGACGGAAAGGGCGTGCGCGCAGGGCGTCTGGGTGAGTATCTTTCCCGGCGCGACTCGATCGCCCTTTCCCCCTCATACATGACGTCCACCGCCCAGCTTCGGCACGCGCTGGCGCATGAGCTTGCCCACCGGTGGCTCCGGGAACACCCGGAAAGCGCCGATCAGCTCGCCGCGAGCATGCATCCGATGCGGGATTCGCTCCGGTACGGCTACAGCGACCGCCAGGAGCAGATGGCGGAAGCGGTGGCGTTTGCGGTCCATTTTCTGCAGGTAACGGCTCGGAGAGAGTCAGCCGACCCGTCCCTGCTAGGCAGTTACGAGCGCCTCGTTCCCGGTACGCGGGAGGCGGCGCGGCTGCTGATTACCTCACCCGCGTACGAGCTTCACCCCTTCGCGCGCGGCGTTACGCTGGCGAAAGCGTCCGACTGATGCAGATCACCGATTCGTACCCCCCAGTGTCCTCTCCGCGCGACTCGCGTCCTCGCCGGATGCGCCTGGCCGCGGCGGCCGCACTCTGCGCGGCGGCCATCGGGGCCGTCGTCTGGTTTCCGGCCACCCGCCCCATCCGCACTCCCGCCCCGAAGGTGGTGCCCTATTCGGCCCTCCTTTCCGGGCTGTCGGCGGGCACGGTGGATTCGATCGCGATCGTCCCGGGTGAGCAGGTGCTCGCATGGACGGACGAGGGCGCCATCCGGGTCCTCTATACGTCGACCGAGGTCGATCCGCTCGTGGCGCGCGCGGAAGAGGCCGGGGCGGCCATCGCGTTCCGCCGTTCCCCGCGCGGCATCCTCGGCTACGCCAACGTGGCAATCGGCCTCATCATCCTGACCGCGCTCGTGATCGTGCTGCGCCGCCACCTGGGCGGTGGCAGCGGCAGCCCCGGCACGGAGCTCGGCGAAGAGGTGGATTCGTCCACCACATTCGCGAACGTCGCCGGGAACGACGGGGCGGTGAGCGAGCTGCGCGAAGTGGTGAGCTTCCTCTCCTCTCCGGAACGCTTCCAGCGGGTCGGCGCCCGCACGCCGAAGGGCGTGATGATGTACGGGCCGCCGGGCACCGGGAAGACGCTCATGGCGCGCGCGGTGGCCGGCGAGGCCGGGGTGCCCTTCTGGAGCATCTCCGGCTCCGAGGTGACGGGCTTCATCGTCGGCCTCGGCGTCATGCGGATCAAGTCGCTCTTCAAGAAGGCCCGGAAGCGGGGCGGCGTGATCTTCATCGACGAGATCGACGCGCTCGGCGGGCGCCGCGGCCGGAATCAGTCGCACAACGAGGACGACCGCACGCTGAACCAGCTGCTCGTCGAGCTCGACGGCTTTTCGCCCAGCGACGGCGTCGTGGTCATCGCGGCCACGAACCGTCCCGAGGACCTCGACCCTGCCCTGCTCCGTCCGGGCCGTTTCGACCGGTCGGTGGCCGTCGGCCTTCCCACGGCACCCGAGCGCGAAGCGATCCTGCGGCTCCACGCCAAGCAGCGGCGCGTGCCGCTCGGCGGCACCGTGGACCTCGAGCGCCTCGCGCGGCTCATGCCGCAGACCAGTGGGGCGGAGCTCGCGAATCTCCTCAACGAGGCGGCCATCGTCGCCGCGCGCGAGGATGCGTCGCTCGTCAACTGGACCCATATCGAGTCCGCGCGCGACCGCCTCCTGCTGGGCAAGGAGCGCCGCGGCTTCCAGGCCACCGACCGGGAGTGGCGGATCGTCGCGATGCACGAGGCGGGACACGCGCTGCTCGGCGTCCTCTGCTGCCCCGATGACGGCCTGCACAAGGTCACGATCCAGCCGCGCGGCCAGGCGATGGGTGTCGCGTTCTTCTCGCCGGACGGGGACCAGCACCTGCACTCGCGCCGCTATCTCGAGGGCCAGATCCTGAAGGGGCTCGGCGGGCGCGCAGCCGAGGAAGTGATCTTCGGGACGGAGGCGATCACGAGCGGGGCGCGGAGCGACCTTCAGCACGTGACACGCATCGCAAAGGAAATGGTCTATCACCTGGGCATGGGCGAGACGGCCGGCCTCATGGTCCTCGACACCCAGAACGGGTCCGCCAGCGCCGAGACGCACGCCCTGATGGACCGCGAGGTGCGGGGCATCATCCAGCGGCTGTACGTCCGCGCGGTGGACGTGGTGCGCACGCACCGCGCGGCCGTCGAGGCGCTCGGGAATGCACTGCTCGAGCGCGAGACGCTCGATGGCCGCGAGGCCCTCGGCCTCATGATCGCCAACGGGCTCCCGGAGGCCGTGAGCGCCTGAGCCCGACGTGGAAGGAATGATGAAGCAGACTCCCTGGATCGTGATCGCCGCGCTGTCCGCCACCTCCTATTTCGGAGGCGCGTGGGCGGCGCGTGCATTTCAGGGAGAGCCGGCGGCGAAGCCGCCGGAGGCGGAGCTGCTCCGCGCCGCGATCGACACCGTGCTCGACAACCACGTGGATGGCGGGAAGCGCCAGGTGCTCTACGACGGGGCGGCCGAAGGCCTCCTCGCGTCGCTCGGCGACCCGTACGCGGAGCTGCTGCAGGACGAGCGCTATCGCAGCTACAATCAGCGCCTCTCCGGCACGCGCCTGGGGCTCAAGCTGTCGCTTCAGCCACACGAGGGGGGCGTCACGCTCACGCCGTCGGCGTTGCGCGCGATGGGCGCGGACATCGGGATCGGCCCGCTCGACGAGATTCTCGAGGTGAACGGCCTTTCCACGGCGGGCTGGACTCCGGCCGATGCGGCGCGCGCGCTCGCCGGCAGTGACGGGAGCGAGATCACGCTCCTCATCCGGCGGCATGGTTCCGATCGTACCGAGCTGCGCCGGGTGGCGCGGACGGAAGTGCACGTGCCGGCCGTCTCACCCGGCGTCATGCTGAGCGGCCGCACCGGGTACATCGCCCTGCACGCCTTCACCGAGGCGTCGCCGCGGGAGCTGCGCGAAGCCGTCGAAGGCCTTCGCGCGCGCGGCATGCGCACGCTCATCCTCGACCTGCGCCACAACCCCGGGGGACTCATCCCTCAGGCCGTCGAAGCGGCGGGACTCTTTCTCGACCGCGGCGATACCGTGGCCGTGACGCGGGGGCGGACGCCCACGCACTCCCGTGTCTACGTGAGCCGCACGCCGGAGACATGGCCGGGGCTCCGCCTCACCCTCCTCGTGAACGGTGCGACCGCGAGCGCCTCGGAGCTCATGGCCGCTGCCCTGCAGGACCATCGTCGCGCGACGATCGTCGGCACGACGACCTTCGGGAAGGGCGTCATCCAGACCACCTTCCCCCTCCGCGAAGAGGTCGCGGTCAAGTTCACGACCGCGCGATGGTATACGCCGAACGGGACCTCCATTCAGCGTGCCGACACCACCGAAGCGAAATCCGGCGTCGTGCCCGACGTGGTCGTCGAGACGAGCCGCTCCAGCGGCAGGCGCATCCTCGACCGGGTGATAGGCAAGGATGCGGAGCTCTTCGGCGCTGTCGTCGGCGCGTATGTCGGCAACCTGCGCGCGCAGGGTGCGGCCGTCGTCCTGAACGCGACCGTGACCCCGGCGATGGTGGAAGAGCTCTGGCAGCAGTTCGAGGCGGCCGGCGGCAGCGTGAGCCGGCGGACCTACGACCGCGTGACCCCGCACGTGCGCGAGCGGCTGCGCGGGGAGATCGTCCGGCAGATGTGGGGCGAGGAAGCCGCGCTGCGCATCGAGCTGAGCGATGACCGTTTCGTCACCACGGCGCTCGAGGCCCTGCAGCGCGCCCGCGTCAGGCGCTGACCGGCACCGCGACGCGGACGACGGTCCCCACCCCCTCCTCGCTCTCCACCGACACCGATCCGCCCCAGCTTTCGACCAGCCGCCGGACGATCGCGAGACCGAGTCCGGAGCCGCTCGTGGTCGTCGAGAACCGGGGCTCGAAGATCCGCGGCAACAGCTCCACCGGCATCCCCGTTCCGTCGTCCTCGATTCTGATCTCGCCCGGAAGCACCTGCAGCGTGATCGTGCGCGCGCCGGCGTTGCGTGCGTTCTCGAACAGGTTGACCAGCACTTCCTTGACTTCATCCCGGCGGGCCAGTCCCCAGACCGGCCCTGTCGCCGCGTAGCGCACCGCCGTTCCTTCCCCGGCCAGCTGGTAGAGCTGCGCCACCTCCGAAGCGATCTCCGCGAGGTCCACGCGTTGCGCCGGGGGCGGTTCCTCCCCCGGCACCGCGAAGCGGCTGAATGCGCGCGCAATGGTGTCGAGCCGGTCGATCTCGCCGAGGATGCGGCGGCTCGTTTCCTCGAGCGTCTCCCCGAAGTTCTCGCGCCGGTCGCGGTACACACGCTGCAGATGCTGGATGCCGAGCCGCACCGGCGTGAGCGGATTCTTGATCTCGTGCGCGACCTGCCGCGCCATCTCACCCCACGCGAGCACGCGCTCGGCCCGGGAGAGATGCGTGACGTCCGTGAGCGCGAGGACCACCCCGCTCAGGTCTCCCCCGAGCGCGGCCACCTGGACACTCACCCGCCGCATGTCCGCCGAGACCTCGAAGGAATCGCCCGGCCGCGCGGGATCGGCGAGGATGCTCGCCAGCGCATGACGGAGCGGCTCCCATTCGCCGGTGAGGCAGTCGGCGAGCTGCATGCCCTCGCGGAGGGGCACGCCCAGCAGATCCGTGGCCTGCGGGTTGGCGACGAGCACGGCGCCGTCGGGATCCAGCGCGATGACGCCGGTCGCGACCGTGGCCAGGACCGCCGCGGTCCGGCGCCGTGACTCCTCGAGGGCGCGCTGGCTCGCACGCACATCCGCGGCCATCCGATGGAACGCGCCGAACACCGGCTCGAATTCGACCGGCGGGTTCGTGCCCGGAAGCGGCGGGGCCTTGCCCTGCCCCACGGCGACCGCGGCACGCCTCAATTCGGCGACCGGCCGGGACAGCGCGCGCGATGCGACGCCCGCCGCGGCGATCGCCGCGACGATCCCGGTGACGGTGGCCAGCAGCAGCACGAGCGCGAGCTCGAACTGCTGCCCCCCTGGGTCGAGCGGCCCGCTCACCTGCGGTGTCGCCAGCACCCCGATCCCGCCCGAGGGCGCGAACTCGATCACGCGGTACCCGACCCGCTCCGCCAGCTCGGGCATGATCCCGTCCCGCGTCGTCTCGACTTCCCCTTCGAGCGCGAGTGTGCGGAACGCGCTCGCATCCATGAGCGGCGGGACGACGCCCAGCTCGCTCAGCAACGGCGCGCTCGTGGCCACGAGCGCGCCGCCACGGTACAGTGCGAGATCGGCGTCCACACGGTCACTGATGCGCCTGAGCGCTTCGGTGAGCGGCACGCCGGGCGTGCGGAGGAGCACGCCGCCACTCTGCGCGGCGTCGCGCAGGGTCTGGGTGATCAGCAGGTCGCGCCCGCGCTCCGCCTCCTCCCCGAAGTGCGAGAACGACCAGGCTGCGAAGGCGACCGTCGGCAGCACGAAGAAGAGCGCGAGTGCGAGCGCGAGGCGGAGGCGGAAGGAGCCGGCCACTCGCCGCCAGCCCGGCGACCCCGGCCGCTCGGGCGCGAGGAGTGCGCCCGCCGCGAGCACGATCGCCCCGAGCAGCGCCGCGTTCAGGAGAATGAGGAGGAGCGCGCGCACCGCGAGGCGCGCCGGGCTCTGCAGCTCGACGCGGGCGAGCACCTCGCGCGGTCCGCTCGGCAGGGCGATCGCGCGCTCGGCGCGCAGCGACCATCCCGCGCGGCGCCAGACGAGTGGTCCCCCGGGCTCCACCGCGGCGACGGGCGAACCGAGCGTGAGCCGGTACGACGGTGTCGCTTCCCTGTCGCCGGCGAGGAGCCGACCGAGCCGGTCGGGAGCCACGAGCGCCGTCCGCGGGCCGATCACGACCGTAAGGACGCGATCGGGCGCGGTGCGCTGGACGAGGACGTGATGCACGCCAGGCACGGACGGGAGACTCCGGATCTCGTACGGCACATCGGCCGCGAGCGCCCGAGCCAGTGCGCCGAGCGTCTCCCGCGGCAGCGCAAGGGAATCGATCGGAAGATCGACCACCGGCACGCCCTCGGCGGTCCAGAGCGCCAGCCGCACCGGGTACCCGCGCGCGTGCAGCGGCGAGGCACGCCAGCGCGCGTACAACGCGGCGGCGCTTTCCGCGCCCGGCGCTTCGGCGAACTCGCGGGACAGGCGCTGCAGCATCGTCCGGGCCTGCGGATCGGGATCACTACCCAGGCGCGCGACGTCTGCTTCCGCGCGGGCGAGTCGCGCTGCGATGTCGGCATTCCAGGTGAGGCAAGCGGCCAGCGATCCGAGCACGGCCGCCGTGCCGATGACCGCGCTCATGCGGGGAGCACCCGACACGGTGAGCAGGAGCGGGAGCGCCCATGCGACCGGAAGCCAGGATGGCCACGCGTTCCCCGGCCGCCAGACGGCGATCGCCGCGGCGGACAGCGCGAGCGCGAGCATCACACCGGCGAGCGTGCGCCACCGGGACGTGCGACTGTCGCCGGCCCCGCCGAGTGCGCCGGCCAGGAGCGCGAGCGGCGCCCCCGCGAGCATGAGCCCGCATTGCCATGCAATCCAGAGCGCCAGCGGGGTCCCCTGCGCGGGCGGTGCAATGGCGGGGGCGAGGAGGGCGATCGCCACCGGCGCCGCGACGGTGAGGACGACTGCGCCGGCGATCCCGCCGGGGGTGCGCCGCGGCCGCTGCTTCCAGGCCAGACCCGCGAGGAGCGCGAGCGCGATGCCCGTGAGGATCAGCGCTGCGGGCGAGCCGGTCAGCGTGCCGAGAAAGGGATGCGCGAAGGTGCCGTGCGAAAAGCCCTGTTCCACGCCGAGCAGCGCGCCGATCGGCGCGCGGGCGGTGAGCCAGAGGAAGGCGGGGATGACGAGCGCGCGCTCGATCGTGGAGGGTGCGATGAAGAGCGCGAGCGCGAGCGCGAGGAGCGCGAGCCAGAGCACGGCGCTCGCGCCGCGATCGTACACGCGCGCCCGGGCCTCTTCCTGCTGCGGCGGAACCGGCTGCACGCTGAAGAGCAGGCGCCGGCCTTCCGTCGTCGGCTCTTCGTAGTCGAAGATGTCGGTATTGGCCTCGGGCGCGGCGCCGGGCGGATAGACCAGCAGGCCGACTTCGGTGGCGCGCCGGAACCGCTCGGCGAGACTCCGGTCCCGATCCGCGACGGCGGAATCGGCCCAGATGAGCACGCTGGCGACCGCCACCCGGCTTCCCGAGTGGCGCCTTGTCTCGAGGAGCACGTAATATGGAACGGCCCGTACGGCGATCGAGTCGCCTTCGACTTCGGCCGGCAGGCGGTGGCGGCCCGCCCACGCCCACGGGGCGCCCCCCGAATCGAGCACCACGACGGCCCGCTCGATTCCGCGAGCCGGCGTCGCGGCGGCGAGACGGCGAAAGGCTTCGGCCCGGTCGAGCAGCGCCGCATCGGCGCCCGTCGCCGCGAGCCGGACGGCTTCCCGAAGCGCCGCGCGGAGCTCGCCATCCACCCGTTCCCCGTATGCCTCGATGCGGGCCTCGCGCTGTGCGGGCCAGTCGCGCTCGATGCCGACGAGCTGCCGCTGGGTGACGATGAGCTGTGCCGCCATCAGACTGAGTGCGACCGCGAGGAGTGCCGTCGCGAGTCGCGCGCGGGCGAGGAGGAGACCGATCGCGGCCACACATGCGAGCGCCGCCGGCCAGCTCCATCCGGGCGACGGCGTGCGCAGCCATTCGGCGGCGGCCAGCACCGCGGCCAGCACGATCACCAGCCACCACCGAGAGCGATGTCTCAAGACGGGCGTCCCTGGCGATTGAAGGAAATGACCCCGGTCGCGGTCCGCGAGCGGTTGCGGGAACGGCCCGCACTGATCGTGCCGGTGGGCACCACCGAGCAGCACGGCCCGCATCTCCCGCTCGGCTGCGATACGCTCATCGTGGAGCGCCTGGCCGACGACCTGTCCGCGGCAACGAGCGTCATTCGTACGCCGACGCTCGAGTACGGCGTCCATACGCCGTCACCGTCGTTCCCCGGCGGGGCCGCGCTCCAGCGGAAGACACTGCATCGGGTGTTGAACGAACTTATCGCGTCGTGGGAAACCGGGGCAGGCGTGCGCGAGTTCCTCATCCTGACCGCGCAGGCGAACGACGCGCACCTGGAAGCGCTGAGCACGATCCGCTCGGAGACCGCGCACGTCCTCGTGGTGGACGTCTTCGCCCTCGAGTTCCGCGAGCTCCTCGAGCGGCCGGACGACCCGATCCAGGGCGGAGAGCTCGACACGTCGCTCCTTCTCTATATCGCGCCGGACCTGGTGCGAATGGAACTGGCCGAGGATTTCGCCATGCCCATGGGCAAGCGCCCATACCGGCCCGGCTCGAGTCACCGCATGCCGGAAGGGTTCCCCGGATCCATCGGTTTTCCGAGCCTCGCGTCGGCCCAGAAGGGTGAGCGCCTGTATACATTCATATTGGGGCAGGTCCGACGCTGCCTCGACAGCTGCTGACATTCACGAGGAGTATTCCATGCGCCTCCTGACCGCCACACTGCTGATCCTCGCCGCCGCGCCGCTTTCGGCGCAGCGCACGAGCGGGACATATGTCGTCCAGCGCGGGGGCAACGAAATCGGGCGGGAGGAATTCGCGCTCGAGTCGGGGCGCGCCCGCGACCGATCGGGCACGAGCCTGACGGTCAGCTCCCGTTACCCGGGCGCCGTGCCGCCGGGCAACGTCTCGGCGCTGCTCGAGCGCACCCCGGACGGACAATTGTCGCGGTTCCAGCTCGACGTGGAAGGCGACGACGGGACGACCACGTTCCTTGCCGCCGGCGCAGGCGCGCGTGTCATCCTGAAGACGATCGCGAAGGGCTCCGAGGCGGGGCGCGAGCTTCCGGGCGGGGAGAACGTCGTTCTCATCGATGAGAACGTGTATACGCTCTTCACGGCCGTGGCGGACCTCGCGACACCGGCGGGAACCCGGCTCGTGGCGATCTATCCCCGGACCGGCCGCCGCGCGCAGTTCTCCGCCCGTCGCGACGGCAACGACCAGGGCGCGGCGCGCATCACACTCACGGGCGAGATCAGCGGGACGCTCACGGCGGATGCCGCCGGGCGTCTGACCCGCATGGAGTTCCCGGGTACCGGAATCACGGTTTCGGTCGCGGAATAGACGGATTTTTTTGCCCCTCTCGTAACTCGTCCTCAATCAAGCACTTCGGGAGGCATTGTCGCAAGGTGAAACCTTTGCGACAACCCTCCCGTACGAGCATCTGTCAACGCCACCAGAGGATTGCCGCCCATGAACCGCTGGACCGCCCTGCTCGCGCTCGCGCTCTTCGCTGCCCCGCTCGCGGCGCAGGACGCCGCGACTCCTCCGGCCGTCGGCGCGACGCTGACCCTCGCCGAGGCGATCGCGCAGGCCCGCGCGAACAGCCCGACGTATCGCCAGACGCTGAACAATGCGGGGCCGGCGCGCTGGGCGGTCCGCAACGCCACGGCGAGCCTCTTCCTCCCGTCCGCCAGCGCGACGCTCGGGCTCGGCTACACCGGCGCGGGCGCGTCGCAGTTCGGCGGCACGGAGTTCCGGCAGAGCTCGCCGGCCTACAACTCGAACTATTCGGTCGGGCTGTCGTGGCGCCTCGACGGGAACACGCTGACCGGCCCCGCGCAGACCCGCGCACTGCAGAACGCGACCGAGGAAGAAATCACCTCCGCGGAGCAGCTTCTGCGCGCCGATGTGACGACGCAATACCTGAGCGCCCTGCAGGCGACGGCGCAGGTGGACGTGGCGCGCCAGCAGGTGCAGCGGAACGACGACTTCCTCAAGCTCGCCCAGGCGCGCTACCAGGTCGGCCAGGCGACGCTGCTCGACGTGCGCCGGGCAGAGGTCGAGAAGGGCGTGGCCGAGGTGAACCTGCTGCGGGCGCAGCAGACGACGAACGAGGCCAAGCTCGAGCTGCTGCGCCGGATGGGCGTCGAGTCCCCGGTGGCGATCGACCAGCTCGCGCTCACGGATTCGTTTCCCGTGGTGGCGCCCGATTTACAGCTCGACCAGCTGCTCGCGCTCGCGGACGAGCAGAACCCGGCCATCCGCGCGCTCCGGGCGCAGGAGTCGGCCGCGGGCGCGGCACTCACGGCGGCGAAGTCCGACTTCCTCCCCTCGTTCAGCGTGAGCGCGGGCTGGAGCGGCTTTGCGCAGGAATTCACCGATGAGGACCTGATCCTCGGGCAGACGCTCGCGGGGGCGCAGGGTTCCTTCGCGAGCTGCCTCGAGAACAACCAGATCCGCACGAGCGCGGGGCTCGCGCCGAACGACTGCCTCGCCGTCTCCGGGCTGCAGGATCCGAACACGCTCCGTCCCGAGGTCATCAGCGGGTTCCGCGAGGGGAACGATGTCTTCCCCTTCAGCTTCCGGCGCTCGCCGTTCAGCGCCAACGTGAGCGTGTCGCTCCCGATCTTCACCGGCTTCAGCCGCACGCTGCGCGTCTCGCAGGCGCGGGCGCAGCGCGAGGATGCCGACGAAGCGGTGCGCGCGCGGCGGCTCGCGGTACGGGCCGACGTGCACGGCCGCTACCTCGCGCTGCAGACCGCCTACCGGTCGATCGCGGTGCAGGCGGCCAACCGCGACGCGGCGCGCGAAGGCCTGCGCCTCGCGCAGGACCGCTACCGTCTCGGCAGCGGCACGGCGCTCGAGCTCTCGGATGCGCAGAACGCCGTGCAGGCCGCCGAAGGCGACTACATCAATTCGGTGTACGGTTATCACATTGCCATCGCCGCCCTCGAGGCCGCGGTGGGCCGGCCCCTCCGCTAACAAGGATCGATCATGTCCCGTGGCATGAAGTTCGGTGTGTTCGCAGGCATCGTCGTGCTGGTGATCGCCGGCCTGGTGATCGCCGGCCAGTCGAAGAAGCGCAATGCCGCCACCGAAGTGCGGATGGAACAGGTCGCCACGCGCGATCTCGTGAGCGCCGTGACGGCGAGCGGCCGCATCGAAGCCGAAACATCGGTGGACATCAGCGCCGACATCACCGGCCGCATCATCCGCATCGCGGTGAAGGAGGGCGACCTCGTCACCAAGGGCCAGTTCCTGATCCAGATCGACCCGGCGCAGTATCAGGCCAATGTGTCACGGGCGCAGGGGATCGTCGCCTCCGCCCAGGCTTCGACCGTCCAGGCGCGCGCCAACCGGGATCAGGCCGAGCGCGCACTGGCGCGGACGAAGGAGCTGGCGGCGTCGGGCTCGAATCTCGTGGCGCCGGAGGCCGTCGAGCAGGCACAGACCGCGTTCGACGTGGCCACGGCCAACCACAACGCAAGCCAGGCGCAGCTCGACCAGGCGCGCGCCGGCCTCCGGGAGGCGCAGGACCAGCTCTCCAAGACGCGTCTCACCGCCCCGATGTCCGGCCGCGTGGTCCGCCTCGCGGTCGAAGAGGGCGAGGTCGCGGTGCCCGGGACGTTCTCGCGGGAAACCGGCCTCCTGATGACGATCGCCGACCTCTCGGTGATCCTCGCCAACGTCAAGGTGGACGAGACCGACGTGGTGCGCCTCGAGCGCGGGGACTCCGTCGAAGTCACGATCGACGCCTTCCCCGACACGACCTTCATCGGCCGGGTGACGAAGATCAGCAACAGCGCGCAGATGACCGCCACGCAGACCGCGGGCGGCTCGCAGGACCAGGCGGTGGACTTCGAGGTCGAGGTGACCCTCGAAAACCCGCCCGCGGACGTCCGGCCCGACCTGAGCTGCACGTCGCGGATCGTGACCGACACGCGCAAGGGTGCGCTCGCCGTGCCGATCATCGCGCTCACGGTCCGGGACAATCAGCCGGTGCCGAACGAGAACCAGCCGAAGGCGGTGGCGGCGCCGACGCCGGACACGAGCGCGGCGGGCCGCGCCAAGAAGGAAACGGAAGGCGTGTTCGTCGTCCGGGACGGCATCGCCACCTTCCGCCCGGTCAAGGTCGGCATCGCGGGCGACGAGCATTTCGAAGTGCTCGAAGGACTGCGCGCAGGCGAGACGATCGTCTCGGGCACGTACCAGGCGATCCGCGACCTCAAGGACGGAACCAAGGTCAAGGCGTCGACGGAGACCGAGCCCGTGGACGGAGCGAAGGCGTCATGAACCCCGAAGTGATCCGCGTCCGCGACCTCGAGCGGCGCTACGACATGGGTGGCGAGACGATCCACGCGCTCCGCGGTGTCTCGCTCGACATCCGCCGCAACGAGTACGTGGCGATCATGGGCCCGTCCGGCTCCGGCAAGTCCACCATGATGAACGTGCTCGGCTGCCTCGACACGCCGGACGGCGGCGAGTACTGGCTCAACGGCCAGGAGGTCTCGCGGCTCAGCGACGACGCGCTGGCGCGCGTGCGCAACAAGGAGATCGGCTTCGTCTTCCAGACGTTCAACCTCCTTCCCCGCGCGAGCGCGCTGCACAACGTCGAGCTGCCGCTCGTGTATGCGGGGCTCAAGGGCCGTGAGCGGCGGCAGGCAGCCGTCGAGGCACTGGAGCGTGTCGGCCTCGGGAACCGGATGCACCACCGGCCGAACGAGCTCTCCGGCGGCCAGCGGCAGCGCGTCGCGATCGCGCGCGCGCTGGTCAACCGCCCGAGCATCCTCCTCGCCGACGAGCCGACCGGCAATCTCGACAGCACCACCAGCGAGGAGATCATGGCGGTCTTCAGCGAGCTGCACCGGCTCGGGCAGACGGTGATCATGGTGACGCACGAGCCGGACATCGCGGCGTACGCCGAGCGCGTCATCGTGCTGCGTGACGGGCGCGTCGAGTCGGACCGGCTCAACCGGGAGAGCGCGGCGTAGATGCCACTTCTCGAGGCGGTGCGCATGGCGCTCGGCATGATCCGGGCGCAGAAGCTCAAGAGCTTCTTTTCCCTGATCGGGGTGCTCATCGGCGTCACGTTCCTCATCGCCGTGGTCTCGATCGTCCAGGGAATGAACGTGTACATGGAAGACCAGTTCGCGAACCGGCTGGTGGGCCTCAACACGTTCCAGCTCCGGCAGCGACCCGGGATCGTGACGGGCGAAGTGGGCGACGAAGTCTGGCGCGCCTGGTTCCGCCGCCCGCGGATCTCGTACGCGGATGCCCGCTACGTGCGCGAGCGGATGACGGTGCCGGCCGTGACGTCCTTCTACTGTGCCGACCGGATGACGCTCACCTACGACGGCAAGGAAGCCAAGGACATCGAGCTGCAGGGCACCGAGCCCTCGTACTTCCAGATCAAGAACTTCGAGCTCTCGGCCGGCCGGGTCTTCACCGAGCAGGAGACGCGCGCCGGGACCCCCGTGCTCGTCATCGGGGATCTCATCGCGGAAAAGCTCTTCGAAGGGACCGACCCGCTCGGAAAGTCGGTGACGATCGCGGGGCTGCCCTATCGCGTCGTGGGGGTCGTGGCGAAGCAGGGCACGCTCTTCGGCATCTCGCTCGACAAGTTCGTCGTCATGCCCTATACGGCGCCCGGGCGCCGCCATATCTGCCCGCACAATGTGCTCGACGAGTTCCAGGTCCAGGCCGAGAACCCCGTCATGATGCAGGAGGCGATGGACGAGGTCGAGGGCATCATGCGCGGCCGGCGGCGGCTCAAGCCGAGCGAGGAGAACAACTTTGCGCTGCAGACGGCGGAAGGCGCGCTGGAGGGGTGGAACAAGATCTCCAAGATCCTGATGATGGCGCTGCCCGGACTCGTCGCGATCTCGCTCGTGGTCGGCGGAATCGTGATCATGAACATCATGCTGATGGCGGTGAGCGAGCGCACCCGCGAGATCGGCATCCGCAAGGCACTCGGCGCGCGGCGCAGCGACATCCTCGCGCAGTTCGTCGTCGAGTCCGCCACGCTCTCGCTCGTCGGCGCCGCCCTCGGGATCGGCGCAGGCCTCGGACTCGCCTTCCTGGTGCAGGCGCTGAGCCCGCTCCCGGCGGCGGTCGCGCCGTGGTCGGTGGCGGTGGGGGTCATCCTCGGCATTTCGGTCGGCGTCGTGGCGGGAGTCTATCCTGCCACCCGTGCAGCGAAGCTCGATCCGATCACGGCCCTCCGGGCCGAATAAGGGGGCAGGAATGAACTTCGCGCGCATCCTCGAAGGCGTCGGCATCGCGCTCGACTCGATCCGGTCGAGCAAGGTGCGCGCCTTCCTCACGATCCTGGGCGTCGCCATCGGCGTCATGGTCGTCATCGCGATGGCGTCCGCGATCACCGGGATCAACCGGAGCGTGGCTCAGGAGCTCGAGACCCTCGGCCCGAAGACCTTCTTCGTGCAGCGGTACTTCGAGGGCGGCCTCACGATCAGCGACGGCTCGGACGAGATGTCGCCGTGGCGCAAGATGCCGTCGCTCACGGTCGAGGAGGCCGAAGTGATCCGGACACTCCCCGCCGTGCAATTCGTGACCTGGCGTGAAGGCTCGGGCGGCCCGGTGAGCTACGGAGACGTCCGGCTGGAGGGCGTCCAGGTGACGGGTTTCAGCCCGAGCTGGATCTACACGGTCGGCGGGACGCTCACGATGGGCCGGAGCTACACGCAGGTCGAGGAGCTGTCGAACGCCCACGTCGCGGTCATCAACGACAAGACCGCGGAATCGCTCTTCGGACGGCTCGACCCGATCGGGAAGCGGATCAAGATCTTCGGCGAGCCGTTCACGGTGATCGGGGTCTACGTGGAGGCGGCGGGACTCTTCAGCGGGTCTCCTTCCCCTTCGGTGACGATCCCGCACTCGGCCTTTGCCAAGGTGGCCGACTACTGGCCGGGGTGGATGATGTTCGCCGTCACGCCGAAGCCCGAGTACACCGTCGCGGAGACGCAGGACCAGGTCACGGCGGCCCTGCGCGTGCACCGCGGGCTCCGTCCCGCCGACGAGAACAACTTCGCGCTGGTGAGCCAGGACCGCCTGCTGGACATGTTCAACAAGGTGACGCAGGGCTTCTTCCTCGTCATGCTCGCGCTGTCGAGCGTCGGGCTCATGGTCGGCGGTGTCGGCGTGGTCGCGATCATGATGATCTCGGTAACGGAGCGGACGCGTGAGATCGGCGTCCGGAAGGCCCTCGGCGCCACACGCCGCGAGATCATGTTCCAGTTCCTGGTCGAGGCGGCGACGCTCACGCTCGTGGGCGGCGGGGTCGGCATGGTGCTCGGCGCGCTCATCGCCTGGCTCATCCGCGCGGCCACCCCGCTGCCGGCGGCCATCCCGCTCTGGTCGGTGCTGGCGGCGATCTTCGCCTCCACGGTCACGGGCATTTTCTTCGGCCTGTACCCGGCGAGCAAGGCGAGCCGGCTGGATCCGGTGGAGGCGTTGCGGTACGAATAGGGCGTCCGGGGATTGGGGAACGGGAAGGCGGGAACGGGGGGTCGCGGGCGGGATGCGATTCCCCGTTTCGCATTCCCGGACCCTTCCCTGCCTCCCGTTCCCTGTTCCCCGTTCCCCGTTCCCCTTTACTTTCCACCATGCCCCTGACCGAAGCGATCCGCCTCGCCCTCAGGGCGATCGCCGCCAGCAAGCTCCGCTCGTTCTTCACCCTCCTCGGCATCATCGTCTCGGTCGGGTTCCTCGTCGCCGTCGTGGCGATCATCCAGGGGATGAACGCGTACGTGAAGGAGAACGT
>DAINRR010000038.1:25846-26057 GCA_036741715.1 Gemmatimonadales bacterium
GCCAGCATGCACTATCCGCGGTTCCTCTCGTACAACGTCGCCGGGGCGGTGATCGGGACGAACGCGTTCCAGGTGCGCCGGGACCCGATCGCCATCGGCCTGATCGACGACGAGGCGATCCGCGCCATCGCGAAGCGGCCGCGGATCACGCGTGCGGACGCCGAGGCCGTCCGGCGCGCACTCCCGGATGCCCAGGCGGTCGCGCTGCAGT
>DAINRR010000039.1:0-25582 GCA_036741715.1 Gemmatimonadales bacterium
AGTGCGGCAGCATCGTCATGGTCCGCACCGGGCTTCCGCCCGCGCTCGAGCTCGACCTCATGCTTCGCGGTCCGAATGGAGAGGTCGGGGTCGCCGGCGCGTACGCGTTCGGCGGGAACGGAACGCTCATGGTCGCTGTCAACGGGGAGAGCTACGCCCAGGTGCACGTCGCGGGCAGCGATTTCGCGATCACAGGCGCGGCGGACGAAGCGCTCGCCCCGGCGGCGGTGGAGCTGTTCGACCGGGTGATCGGGTCCCGCGAGGCCGGACTCGAGCTGTTCGACCATCTGGTTCGCCCGGTGGAGACGCTGATCGCCCCCTGATCCCTCCGCGACATCGGTGGGCATGCGCATTGCGCTGTACGGCCTGATGATGGCCCGTGCAGGGCATTGCATCACGCCCTGTCGTGCCCTCCAAGTCGTGTTGAATCAAGACGATGCACGCTGGGTCCGAAACCTTCCGGGCCGGCGGCAACCACCCCTTCGGAGAATGGTCATGGGATTCTGCAAGATCCGGGTCGCGCTCGCGGTCGCGACCGTCGCCTTTACTGCTGCCTGCGGGGATTCGGGGCCGAGCGAGTTCGATGCGGCGGGAATGCAGGCGGACCTCGCGGTCGTCGAGCAGCTCGAGGGCGATCCGACGTTCGCGAGTCTCAGTGCGGCGTTCGCGGGAATCACGGGCGAGTTCGGCGAAGGGGGCGCAGTCCTCGCTGCCGCCCGGCTGCAGGACCTCACGCTTACGCGCGCCGGTCGGGCCTCCGCGCGGGCGGGCATCGACGCATTCTTCACGAAGGGCGGCGCGAATGCCATCAGCGCATCGCTCGTCTCGATCCCGCCGGAAGTCGCCGGGAAGACGTTCGTGTACGACGACGTCTCCGGCGAGTGGACTGCTTCCGACCGCACCGGTGCGCCGGCGACCGGCGTCCGTTTCGTCCTCTACGCGGTGGATGCGTTCGGCGACATCGTGACACCGCTGGTCGAGACCGGTCACCTCGACCTCACCGACCTCTCGAGCGGCAGCGAAGCCGCGGCGCGGCTGGTGGCCGTGTCGGGCGGCGAGACGAAGGCCGACTACTCCGCGAGCGCGACGGGCGACGCCGGGAACGGCACGATCGAGATCGCCGGGTTCATCGGCACCGGGGCGAACCGCCTCGACGTCGACTTCACCGCCGACGTGAACACGAATGGCGACAACGTCACGTTCGCGCTCGATTCGCGGCTCGAGTTCCCCGGCCACGACGTCGTCTTCGACGCGTCGCTGGACGGTGCCAGCAACGACGTCGCCGGGACCTACTCGGCGCAGCTCGAGGAGCTGATCGAGTCGCCGAACGGGCGCCTCGAGCTCGCCGGCGACCTCGGCGAGGGAACGCATCTGATCATTCGCGTGAACGGCGACGTCTACGCGACCTATGACGGCGACAGCGAGACGCTGACCGGCGCCAACGGGCGCACGCTCACCCAGGAGGAGCAGGGTGCGCTCTTCGCCTCGGTCTTCGCGCTCGAGATCACGGTCTTCGTGCCGATCTTCCTTTCGACGCCGCTGATGTGGATCGTGGGGGATCTGCCGGGGATGTTCTGAGGCTCAATGGTAGCCTCCAATGAGCGCCCTGCAATCGGGGCGCTCTTTGCTTGCTGGGCCTTGATACAGATTTCACGCCGAAGACTGTCGCAATTGTGAGCACTAGGGTTTTCCCTAGTAGCGCGATTCCTGGAGGAGGCGTACTGTGGACGAGTTGTCGTGTCGGCGTTGACATATGCGAGATACGACGACGATACCGCGATGGTTGCGCAACTGCCTATAATAGGTGCGCAATGACAGTCTCCATCCTCCCACGGGTGCTTGTCGCCGGACTTGTGAGTCTCGTTCCAGTCAGCTTCGCTGCCTGCGACTCTCGGCCGTCGAGCACCGATTCACCGTCGGAGCGAGCGGAATTGATGGACGCTGTAACCGGGCAAGCCGCCGCGGGGCTCGATGCGGCGGGCGAATTCCAACTCGCGTTAGTCACAGAGGAGCAGGGGATCACAGCAGAACAGGCTACAACTCTGGCGGGGCTTTGGGTCTCGCAGTTCGGGCGGTTTTTCGAAGGTGCATTAAGCGATCAGCGGGGCCAGAGAATAAGGATAGATAGGCTTGAGACGTGTAAGCGTACAATTCTTGCTGAAAGCCCGTATCGGCCGTTGGCTGCGGCAGTTCCACCCACATTGCGACGCGTATTCGGATCGTATTGGATTGTCAGCCTCTGTGACGCCAGTGCGGAGCCAGTCGTCAGTTTAGCCATCTCGATCCTCTCTGAAGATTTGGAAATCATCGGCAGCCGAATCGTGTTACCTGGGGGAGCGCACGGCCAGCATTTCGTTCCGATGGGTATCCCGGTTTCCTGGGATGGCCCTGTTGCCGTCAGTCCTGAGGCTGCCGTAATCAATGCTGCAAGGTCCTCGGGACGGCTTGTAACCGAGATCCCAAGGTTCATTGCACCAGACCCTCGACGCGGCCTTCCGCAGGAAGGGCGCTGGCAGGTCATACTCGACAAACAGGTGAAGGTAGAGGCTGAAGGCAAAGTTAGGTCGGCAGGACACCTGTATTTCGGCCGTGCGGATTTACGAGCGGGCCAGCTGCAGGCCGAAATATCAATCTCTGAAGACCCGGTTTCGTTCACTGTCATGTTTCCACAATTCGATCACACCCGAGGCGGCCCTCTCGAACAGCGTCAACTTCAACCGATCCCGGTTGCGATAGAATCGAGCCCGGAGTATCCGGTTCAGTTTGCCGACGCATCCGTAATCGCGGAGGTTGAGTGATGCGCAAGCTCATTCTCGCAGCTTTGGTAGGACTTAGTATCGCGTGCGATCAGACTGTCACTCGTTGCGGCCCCGTCTTGGAGGAGCAACTGTGGACTCAGCGCGGGTATCGTCTACAGGTCAACGATCCTGACCGGTGTCCGGTTAGAGTGCCTATCAATGCCGGTGCGCTAATCGATTTTTCGGGGCGCGCATTACGGCTGATACAACCTATGTGAATCCGAGCGGGCTGCAATTCTTGACGTTCGAAATTCGAAATGCAGATAATTGGTTCGTCGCAGGCAACACATTGACCTTCGTTGGGAGCGCGCCCCCGTTGATTGATATATCCGGAAACTACGTGGCTGGGTCCGCCGGAGCCAAAACCTATATCCACGAGGAAAGGGATTTTGTTCTCGCCTTCACAACTTCGAATCGCGATAACATTCAATCCTCAATCCTCGCCGCAATCCCCTACTCCACGGGGGCTGCAGTGAACCTCCCTGGACCAACGCAGGCGAGTGTGGGCACGACGATCACCATCACCCCGACGGTGACCAACGTGTCGGGACCGGTGTCGTACCGATGGTACAAGAACGGCTCGCTAGTAGGCACGGGGGCGATTCTAAGCGATCATATTGGATTGGATGCCAGCGGCACTCGCCGGTATATTCTTCGGGCGTGGGATAATGACGGGACGCCGGGAGCCGACACACTGGATGTGTACATATCGGGCACGAGCAGTGGCGGCGGCGGCGGTTCAAGTGGCGGGGGATGCGATCCCAATCTTTCGGTCGCTCAGGGTCCCGGGGCGGGGGAGAGCAAACCTCAATCCCCGGGGGAAAAAACCGTCAAGCCTCAATTTGCGGATCAACTTCCGCCCTGTGACCCTTAGACATAAGCATTCTCGCTTCCGTGCTACGAGTCCAGCTAGCCAACACATTGAAAGGGGGGACGGGCTTAGTTGCCTGCTCCCCCTTTTCGATGCCGGACCGACAACGGCGGAATGCTCAGGTTTGGCTCCAGGCCTTCCCCGCCAGCAGCTCCCCGACGATATCTTGGCTCGTCCGGTTCGCCGCCTCCGCCGCGAAATTCGTCACGACGCGGTGCCGCATCACGGCCGGCGCGACAGTGCGGACGTCCTCGAGATCTGCCATCGGCCGCCCGGCCATCGCTGCCCGCGCCTTGGCCGCCAGCACGAGATACTGCGACGCGCGCGGGCCGGCCCCCCAATCCACGTATTCCTTCACGACGGCCGGCGCATCGGGCTCGTTGGGCCGGGTCATCCGTGCGAGCGACACTGCCGCCCGGATCAGCCCCCTGGACACCGGAATCCGACGCACCAGCGACTGCATCGCCACGACCGTCTCCGCATCGAGCGCCGGCTCCAGCGGCTCCCGCGTGGCCCCCGTGGTCTGCTCGACGATCGCCTCCTCCTCGGCCCGGCTCGGGTAGCCGACGCGGAGCTCGAGCATGAACCGGTCGAGCTGCGCCTCGGGCAGGGGATACGTCCCTTCCTGCTCGATCGGGTTCTGCGTCGCCAGCACGAAGAACGGATCGGGGAGCGGGAAGGTCGTCCCACCGGCCGTGACCCGGTGCTCCTGCATCGCCTGCAGCAGCGCGGCCTGCGTCTTGGGCGGGGTCCGGTTGATCTCGTCCGCCAGCAGCATGTTGGCGAAGATCGGCCCGTGCACGAACCGGAAGGCCCGGCGCCCGGTCGTGAGGTCCTCCTCGATGATCTCGGTACCGGTGATGTCGCTCGGCATGAGGTCCGGGGTGAACTGGACCCGGTTGAACGAGAGCCGCAGCGCCTCGGCCACCGTCTGGACCATCAGGGTCTTGGCGAGGCCGGGAACACCGATCAGGAGGGCGTGTCCCCCGGCGAGGATGGCAGTCAGGATGCCGTCCACGACCTCCTCCTGGCCGACGATCCGCCGAGCCACCTGCTGACGGAGACGGGAAACGGAGCCGTGGAGCCTCGCGAGCTGCTGGACGTCGTCCTGCGGCGGGGTTTC
Source organism: Gemmatimonadales bacterium (assembly GCA_036741715.1). Classification (GTDB taxonomy): domain Bacteria; phylum Gemmatimonadota; class Gemmatimonadetes; order Gemmatimonadales; family GWC2-71-9; genus CAMLLJ01. Next base: position 4,793 of record DAINRR010000039.1, read on the forward strand.
GATTGCGGTCATGACACCAGGGAGATAGGGACAAGGACGGTACGCCGAACCGCCCCGAATAGTTGCGGCGCGCGCTGAAACGTACCCTGTTCGACGCGCCCCTGCCGCGCTTGCGAAAAATTTCACAAGCGGGTAGATTCGCCCCCGATATGAGGCACCCGAAGGAACCGGGGCAGGAGGTCGGCGCGGGGTACCGGCATGTCTCCCTGGGCCTCACCTTCGCGGGCGGGATCCTCCTCTTCATGGGTGCGGGATACGCGCTCGACCGGTGGCTGGGCACGCTGCCCTGGCTCCTCCTGGTGGGGACGCTTGTCGGGGCGGTGCTCAGCTTCCTTGCCGTGTATCGCCGACTCATGGCCGACGAGGCGCGGGAGAAGCAGGAGCGGCGCCCGAAATGATCGTTGCCGCAGCGGGCGTCGTGCTGACCGCGGTCGTGACCGGGATCTTCCTGTTCGCCTGGGGACGGCCTGCGCTCGTGCCGGCGATCGCCTTCGGCCTGCTCGCGACGCTGATCCAGGTCGCCGCCGACCGGCTCGTGGCGCGGCGGCTGACGGCACCGGTCGGTGCGTTCGGGCGGGGGTACGTCGCCGGCATGGGGCTCCGCCTGGCGGGCATCGTGCTGATGGCGGTGGCGATCATTGCCGCGCCGGCGCTCTTTCCGCCGCTTCCCACGGCGTTCGGCTTTCTCGGGGTACTCGTACCGTTGCTGTTCATGGAGATGCGGCTGGCCCGATGATTCAGGAACATTCCGAGCAGCTCAACATCGGCGAGATGGTCCTCCATCACACGGCGGACGCGTGGACGATCGACCTCGAGCCGATCACCACGATCCACCTGCCGCGGTTCGCCGACATTCATATCGGCGGGATGACGCTCAATCTCTCGCCCACGAAGCATGTCGTCTTCATGATCCTCGCGGCGACGCTCGTCGCGCTCACCATGTGGATCGCGGCGCGCCTCATCGACCGTCACCGCCGCGACGGCACGGCGCCGAAGGGCTTCGCCAACGCCATCGAGGCGATGGTGCTCTACGTCCGGAACGACATCGCCATCGCCAACATCGGGCACGACGGAGCGAAGTTCGCGCCGTTCATCCTGACGATCTTCTTCTTCGTCCTCTACGCCAATCTCCTGGGACTGCTGCCGTGGGGCTCGTCGGCCACCGGCAACCTGGCCGTCACGGCGGCGCTCGCCATCATGGTGTTCCTGACGGTCGAGATCGGCGGGATGATCAAGCTGGGCCCGAAGGGCTACCTGCACACGATCTTTCCGCAGGTGCCGGGGCTGGGGGGCGTCGGCGGAGCGGTCATGTCCGTCGCGATGGCGCCGATCGAGATCCTGGGCAAGCTGGTGAAGCCGTTCGCGCTGGCGGTTCGTCTCTTCGGCAACATGACGGCCGGGCACTTCGTGATCCTCTCGCTCTTCGGGATCATCTTTCTCTTCGGCCAGCTCTACATCTGGAACTACGGGATCGGCATCATCACGGCCGTGCTCGTCACCGGCATCATGATGCTCGAGCTGATCGTGGCGCTGCTGCAGGCGTATGTGTTTGCGCTGCTGAGCGCCGTGTTCATCGGGTTGATGCAGCACGAGCACTAGGCGGGGCATGATGTGCAGGACCGGCAGGGCGGGGCGCCCACCGCACTGCCGCGAGTAGCCGGACGAATGGCCGGCGAAGCCCGCTGCCCGGAAGGGCGACGGCGGGCACCCCGGGGGTGACGCGCGGGAGACGCGTCGCCGGGCGGGGAGGCGCGGAGTGAACCGGAATCTCCCGACCCACAAGGATGAGGACATGCTGACTCTGCTGCAGGAAGTCGCGACCGGAAGCGTCGAAGTCGCCAAGAACACGAACGCCCTCCTCGGTGCCGGCATCGGCATCGGCCTCGCCATCCTCGGTGCGGGCCTGGGCCTCGGCCGCATCGGCGGCTCGGCCGCCGAAGCGATCGCGCGTCAGCCGGAAGCGGCCGGCGACATCCGCGGCGCGGCGTTGCTCATCGCGGTGCTCCTCGAGGGCGCCACGATCATCGCGCTCGTGTTCGCCCTGCTCTTCAAGCTGATCTAGGGGTCGAACGATGCTCATGGCACTGCTCGCGCTGGCGGCACCGGAGGCAGGCGCCCCGGTCTCGCCGTTCGAAGTGAATCCCGGGTTGTTCATCTGGACCTGGGTCGTCTTCCTCGCGCTCTTCTTCATCCTGAAGAAGTTCGCGTGGCCGTCGATCCTCAGGGCCACCGAGGAGCGCGAGCGGGCCATCGAGCGCCAGCTCGCCGAGGCGCAGCGCATGAACGCCGAGGCGGCGGCGGCACTCGAGGAGAACAAGCGGCTCGTGGCCGAGACGCGCGCCTCGGTGCACCAGCTCATGGCCGAGGGGAAGTCGGCGGCGGAAAAGGAGCGCACGGTGGCGCTCGAGAAGACGCGGCAGGAACAGGAAGAGCTGCTCGCGCGGGCCCGCCGGGAGATCGAGGCGGAGAAGGACCGCGCCATCGTGGAGCTGCGCCGGGAGGCGGTGGATGTCTCGCTGGCCGCGGCGTCGAAGCTCATCGGGGAGCGGCTCGAGTCGGATGCCGACCGCAAGCTCGTGATGAACTACATCGGCGCGATGAGCGACGGACATTGAGACCGACGACGATCGCCCGGAACTACGCGGAAGCCCTCTTCTCGCTCGGCGAGCAGAGCGGGCGGACGACGGAGTACGCCCAGCTGATCGATGCCGTCGCGGGCGCGATCGAGCTGGCGCCCGAGGTGCAGGTGCTGCTCATCTCGCCGCGGGTGCCGAAAGCGGCGAAGTCCCGTCTCCTGGCGGCGGCGCTCCCGAACGCGCCGAAGGAGTTCGTGCGGTTCCTCCAGGCGGTGGTGCAGCGCGGGCGACAGGGGCTCTTCCCCGAGATCGCGCAGGAGTATGCCACGCTGGTGGATGTGAAGTTCAACCGCGTCCGTGCGGGCGTCACGCTCGCGAAGGAGCCGGACGAGGCGCTGCGCGAGAGCATCCGCAAGGCGCTCACCGACGCACTCGGCAAGGAAGTGCTCCCGTCGTTCACGGCCGACCCGGCGATTCTCGGCGGGACGATCGTCCGTGTGGGCGAGCGGATCTATGACGGGAGCGTGCGCAGGCGGATGGCGAGATTGCGGCGGCAGTTGCTGAGCTGAGTGGTGCGGATCGGAGTTTCCTCTAGTGCAAGCAGGCCCCGGGCGTTGCCCGGGGCTTTCTGTATAATCGAGTTCGATGCGAGTGGCCCCGGGCTATAGCCCGGGGCCACTAGAGTCACGCGATACGTGTTCAGGAAGCCGCGGGCTTGCCCGCGGCGCTCTGCGTTCTACAGGCCCCTGCTCAGCATCCGCGATTATGAGTGCAGGATTGGCCGAGGCGGTGTGAACCGAGCCTCCGGCTGGTCGCCGGATCACCCAGCCCCCGATGCGCGATGTCTCGCCATGGTGACGCTCCTGATTCAATAGATACTCGATCAATATCGATTGATCCCGATGGTAGACGGTGAACACTGAGTATCCGCCCTGCCAGCGAAACGACGACTGCCCAGGGATGTTCTGCCGAATCCAGTGCGAGCTCCACGTCTTGAGATCGCGTGCCACGTCGCTCAAAGGGACGGAGGGCGACCATCCGAGCAGCAGGTGGACGTGGTTCCTGACGCCGCCGATGCACAGAACCCGCGCATCGTCCTGCCGAGGGATCGAAGCGAGTTTCTCGAAAAGCGCCAATCGCCATTCCGGATCGATGCTCCGCCGCCGGTACTTGGTCGACCAGAGCAGATGCGCCCGCAACTTTACGAACGAATGAGCCATCCCGGACATTGTCAAAGGGGAACGCCTCGTAAGTAACCACCCCACCGCACCCCGTCCCCTTTCCCCTCACCCCCCGGTATCTTTCCTCGTCCGCCGCCCTACCCCCCGGAACCTGCATTCCCGAGCGTCATGACCGTCGCCCTGGCACTCCTTGCGCTGGCCGCTCAGCAGGCGCCTGCCCGCGTGCCGTCGCCGTACTGGCAGCAGGAAGTGACCTACGACATTTCGGCGCGCCTCGATGAAGCGACGGGCGTGCTCGCGGGCACGGAGCGCATCGGGTACGTGAACCGCTCGCCCGATACGCTCGCGACGTTCTCGCTGCACCTCCACCTGAATGCGTTCCGGCCCGGCTCCCGCTGGGCGGATGCCGATTCGGTCGAGGGGCGGCGCCGGTTCAACGACCTCGCCGAGCCCGACTTCGCGTTCAATCATGTGCGCGACGTGCGCATCGCCGGGCAGCTCGTCACACCACTGTATCCCTTCGCCCCGGACAGCACGATCGTGCGCTTCGAGCTCCCGACGCCGCTCGCGCCGGGCGAGCCGCTCACGATCGAGATGGAATGGGACGCGCGCCCCTCGACCGTGCCGCGGCGGCAGGGACGGCGTGGCCGGCGATTCGACTTCGCCCAGTGGTATCCCAAGGTGGTGGTCTACGATCGCCATGGCTGGAACGAGAATCCGCTCCGCCCCGCCGGGGAGTTCTACGGCGAATTCGCCACCTATCGCGTGACGCTCGACGTCGCCGAAGACCAGGTCGTCGGTGCGACCGGGATCCCGCTCTGTGGTGATCCGGGGTGGGCCCGGGCCAATCGCATGCGGGGCCGCTCGATCGACTACCGCCGCGACTGGTACGGCGACCGCGCCCCCGTGTTCCGCACCATCGGCGGACGTTGCACCTTCGAGGGCGCACCCGAGCGTCCACGGGAGGACGGCCGCAAGACCCTCCTCTGGTACGCGGAGGACGTCCACCACTTCGCGCTGTCGCTCAATCCCGACTATCGCTACGAAGGCGGGCGCTACGACGACGTCGCCGTGCACGTGCTCTATCAGCCGGGCGACGAGGCGACATGGGGCGACGGGGTCGCCGTGAAGCGCACCGAGACCGCACTCGCCTGGCTCGACCAGCTCTACGGCAAGTTCGCATGGCCGCAGGTGACGAACGTCCACCGCATCGAGGGCGGCGGCACCGAGTTTCCGATGATGATGCACAACGGCTCCGCCAGCCAGGGACTCATCGTCCACGAGCTCGGCCACAACTACACGCAGGGAATCCTCGCGAACAACGAATGGCGCGAGGGATGGCTCGACGAGGGCTTCACCAGCTTCCAGACCAGCTGGTTCACCGAGGCGGCGGACCTCGGCGACCCGTATCCCGGCACCGAGAACTTCATCCTGCAGCTCGACCTCGACGGCTACTCCGAGCCCGCGAGCCTCGTGAGCCACGCGTATCGCGACTTCAACTCCTACAATACCAGCATCTACACCCGCGGCGAGCTCTTCTTCCACCAGCTCCGCTACATCGTCGGCGACGACGCGATGCGCCGCATCCTCCGCACCTTCTACGAGCGGTGGCGCCTCAAGCACGTGAACGAGGACGCGTTCCGGCAGGTGGCCGAGGAAGTCTCGGGACTCGATCTCTCGACCTTCTTCGGCGAGTTCCTGCACGGCACGCCGCTGTACGACTACGCGGTCGGGAGGGTGGAACGTTCGCGCGCAGGCGACGGTCGCTGGCGCACCCGTGTCGAAGTGGTGCGCAGGGAGGCAGGCCGCATTCCGGTCGAGGTCGCGGTCATCGCGGGGAGCGACACCGCGGTCGCGCGCGCCACCGGGCTCGCCGCACGCGAATGGGTCGAGATCGAGACGGCCGAGCGGCCCGGCCGGGTGCTGCTCGATCCGCGCGTTCGCACCCACGACTGGAACATGCTCAACAACCGCCGGACACTCGGCGGGCTCGGGTTCCTCTCGGGCAACGAGCCAAGACGACACTACGTCGATGCGTACGTGAATCGCCGGGCCTATCGCGATGCCAAGGCCGTCGGCTACTCTCCGGCCGTCTGGTACAATGACGCAGGGGGAGTCACGATCGGCGTGCGCCGCCGGGAGAACTACCTCGGCCGCTTCGACCTCGTCGACGCGATCGCCAGCCACGCCACCGGGTGGGAGGGCGAATCGGGCGTCGAGCGGGACGACGTCGATTTCCACGCCAGGATCCGGAACCCGACCTGGCTCCGCGCCACGAACATCGGCACCTCGCTCGAGGCCTTCCGCGTCGAGGGCCGGCATGGCGCCCGCCTCGGCGTGGAGCACGTCCGCCGCGACCATTTCTCCTTCGGCGCCACCCGCCGGAGCGGCATTGCGCTTGCATGGACCGGCGTCCACGACGGGGCATACCTCGATCCCGGGCACTACGAGGAGGTCGGGACCGTCGAGCTGACCGCGGCGCACGGGATCGCGAACCGGGTCGGGAGCTGGAATCTCGCGGCGGACCTCTCGCTCGGCGGCGGGCTTGCGTACGCCCGGAACGGCCTCGGAGCGGCTACCGGACGCGACGACCTCCGTTCCACCTACGGCCGGGCCATCGCCCGTGTCACGGCGCGCAGGGCGCTGGGGCAGCGCATGACGCTCGCGACACGGCTTTTTGCAGGGAGCACGATCGGGAGTGGCGCCACGGCAAAGCAGCGCCAGATCTACGTGGCCGGCGCCGACCCCTACGAACGGATCGCGAACCCGTTCCTTCGCTCGCGCGGGGCGCTCTTCATCAGGCCGGACGTCTACTATCATGCGCCCGGCGGCGCCGGGATCCGCGGGCTCGATCCCCGGTTGTCGAGTGAAGGTATGGTTGCGGCCACCGTCGAACTCGAGCGGATCGTGCGCGCGCGGCCGAACGGGTCGCTCTTCAACCGCATCGCACTTGCGGCATTCGGCGATGCAGGCCATACGATCGGCGACGCCGCGATCGCGCGCGCGGAGCCGGTGCGCTTCGTGGCCGACGCGGGCGTCGGCCTGCGCGCCGATCACCGGATCGGCACGCTCCGCTTCGCGACTCGCGTGGACTTTCCGCTCTGGGTTCGCCGGGGCGAGCTGGCGCACGACGTGACGGACGGCGCCGACGACCTGGGATTCCGATGGACGTTCAGCTTCCAGCCGGCACTCTGATGACTGCGCCGGAGCACGAGCGATCATGATCGACGGGCCCTCGGACCGCCGCTCGCTCCTCCGCTCCGCGTTCCAGCGCTGGGCCGGCAACGTCATGGAGCGGACCGAGCAGCGCATGGTCGCGAAACGCTACCAGCGGCCGCCCGGCGCGCTGCCGGAGATCGGGTTCCTCGCCGCCTGCACCCGGTGCGGGCTCTGCGCGGAGGCGTGCCCGCCGAACGCGATCATGACGGTGCGGAGCGACGGGGGGCTCGCCACCGGCACGCCGCACCTCGACGCCGCCGTGCAGCCGTGCACCGTGTGCCCCGACATGCCGTGCGCGAGGGCGTGCCCCACTGGCGCGCTCGTGCCGCCCAGCGGCGGATGGGCCGGCTACCGGCTCGCGGAACTTTCGTTCGAGCCGGAGCGGTGCATCGCCTTTCACGGGACCCCGTGCGGCGTGTGCGCCGGCGCCTGTCCGGTCGGCGCAGCGGCGCTCGCGCTCGACGATGGCGGCCGCCCGGTGATCCGCCGGGAAGGGTGTGTGGGCTGTGGTCTCTGCGTGCGCGCGTGCATCACGACGCCGTCGTCGTACGCGCTTACCTTTGCGGAGGGATGATGTCGGACGTACCGTACCGGGTGGAAAAACCGTGGGGCCACGAGCTCATCTGGGCGCGGACCGACCGCTACGTCGGCAAGGTGCTGCACGTGAAGGCCGGCCACGTGCTCAGCCTGCAGTACCACAACCGCAAGGACGAGACGATGCACGTGCTGTCGGGCGAGCTGATCCTCCGTACCCGCGACGGTGAGCGGCTCGTGTCGCGCCCGTTCAAGGCCGGCGAGAGCGTGCACATCCCGCCGCTGCTCGTGCACCAGATCGAGGCCGTCGAGGACAGCGATGTGCTCGAGGCCTCGACGCCCGAGCTCGACGATCTCGTGCGCCTCGAAGACCGGTACGGCCGCGGGTCGGCTCGCTGATGCCGGTGGTCGGCGATCTCTGCCGTTCCTACCTCGACCTCAAGTGGCATTTCAACCCGTCCGACGGAAGCCTGGCCGGCGCGGTGGCGCATGACGCGCGTCTCGGCACGTTCGACGTCGAGTCGATGCGCGCGCACCTCGCAGCATTCCGCTCGATCGCCGGCGCCGTCGAGGAAATCGACGTCGCGAGCCTCGGCGAGGAGATCGATCGCACCGCGCTGCTCGACGACATCCGGACCCTCGTCTTCCGGTTCGAGCACGAGCGGCCCCACGTCCGGAATCCGAGCTTCTGGCTCACGCACCTCTTCGAGGGGATCTACGCACTCCTCGCCCGGGCCGGCGATCCCGCCCCGCGTGCCCCGGCCGCCCTCGAGCGGATGCGCGCCGCGCCGAAGTTCCTCGCCTCGGCGCGTGCGACGTTGCGCGAGCCGCCGGCGGTCTACGTGGATGCCGCGCTCGCAGCCCTCGGCGGTGGCGGTGAGCTGATCGCGCAGGCGGCAGGAGTCTTCGGTGGCGCAGCTCCCGACCTTGCGGAACAGATCCATGCCGCCGCTGCGGAGACGCTGGCCGCGCTCACCGCCTACGGGCGGGCGCTCGGGTCCGAGATCCTCCCCAGCGACGATCCGCACGCCTTTGCCGTAGGCGAAGAACAGTTTGCCCGGCGGCTCCATCACGAGCACGCCCTCCGCGGCAGCGCCGGTGAGCTCTGGCGCTACGGGATGCATCTCCTCGAAGAGACCGAAGCCGCGGTCGCTGCGGCGGCCCGCGCGGTGGACCGGAGGCGCCACTGGCGTGAGGTCGTGGAGCGCCTCCGCGAGGACACCGTGCTGGGCGACATCCCGTCGGCTTACGAGGCGGAAGTGTCGCGCGCCCGCTCGTACATCGAGACCCGGGAGCTCATGACGCCGCCGCCGGTGCCGCTCGAGGTGACGCCGACGCCCTCGTTCCTCGCCTCGCTGGTTCCGTTCGCGGCCTATTCGCGGCCGCCGGTCGAGATCGGCGGGCCCGGCCTTTTCTACGTCACCGTGCCGAACGGGGCACCGATCGGCATCAGGCGCTCGGGGCACTGCGTGCACGAGATCGCCTCGCTCGTGGCCCATGAAGCGTTTCCGGGCCACCACATGCAGATGGCCACCGCGCAGGCGCTCCCCTCCCCGGTCCGGCGTCATCTCTGGACGCCAGTCATGGTCGAGGGGTGGGCGCTGTACGCGGAAACGCTGATGGAGGAGGAGGGCTTCTTCCGGGCGCCGGAAGCGCGTCTCTTTCACCTCGTCAACCTGCTCTGGCGCGCCCGGCGGATCGTCGTGGACATCGGGCTGCACACGCTCGGGCTCGTGCCGGGCGAAGCGGTGGACCAGCTGCTCGAGAGCATGCCGATGGAGCGGCGCAGCGCCGAGGCGGAGATCCGCCGCTACTGTGCGATGCCGACCTACCAGCTTGCCTACGCCGTCGGCCGGCGAGAGATTCTCTCGTTGCGCGATGCGTATCGCGAGCGTCGCGGCGCCTCGTACTCTCCGCGGGACTTCCACACCGAGCTGCTCTCGTACGGCGGACTGCCGGTCTCGCTTGCCCGCTGGGGCATGGGACTCGACGAATGAAGATCACCGTTCTCACATCGGTCGAGCAGGAAAAGGTCACCGCCAAGGACCTCGACGAGGTCGTGCCGCAGGTGGCGCGGGCGCTCCGGAAGCTCGGCCACCAGGTCTCGGTGGTTCCGGTCTACCGCGACGTGAAGCAGCTCATCGACCGCCTCTCGCGGCGGAAGCCGGATCTCGTCTTCAACATGGCGGAGATGTTCGGCGACAGCGTGATGGGCGACATGCTCGTCGCCGCCATTCTCGAGACCCAGGGATACCGGTACACCGGCAGCGGCCCCGGCGAGCTCTATCTGAGCCAGGACAAGGGACTCAGCAAGAAGCTCCTCGACTTCGAGGGCATTCTCTATCCGCGGTATGCCGTCTTCTCGCAGGCCGCGGATTTCGAAACGGGCGGCAACCTCCGGATGCCGCTGTTCGTGAAGCCGCTCCGCGCGGACTCGTCGATCGGCATCGGCGGCAAGTCGCTCGTGCACGATACGGGCGCGCTCATGAAGCAGGTGGCAGCCATCCACCGGGATGTCGAAGACTCCGCGCTCGCCGAGGAATACATCGAGGGGCGGGAGTTCTATGTCGGCGTGCTTGGCAATCTGCGGCCGGAAGTGCTTCCGCCGGTCGAGGTCGATTTCACCGGGTTTCCGGCGGGCCAGCCGAAGGTGCTCGACAGCCGGGCCAAGTGGAACGAGGGAAGCAAGGAGTACAAGGGCACCAATTCGGTCATCGCCGAGATCCCCGACGAGCTCCGTGCCAAGCTGCAGAAGGTGTCGATCGATGCCTACCGCGCCCTCCGCGTGCGGGACTACGGTCGCGTGGACATCCGCCTCACCGGCACCGGCGAGATCTACGTCCTCGAGGTGAATGCGAGCTGCTATCTCGAGAAGACGTCGGAGTTCGCGATGGCGGCGGAAGCGGCCGGCATCGACTACGAGACCCTGATCGGGCGGATCGTGGACTCGGCGGTGGAGCGATACGAGCGGTAGCGCTCCTCGGCCGCCCTAGGGGAGGTAGCTCCCCCGGTGCACGTGGTTCATCGCCAGCGCCGTCACGAAGGTCGTCACCGCCACTCCCGCCTGTCGTTCCCGCGCCGCCGGATAGCCCTGCTCCAGCTCCGTCGCCCGCTCCGCGAGGTGGCGCACCAGCTGCCGGGTCCGCTCCGGAAAGTGGCCGGTCCAGCGAAAGATGTTCCCCATCAGGTCCCGCTCGAGCCGGGAGAAGAGCTCCGCCGCCGGCAGCAGCTCCCCGCCGTCCGCCGCGCCCCGCGAGAGGTCGTCGAAGATGGCCCGGAGCGCGCCGTCGAAGCCGGGCGGCATGTCGTCGGCATCCTCGCGGTCCTCGTCGTAGAACTCCGCGAGCGAGTAGTCGATCTCGCCGACGTCCTCGTCGAGCTCGTCGTCCGTCACGGTGGGGTCCCGCTCGGCGAGCTCCTGCAAGATGCGGTCGCAGTAGGCGAGCTTCGCCCGCGCGACCGGCCACGGCGCATACTCCGCCCGCCAGTCGAGCCCCGGCGTCATCCACACCGCAAACGTCTCCGCCCAGTCTTCGTCCGGGTGCTTCTGGGCGTACCACCCGTCGAGGTGACGCACGTGACGGCGGCTGAACGGCTCCGGGGTGTACTCTTCCTCGTACGGCTGGGTGATGGATCCGAAGAGCTTGACCCATTCTTCGGTGTCGTAGAGGCAGTACGCGTAGTTGACGACGTGCCCCATCTCGTGCCGAAGGTAGCGGAGGATGTCTTCCGGATCGAACCCTTCGACCACGCCGGCCTGGTCCGCGTGCATCGCGGTGAGCTCGGGACTCGCGAGGTAGAAGGGGATCGCGATCGCGATCGTCTCGAACGGCACGCCCCACTCGGTGGAGAGGTAGAACCGCGGCCGGAGCCGCCGGATTCCGGCCAGCTCGAGCTCCCGCTCGAACCGCGCGATGACCGGCTCGAGCCGGGTGCCGCCTATCGTGAGGCCGAGGTCCCGGATCGGGGTGGACCAGAGGTTCGTTTCCTGGAAGGCGGGCTTCTCGACGTGCATCCGGGGAGGGGCTCGGCTGAAGGTGGACCGGGACGCGGACTGGGACTCAATCTACCTATGCTCACGGAGTACAGATGGACATCCGACGCCGGGCCCTCCTCCTTGCCAACCCGAAGGCTCGCCGAGGGGCGGAAGGAGTGGAAGAGGCGGTCGATGTCCTTCGCGGCGCAGGGACGGACCTCGTCGTCGAGGAAATCCGCAACTCGAAGGAGATTGCGGAGCATGTCCGGCGTCACGCGGATGACGTCGACTTCATCATCCTCGGTGGGGGCGACGGCACGATCAACGCCGGCCTTGCCCCGATCCTCGAGTTCGGCCTCCCCCTCGGCATCCTCCCGCTCGGCACGGCGAACAACACCGCCCGCACACTCGAGATCCCGACGGAGCTGGCCGACGCAGCCCGGATCATCGCCGCGGGCGTGACGCGGAGGATCGATGTCGGACAGGTGGCCGACCGCTATTTCCTGACGACGGCGAGCATCGGCCTCAGCGTGCGGATCACCAGGGAGCTGAGCGGCGCCAGCAAGCGACGCTGGGGGCCACTCGCCTACGGCGTGGCCGCCATCCGCACGCTTTCTCGCATCCATCCCTTCGACGCGGAGATCCACTACGACGGCGGGTCCCGCCGGCTCAGGGCGATCCAGATCATGGTCGGCAGCGGACGGCACTACGGCGCGGCGCTCACCGTGGCCGAGGACGCCGAGCCGGACGATGCGCTCCTCGACTGCTACGCCATCGAGGCCGTGCCCTGGTGGAGGCTCATCGGTCTCCTGCCGGCGCTCAAGCGGGGGCGGCAGGGCGAGAAGGCCGACGTCCAGGCGATCACGTCGCGCACCATCCGGATCGAAACCGCGGAGCCACACTCGATCGATGCCGACGGCGAGCTGGTGGGGACGACGCCGGCGACGTTTTCGACCCTGCCCGCTGCGCTCGAAGTCTTCGCGCCGAAGACCGCCGATTGAGCAGCCGTGTCCCGGGCGGGGTGCGGGCGCTCGCGGTCGTCTCGTTCTTCAACGACTTCGCGAGCGAGATGGTTTATCCGCTCCTGCCGGCTTTCATCTCGCGGCTCGGTGGCGGCGCAATCGCTCTCGGTGTGCTCGACGGCGCGGCGGACCTGACGTCGGCGCTGGTGAAATGGTGGAGCGGTCGCATTTCCGACCGGCCGGGATGGCGCGGGCCCCTCATCTTCGGCGGGTACCTCGTCGCCGTGGTCATCCGGCCCGTGATTTCGATCTCTGCGGCGGCGTGGCAGGTCATCGGGCTGCGGGTGACGGACCGGATCGGCAAGGGCCTGCGCACGCCACCGCGCGACGCGCTTATCGCGGACATCACCCCGCCGGGTGCGCGGGGTTCGGCATTCGGGTTCCATCGGGCAGCGGACCATCTCGGTGCGGTCGTCGGTGCGCTCGCTGCCTGGCTTCTGCTGAGTGGCGGGATGACGGTGCCGGCGGTGATCCGGTGGAGCGTGGTGCCGGGCCTCGTTGCGCTCGCGGTGCTGGCGGTACTTCTGCGGAGGTCGCACGCTTCGCGTGAACGGTCCCGCGAGTCGGGAACCCCGGGACCCGCACGCAGCACCGTTGCCGTGGACGCGACCGGCCGCGTCTACTGGGCGCCCGTCATCGCGCTTGCCGCACTCACGCTCGCCCGCGTGCCCGAGGCGCTCCTGCTGCTCCGCCTCCAGGATCTCGGGGTAGCCGTGGCCACGATACCGCTCCTCTGGGGCGCGCTGCACGTGGTGCGGAGCGCAGCGAGCTATCCCGGCGGGCGACTCGCGGACCGCTACGGATCGCGCCGCCTTGTCGCAGGTGGGGCGGTGCTGGCAGCCGCAGTCATGGCGGGGCTCGCCCTCGCGAGTAGCCCGGCCGCAGGTGCCACGGTCTTTCTCGTATTCGGCCTCGTGGCGGGACTCACGGAGTCAGCGGAGCGAAGCCTCGTGGCAGCGCTGAGCCCGCGGCGGACGGGACGGGGATTCGGCGGGTATCATGCGCTGACCGGGCTCGCGGCGCTGCCGGCGGCAGTGGGATTCGGCATCGTATACGAGCGGATCGGTGGCGCGGCGGCCCTCGGCATTTCGGCGGTAGCACTGGTCGTGGCCATCGTCGGCTGGATGGCGGTGACGAGTCGGGAGAGCGGTGATCTCTCGGGCGGCGCCGCTAGTCCCCGATCACATTGATCAGCCCCTGCTGGGTGGCCCTCGTCCCGTGCGCCAGATCCTCGATCGTCAGCGTCAGGCGATACTGCCCCCCACTGAGCCGGTCGAGGTCGATCGTCCGGCGGAACGCCTGCCGCCCGGCGGCGACACGGTCCTCAAAGCCGACTTCCACCCGCCCCTCGGCGTCGCCTGACACGCCTTCGATCCGGAGCGTCGTCCGGTACCGCGCTTCCGGCTCGAGTCCGCTCGCCTCGTAATACACTTCCACCGCGCCGTCCTGGGGATACGCATCGAGCGGATTGAGCGGCACGGGACCCTCGGGGCCATGCCACACGAGCCCTGAGCCGACGCGGCCGAAGACGAGATCGCTCACGGCCAGCCCGCTTCCCCCCGGCAGCACCACGTCGAGCCGGCCCACCGCGCCACCCGCCTCTGTGCCGGGCTGGGTGAACACGGCCCGCACGTCCCAGCGGCCGGCGCCGAGCGGGAGCTCCGCGAGACCGAAGAGGTGGGTTCCGGCACGGAGCGTGTCGGCTGCGCGGAAGTAGCGCGTGGTGTCGAGGCGGTGGCTCTCGCCGTGGGCGTTGGTGGCGATGAGGCGGAGGGCGAGGGGATACACGACACCGCCCCCGTTCAGCGCGGTGGGCGTAAGCTGCTCGCCGGGCAGCGCAAAAGTGACGAGTGCCCGGCCGGTCGCGCGCTGCGGGTCGCCGACGGCGAAGACCTGGATCAGGGGCTCGAGCTCGCGGCCGAACTCGGGCGCGTAGCTGTCGGTGACGAGTCCCTGCGCCAGGTCGACCGTGCGAGCGGACACGATGGCATTGACGTGGATGGGATTCGGCCGCCCGGCCCGCATGCCGGCCGCGACCATTTCGTAACGCGGGTCGAGGTCGATCAACCCTTCGAGCGAGACGGGGAATTGTATGAGGAGGCAATACGCATTGCACTTGAAATGAAAGATCAGCCCGCCGTCGCTGGTGTCGTAGCGCCAGGATACGCCCCCCGGAATTCCCCCCACCCGGGCGATCGAAATGACCGTGGCATCCGGCTCGCCGTGCCGCATGTACACCAGCGCCCGATCGTCGAGGGCGCGCTCGGAGCCGTGGATCGCAGGGAGCAGTGTCGATGCATAAAGTGCGACGAGCTCATCTCTGGCTACCGTCTCGGTGGAGCCGGTCGAGGTTGCGTGCTGCGGAAGGTCGGTCTTGTCCGCCAACGGCATCCGTGAAAGCATCCGACGCGAATCGCCGCGATCCGGCAGCCGGTAATTCCTGTGGACATGCTGCCAGCGGCGCAGGTGCTCGATGAGGCGCTCGCCCGGTGCACGCAGCGCTGTCGCATCGCGGTTCGCCCAGAAGTCGGAGATCCACGCGCCAACTCCGTCGAGCGGCAGCGAGTCGAACGTCGCCAGCTCGGCGGGAGAAGCGACCCACGCCAGGTCCTGGCGATACGCGGCGAGGCCGGCAGGGCCCATCCTCGCCGCGCCTGGTGCATACGCCGTGACCGCGCGCTCCGCTTCGCCAAGGACGTAGAGCGTCCGCGCAAGCTCGAGGTTTCCCGTGCCGGAATCGCCGCCGGCGCGCAGATAGGACTGAAAGGCGATCAGCGCCGAGTCTGGGCGATCGATGTTCCGGTACAGCCTGCCGAGGAGCAGGTAGGTACCTGCCGCGCCGGAGCCGGCTGCGCGCCGGACCGCGAACTGCACCTCGTCGGAGAGGTCCGGGTCTCCCATCGGAAGCAGCGTCTCTGCGAGGAGATCCGCCGCCGGTGCGAATCCCGGATCGGCCTCGAGGGCCCGGCCGAGCGACCGGATGGCGGCGCTGCGATACGATTGCCCCATCGGCTGGTGCATCGCTTCCTTCGGCGGAAAGCCGCGTTCCGCGAGCAGCAGCTTCGCGCGCGCCAGGGCAAACCATGGCCAGGGCCATTCATCCGGCGCCCTGAAGACCGCTTCGCTCAGCGTCGCGTGCGCACGGTCGGCCTCCTCTCGACCGGAGGCCAGCTCCGCCAAGCGCAACTCGATGATGCCTCGATGCAGGATCTGGAGCGGCGACGTGGCATCGCTCGACGCGTCGAGCAATGTGGGCTGGTCGTCGGTCGAATCGAGGGAGGTCTCTAGTCGCTCGAGACCGGCGCGCTCCTCCGGCGCTTGCGCGGACGCCGCGCCCATGGGCGCACCAGCAAATGACAGAAGAAGCGGAATCGAATAGCGGAGCATCCGGCCCGGCGTTCGAGGAATGTACGGGCTGACAGGGGCGGGACGACTCTGGGGAGAATCCCTGCACAGGTACGCCGGCTATCGCGGTCGATCAACCCGCCGTAGCATTCGCAATCCCCTCTCGGAGTCTACCCCTGACCCACCCCCGCGACGCCTGGGGCGAACGCCTCCCGCGCACCCTCGGCCCGCGCGCGCTCGCGGCCGTGCTCATCAGCCTCACCATCGGGAGCGGCATCTTCGGCGTGCCCGCGGGCATTGCCGCCGAGTTGCGGGCGCCGGGTGCGATCCTCGGCATCTGGGTCGTGGGTGGCCTGCTCGCGCTCGCCGGCGCGCTGTCCCTCGCGGAACTCGGGGCGGCGTTCCCCCGGTCGGGCGGGTACTTCGTCGTGATCGCCGAGGCGTGGGGACCGCTGCCCGCCTTCGTCCTCGGGTGGGCCGAGCTCGTCGTCACCAGCCCCGCCACGCTCGGCGCCGTCAGCTTCATCTTCGCGCAGTATCTCGGATACTTCGTTCCGCTTTCCACGGCCGAGGTCCGGTACGTCGCCGCCGGCGTCGTGCTGCTCTGTACCTTCCTCGCGTATCGCGGCGTGCGGCTCGCGGCGGCCGTGAGTGCCGTTTCGACCTACGCGAAGTACACGGGACTGCTGCTGCTGGTCGTGCTCGCCGTGGTGGCGGGGCGGGGGAGCCCCACGAATTTCGCTCCGCTCTGGAGCGGCCACATCGGTCTGAGCGGATTCCTCACCGCACTCCTCGCCGTGATGTTCACCTACGACGGGTGGGGTGACGGGCTCCGGCTCGCGGGCGAGGTGCGGAACCCGGCCCGGAACGTTCCTCTCGCGATGGCGGGTGCCGTGAGCCTCGTGGCCGCGCTCTACGTGGCGGTCAACGCCGCGTTCCTCTACCTGGTGCCGGCGGCGGAGCTCGCGCGCTCCCCGCTCGTGGCGGCCACGGCTGCGGAGCGCATTCCGCTGCTCGGCGGGGCGGGGGGATCGCTCGCGGCACTCCTCGTCATGGTCTCCACCTTCGGGTGTGTCGCGGCGTCAGCGCTCGCGCTCCCCCGCACGCAGTACGCGATGGCCGACCGGGGCCTGTTCTTCCAGCTGGTCGGCCGCATCTCTCCGAAGTACCAGACCCCGTCGGTCGCCACCTGGATCGTGGGAGTCCTCGCCACCGGCTTCATCTTCATCGGCGACTTCCAGCGGCTCGCGAACCAGATGGTGCTCGGACTCTGGCCCTTCTACGTCCTGGCGGTGCTCGGGGTCTTCCGGCTCCGCCGCACCCGGCCCGAGCTAGAGCGGCCGTACCGCGCCTGGGGATATCCCGTGGTGCCGGCGCTCTTCATTATCATCGGCATGGCCATGATGGCTAACGCGCTCGTGCAGTCCCCCGGGGCGACGGGGGTGACCTTCGGGCTGCTCCTGGTGGGGGTGCCGGTGTACTGGGGATGGAGGTGGTTGGCGGCCAGGGGCTAGCGCGGGAGGGCACTCCGTCGCTCGCTTCGATTGCTCCGGGGTGACACTTCCCTCTACCCTCCCCCAGCCGTACGTTGAAACCCCATGCCAACCCCCTTCTTCGGCTACGGCGAGCGGCCCGAGTGGGAGGCGCGTCCTGCGCGCCCGTCAGGCTCGATGCTCGCCGAGCCGGACCCGAAGCCCCAGGAGATCCCCCCGGGTTTCCGTGGGAAGGTCGCCATCGTCACCGGCGGAGCCACGGGCCTCGGCGCCACCATTTCCCTCGAGTTCGCCCGCCTCGGCTGCCGGGTCGCGTTCTGCTATGTGAACATGCCGGGGCGGGACGTGAGCGAGCAGGCGCTCCTGACGGAGACTTCGCTGTCGGCGATGGGCCCCGGCGTGCTTGCGGTCAAGTGCGACGTACGCGACGCGGCCGCCGTCAATCGCTTCATCGACGAGGTGAAGGAGAAGTTCGGGACGGTTCACTATCTCATCAACAACGCCGGCATCGCCAATGACGGTGCGCTCTGGCGGCTCACCGATGCGGCATGGGCCGAAGTGCTCGATACCAACGTGACGGGAACGTTCAACTGCATCCGGGCCGTCTCGCCGATCTTCCGCGAGCAGCACTTCGGCAAGATCGTGAACGTGAGCGCACACCAGGCGGAGCGGCCGGGGTTCGGCGTGAGCAATTATGCCGCGAGCAAGGCCGCGCTTCTCGGGCTCACCCGCGCGGCCGCGGTCGAGCTCGGCCCTGCCAACGTCAACGTCAACGCCGTTGCGCCGGGCTTCATCCGCACCGAGCGGATGGCGATGCTTCCTCCCGAAGTCATCGAGCGCGCCCGCCGCCATTCGGTCCTTGGCCGCATCGCCGAGCCCGAAGACGTCGCCCGCGTCATCTCCTTCCTCTGCTCCGACGCCGCCCGCCACATCACCGGCCAGACCATCGTCGTCGACGGCGGACTTTCGGTCGAATAGGGCGCTGATTCTGAACCACGGAGGCGCGGAGGAGCGGAGACCGCACGGAGCGGAGTTCGGGGTCGGGGGGAGTTGAAAGCGCACACGAAAGCACGAAAGACAGGAAGACACGAAAGGTTCCGTGCGCGTTCGGGCTCCGATGGCAGAACGCGCATCTGTCTTGTGGTTTTGTGGGCTCCCTGCACACCCGGCGCACGGAGCCGCAGGGTAAGAAAAAAACAAACCCGGCCGATGCCGGCAGGGCAGGCGGAGCTGATCCGCGATCGGAGCCCTTCGTGTTTTCGTGGTTTTCGTGTTTTCGTGTTTTCGTGTGCTGCTGTCAAACCCACTCGACCCCGACGCCAGCCCCCGAGCAGTTCCTCCGCGCTTCCGCGCTTCCGTGGTTCAGAATAGCCCCAGGATCGGCTATCTTTGGCGGTCACCCAGCCATCATTCATTTCGAGGGACCGGCCTATTTCCCGACAGCTGCTGAATCTCTGCGTCGCCGCGTCGGCGCTGGCGTTGACCGTCGGATGCGGCCGCGCGTCGGCGCAGCAGGACCGGCAGCCGAAGCCCGAGAAGTTCGACAACAACGCGCTCTCCGTCGTTCCCCTGTCGGGGCAGCAGGTGGCGCTCCTTCCGATCACGATGGTCGTCGCCGATACCTCGATCGAGCGGGACAGCAGCTACGCCGCGTTCCGGGGCCGGGCCGCGGCGCTCTCGCGGACCGACTCGCTCATCACCGAGTCCTTCCAGATGCGCGCGCCCGAGATCACCTGGATCCCGCCGAACGAACTTCGCCGTATTGCGCGCCGGGCGCCGGGAATGCTCTCGGATCCCGGCACCTACGGCCAGGCGATGCTCCGCTCGCCGAAGCTCGAGCAGGTCCCCGACGCCCTCGGCGCCAACCTCCGCAAGCTCGTGGCGCTCTCCGGCGGGCGCATGGTCTTCGTCCCCGCAGCACTCGGCTTCAGCCGGGACGATGCCGGCCTGGTGCGCGCCGACCTCTCGCTCGTGCTGGTGGATACCCGGCGGAACACGATCGTCTGGCGCTCGCAGGCGCACGGCACCGGTGCCGGCCCCGATGAGGCGCTCACCGCAGCCCTCGCCACCGTCTTCCCTCAGTAAGTCATGACGTACGACGTCACGCTGATCCCGGGCGACGGGATCGGCCCCGAGATCACCGCAGCCACCGTTGCCGTGCTCGAGGCGACCGGTGTCTCCTTCACGTGGGACGAGCAGCTGGGCGGGATGGCCGCCGTGGCCAGGGGCGGCGATCCGCTGCCCGTGCAGACGCTCGAGAGCATCCGGCGCACGCGCCTCGCGCTCAAGGGCCCGCTCACGACGCCGGTCGGCTCCGGGTTCCGGTCGGTGAACGTCGGGCTCCGGAAGGAGTTCCTGCTCTACGCCAACGTGCGCCCTGCGTACACCATCGTCCCCGGCGGACGGTACGACGGGATCGACATCGTCCTGATCCGGGAGAATCTCGAAGGCCTCTACGTCGGCGTCGAGCATTTCGTGCCCGTGGGAGACGATCCGCGCGCGGTGGCGGAATCGGTCGCGATCGTGACGCGCGTGGGCTGCGAGCGGATCGTGCGGTACGCCTTCGACTACGCCGTTCGCAACGGGCGGAAGAAGGTCACCGTGGTCCACAAGGCGAACATCCTCAAGATGGTGAGCGGCCTCTTCCTCGAGGTGGGGCAGAAGGTCGCGGCGGAATACGCGGGGCGCGTCGAGTTCAACGACATGATCGTGGACAACGCCGCGATGCAGCTCGTGCTCCGCCCCGAACAGTTCGACGTGATCGTCACCACCAACATGTTCGGCGACATCCTGAGCGACGAGGTGTCGGGGCTCGTCGGCGGGCTCGGCCTCGCGCCCGGCGCCAACATCGGCACGGCGGCGGCGATCTTCGAGGCGGTCCACGGGAGCGCGCCCGACATCGCGGGGAAGGGCGTCGCCAATCCGTCCGCGCAGATGCTCGCGGCTGCGATGATGCTCGACCACATCGGCGAAGGCGACGCCGGCCGCCGGCTCCGCAGCGCGATCCGCGCGACGATCGTCGAGGACGGCATCCGCACCCGCGACCTCGGCGGCACGGCATCGACGCGCGAGTTCGGCGATGCGGTTGCCCAGCGGGTTCGCTGAGGTCCCCTGCGCCCGCTGCGGCACCTTCACGCCGGGCCTCGCGTTCGGGGAGCTCTGCCGGGATTGCGTCAAGGTCACGACGGCGCGTGCAAATCGGGTGGCCAGGCTCATCTCCCTCGCGGTGACGGCGCTGGCAGCGGCGTACGTCTCCCTGCGCATCCCCCCGACGCCGACCGCCCGGACCTGGGCCGCCATCTGCGTCATCGCCGTGTACCTGATCGTGCGCCGTGTCGCGAAGAAGGTGGCGCTCCACCACTTTCAGCGCTGACGGCGACAGGAAAACCATGCCGACCCTGAAGCACGCGCTGATCGCCCTCGCCGCGATCGTCCCGCTCGCCG
>DAINRR010000040.1:0-25462 GCA_036741715.1 Gemmatimonadales bacterium
ATGTCCACCGCGAAATCGTGCGCGAGCGTCTCGCCCGCGCGCGAGGCGGTGAGGCGATTGCCGAGCAGCGGCACGAGCGCGAGCGCGAGCACGCCGGTGGCGGCGGTCCAGCGTCCCGACTCAGTCCCGCGATCGCGCAGCGCCTCGACGATGCTCCGCATCAGGCCGCCGAAGCCGATCGCCACGAGCACGCCGAAGAAGGAGAACGAGGCGACGAAGAAATAGTCGCGCTCGCGCACTTCGCGGTCGAGTGTGCGCTCCGGGAAGATCGAGAATCCGTACCGGAAGTTGAGATAGAAGATGAGGGCGAACGTCAGCGTGAAGAGCAGCGCCGCCGCGGCGAGCCCGGCGCGGCGGTCGCGCCGGAACAGCGACCAGAGGCCGGTCAGGCCGAGGACGGTGAACACCGCGGTCGCGAGCGGGGCCACCCCCCGCCAGTCGCGGGCGAACTGCCACTTCCAGTACTGCCAGTAGTTGGCGAGCTGGTCGACGTAGCTCGCGGTCTGCCGGTCGAAGACGGATGGCTTGCCGTACTGCTCCCGGCCGAGGACCTCGCTCAGTGCCTTGCTGAAAAAGCCGATCGGCTCGCCCTCGTTGATCGGCGGGTACTGGCCGGCGCGGATCGGGAGGTAGATGTAGTTGATCGAGATCCCGACGAGGATCGCGACGATCCCGCCGAATATGACGGTGGGGCGGAGCAGGGCGCGCGGCTCGGTCCACAGCACATAGACCGCAACGAGGGGGAGCGCCAGGATGCCCATCTGGTGATTCGTCGACGTGAGCGCCAGGAGATAGGCGATGAGGACGAGATGCCGGTCGTGCCGCGCGCCCGCCGGCTGGTCGGCCCAGCGCACGATGATCCACGCCACCAGCGCGATCGACAGCATGGAGACGGTGTAGACCTTCTCGTTGACCGTGGACTGGTTCCACACCGTCCAGCTGAGGGCACCGACGAGCGCCCCTGCCGCCGCCGCCCCGATCCTCGCGCCGCGCCCCGGCACCAGCGTCTCGAGCCAGCGCTCCGCCACGAGGAACCAGAGCGCCGCCGTCGCCGCGCTGGTGAAGGCGGCGAAGATGTTGATCCGGACCGCGTAGGACGGCGAAAGGGGCAGCAGGCCCCAGACGTGGGCCATCAGCGTGAAGAGCGGATTCCCCGGCGGATGCGGGATGCCGAGCACCTTGGCGGCCGCGATGTATTCGGAGGTGTCCCAGAAGGCCGTGGTCGGCGCAAGCGTGGCGAGGTAGATGCCGAAGACCACGGCGCCGGTGAGCGCCGCCCAGCCGTACGGCGGGCGGCGCGAGGCGGGCTCAGGCTGCATGGCGCTCACTAGTGTCGGAACTGCCGGCGGCCGGTGAGGACCATGCCGATGCCGGCCGCGTCGGCCGCGGCAACCACTTCGTCGTCGCGCACCGATCCGCCGGGCTGGATGATGGCCGTGATGCCGGCCGCCGCGGCCTGCTCGACGCCGTCGGCAAAGGGAAAGAAGCCGTCCGACGCGAGGACGGCGCCCTCGGTGACGTGGCCCTGCTCCCGCGCCTTGTGCGCGGCGAGAAAGGCCGCATCGACGCGACTCATCTGGCCGGCGCCGATGCCGATCGCCATCTCGTCGCGCGCGAGGAGCACCGCGTTCGACTTGACGGACGCCACGGCCGCCCATGCGAAGCGCAGGTCGTTGAGCTCGAGGTCGGTCGGGCTCCGGCGGGTGGGGATCGTCCACTGCTGCTCGGTGGCGTCGAAGACGAACGTATCCTGCACGAGGAAACCGCCGCGGACGCGCTTGTAGTCGAGCGACCCGACCGCGCGCGAGACGGGCAGCTCGACGACGCGGAGGTTCTTCTTCGCTGCGAAGACGGCGAGCGCTTCCTCGTGAAACGACGGCGCGACGACGACTTCGACGAAGAGTCCGCTCATCGCCTTCGCCGTCGCGGCATCCACCACGGTATTGAAGGCGATCACCGAGCCGAATGCCGACACCGGATCGGTGCGTCGCGCCTTCTCGAACGCGTCGGATGCGGAGACGCCGATCGCGATGCCGCACGGCGTCGTGTGCTTGATGACCGCGCAGGCGGGACGCTTGTCCCAGCAGGCGACCGCCGCCATGGCCGCATCGAGGTCCAGCAGGTTGTTGAACGAGAGCTCCTTCCCCTGGCGCTGCGACAGGTCGCGCATCCCGCGCGGCTCCTCGGAGACGTAGAGGGCGGCACGCTGGCCGGGATTCTCGCCGTACCGGAGCGGCTGCATCAGCTCCATGGCCACGCCGATGCGGTTGGGGAGGCTGTCGCTCCTCGGTGTCAGGAAGCCGGCGATCGCCGCGTCATAATCCGCGGTGTGGGCGAACACCTTCGCGGCGAGCTCCCGGCGCGTCTCGGAGGGCACCGGACCGGCGCGGAGCAGCGCGAGCACCGGGCCGTAGTCGGTGGGATCCACCACCACGAGTACCGCGTCGTGGTTCTTCGCGGCGGAGCGCAGCATCGAGGGTCCGCCGATGTCGATGTTCTCGATCGCATCCTCGTGACTCACGCCGCTGCGGGAGATGGTGGCCTGGAAGGGATAGAGATTGACGGCGACGAGATCGATCGGCGTGATCGCATGCACGTCGAGCTCCGCCGTGTGAGCAGCAAGGTCGCGGCGCGCGAGAATGCCGCCATGGATCTTCGGATGCAGCGTCTTGACCCGTCCGTCGAGGATCTCGGGAAAGCCGGTGACGTCATCCACGCTCACGACCTCGATACCGCTCTTCCGCAGCGCCGCCGCCGTGCCGCCGGTCGAAATGATCTCCCACCCGAGCGCAACGAGGCCCTGGGCGAAGGCGACGATTCCGCGCTTGTCACTGACCGAGATCAGCGCCCTCGGCATTGCATTCCTCTCACGCCAGCTCCAGCGGTTCGGGTAGTGCGACAGGGTGCCCGGCGCGCGCGGCCGCACGCACCACGGCGGGAAGGAGACGATGCTCTGCCTTCAGCACCCGTGCGGCGAGTGTGTCCGGAGTATCGCCGGGAAGCACCCGAACCGGGGCGGTGGCGAGCACCGGTCCCCGGTCGTACTCCTCGTCCACGAGATGCACCGTGGCCGCGCTCTCGCTCCGCCCCGCTTCGAGCACGGCGGCATGCACGCGGAGGCCGTACATGCCCTGGCCGCCGAAGTCGGGAAGGGGCCCCGGGTGGACATTGAGGATCCGTCCCTGCCAGCGCTGAATCACGGCGCGCGGCACGAGTCGCAGGTAGCCCGCCAGCACGACGAGCTGCACCTGATGCCGCTCCAGCAGAGCGATCCACTCGACCTCGTCCGCCGGGTCGGCAAGGACGACGGCCGGGACGCCGCGCTCGCGCGCACGCTCGAGACCGGCAGCCGACGGGCGATTGCTGATGACGAGCACGATTTCGACTTCGGATCCGGAACCGAATTCATCGAGGAGCGCGACCAGGTTGCTGCCGCCGCCCGAGATGCACACCGCCACCCGCATCGACATGGCGGGAAAAGCTAACGGAGGCATCCTGATTCGCCTAGCGTTCGCGGAATGCATGGCGGAGGCGCGCCGAACGAGTCCGCGACCCACGGCCGAAATCGTTGCGGAAACGGTACTTGCGTGCCGATTTCGCCCTGCGTCCCCATATGGTATGCTCGTTGCAATCGGGTGGCGTATTCAGCCGCAGCTCATTGCCACCGATGAGGACGCAGATGACGAATTCGCTCCGACAGGCCATCGGCCGGCGTGCCGTGGCGGCAGCTGCCGCGCTCGTGCTCGCTGGATGTCAGGGCCCCGAGCAGCTCGGGCCCTCGGCGTCCGTGACCGACTACCTCCCACGCGTGAGCACGCCCAACGGCGAGATCGCCGCCGTTCTTCGTACCGGCACGCCGCCGGTGGCCGGCGCTGCGGAGGCGCCCACGATCCCGGGCGCCGCGACAGCCGTCAACGGCGGCAGCGCGCAGGTTCCCGTATCCTCGGCGGCCGAGTTCACTACGGTCATCGTCTCCGTGCAGGGCGCCTCGGATTACTGGGAGCTGACCCTCCCCGCCGGCGTGTCGGCAAGCGATGTCGTCCTCGGGGTCGCGCCGCAGGCACCGGCGGGCACGATTCGCGTCCGGTACGGTGTCGGCACGGGCGGAACGATCGGGAGCTACGCGGCGCAGGATCTTCGCGTCTACCGCGTCGGCAACGGCGACGTGCAGATCAGCGTCTCCTGGACCGGCGCCAGCGACGTGGATCTCCACGTCATCGATCCGAGCGGGGAAGAGGTCTTCTTCGGGAACCTCACCTCGGCGAGTGGCGGCACGCTCGACCTCGACTCCAACGCGGCGTGCGACATCGACAACAAGAACAACGAGAACATCGTCTGGCCCGTCGGCGGCGCGCCGCGCGGCGAGTATCGCGTGGTCGTGGACTACTGGTCCGACTGCGGCGTGGCGCGGAGCGACTACGTCGTCACGATTCAGGCCGAGGGACAGGAGCCGCAGATCTTCAGCGGGAGCTTCGTCGGGCCGACGACAAACGTTCCGGCGGAGATCACCACCTTTACGTACTGATCCGCGCGGCTCGGCGCGGCCTCGGTACGCGAACGGCCCCGGAATTCCCGGGGCCGTTTCGTTGCATGTGTCAGGCGTCGGCTGCGGCGGAAATCGCGGCGATCAGCGGGTCGAGAGGCTCGAAGAGGGTGCGCGGATCGAGCAGGACGCGTCCTTCCGCGACGCGCGCGATCACCGATGGATCCCCGAGTCGCAGGCGGAGGGCAAGGCCGTCGGCGCCGAGCGGGCCCGGATCGATCGAGACCAGTGTCGTCGGGAGCGCAGCGTCGGGGAAGGCACCGCCGCCCACCGCCGAAGTGCCCGGGATGAGGCCGGCCGAGAGCGACCGCGGGAGGGCGGCCGCAACTCGCTCCGCACGCTCCCGGAGCTGCGCGGCGCTCGTGGTCAGCATCCGCAACACAGGAACCTGCTCGAGCGCCTCATCGGAATCCGCGTAGAGGGCGAGCGTGGCCTCGAGCGCGGCGAGCGTCATCTTGTCGGCACGGAGCGCACGGGCCAACGGATTCCGGCGGCACTCTGCCACCATGCGCGCACTGCCGCCGAGCAGCCCCGCCTGAGGCCCGCCGAGCAGCTTGTCCCCGCTGAAGATCACCAGGTCGGCACCGGTCGCGACCGCCTGCTGCACCAGCGGCTCCCCTTCCAGGCCGAAGCTCGAGAGATCCACCGCCAGTCCGGCGCCGACGTCGTAGATCACCGGGATCCCCGCGCCGTGCGCGAGCTCGACGATCCCGGCGGGCTCCGGCGTCGCGACGAAGCCGCGCTGGGAAAAGTTCGACCGGTGGACCACGAGGAAGGCGGCGACTCCCTGATGGAGTGCAGCCTCGTAGTCCGCGAGATGTGTCCGGTTCGTCGTACCGATCTCGAGGAGCCTGGCACCGCTCTTCGCCAGGATCTCGGGGATCCGGAACGAGCCGCCGATCTCCAGAAGCTCGCCTCGCGAGACCGCCACCTCACGCCCTTCGGCGCAGACATTCAAGCCGAGGACGAGTGCGCCCGCCGCGTTGTTGACCGCGAAGCCGTCGTCGGCTCCGGTGAGCTCGACGAGCCTTGTACGGCCGTGATCGGTGCGGCTGCCCCGGATCCCGGCGTGCACGTCGAACTCGAGTGTCGAATAGCCCGCGGCCACTCGGCTCACCGCCTCGATCGCGGACAGTGCGAGCGGAGCGCGGCCGAGGTTGGTGTGCAGGACGACGCCGGTGGCGTTGATGACGGGACGGAGCGAGGGTGCGCCCTCAGCCGCGAGCCGCTCGCGCACCTCGTCGGGCCAGCTCTCGGGCGCCGGCGCCCGGCCGCGGCGCGCCGATGCGAGGGCGTTCCGTACGGCGGCGACGACCGCCGATCGCGGGGCATGGTCCAGCAGCGCCGCGATCCGGGGCTCTTCGAGGAGCTGGCCGACCGACGGCAGCAGCCGGCGCGGGTCGGTCATTTCCTGTCGGGAGGGCGTGCGGAGTCGCGAGGCGCCGCGACCGGCGCCGCCTGGGGCCGGGCCGTCTCGGCGGCGCGGACTTCCAGCACCCCCGAGGCGTCACCGCGAACGCCACTCGCATTCCGGATGCCCTGGACGACGACCGCATACCGTCGGCCGGGAAGGAGGGGCTCCGTCGTCCGGACGGCGAGCCGGTCGCTGAGCGGCGGGCGCGATGGCTGCGGGCGCTCGAGGCCGGGAAGCTTGCGCCCGCTGTCGGCGCGTGGAGCGAGCGTGTCTGCGAGACGGCCGGGCACGAGCGAATCGGCGCGCGCGCTGTCGGGAGCGAGTGAGTCCCCGGCCGGCGGCATCACCGCCCGATACAGGCTGTCGAAGGCCGATTCGCGCAGCAGCGGGCCCGTCTCGACGGCCGTCGAGTCAGGCAGGAGGTGAACCGCGATGCGAACGCTGTCGAGCACCTGATAGGGATCGAGCAGCTGTGAGAACCGCAACCGGATCGAGAGCGAATCGGTGCTGGTGAGCTCCGCCAGGCGTGGTGCAGTCGAGTCGTGGGGGAACATCCAGAGCTCGATCGAGTCGGCCGTGCCGGTGGAGACGCGCGTGCTGTCGAAGGCTTCGCGGCCGGTGCGCCGCCGGTCCCGCTCGGGATCGAGCGCCGCCGTGATCAGGTACGTGCCCGCAGGGAGCGGGGAAAGGACGAACCCGCCGCTCGAGTCGGCGACGAACCGGTACATCAGCGAATCGGGAAGGAGTGCCGCTTCGATGAGTGCGCCCGCTGCCGGACGTCCCGTGCTCCAGTCCCAGACGCGGCCGCGCAGGGTGTCCGTGGGCACCGCGCCGCCGGTGGTGAAGGTGAGCACGGTCGTGCCTTCGGTGGAACGGTTGTTCCGCAGGTCGGTCACCCCCGGAAGCAGCTCGACACGATAGACGGTGTTCGGACGCCACCCTTCGCGTGGGCGGACCGTGATCCGATTCCGGCGCCACCGGACTTCGGGAACGCGGGTGGTGGGAGAGAGCACCACCAGGCGCTCGAGATCGCCGAGGCCGGTGCCCTGGCTCGCGGTACCGCCCTCGGAGATGACTTCATTGAAACGGAATTCGACTTCCCCGTCGAAGTCCGGCAGCGACGCCATCGGCTCCGGGCTCGAGCTCTCGAGCCTCGGTGGCGCCGTGTCCGGTGGACCGCCCGGGGGCGGCTCGATCCGCGCGCAGGCGACGAGGCAGAGGACCGCGCCGGCAAGCGCTCGGCGCGCGAACGCGCCCCGGGTCTCCGCCATCAGCTGCACCCCAGCAGCTCGCGCTTCGATGCGAGGACTTCGGACTGTTCCCGCCACGAGGCGAGCTTGTGCCGCTCCGCCTCGACGACGGCAGCGGGCGCACGCGCCACGAACTGCTCGTTCGCGAGCTTCCGCTCCTGCGACGCCACGAGTCCGCCCAGCCTCATGATTTCGGCGCCGAGGCGCGCGCATTCCCGGTCGACGTCGATCGCATCGCCGAGCGGGACGAAGACGGCCGTGCCGTCGGCGAGAACCGCGTTGCCACCCACACGCTCGGTCGGCGACTCGATCGCCAGCGACGACACTCTGGCGAGACGCTCGATCGTCGCGCGCTCCTGGGCCACGGCGCGCTTCGCGGCGGGCGAGAGATTCGAGATCGACGCGCGGATCGCCTGTCCGGGCGCGATTCCGTACTCCGCGCGGATGGCGCGGATGGCGCCGACGAGCTCCTGCAGGACCGCGAACTCGCGGACCGCCGCGTCATCGCGCGCTCTCGCATCGCTGCGCGGCCAGCGCGCGCTCGCCAGCAGCGCCTCCGCCCGCCGGCCCGGGATCCGGCTCCACAGCTCCTCCGTGATGAAGGGCATCACGGGATGGAGGAGCCGGAGCGCGGTATCGAACGTCTGCGTCGCGACGGCCCGCGCCACGTCGCCGCCCGGCACGTCCCCGTAGAGCCGGGGCTTGATCTGCTCGATGTACCAGTCGGCGAGATCGCTCCAGATGAACCGGTAGACGGCGCCGGCCGCGTCGTTCAGCCGGTAGCGCTCGTACGCCTCGGTGGCCTCGACGACCGTGGCCTCGCAGCGCGCGAGGATCCACCGGTCGGCCAGCGTCAGCTCGTCCTTCCGTACCACCCGCTCGCCCCGGCCTCCGAGCGGCCGGACCGGGCCGTCCAGGTTCGTGAGGATGAACCGGCCGGCATTCCAGAGCTTGTTGGCGAAGTTGCGACCCGAGGCGAACGAGGTCTCGAGATCCGCCGGGTCGAGAATGAGGTCGGTACCCACCGACATGCCGGAAATCGACGTGAATCGGAGCGCATCCGCGCCGAAGCGCTGGACCACCTCGAGCGGGTCGATCCCGTTGCCAAGGGACTTCGACATCTTCCGATGCTGCGTATCGCGCACCGTGCCGTGCAGATATACGTCGGTGAAGGGCAGGTCATCCATGAATTCGAGCCCTGCCATCACCATGCGCGCCACCCAGAAGAAAAGGATCTCCGGCGCGGTGACGAGCGCATGGCCGGGATAGTACCGCGCGAGGTCGGGCGTCTCGTCGGGCCAGCCGAGCGAGGAGAACGGCACGAGCCAAGAGGAAAACCAGGTGTCGAGCACGTCGTCGTCCTGGCGCACGCGCCCGCCGCAGCCGGGACAGGCATCGAGATCGGAACGGCTCACGCTGGTGTGGCCGCACCCGGTGTTTTCGCAGTACCACACGGGAATGCGATGTCCCCACCAGAGCTGCCGCGAGATCACCCAGTCGCGGATGTTCTCCATCCACATGGCATATTCGTCGCCGCGCCGCTCGGGAACGAAGCGCAGCCTGCCGGTACGGTACGCGTCGAGCGCCGGCTTCGCGAGCGGCTCCATCCGCACGAACCACTGATCGGAGAGCCGCGGCTCCACGACCGTGTCGCAGCGGTAGCAGTGGCCGACGCCGTGCATGTGCTCCTCGACCTTTTCGAGCAGCCCCAGCGCTTCGAACTCGGCAACCACGCGTCGCCGCGCCTCGAACCGGTCGAGACCCTGGAAGCGCTCGGGCACGGTCTCGGCCATGCGCGCTTCCGGCGTCATGATGTCGATCGACGCGAGGCCCGTGCGGCGCCCGATCTCGAAATCCGTCGGGTCGTGTGCGGGGGTGACCTTCACGGCGCCGGAGCCGAAGTCCGGATCCACGGCATCGTCCGCGACGATCGGGATGCGGCGGTCGACGAGCGGCAGGAGGACCGTCGAGCCGACGAGCTTCCGGTACCGTTTGTCCGTCGGGTGCACGGCCACGCCGGTATCGCCCAGCATCGTTTCCGGCCGCGTCGTCGCGACGACGAGGTGGCCGCCCTTTTCCAGCGGATAGCGGAGGTGCCAGAGCTTACCCGCCGTTTCTTCCTTCTCCGCCTCTTCGTTGGAGAGCGCCGTCAGGCAGCGGGGACACCAGTTGATGATGTAATGGCCGCGGTAGACGAGGCCCTTCTCGTAGAGTCGGACGAAGGCCTCGCGAACGGCGCGGGACAGGCCGTCATCGAGCGTGAAGTAGGTGCGTGACCAGTCGCAGCTCGCGCCGATGGCCTTGATCTGCTCGAGGATCGTGGTCCCGGTCTCGGCGACGTAGCTCCAGACCCGGGCCTCGAACGCCTCGCGGCCGAGATCGAAGCGCGTGTGGCCCTCGCGCGCGAGCGCGCGCTCGACGACGTTCTGCGTGGCGATGCCCGCGTGATCGGTGCCGGGCAGCCAGAGGACCGCACGGCCGCGCATCCGTTCGAAGCGGATGAGGGTATCCTGGATCGTGTCGTTGAGACCGTGCCCCATGTGGAGGTGAGCCGTAACATTGGGCGGGGGCATCATGATCACGTACGGCTCGGCGCCGTCGGCGCGCGGGGCGAAGATCCCCGACGCAGCCCAGCGCTCGTAGATGGGCCGCTCGATCGCTCCGGGGTCGAACTGGGGCTGGAGCGGAGCGGTCATGCGGACTGATCGCCCGGACGGGACCCCCCGAGGCCGCGGTCATCCTCGCCGCGCACCAGGATGCTGTTGATCACGCGGTCGACGCCGCCGGCGCCGCGCACCGTTCGCGCGGCGAGCGTGCGCTGCGATCGCGACGCCACCCACCCGCGCAGCTCGACCACACCGGGCGCGACTGCGCGGACCTCGATCGGGAGGCCACGGAGTGCGGGCACGGCCGACAGCGCCCCGCGCACGTCGCGCGCCGCGGCGCCCGTCGAGACGCGCCGGGCCGGGCCCGAGGTGCGGAGCCGCTTCGTGGCTCGCTCGATGCGGTCGCGGTTGACGTCTCCCGCCCAGGCGCTGAGCGCGATCCCGAGCACCAGGCCGGAGAGGAGGCCGAGGCCGCCCCATCCCGCGATCTCCACCGGTGAGAGCCGTTCGTCGTGGCGCACAGCAATTCCTCATGCCAAATGGGTGAGTGCTGCGTTAAGTTTAACACGCCCGGATGCCCGGGCGCACACACTCGGTCCCTCACTCAGCACAGGATCTTCGCATGGCGGACGAGCGGGTCACGGTGACCCTCCCCGATCTCGCGCGGTGGCTTCTCGTCGCCCTCCTCGTCCTGGGCGGCCTCGGCCTCTACCTCTGGCTGGCGCCGCGCACGGCGCCGGTCACGACCGAGGTCATCGAACGGTGAGCGTCGTGCGGCTGACACTCCCGGACGGAAGCGTGCGCGAGCTGCCCGCAGGCTCGACGGGCCGGCACCTCGCCGAGTCGATCGGTCCCGGCCTCGCCAAGGCGGCGCTCGCCGTCAAGGTGGACGGGCAGATCCGCGACCTCGACCGGCCGATCGAGCGGGACGCGACTGTCGCCATCCTCACGGAGCGGGATCCCGAGGCGCTCGAAGTGCTGCGACACTCGTCCGCGCATATCCTCGCTACCGCCGTACGCGAGCTCTTTCCGGGCGCCGGCATCGGATTCGGCCCGCCGATCGAAGACGGCTTCTACTACGATTTCCAGGTGGAGCGCCCGTTCACGCCGGAGGACCTCGAGCGGCTCGAATCGGCGATGGCAGACGTCGCGCAGCGGGACTTCCCGTTCGTTCGCGAGGTCGTGGATCGCAGCGAGGCCAACCGCCGCTTTGCGGACGATCCGCTCAAGCTCGAGCGCATTGCCGAGCTCGGGGACGACGAGACGATCACGGTCTACACCGACGGTCCCTTCGTCGATCTCTGCCGCGGTCCGCACATTCCGTCCACCGGACGTCTGCGCCATTTCAAGCTGCTGAGCGCGGCCGGCGCGTACTGGCGCGGGGATGAGCGACGCCAGATGCTGCAGCGGATCTACGGCACGGCGTGGTTCAGGAAGGAAGACCTCGAGGCCTACCTGCACCGCCTGGAGGAGGCGCGCCGCCGGGACCACCGCGTGATCGGGAAGCAGCTCGACCTCTTCTCGATCCAGGAGCTCGTCGGGCCGGGCCTCGTGTTCTGGCACCCGAAGGGGGCCATGCTCAAGTGGCTCCTCTCGCGCGCCGTCGAGGACGACAACCTCCGGAGCGGATACGACCTCGTCTATACGCCGAACATCTCGCGCGAGGAGCTCTTCCACGTTTCGGGCCACCTGCCGCTCTACGGCGAGAACCAGTTTCCGCCGATGGCGGCGGGCGCGGGCGAGGACGAGGAAGTGCGGTACCGTGTCAAGCCGATGAACTGCCCGATGCACGCGCTCATCTTCCGGAGCCAGCAGCGCAGTTACCGCGATCTTCCGATCCGGCTCTCGGAAGTGGCCAACGTGTATCGCAACGAGCGCTCGGGCACGCTGCACGGCCTGCTGCGCGTGCGCGGCCTCAGCATGGACGACGCGCACATCTTCTGTACGATGGACCAGGTGGAAGACGAGATCTTCCTCTGCCTCGATCAGGTGGACCGGCTGGTGCGGCAGGCGTTCGGCTTCGAGCTGGACTTCGAAGTGTCGACGCGCCCGCCCGAGCGCCTGGGCGGCGACGAGGTCTGGGACCGGGCCGAAGCCATTCTGCAGCGGGCGCTCGAGCGGAAGCAGATCCCGTTCCGGATCGATGCCGGCGGCGGAGCCTTCTACGGCCCGAAAATCGACATCAAGTTTCGCGATGCGATCGGCCGGCTCTGGCAGGGGCCGACGGTGCAGCTCGACTTCAACCTGCCGGAGCGCTTCGCGCTCGAATACACGGGGCCCGACAACCGTCCGCACCGTCCGGTCATGATCCACCGGGCCATCTACGGCACGCTGGAGCGGTTCACCGGAAACCTCATCGAGCATTTCGCCGGCGCATTCCCCGTCTGGCTGGCGCCCGAGCAGGTCCGGTTCATCCCGATCAGCGACGCGCAGGCCGACGCCGCCAGGGAGATGGCCGCGCGACTCAAGCGCGGCGGCCTCCGCGTGCACGTGGACGACCGGGGCGAGACGCTCAACTACCGGATCCGCGAGGGCGAGACGCAGAAGATTCCCTACATGGCGGTGGTGGGGCAGCGGGAAGTCGAAGCGGACAGCGTGGCCGTGCGCGCCCGTGGGGCAGGGAAGAAGCAGGAAGTGATGACGGTCGACGCATTCCTCGAGCGTGTGCTCCGGGAGGCGCGCGACCGGAGCCTCTGACGAGCGGGCGGGCGCCGTCCGGCCTACCGCCCCCGGCAGGCGGCGGCCTATTTTCCGCCAGACGCAAACCCAGGCGACAGGTATCCCGTGAGCGACAGTACGACCCCGGTCATCGTAGCAGCGGTTCGCACCCCGATCGGCCGGTATCTCGGCGGCCTTTCCTCCCTGCCGGCCCCCCGGCTTGGCGCCATCGCCATCCGCGAGGCCATCCGGCGGGCCGGCCTCGAGCCGGACCAGGTCGAGGAAGTGCTGATGGGACAGGTGGTCCAGGGCGGATCGGGTCAGGCACCGGCACGGCAGGCCCTGATCCACGCCGGCATTCCGGCCACGACGTCCGCCGTCACCATCAATGAAGTCTGCGGCTCCGGCCTTCGCGCCGTCATGCTGGCCGCACAGGCCGTGCGTGCCGGCGATCGGCAATGCGTCGTCGCGGGCGGCCAGGAATCGATGTCCACCGCGCCGCACTACGTCTACGGAATGCGGGCGGGCATCAAGGCCGGCAACCAGACGATGGTGGACGGCATGATCCACGACGGCCTCTGGGACTCGTTCGGCGCCAACCACATGGGCGAGTACGCCGAATACACCGCCGAGAAGGCGGGCGTCTCGCGCGAGGACCAGGATCGCTTCGCCGAGCAGAGCCATCGGAAGGCCGTGGCGGCGCAGGACGAGGGGAAGTTCAAGGCGGAGATCGTGCCCGTCGAGGTGCCGGGAGGCAAGGGCGCGACGACCACGGTCGCAGCCGACGAATCGCCGCGGCGCGACACCACGGCGGACACGCTCGCCAAGCTCAAGCCCGCGTTCCGGAAGGAGCGCGGCACCGTGACGGCAGGCAACGCGCCGGGTCTCAACGACGGCGCGAGCGCGGTGGTGGTCACGTCGCTCGCCTATGCCCGGGCGCACGGCCTCACGCCGATGGCGAAGATCACGAGCTACGCGACGGGCGGAGGCGAGCCGCGCGACCTCTTCTTCGCCCCGATCGTCGCGGTGCGCAACCTGATGGAACGCGCGGGCACCGCGATCGACGACTACGATCTGATCGAGGCGAACGAGGCCTTTGCCGTGCAGGCCCTCGCCGACGGCCGCGAGCTCGGCTGGGACTGGGACCGGGTCAACGTGCATGGCGGTGCCGTTGCCCTGGGGCACCCGATCGGCGCCAGCGGGGCGCGCGTGCTGACGACGCTGCTCTACGCGCTCGACGATCGAAAGAAGGCGAGCGGGCTCGCCACGCTCTGCCTCGGCGGCGGCAACGCCGTGGCCCTCTCGGTCGAGAAGGTCTGATGACCCCGGCACCCGGCACGTCCGCGGTCACGGCCGCACCAGCCGGCACGCGGACCTCGCGGCGGATCGTCGCCATCGGGCTCGCGGCGCTCCTCGTCGCGGCGTCGGCGCAGGTGGTCGTCCCGGTCCCGTTCTCCCCCGTCCCGATGACGCTGCAGCCGCTCGCCGTCCTCGTGGTCGGCGCGTTGCTCGGACCGGCGGCAGGTGCCGGGGCGCTGATCGCTTACCTGATGGCCGGCGTTGCCGGCCTTCCTGTTTTCTCGGCCGGGCGCGCGGGTGCGGCCTGGCTCGTCGGACCGACGGGCGGCTATCTGCTCGCCTTCCCGGTCGCTGCGGCGCTCGTCGGTGTACTCGCTCCGAGACACGACGGGTCCGGGCGATTGGTCCGGTTGCTGGTCGCGCTCGCTGCCGGGACGGTCGCGATCCACGCCGGTGGCGTCGCGCACCTCGCGCTCCTGAGCGGCGATCCGGTCGCAGCGTACCGCATCGGCTTCGTGCCGTTCATCACCGGGGACCTGCTCAAGATCGGGCTCGCTGCAGCCATCGTGATACTCGCAGGGCCCGCAGTGCGATCCCGCCTTTGACCGAGGCGCCGACGGGCCGGCGGCGGGTGCGGTGGGGGGCGGCGATCGGCTGGTCCATCGCGTTCTTCGCGCTCTCGTACCTGCTGGCCGGCCTGCTCGGGGTGATCGCGGCATTCGCGGTCGTCGGCTCGTTCGAGGCGATTCCCGGCTGGACGGATGCGGCGGGCCCGGGCGCCATTCTCCTTCAGGGCGCGGCGGGCCTCCTGGCAGGATTGATCGCGACGTGGCTCATCGGAGTGCGGATCAACGGGCTCGACGCGAGGACGCTGCGATACGAGACCGGACGGCGCGGCCTGGCCGGGATCGGCTGGGGCTTTGCGCTCGGCGGCATCGCGGCCGCAATGGCGCTGCTCCTCGCGGTCCTCATCGGCGGGGCGGAGTGGGTGCGGGACAGCGGCGGCACGGCGGCGTACGCTCGCGAAGCGGGGAAGACCCTGCTGGTGCTCGCGCCGGCCGCTTTCGCGGAAGAGGTTCTGTTCCGCGGAGTGCCGCTCGTGCTCCTCGCCGCCGCGTTCGGCCGCGGCCCCGCGCTCGTCGGGCTGGCGGTGCTCTTCGGCCTGGCGCACCTGGCGAACCCGGGGATCACGCCGCTCGCCGTTGCCAATATTGCGGCTGCGGGCGTGTTCCTCGGACTCGCGTTCTACGCCCCGGGCGGCATCTTCACGGCGTTCGGCGCGCACCTCGGCTGGAATGCGACGCTTGCCGCACTCGACGCGCCGGTGAGCGGGCTGCCGTTCAGCATCCCGGCCATCGACTACGTCGCGGGCGGCCCGGTCTGGCTCACCGGAGGCGCCTTCGGCCCCGAGGGCGGTCTCACGGCCACGACGGCGATCGCGCTCGCATGCCTCGCCACGGTGCGGTGGATACGAAAGGAACTTCCGGCATGAAGCAGGCAGCGGTGATCGGCGCGGGGACGATGGGGAACGGCATTGCGCACGTGCTCGCCCAGCACGAATGGGAGGTTGCGCTGATCGACAGCGTGGCACCGGCGCTCGACAAGGCGCGCGCCACGATCCGCGGGAATCTCGACCGCCAGGTCAGGAAGGGGACGCTTTCGGCCGAAGCACCCGATGCGATCCTCGGCCGGATCCGCACCGCCACCGAGCTGGAGGCCGCGGCCGGCGCCTCGCTCATCGTCGAGGCGGCGAGCGAGACTCCCGCGGTGAAGTTCGGGATCTTCGAGACGCTCGACCGCGTCGCCGGCGCCGAGGCGATCCTCGCGACGAACACGAGCTCGATCTCGATCACCGAGATCGCCTCGCGCACGGGGCGGCCGGCCCAGGTGATCGGAATGCACTTCATGAACCCGGTGCCGGTGATGCAGCTCGTGGAAGTGATCCGCGGGCACGCGACGAGCGATGCCACGACGCATGCTGTGATGGAGATCGCGCGCGCGCTCGGCAAGACGCCGGTCGAAGTGAACGATTACCCCGGCTTCGTCGCGAACCGCGTCCTGATGCCGATGATCAACGAAGCGATCTACTGCGTCATGGAGCAGGTGGCCACACCGGAGTCGATCGACACGGTCATGAAGCTCGGCATGGCGCATCCGATGGGGCCGCTCACCCTCGCGGATTTCATCGGGCTGGATGTCTGCCTCGCCATCCTCGAGGTGCTGCATCGCGGCCTCGGGGACGACAAGTACCGCCCCTGCCCGCTGCTCCGTCGCATGGTCGCGGCCGGGCACCTCGGGCGGAAGAGCGGGCGCGGTTTCTACGATTACGCGGCGCAGCAGCGCTGACGGCGTCCCGACCCGGACCATGCACTCCAACGGAGCTTCGATGGACATCTTCGCCGACATCAAGGGACTCGGCCACGAGCAGCTGGTACTCTGCCACGATCCGTCGTGCGGCTATCTCGGGATCATCGCGGTCCACGACACGACGCTCGGGCCGGCGCTCGGCGGGACGCGCTACTGGCAGTACGCCAACACCGATGAGGCGATCACCGACGCACTCCGTCTCGCGCGCGGCATGACCTACAAGGCTGCCGTGGCCGGCCTCAACCTCGGCGGCGGCAAGTCCGTGATCATCGGCGACAACAAGCGCACGGATCGCGAGGCGCTCTTCCGCGCGCACGGTCGCTTCGTCGAGACGCTCGGCGGGCGGTACATCACGGCGGAGGACATCGGCACCAGCCCGGCCGACATGGAGTACGTCAAGCTCGAGACGAATCATGTCGCCGGCCTCATGGGACTCTCGGGGGATCCGTCGCCCGTGACGGCCTACGGGGCGTACATGGGCATGAAGGCCGCCGCCCGGATCCGGTGGGGCACCGATGAGCTCGCCGGAAGGACCGTCGCCGTCCAGGGGGCGGGGAAGGTGGCCTATTATCTCTGCCGGCATCTCCACGCCGAGGGCGTCTCGATCATCGTCACCGACATCGACGGCGCCAAGGTGCGGCGGTGCGTCGAGGAGTTCGCCGCGAAGGCCGTGGCACCCGATGCGATCTACGACCAGAACGCGGACGTCTACGCCCCGTGCGCCCTCGGCGCCACGATCAACGACGACACGCTCAAGCGGCTCAAGGTGGCCGTCATCGCCGGTGGCGCGAACAATCAGCTGGCCGAGCCGCGCCATGGCGACGCCCTCGAGGCGAAGGGCATGCTCTATGCGCCGGATTACGTCATCAATGGAGGCGGTGTCATCAACGTCTACGGTGAGCTGCATCGCTGGCCGGAGGAGCGGTCGCGGAAGAAGGCCGGGGAGATCTACGACACGATCCTCCGGATCTTCGAGATCGCGAAGCGGGACGGGATTCCGTCGTACCTCGCCGCCGACCGCCTGGCGGAGGAGCGGATCGCTGCGGTCGCGGGGCTCGACCGCATGTGGCTCCGGGGCCGCTGAGGCATGAATTCCACGATGCCCGAGACCATTCCGATCGCCGCCGATCACGCCGGGTTTGCGCTGAAGGAGCGGCTCGTCGCCGAGCTGCGGCGCCTCGGCTACGAGCCTGAGGACTACGGCACCGACTCGGCGGAATCCACCGACTACCCGGCGTACGCCCACCAGGTGGCGGGCCAGGTGGAACGCGGCGCGGTGCGCCGCGGCATTCTGGCGTGCGGCACCGGACTCGGCATGTCGTATGCCGCTAACCGGCATCCCGGGGTCCGGGCCGCCGTCGCCTGGAACGACGAGGTCGCCCGGCTCGCGCGGGAGCACAACGACGCGAACGTCCTCGTGCTCCCCGCGCGCTTCGTCTCGGACGAGGATGCGGTGACCATCCTCCGCACCTGGCTCGACACCGAGTTCGAAGGTGGCCGGCACGCACGCCGGGTCGCGGCCATCGACGAGGCGGTGCGGTGACGCTCCGCCACAATGCGCCGCTCCGCGAGGCCGATCCGGCCGTCGCCGCGCTCGTCGATCGCGAGCTCGCGCGCCAGCGCCATGGCCTCGAGCTCATCGCCAGCGAGAACTTCGCGAGCCGCGCCGTGATCGACGCCGCGGGCACCCCGCTCACCAACAAGTATGCGGAGGGCTATCCCGGGCGCCGGTACTATGGCGGGTGCGAGGTCGTGGACGAAGTCGAGCAGCTCGCGATCGACCGCGCGAAGCAGCTCTTCGGCGCGGCGCATGCCAACGTGCAGCCGCACTCGGGCGCGCAGGCCAATTTCGCCGCCTTCATGGCCGTGCTGCGGCCGGGCGAGCCGCTCCTGGGCATGTCGCTCCCGCACGGCGGGCATCTCTCGCACGGCGCGTCCGTCAACCACAGCGGCGTCATCTGGCGCGCCACCCACTACGGCGTCAATCCGGCCACGGGCCGGATCGATTACGATGCGGTGCGCGACCAGGCCCGGCGCGATCTCCCGCGCCTGATCGTGGCCGGGGGAAGCGCCTACTCGCGCATCATCGATTTCGCCGCCTTCCGCGCGATCGCGGACGAAGTCGGGGCCTCGCTCCTGGTGGATATGGCGCATTTCGCCGGGCTCGTCGCGGGCGGGGTGCATCCGTCGCCCGTGCCGCACGCCCATGTGGTCACGACCACGACGCACAAGACGCTGCGCGGCCCGCGCGCCGGGCTCATCCTCTGTGGCGCGGATCTCGCCAAGGCCGTGGACAAGTCGGTGTTCCCCGGGACACAGGGCGGACCGCTCGAGCACATCATCGCCGCCAAGGCGGTCGCGTTCGGCGAGGCACTCACCGACGACTTCCGCCGGTACGCCCGGCAGGTCGTGGCCAACGCGAAAGCCCTCGCCGAGGCACTCATCGAGCGCGGCTTCGACATCGTTTCGGGCGGGACGGATACGCACCTGATGCTGGTGGACCTGCGGCCGAAGGAGCTCACCGGGAAGGTCGCCGAGCAGATCCTCGGCCGTGCCGGCATCACGGTCAACAAGAACACGATTCCCGACGATCCGCAGTCACCGTTCGTCACCAGCGGCGTCCGGCTCGGCACGCCCGCGCTCACCACGCGCGGGATGGGCACGGAAGCGATGCGCCGCATCGCCGGCCTGATCGATCGGGCGCTCGCGAAGCCGGACGACGACGTGCTCGACGCGGTGCGGCGCGAAGTGGAAGAGCTTGCGGGCGCGTTCCCGCTCTATCGCGGAGACGATCACGCATGAACAATCTCCAGTTCGCCGACGGCGTGCTCGCCCGGATCCGGGCGCAGGGCGGGCGCTACGACGAGCGGGCCTACCTCTTCCTGCTCGCGGCCGTCGAGTACCTGCAGGGCCAGCTCGAGCACCGGCGCCACGTGACCGGGCCCGAGCTCGCGCACGCCTGCCGGGAATTCGCCGTCCGCCAGTTCGGGCTGATGGCCAAGTCGGTCCTGGAGCACTGGGGCGTCACGCGTACCGAGGATTTCGGGCGAATCGTCTATACACTGGTGGAGGTCGGCCTGCTCGTCACGCAGCCCGGCGACCGCGAAAGCGATTTCGCGGGCGTCTACGATTTCCACGATGCGTTCCGCTCCGAGTATGAATGGGAGGGTATTCCGGAGTCCTGATCGAGTACCGTGCGAGGAGGGAGCCATGGAGAGCAGGGACTGGCCGACGTGTCAGAAGTGCTCGCGGGGAACCCTGATACCGCTCTCGGACTACGGCAGGGACGGCGCCCCGATCACCTACAAGGCGTGGGTGTGCACGAATCCGGACTGCGGCTTCAATCTCCGCATCGATAACGGAGAGATCAGCTTCGGCCGCACCATCGGGCAGAGCCAGAAATAGCCTCACCCGGGAGCGCGCTCGCTTCGGTCAATGCGCCTCCGACGTCGCACTTCTCAACCCCTCCTTCCGGACGGACATGCCATCCATTCCCGTGCTTTCGCCCGCCGAGTCCGAGGCCTGGGACGCGCAGGCGGAACGGGCGGGTATCGCGCGCGAGACGCTGATGGATGCCGCCGGACGGGCGGCGGCTGCCGTCATTGCGCGGCGGTTCGGGACCGTCCTGCGGAGCGGTGTGGTGATCTCGGCCGGGCCCGGCAACAACGGCGGCGACGGATGGGTGCTCGCGCGGGCGCTTCACCAGGCCGACGTCGCCGTCTGGGTGACGTCGCCCGCAGAAGGCTCACGTTCCGCGCTGTGCGAAGCGGCGCGGGCGCGCGCGATCGGGCAGGGAGTCCGGGAGCTCCCCCCGGATGGCCCCTGGCCGGCGCCCGGTCTCGCGATCGATGCGCTCCTCGGAACGGGAGCGCGCGGCGCGCCCCGCGCAGCGGTGGGGTCCCTGGTCGAGCGGCTGCACGATCTGCGGGTACCGCTCGTCGCGCTCGATGGGCCGACGGGGCTGGATCTCGGGACTGGCGTCGTGCACGGCGCGCCGCATGCCGATCTCTCGATCACGTTCGGCGGTGTCCGACGCGGGCACCTCCTCGCACGGGACGAAGCCGGCGAAGTGCTCGTGGTGGATATCGGGCACCCGCCGCCGGAGGCGGCGCTCCCGCGCCTCGTCACCGATCGCTGGGCGGCGCGCTCGCTGCCGCGCTTCGCTGCCGCCGATCACAAAGGTACGCGCGGGCGTATCGTCGTTCTCGGCGGCGCCCCGGGCATGGGTGGAGCGCTCCGGCTCGCCGCCCGCGCGGCGCTCGCTGCCGGCGCGGGGTACGTTCATGCGGTCGCACCTGCTGCGACCATCGCCGAGCTCCGCCGCGCCGAGCCCGATCTCCTCACCACCGAGCAGGACTTCGATCAAGGCCCGTCGGACGAGCTGCGGGGCCTGATCGAGCGCGCGGACTGCGTGATCGCGGGTCCCGGTCTCGGTCGGGACGAGGGTCGCGCATCGCTCCTCGAAGCCGTGCTGTCCGGGGCGCGGCTGCTGCTCGTCGATGCCGACGCCCTCACGGTGTTCCAGGGAACAGCCGACCGCCTGGCGGGGCTGATGCAGGGAAGGGGAATCGTCACCCCGCATCCTGGAGAGTTCCGAGCGCTCTTTCCCGAGCTCGCCGCCGAGCGGGAACTCGACCCCTGGCGGGCCGCCGCGGAAGCGTCGGAGCGGATCGGTGCGGTCGTGCTGCTCAAGGGAGTCCCCACCGTCGTCGCGGCGGGTGGCGCGGCGCTCTGGACCGTCGCAGCAGGCAATCCCGGCCTCGGTACCGGCGGCAGTGGCGATGTGCTGAGCGGGATTGCGGGAACGCTGCTTGCGCAAGGGTGCGAAGCGCCCGTCGCGGCTGCGCTCGCGGCGCAGTCCCTCGGCGAGGCAGCCGACATTGCGGCGCGCCGCGTCACTGCGCGCGCCATGCGCCCGATGGATGTTATCGCGGCGCTCCCGGACGTCTGGCGCCTGTGGGAAGGCGTGCGCGCGGCGCCGTCGGTGAGCGACCTGCCGGTCATCGGCCGTGTCGGCGCGCCACAGAAGGTATAGCCAACTTCAGAAACGACGTGAGATGAGAAGCGCTAGCATGATAAAACACATATGGATACGATGAGCAGCCTTCGCCTGCTGCTCGTTGCCGCAGTGGCGCTTTCTCCCGGTTCCGTCGTCGCCCAGCTGCCGTCACGCGACTGGTCCCTGGAGGACAGGGTCGTCATCGGTGACTTTTCCCGCATCACCACCGTCGCGGCGACGTCCGACCGCGTCTATGCCACGTCACCGACATCCCTGCTCATCTGGCGCCCGCAGTTCGCGCGCTGGGAAGGTCCCTACCCCCCGCCGGATCCGCGACTTCTCGCCGGCGTCTTCGCCGCCCTTCCCGATCCGCTCGACAACTCCCTCTGGCTGGCACGCCGCGACGGCTGGGTGCACTTCTCGCCCGAGCTGCAGATGTGGACCTCCGGTGAATCGCCCTCGCCGGTCCGCAGCATCGCGTTCGACCTCGCCGACCCCTCGGGGCTCCTGCTCGAAACGCGCGATGGATGGCTGCGGGCCACGCGCGGCGGAGGTACGGCATTTCCGGCCGAGCGGCCGGTACAGGCCGTGCGGCCGGGGGCGCTTGCCGACGTGCTGCGCAACAACCCGTCGATGCAGACCGGTGGCGGAATCCTGGTCGACAACCGGCTCGCGCAGGTCGAGTACACCTCGGCCGCGCAGAGCTTCGACCGCCTGGGATGGTACCTCGGTACCGACGGCGCCGGCCTGCTGTACCTGCGTGAAGGTTCGGCGTTTCCCGAGCGGCTTGCCTTCGGGATCGCCGGGGAGCGGGTGGGTGCCCTCTTCGCTGCACCGGGAGGTGTGTGGGTTGCGAGCGATGCGACCGGAAACGCGGCCGCCACGCTCACCTTCGTCGCATCCGACCTCAGCGACTTCCGCTCGATCTACGGCCCACCTGCCACCGGCCTTCCCTTCGGCAGGGTCCGAGAGCTGATCGGCGTGGGACTTTCGCTCTGGGCGGCGACCGACTTCGGCGTTGCCCGGATCGATCCGCAGACATCGCGAGTGGAGCTCATCGACGAGCGGCGCGGGCTGCCCGACAGCCGGGCCTATGCGGTCGTGGCGCGCCGCGGATGGATTGCGGTCGGGACGGCGCGCGGAGCAGCCCGGATTGCCGATTCCACCGATGTCATCCGCGTGGCTCCCGGCTTTTCGGCGCCGGCCTACGCCATCGCGATGGCGGCGGACACGACCTGGGTGGGAACCGACGCCGGACTCTTCTACACGGTCGGGCGCGCCGGCGAGCTGCTGCAGCCGAGGGGGCTCGCGAGCTCGGCACAGTTCCGGGGACCCGTGATCGGACTCGAGTGGGCGGGAGAAATGCTCGTCGCGCTCACGCCCGACCGGGTCTTCTGGCGCGGCGCGAATGGGCGATGGGTCGCCGGGCCGGCGCAGCCGGCACTCGGACCGCTGCGCGCCTTCGTGCTGGACGATCGAGGGGTCTGGCTCGCGGGCGAGCGCGGCGTGGGCTTCGCACGGCTCGACGCGCCCGTCGGGTCGATCCTGATGCTGGGTGACCTGCCCGGCGAGCCCGTGGACCTGACCGTCGATGCCGATCATCTGTGGGTCGGCACGCCGGCGGGCCTGGTTCGTTTCCGCCTCGACGCGTTGCGATGAGCACCCCGCTCGGGCCCGGTCCCGAATTCGATCGTATCCGCCTCATCGCGGGCGAGCTGATGGGCCGATCAGACGATCTCGGAGACGACGCCGCCGTCATCCCCGACGGCGACGGCTCACTCGTGGTCAGCACCGATGCGACCGTGGAAGGCGTGCACTTCCGGAAGGAGTGGCTCACACTCGAGGAGGTCGGATGGCGCGCGGCCGCCGCGGCGCTCTCCGACCTCGCGGCGATGGGTGCGCGGCCCGTCGGCGTGCTCGCGGCGCTGGCGGTGCCAGGAAGCGCCGCGGAAGGGGATCCGGCGCTCGTCATGCGTGGGGTGGGGGCCGCCGCGGGGGCGACCGGCGCGCGCGTGATCGGTGGGGACCTCGCATCCGCCACGACCTGGATGGTGACGGTCACGGTGATCGGCCGAGCGGCGACGCCGATCCGCCGGAGCGGGGCGCGGCCCGGCGATATGCTCTGGGTGACGGGCGCACTCGGCGCCTCGCGCGCAGCGCTCACGGCCTGGCAGCGGGGCGAGCTCCCGTCCGACGATGCACGCGCCGCGTTTGCGCATCCGATCCCGAGAATCGCAGCAGGGCGCTGGCTCGCGGAACAGGGCGCACACGCCATGCTCGACCTGAGCGACGGGCTCGCGGCCGACGTTCATCATCTCGCGGCGGCATCCGGTGTCCGGCTCGACATCGACCTCGCTCGCGTGCCGGTGGCCGGCTCCGCGGTCGCGCCGTCACTCGCTGCGTCGATCGAGCCCTCGCTCTTCGCGGCCAGGGGCGGAGAGGACTACGAGCTCCTGGTCGCGCTTCCCGATGGATTCGGTGAGCGGGACACCCGCGCCTTCGAGGATGCGACGGGCC
Organism: Gemmatimonadales bacterium; assembly: GCA_036741715.1. GTDB lineage: Bacteria > Gemmatimonadota > Gemmatimonadetes > Gemmatimonadales > GWC2-71-9 > CAMLLJ01. The sequence goes on from DAINRR010000040.1 coordinate 23,654, forward strand.
TCGCGCTCACGAGCGTCGGCAGCGTGCACCGCGGAAGCGGCGTCCGTTTCCTGCTGCGCGGCGAGCGCGTCTCGCTCGAGGGCTTCGATCACTTCCGATGATCGGCGTCCTGCGGTACGTGGCCGCACTCGTCCTGTGCACGGGAGTGCAGGGCGGGAGGGTGATTCTCGCATCGCTGTTCGGGGTGAAGCACCGGCCCGGCGGGGTCTACGATCGCGCGCCGCGTGCCTGGGCGCGTGGCCTGATCCGGATCACGGGACTTCCGGTGCGGGTCGTGGGGCGCGAGCATCTCGACCCGGAGAGTCCCGTCGTCTACGTCTGCAATCACACGTCGTTCGCCGATATCTGGGTCCTCCTCGCCACCCTTCCAGGGTCGGTGCGCTTCGTCGCGAAGCGCGAGCTGCTCTCGGTGCCGTTCTTCGGCCGGGCCGTGCGCGCGAGCGGACAGATCCCGATCAACCGGCGCAACCTGCGGGACGCGTTCGCCGCGTACGACGATGCGGCCGTGGCGATCCGGGGCGGGATCTCGGCCATCGTATTCGTCGAGGGAACGCGCAGCCGGGACGGAGCCCTCGCCGATTTCAAGAAGGGCCCCTTCGTGCTCGCGATTCGGGCGGGTGCACCGGTCGTGCCGGTCCACATCGCCGGGGGACGGCGCGCGCTGCCGCCCGGAGGATGGCAGGTGCGACGCGTGCCCGTGACCGTGAGCATCGGGCGCCCGCTCCCGACGATCGACCTCGATTTCGACGATCGTGAAGCGATTCTCGCGGCCACGCGGAGCGAGATGCTCCGCCTCGATCGCGGCGTTGACGCACCCGCGGACGCCCGCTAGAGTTTGGCGGCTCCTCCTTCCGGCAAAGGCGACATGAGCACCATCATCGAAGTGCACGGACGTGAAATCCTCGACAGCCGCGGCAACCCCACCGTCGAAGCGGAAGTGGTGCTGGCGAGCGGCGCCACCGGCCGTGCCGCGGTGCCGAGCGGCGCCTCCACCGGCGAGCGCGAAGCCGTCGAGCTGCGCGACGGCGAGGCCGATCGCTTCGGCGGCAAGGGCGTCCGGCAGGCCGTGCGCAACGTCAACGAAGTGCTCGGCCCGCGGCTCGAAGGCATGGCCGCCACCGACCAGATCGCGGTGGACGCGGAGATGATGGATGCCGACGGCACGCCGAACAAGAGCAAGCTCGGCGCGAACGCCCTGCTCGCCGTCTCGCTCGCCACCGCGCGAGCCGCGGCGCAGGATTGCGGGCTGCCGCTCTATCGCTATCTCGGCGGTCCCATGGCGCGGGTGCTGCCGGTGCCGATGATGAACATCCTGAACGGCGGGGCGCACGCCTCGAACAACGTCGACGCGCAGGAGTTCATGGTCGTGCCCGTCGGCGCCGACAACTTCCCCGATGCGCTGCGCATGGGCGTCGAAGTGTTTCACGCCCTGAAGAAGGTCCTGACGAAGGCGGGGCTCTCGACCGCCGTGGGAGATGAGGGCGGGTTCGCCCCGATGCTCCCGTCGAACGAGGCGGCGCTCGATGCCGTGATGCAGGCGATCGAGGCGGCAGGGTACGTCGCGGGACAGGATATTGCGATCACGCTCGACGTCGCCGCGTCCGAGCTGTATGCCGACGGCCACTACGTGTTCAAGAAGGGCGATGGCAGCCGCCGCACCGCGGCCGAGATGGTGGATCTCTACGAGGCGTGGGTGCAGAAGTATCCGATCGTCTCGATCGAGGACGGCCTCGCCGAAGGCGACTGGGACGGCTGGGCGCTCCTCACCGAGCGGCTGCACCATCGCGTTCAGCTCGTCGGCGACGATCT
>DAINRR010000041.1:0-25141 GCA_036741715.1 Gemmatimonadales bacterium
GATCATGATCGTCCGGTTGGTCATCTGCGACAGCGCCGTCGCCGCGTGGCCCGCGCCGATGTTCGCGACTTCCTTGAGCGCGTCGAGCTGCAGCTCCTTCAGTGCCCGGACGTCTTCCATGAGTGCCCCTAGACGAGTGCGGCGGCGTCGAGAATGAGCGCCGGCGCCCCATCGGCGAGAATGGTGGCCCCTCCCACGAACGACGGCATGCCGCGGGGGCCTTCGAACGGCTCGATCACGATGTCCTGCTGCCCGAGCAGCTGGTCCACGACGAGCGCCGCGCGGCGGTCGCCGACTTCCAGGATGATCGACGGGCGGCGCGCGGGCACCTCACCGCCGATCGACACGAGCTGCCGCAGGTGGATCGTGGGGATCGCCTGATTGCGGACGACGAGCGATTCCCGGTCACGCACCGCCGTCACCGAGCGGCGGTCGAATTCCACGGTCTCCGTCACGTAGGCGAGCGGCACCGCGTAACGCTCGGTGCCGACGCCGGTCAGGAGCGCGCGGACGATCGCGAGGGTCAGCGGCACGCGCACGGTGAACGTGCTGCCCTTCCCCTCGTCCGACGTCACGGTCAGCGTCCCGCCGAGCGCGCGGACCCGCGTGGCGGCCACGTCGACCCCGACCCCGCGTCCCGACACGCCGCTCACCCGCTGGGCGGTGCTGAAGCCGGGGCGTGCGAGGACGCGAAGGAGGAGGTCGTCGGTCAGCCGCTCGACATCGGGCGCGATGAGCCCCTCGCGGATCCCGCGCGCGAGAATCCGGGCGCGATCCACCCCGCGCCCGTCGTCGCTCACCCTGATCGCGACGTTGTTGCGCTCGCGCGTGGCGGACACCGTGATCCGCCCTTCGGCCGGCTTGCCGGCGGCGACGCGCTCGGCCGCTGGCTCGAGGCCGTGGTCGACGGCGTTGCGGATCAGGTGCAGCAGCGGATCGCCGATCTCGTCGAGCACGGCGCGGTCGAGCTCGATCTCGCCGCCTTCCGATTCGAAGCGGGCCTGCTTGCCGAGGTCGCGCGCGAGGTCGCGCACGAGGCGCGGATACCGCTCGAACACCTCGCCGACGGGGCTCATCCGCGCCTGCATGATCTCGGCCTGCATGTCCGTCACGAGCCGCCCGATCCGTTCGGCCACCGGCGCCACCGCCGCGTCGTCGGACGCGGCCGCGAGATCGGTGAGCCGGTTGCGCGCGACGACGAGCTCGCCCACCTGCTTCATGAGGGCGTCGAGGCGCCGCAGGTCCACGCGGATCTGCCGCCCGCGCGCGGCCACGCCCTCCGCCACGCCGGCCGCCGGCGCATCGCCGAACTCGACTTCCTGCACATCCCCTGCCGAGCGGACCGCGCGCGCCACCGTCTCGTCGGGCGCGTCGGTCGTGATCCGGAAGGCGAAGGTGCCGGCGAAATCATCGCGCTCGAAGACCGCCAGCGTCGGCCGCACGTCGGACACGGCGCCGACGGTCTCGGCACGGCGCAGCGCGATCATGGCGCGGCCGCCCCGCATCGTGGCGTCGCTCCGGATCGTGACGCGAACGAGCCGGGCGCGCGCCGCCGCGACCGCCGCGACGAACTCCGCGGTATGGCCCGGCGTCGGCGTGGAGGCGGCGCGGTCGAGGGCCTCGAGCAGCACGAGATCACCCGGCGCCGCCTCATGGTCGCCGACCGCCGCCCGTTCCACGGCGGCCGTGATCGCATCGACGGCGCCGAAGAGCAGCTGCAGCATGTCGGGACCCGGGGCGACCTGCCCCGCGCGGATCGCGTCCAGCAGATTCTCCGCCCGATGCGCCACCTCGGCGACCGCCGAATAGCCCATCGTCGCGGCCATCCCCTTGATCGTGTGGATGGCGCGAAAGAGCCCGGCCACCGGCTCGGTCGCCGCGGGGTCGCGCTCCCATTCGAGCAGGAACTGGTTGCAGGAGCTGAGGTGCTCGCGACTCTCGGCGAGGAACAGCGCAGCGTACTTCGAGACGTCCATCGGCTCAGCCGAGGACGCGCTGGACCGCCTCGAGAACGCGGGAGGGCTGGAACGGCTTCACCACGAAATCCTTGGCCCCCGCCTGGATCGCCTCGACGACGAGCGCCTGCTGCCCCATGGCGCTGCACATCAGGATCTTGGCGTCGGGATTGTCCCTGCAGATCTCGCGCACGGCGTCGATGCCCCCCATGTCCGGCATCACGATGTCCATGGTGACGAGATCGGGCTTGAGCTGCCGGTACTTCTCCACGGCCTGCGAACCCGACTCCGCTTCGCCGACGATCTCGAAGCCGGCCTGGGTCAGGATGTCGCTGATCATGGTGCGCATGAAGATGGCGTCATCGCAGACCAGCACGGAGTGACTCACTCACCACCTCCAGCAGAACGGGGGTTCAGGGTCGCCGCGGATCAGGCCCCGAGCAGCGGCGCCACGAGCGCTTCGATGTCGAGCATGATGAAATGATCGTCGCCGTGACGCGCCACCGCGCGGACGATGCGCGGATCGATACCGGGAAGGCGCGCCCGTTCGGCGACGGAGCCGGCCGGCAGCTCGACGAAGTCGCGCACCTCCCCGACGAGCAGCCCGAAGGTGCGTCCACCGGCCGTGAGCACGATGATGGAGCCTTCGTCATCCGCCAGCCGCTCGCGCTCGAGGAGGCGATGGCCGTCGAGCACCGTCAGGAGCGCCCCGCGAACGTTCACCAGCCCGTCCACGGCATCCCCGACGCCCGGGATCCGCGTCGCCGCAAGCGCCGGAAGGATCTCTCGCACAATCCCTGCCGGGGCGGCACAGATCAGGTCGCCGACGCGGAAAACGACGGCGTGCAACGTCTGGGGATCAGGCATCTCTATTGAAGAAAAGAAGATACCGAAGGGGTTCCGGCTCGGCAACAAGATCTGAGTCACTTGCAGCGGCGAGTGCGCCACGGAGGTCATCCGGCCACTCCGATTCGAACGTAAGGCGTTCTCCCGTCGCAGGATGGCGAAATGCCAGAGCGGCAGCATGGAGCGCCTGGCGCGGCGCGGCGCGTTCGACCCGGGTGGCGTCCGCCCGGGCAGTGCCGCCGATGCGACGGCTTCCGCCGGCGGCATACACGGGATCGCCGACGATCGGGTGGCCGATGTGCTCCAGATGGACCCGGATCTGGTGCGTCCGGCCGGTATGGAGCTCGAGCCGGAGCAGGTCGCACACGCCGAACCGGGCGACGACATGCGCGTCGGTGCGCGAAGCGCGTCCCCCGGCCAGGACGGTCATGCGCTTGCGATCCCGCGGATGGCGAGCGAGCGGTGCCTCGATGACGGTCGGGCTCTCGTCGAGATGCCCCCAGGCGAGGGCGGCGTAGCTCCGGCTCACCCGCCGGGCGGCGATGGCGTGCGAAAGCCGGCGGTGCGCGAGATCCGTCTTGGCGACCACCATGAGCCCCGAGGTGTCGCGATCGAGCCGGTGGACGATGCCCGGACGACCCTCCGCCCCGCCGGCGAGCGTCGTCCCGCGCGCGACCAGCGCATTGACGAGCGTATCGTCCCAGTGCCCGGGAGCGGGATGGACCACGAGGCCGGCAGGCTTGTTGATGATGGCGAGATGCTCGTCCTCGTAGACCACGACGAGGTCGAGCGGGTTCGGACGAAGGGTGCGCGGCGGTTCGTCGTCAGGGATGCGGACCACGACGTCGTCCCGGCGCGCGAGGAGGCGCGAGGCGCGGGCCACGGCGCCATTCACCGACACGGACCTGGCGGCCACGAGCCGGGCCGCCTGCGTGCGCGAGAGCTGCAGCTGGTCTGCGAGGAAGCGGTCGAGGCGCTCGGTCGAATCCGCGGCGACGGAAAAGCGGATCTCCGGCACGGGTGCCGCCGGTCAGCCGGCGGCGGAATTCGGTGCGGGCTTCCGGACGTCCTCCCGCCAGAGGGAGAGTGCCAGGGCGATCGCGCCGCAGCTCACCCCGATGTCGGCGACGTTGAACGTGGGCCAGCGCAGCGCGCCGATGCCGACGTCGAGGAAATCCACGACGCCCTTATCACTGCGGATCCGGTCGAGGAGATTCCCCACGGCGCCGCCTGCGACGAGGCCCAGCGCGAGCTGGCGGAACCGGTCGCCGGCGGGGCTGCTCACCGACATCCGGTACAGGATGACCACGGCGACGATCGCGATCACGAGGAAGATCCAGCGGGAGTAGGGCCCCAGGTGCAGGCCGAACGCCGCGCCGCGATTGTACACCAGGTGCAGCCGCACCCATTCGCCGACGACGGAGATCGTCTCGCCGGCGCCCAGGCGCAGTTCCGCGATGTACTTCGTGATGGCGTCGAGCACGATGATCAGGCCCGCCGCGAGCACGAACACGAACCGGTCACCGCCGCTTGGCATCCTCCTCCTTCTCCTTGCACGAGATGCAGAGCCGCGCGTGCGGGAGTGCGTCCAGCCGCTCGAAATTGATCTCGTCCCCGCACTGATGGCAGTGGCCGAACTTCTCCGGCGTCGCGTAGAGGCGGCGGAGCGCCTCGTTCACGTGCCAGAGGTAGCGGCCCTCCTGCGAGGCGAAGAGGAACTGCTTCTCGCGCTCCATGGCGTCGGTGCCCTGGTCGGCCATGTGAAAGGAGTACGAGGAGAGGTCTCCGTCCGCCCCCTGCAGCGACGTGGTGAACGACTCGTCGTAGTACCCGAGCTCCTTCATCACGCGCGCCCGCTCCTCGAGAAGACGCTTTTCCAGGTGCGACAGCTGCTTCTTGTTCATGCTCGTTCCCTGCGTTTGAGGGTCGTGCCTCAGGTTGCCTGAAATCGCCGGACTCCGACCACCAGCGCGAGCCCGTCGAGAGAGAATGCCTGTTCCAGATCCACTGCCCCGTCCGGCGCGCCGAACTCGACGCCCCGCGCCAGCGTTTCCTCCTGGATGAAGTCCAGGTGCGCGATCGCCGCTGCGCGCACCGCGTCCGCGCCGTCGAGGCGCAGCACGATGCGGGTGGTGTGCTCGTACCCCGCATCCTTCCGCACACGCTGCACGCGGCTGACGATCTCGCGGGCCAGGCCTTCGGCGCGGAGCGCGTCGTCGAGCGCGGGATCGAGCGCGGCTACGAAGGGGCCGTCGCTCGCGACGAGCCAGTCGCTCGTGACCTGCCGCTCGATCGTCAGGTCCTCGGGAAGAATGTCGGCGCGCTCTCCGTCGACCATCACCTCGACCGGCGTTCCCGCCTCGAGTTTCCTGAGCGCATCCGGCGCGAGCTGCGAGACCGCCCCCGCCACCGCCGGCGTCCGCTTCCCGAAGCGCCTGCCCAGGGCCCGGAAGTTCGGACGGGCGACGAGCCGCACGAGGTCGGCGTCCGAAGACACGACCTCGAGCGCGCGCACGTTCACCTCCGACGCAAGCAGCGGGAGGAGCGCCTCGAGCTCGGGGCCGCGCACGCCCGAGGGCACGGCGACGGCCATCCGGGCGAGCGGCTGCCGCACCCGGAGGTTCGCCGCCTCCCGCGCCGCGCGCGCCAGCGACGCGAGCCGGCGCACCGCATCCATGGCGCCCTCGAGTGCCGCGTCGCGCTCGGAGCGCTCGGGGAACCGCGCGAGATGCACGGACGTTCCCGTGAGCGCCCGGTGCAGCCAGTCGCTCGCGAACGGTGCCGCCGGCGCGAGGAGGCGGCTCACGGTGACGAGCACCGCATGGAGCGCATGCACCGCGGCCGGATCCGCGTCCGCGTCCACCGCCCAGAAGCGCGGCCGGTTGGTGCGCACGTACCAGTTCGCGAGATCGTCGGTCACGAAATCGAAGATCGCCCGCGTCCCCGACGTGACGTCGTACGCGCTCCACGAGGCATCGACCGCCGCGACGGTCGCGGCGAGACGGCTCCGGATCCAGCGATCGGCCAGTGTCGGCGTGCCCGATTCGGCCGGAAGCGCGTCGCCCGCGTACCGCCGGAAGAATTCGTAGAGATTGCGGAGCGCATTGAAGAAGCCGCCCACCGTCTCCGGAATCATCCGGCGATCGAAGCGCTTCGGCAGCCAGACCTGGCTCGAGGCGACGAGATACAGCCGGACCGCATCGGCGCCGAACTCGCCGATCACGTCCCAGGGCTCGACGATGTTCCCGCGGCTCTTCGACATCTTGACGCCGTCGGCATCGAGCACGAGCTCGTTGACGATCACGTTCCGGTACGCCGGCGCGTCGAACACCGAGACGGCGATCGCGAGGAGCGAGTAGAACCAGCCGCGGGTCTGGTCCACGCCCTCGCAGATGTAGTCCGCCGGGAAGTGCGCGCGGAACTCCGCCTCGTGCTCGAACGGGTAGTGCCACTGCGCGTACGGCATCGAGCCCGAATCGAACCAGGTATCGATCACCTCGGGCGTGCGCCGCATCGTCCCGGCGCACGCCGGCGCGCTGCACCCCCACCGATACTCGTCGATCTACGGCTTGTGCGGGTCGAACCCCGGCGGGAGCGCCGTGCCGTGGCGCTCCGCGAGCGCGGCGTAACTCCCGATGACTTCGACGTGCGCTGCATCCCGGTCGCACACCCAGACCGGCAGCGGCGTTCCCCAGTAGCGGTCGCGGGACAGCGCCCAGTCCACGTTGTTCTCGAGCCACTCGCCGAACCGCCCCGAGCCCATCTCGGGCGGATGCCAGCCGACGCTCGCGTTGACCTCGAGCATCCGCGCCTTCACGGCCGACGTGCGGACGAACCAGGAATCGCGCGCATAGTAAATCAGCTTGCTCCGGCAGCGCCAGCAGTGCGGATAGCTGTGCACATGCTGCTCGGTGCGCAGGTGCCGGCCGTCGGCCTTGAGCCGCCGGATGATCAGCTCGTTCGTCTCGTCGGCGGTGACGAGCCGGCCCTCGAGCTCGGGCCACGTCGTCCCCGTGAACGTGCCGTCGGCGGCAACGGGCCGGACGAGCGCGAGCCCGTGCACCTGCCCTGCGGCGTAGTCGTCCGCCCCGAACGCAGGCGCCATGTGCACGATGCCGCTGCCGTCGTCCGCCGTGACGAAGTCGCCGGTGATGACGACGCTGTGCGCCGTGTCGGCCGGCAACGGCACGACATCGAGCGGCCGGGTATAGCGAAGCCCCGCGAGCACCCGGCCCGGGAACGGCGCCGACCCCGTGAGCTCGCCCCCGAGGAGCTCCGCGAGCTTCTCCGCACGCGCAGCCGCGGCGATGAAGCGCCGCCCGGGGTGCCGGCTGCTCTCGTACGTCCGGTACTCGAGCTCGGGATGCACCGCAGCGGCGACGTTGCTCGGCAGCGTCCACGGCGTCGTGGTCCAGACCACCAGCTCCCGGGCGTCCTCGAGCGGGAAGGTCACGTAGATCGACCGGTCGCGGATTTCTTCGTAGCCCTGCGCGAGCTCGTGGCTCGAGAGCACGGTGCCGCAGCGCGGGCAGTACGGGAGCACCCGGTGCCCGCGGTAGAGGAGCTCCTTCTCCCAGAGCCGATGCAGCAGCCACCAGACCGTCTCGATGTACTCGTTCGAGTACGTGATGTACGGGTGCTCGTAGTCGAGCCAGTACCCGATCCGGTCCGACAGGTTCTCCCACTCTCCCTTGTAGCGGAACACGCTCGACCGCGCGCGCTCGTTGAACTCCGCGACGCCGAACGCCTCGATATCCTTCTTGCCGGTGAGCCTGAGCTCCTTCTCGATCTCGATCTCGACGGGAAGCCCGTGCGTGTCCCACCCCGCGATCCGGGTGATGGCGCGCCCCTGCTGTGCGCGGAACCGGCAGATCAGGTCCTTGATGGTTCGCGAGAAGACGTGGTGAATGCCCGGCCGGCCGTTCGCCGTCGGCGGTCCTTCGTAGAAGACGAAGGGCACACCCTCCCGGTTCTGCTCGAGCGAGCGGCGAAAGAGGTCTTCCGCCTTCCACTGCGCCAGCAGCTCCCGCTCGAGCGCGTCCGCCGATCCGTCCGGCCACGGCGTGAAGCTCATCGCTCCACCTGCGCCTCGAGGCCCGCGAGCTCCGCCAGCTGTCGCTCGAGCATCGCCCTGAGCCCGGCGACGTACGCCGCGAAATGCACCTGCGCCTGCGCGGTGCGCTCGCGTACGAGTCGCTCTTCGCCCTCCGCCTGCTGGAGCAGCAGGCTCGCCTCGCCCCGTGCCTGCGCCATGACCGAGGCCGCCTCGCGCTCGGCGGCGCTCCGGCTCTCGGTGCGGAGCTGCTGCGCGGCCACGAGCGCCTCGTTCATCGCACGCTCACGCTCCTGAAAGCTCTGCAGCTGCTCCGTCATGCTGCGAATGCGCTCCTCGAGCTTCACCTGGTCGCGGCGGAGCGTGTCGAGCTCGTCCGCGGCGCGCCGCAGGGCCTCGTCGACCTCCCGCGGATCGTAGCCGCGGAAGGCGCGCCCGAACTGCTGGCTCCGCAGATCCTGTGGCGTCAGCCGGAACACCGTGTCGTTCATCCACGCTCTCCGAACAGCACCGTGCCGAGTCGCACCATCGTGGCTCCTTCGCGCACGGCGGATTCGTAATCGTCCGACATTCCCATCGAGAGCTCGGGGAGCTCGAGTCCCGGGTGCCGGGACCCGTCCGCGAGCGCACGCAGCAGTGCGAAGGTGCGACGCTGCGTCGGCACATCCGCGTCGTAGGCGGCCATCGTCATGAGGCCGCGCACGTCGAGGGCCGGGAGCGCGGCGATGGTCTCGAGCAGTGCACCGAGACCCTCGGGCTCGACGCCACCTTTCTGCGGCTCGTTCGAGCAGTTGACCTGCACGAGCACCTGCTGCCGTTCGCCGGCAGGCACGCGCCGCGCGAGCTCCGCGGCCAGGTCCGGGCGATCCACCGAGTGGATCAGGTGGAACCGGCCAATGGCGTGCCGCGCCTTGTTCCGCTGCAGCGTGCCGATGAGGTGCCAGTTCACGCCCGCGGGACTCTCCGCCTGCTTTTCGAGCGCTTCCTGAACCCGGTTCTCGCCGACGTCTCGCAACCCGGCACGGAGCGCCGCCGTCACTGCGTCGGCCCCATGGGACTTGGTCACCGCCACGATGCGGACTTCGTGCGAGAGCCCGGCGGCGCGCTGCGCCCCAGCCACGACCTCCCTCACCCGAGTGAGCCGCTCCTCCAGACCCTCGAAAGCCATAACCCCCAAAGTTAATAGGCTTTGGGGGCTCCGAGTAGGCGGATTGAGGTCAGCGTGGCGCGGAGTCGGCCGGTGCGGGGAGCGAGTCGGATGGGATCAGCTGCTCCAGCCGCAGCTGGTCGAGCACGCCGGACAGCTGGGGATCGGGATTCAGGCGCGCGGCGCGCTCGAGCGCCTGAAGCATCCGCGGCCGGTCTCCGAGCGCATCGTATGCGAAGGCGAGCACGGTGAATGGATAGCCGAGCGTGCGTGCCATGTTCTCGGAGGTGGGATCCAGCGGCTCCGGCTCCCCTTCGAGCAGCCCGGCATACCGGTAGGTATCCCAGACGAGCTTCCCGGTCACCGCGACATCGATGGGCAGGCTCCCGAGCGCCGAGCCGACGATCTGGGGCGCCGTGGTGTCCGGCGGCTCCGGCAGGATCGCGTAACCCAGCCCATGCTGGACCACACGGCTCGCGAGACCTCCGAACGACCGGCCGGCCGTCACCGACCAGACGATCGGCCGCCGCCCCAGATTCTGCTGAAGCACACGAATGGCGACGATGTCCCGGGGCTGACCGATCTCACCCGGCTGGTACGCCTGCACGAAGGCGCCGAAATCGACCGAGGCGCCGGTCTGGTAGAGCTGCTGGATGGCCGCACTCGTGAAGGTTGCGGCGATCTGCTCGTCCGTCATCGTGTGCACCGGCCAGGCCGGCTTCGTCGCTTCGCGGCCGCGCCAGATCTCGGGCAGCGCCGCCGGGTCGATCTCCCGGATCGGATTGTCGCGCAGCTGCCGGATGTACCAGTCCGTGTTCGCAAGCGCGAGGCAGACGATCGTCACGTCCTGCCGGATGCCTTCCACCTCCTGCGCCCACCAGAGCGGGAAGGTGTCGTTGTCGCCGTAGGTGAAGAGAATGCCGTAGGGCGGCACCGTGTTGAGCATGTCGTAGGCGAAGTCGGCGGCAAGGCGCGCGTCCGGGCCATGCCGCCGGGAGGCCGGCTGCCAGTTGAGCACCAGCGGGACGAGTGCGCCGAGGAGCACCGCCCCCGCGACCGGACGGGGCAGCGAGGGCGATCGTTCGACGAGCTTCCGCACCACGTTGGCGAGCCCGATCCCCGCCCACACGCCCCAGACGACGAAGCTCACGACGAAGAAATAGTCGCGCTCCCGGACTTCGTGGTCCTCGAAATCGGGATAGAGCTCGTACCCCTGGCTGAAGCCCGGCTTGAAGTTCATGTACGCCACGAGCCCGAGCCCGGTGACGAGCAACAGCGTGAAGAGGAGCCACCACGACGCGCGATCGGACCGCCGCTGGGCGGCGGCGCCATAGAACCCGAGGCTGAAGAATGCGAGCGTGACGACCTTGCCGAGCGCCACGGACGACAGCAGCCGCCCCCACTGCCAGTGGAAGTAGAGGATGTAGTTCTGCAGCTGGAGGCTGATCAGCGAGAGCGAACGGCCCGGGTTGCCCGGCCCGCTGTACTCGGTCGGATCGTCGAGCGGCGTCCGCGGCGGGTACTGGGCCCGGCGGATGACGTCGAGCAACGCATCGAGCGTCGAAGGATCCGCCTCGTTCAGGATCGGGTCCTGCGCGGCGCGGATGAAGAGATAGAGATATGGCGTGACGCCGATCGCGCCGATGAAGAGGGTCGCGGCGGCGAACCCCAGCGCGCCCGACATCCCGGCGAAGACGGCCGCGGCGACGAAGCAGACGAGACCGATCCCCGTGAGGGTCCCGCTGCCGAGTCCCGTGCCGATGAGCAGTGCCCAGACGCCGGCCACGACGGCAAGCTGCGCCCACTCGACGCGCCGCTGCACCGGATCGGCCGAGGGCTCGGCGCGCAGCGCCGCCCAGAGGAACATGATCACCGCGGGCCCGACAAGGAGCGCGAGGAGGTGATTGCCCATCGATATCCCACCCAGGTACACGATGAGCAGGAGGATGCGCGATGCCGACGGACTTCCGCGACGCGTACGCCAGACATGGCAGAGCCAGCAGATCGCGGCGATCGTGAACGTGGCGATGCCGTAGACCTCGGTCTCGTTCGAGTTCTGCCAGTTGGTGAAGGTGAAGGCCCCGATGAATGCCGCCGCCGCCGCCCCGCCGCTCCGGATCAGCGTCTGCGTGCCCTCGTTCATGCCGGCGGCGAGGGCGCGCATCGATTCATGCGCGACGAGGAAGAAGAATCCGGCGGCCCCCGCGCTCAGGACCGCGCTCAGCAGGTTCGTGCGCCAGGCGAACTCGCCGAACGGGATCAGCGTGCCCCAGACATGCGCGATGATCACGAAGAGCGGCGTGCCGGGCGGATGGGGAATGCCGAGGACCTTGGCCGCGGCGATGAACTCGCCTGCGTCCCAGAAGGTGACCGTGGGCGCGAGCGTGAGTGTGTAGACCGCCAGCACCGCCAGCGAGACGACGAGGGCCAGACGATACGGGGGCCGCGGAAGCGTGGTGTCGGTCATGAGGCCGAGGATGGATGTCCGAGCGCATGGGCCACGGCGAGCGCATCGCGCGAGGCGGCGACGTCGTGGACGCGGAAGATCCGGGCGCCGCGCTCCCAGGCGAGGGCGCAGGCCGCCGCCGTCGCCGCATCCCGCTCGGCGACCTCGCGCCCGGTCGCGGCACCGAGAAAGCGTTTCCGCGATGGCCCGACGAGCACCGGCCGCCCGAGGGCGAGCAGCGCCTCCAGCTGATCGGTGAGGAACAGGTTCTGCTCCGCCGTCTTGGAAAACCCCAGCCCCGGATCCACGGCGACGCAGTCATCGGCGACTCCGGCCTGCGCCGCGCGGCCGAGGGCGACGCGAAGCTCCGCGAGCACGCCGCGCACGACATCGCCCTGATACTCCGCATGCTCGAGCGACGCCAGCTCGAGCGCCGTGCCGCGCGAATGCATGAGCACGAGCCCTGCCCCCGCTGCCGCGGCGACCCGGCCCAGGCCCGGATCGTGACGGAGCCCCGTCACGTCGTTCACGATCGCCGCGCCGACATCGAGCGCGGCGCGCGCGACATCGGCCTTCATGGTGTCGACCGAGATGAGCGTGTCCGGAAACGCCCGCGCGACCGCCTCGACCACCGGCACCACCCGCGCCAGTTCATCGGCGACCGGCACGACGCTGGTGCGCGCGGGGCGCGTCGACTCCCCGCCGATGTCGAGGATGGCGGCGCCGTCCTCGAGGAGTCGCGCGGCGTGACGGACGGCGCGCTCGACGCCGGCGTGTAGCCCGCCATCGCTGAAGCTGTCGGGCGTGACGTTGAGGATCCCCATCACGGCCGGCGCGTCGAGCGCGATCGACCCGCGCGCGGTCCGCCACCCTCTCGGCGCGTCCGCCGGGAGCGCGAGTCCGAGCTGATACGCGAGTTCGCGCAGCGGCTCCGGGACGGTCCACGGCCGCGCCAGCGCGCTGAGCCGGGAGCGCGCCCCCGAGATGACTGCCCAGTCGGCACCGGTAAGGACCTCGAGGCCCAGCTGCCCGCCGAAATGCACGAGGGCCTCGAGCGACGTATCGTCGAGGCCCACGATGCGGAAGGTTGCCGGCGTCATCCCTGCCGCCGCCGTTTCGGCGGCGCCGGGCCCGAGTCCACCGCGCACCAGCGCCGCGGCGATGCCGCGCGGCGAGCGCGCGGCGAGCGGAACGACGTCCAGCGGCGCGACGTGCACGCCGCGAATCAGGCGCCCGCTGGCTCGGCGGGCGGCACTCCGAGAATCGGCGCGCGGCCCGGCAACGGCACTTCCGGCCTCGGGCGGCGAGCGTTCTCGGTCAGCTCGGGTGCATCGGGGGGCCGCGGCGGCAGCGGGCGGCCCTTGAAGAGGAGCTGCACCTCGTCGTGGTCGATCGTCTCGCGCTCGAGCAGCGCCTGCGCCACGCGGTCGAGCAGGTCGCGGCGGTCCGTGAGAATCTGCCGCGCGCGCTCGTAGGCGGCGTCGAGGAGGCCCTTGACCTCTTCGTCCACCACCTGCGCGGTATGCTCGGAGACTTCGCTCCGGCGCGCGAACTCGCGGCCGAGGAAGATCTCCTGTTCGCGCTCGCCCACCGCCATCATGCCGATGCGGTCGCTCATGCCGAACGTCGTGACCATCTGGCGCGCGATATTGGTCGCGATCTGAATGTCGCTGCCGGCGCCCGTCGTCACCTTGCCGGGGCCGAACACAAGCTCCTCCGCAACGCGCCCGCCGAAGCTGATCGCGAGCCGCCCGATGAGGAATTCACGCGTGTGGCCGTACCGGTCCTTCTCCGGAAGCGAATACATGAGACCGAGCGCGCGCCCGCGGGGGACGATCGTGACCTTGTGGACCGGGTCTGCGCCTTCGGTGAAGAGGGCAACGACCGTGTGCCCGCCCTCGTGATACGCGGTGAGCCGACGTTCGTCCTCGGTGAGCACCAGGCTCCGGCGCTCGAGGCCCAGCGTCACCTTGTCCTTGGCGTCCTCGAAGTCCTGCATGTCCACGAGGCTCTTGTTGCGCCGCGCGGCGAGCACGGCCGCCTCGTTGACGAGGTTGGCGAGGTCCGCGCCGGCCATTCCCGGCGTGGACTTGGCGATCGTCTCGAGCTTCACGTCCCCGGCGAGCGGGATCTTTCGCGTGTGCACGCGCAGGATTCCCTCACGGCCCTTCACGTCGGGCGCGTCCACCACGATCTGCCGATCGAAACGTCCCGGCCGGAGCAGGGCGGGATCGAGCACGTCGGGGCGGTTGGTCGCGGCGAGCAGAATGACGCCGTCGTTGGATTCGAAGCCGTCCATCTCGACCAGGAGCTGGTTCAGCGTCTGCTCGCGCTCATCGTGCCCCCCGCCCAGCCCGGCGCCACGGTGCCGGCCGACCGCGTCGATCTCGTCGATGAAGATGATGCAGGGCGCGTGCGCCTTGCCCTGCTCGAAAAGGTCGCGGACGCGGCTCGCGCCGACGCCGACGAACATCTCGACGAAGTCGGACCCCGACATGGAGAAGAACGGGCGGCCCGCCTCGCCGGCGACGGCCTTGGCGAGCAGGGTCTTTCCCGTTCCCGGCGGTCCGACCAGCAGCGCGCCCTTGGGCAGGCGGCCACCCAGCCGCGTGAACTTCTGCGGGTCCTTCAGGAACTCGATGATTTCCTGCAGCTCGACCTTGGCCTCGTCGGCACCCGCGACGTCGGCAAAGGTGATCTTCGGCGTGTCGCCCGAGAGCAGTTTCGCCTTCGACTTCCCGAAGGCGAACGCCCGGCTTCCGCCCTGCTGCAGCTGGCGCAGGAAGAAGAACCAGAGGCCGATGATCACGATCCAGGGGAGTGCCGCGATGATGATTGCGGTGAGCCCGCCGCGCTGCTCGCGCGCCTTGATCGTGACGCCCGCGCCTTCGAGCCGCTTGACGAACTCTTCGCTGTCGGCCACCGGAAGCAGCACCTTGAACGACTTGACCGGACGCCCGGCGAGCGGCACCGGCGACTTGAAATCGCCCTCGAGGTACTTGCCGTCGAAGATCTCGACCGCGTGCACGTTCGCGGCATCGAGCTGCTCGCTGAACTGCGTGTACGAGATGTCCTGGGCGTTCGTGCGCTGGCCGTTCATCAGCTGGAACAGCGCGAGCGCCAGAAGGGCCACGAGGACCCAGAGCGCCAGGTTCTTGCTCACGTTGCCCCAGCTGGCCTTCGGCGGGCGGGGCGGAGTTCTATCTGCCATCTATTCCAGATCCCCGATGAACGGGAGGTGACGAAAATTCTCCGCATGGTCGAGCCCGTACCCGACGAGGAACGCGGGCGGTGCGTCGAATCCCACGAAGCGAAGCCCGGCCGGCGGGTCGGGCGCCAGGTGCTTGTGGAGCAGCGCACAGATCGCGAGGCTCCGCGGCCGCCGCTGGCCGAGCAGGGCGCACACCCGCCTGAGGGTGTGCCCTGTATCAATAATATCCTCGACGAGGAGGATGTGTTTCCCTTCCAGCTCGGTTTCCGGATCGTAGAGCAGCCGGACCTCGCCGCTGGAGACGGTGCCCGAGCCATAGGAGCTCGCCACGAGGAAATCCACGTGGATCGGACGCTCGATCTGGCGCACCAGATCGCTCAGGAAGATGAAGCTCCCCTTGAGCAGGCCGAGCACCAGGAGCTCGCCGTCGGGGTACGCCGCCGTGATCTCCGCACCGAGCTCGTGCACCCGCCGCGCGATCGTCTCTTCATCGAAGACGATGGCCTTCATCCGGCGACCGCCGGTCCGGCGCATCACTTCATTCGTACGCAGCTTCGACACGCAGCGCCTCCGACCCGGCAGGGGGGACGAGTGCCTCCGCTCGGCACACACCAGGAACCCAGACCACCGACCCGCCCGCTTCGAACACCGGCCACGCCTGCCGAGCCAGCTTCGACACACGGGCGTCCATGAAGCAGCGAACCACCGGGCGGTGTCCTGCGCCCCCGAGGGGGAGGATCCGGTCGCCGGGACGAGGTGCACGAACGGTCAGAGGTCCACCGGCGAACCAGGCGGTCATCCCTTCCCTGGCCTGCCGCGCCGGGGCCGCCTGCCGGTCGACGCGGAAGCGCCATCGACCCCACACCACATCGCTGACGCCCGCCTCGATCCGCGCCTCGACCGACGGAACGATCGGCGGTCGTCGAATGACGAGCCTGCCGAAGGCGAGCTCTCCCACCCATCCGGACGCGAGCGGCATGGCGGCCCCGCTCCGTCCGCCCGTCGCCATCGCGATGAGCCGCAAAGCGCGGGCGCGGCCGATGATGCATCCGGCCCGTCTCCCGAGCGCCCGCGTGATCGCCTCGGCAAGCGCGGAATCATAGCGCGCAAGTGCATGTGCAGCAACGGAAACGCCGCCCGGCTCGATGCGGAGCTCGAGGTCCGGGAGGGCCTCGAGCAACGCGTCCCAGGCTGCCGTATTCCGGCCGGCCTGCTCTGCGACCTCCGCGAGTCGGCTCACGACATCCGGAAGCCTCGATGCGATCCCGGGCATCACGGCATGCCGGAGCCATGAGCGCAGGTGTCTCGGGTCGGCGTTGGCCGGATCCTCCCATGCCTCGATGCCACGCTCTTGCAGGTACCGCGCCAGTTCCTCCCGCCGGAACGGCAGGAGGGGCCTGAGGATTCCGGGGCGCAGCTGCATGGCCGACAGGCCCGCAGGGCCCGACCCTCGCAGCAGCCGCATCAGCACCGTCTCCGCCTGGTCGTCGGCATGATGCGCGAGCGCGATGGTTCGGGCGCCGACTCGTCGCGAGATCCGCCGGAGGGCGGCGTGGCGCGCCTCGCGCGCGGCGGTCTCGGTCGCGCCGGCACCGAGCGAGAGGCGTTCGATTTCGAAGGGAACCGAATACTTTACGGTAGCGCGCCGCACGAGCGCGGCGATCTCCGCGCTCCGGTCGTCGATGCCGTGATCGACGTGCGAAACGACGAGATCGAGACGATGGTCCGCCGACGTCGCGGCGAGGAGATCGAGCAGCGCCAGCGAATCGGGGCCACCCGAGACCGCCACCAGCGTCCTCCCGGGCTCCGGCGCGAGCTCGGCGAGATGGCGACGGAATCGTTCGGTCAGCGACATACCGCAACTTAGCCGTCCTCCTGGAGAGACGCCCAAGCATGAACGAACGACGCGGTGCGATCGATTGGGGTGCACGCCTGGCACGCATGGTCGAGGGACTGGAGCGGCGGGTGGACCTGGCCATCGGCGGCATCGGGTGGCGCAGCGGAACTCCGGACCCGATCGCGGCTTTCGTTTACCGCGGCTTCGGCACACCCGAGCGCGCCCGGGTCATGGGGCGCGTTCTCGAGGTCCACCACACTGCCCCGGCCGGCGCGGGGGACCCCAGGTGGCGCAATGTCTTCGCCGCCCTGGGGCGCTTCGAGAGCGACGAGATACCGGGTGCGCGCGTGGCGGTGCGATACGGGGACGTCGTTCGGGAAGTCGAGACCGACTCCGAGGGATATTTCACGACCTGGATCGACGGGTCGGCTCCGGACGAGGCGGGCACCGGGTGGCGGAAGGTTCGTGCCGACCTCATCACGCCTCCCGGCCTTCCCGGTGAGGGCCGCGTGCTCATTCCATCCGCCTCATGCCGGATCGGCATCATCAGCGACCTCGACGACACGGTCATCCGTACCGGTGTGCGGCGGCTGGTGCGCATGCTCGCATCCACCTTCCTCGAGAATGCCCGCACGCGCCTCCCTTTTCTGGGGGTCGCGGCCTTCTATCAGGCCCTGCACGCCGGGACGACCGGGTCGGCCCTGGCGCCCATCTTCTATGTGTCGAGCAGCCCGTGGAACATGCACGACTTCCTGCTCGAGTTCCTCGAGATCCGGGGGATCCCGGTCGGGCCGCTGCTCCTGCGCGACTGGACCATGACCCGTGAGACGTTCCTCCCTCGTGGACATCACTCCCACAAGACGGAATCGATCGAGCTGCTCTTCAAGACCTACCCGGAGCTTCCGTTCATCCTCATCGGCGACAGCGGGCAGCAGGACCCGGAGATCTACCGCGAAATGGCCCGCCGCCACCCGGGTCGCGTCCCGGCCATCTACATCCGGGATGTCACCGCGAATCCCATCCGCGCGGCACAGGTGCGTGACCTCGCGGCCGAGGTGGCCGCGCTCGGGAGCAGGATGCTGCTGGTCGACGACACGCTCGGCGCGGCACGCCACGCGGCCGAACATGGCTGGATCGCGCCCGAGCGCGTCGCCGCGGTGGAGGAAGAGATTCGGGCCACGGCGCCCTGACGGCCTGCAGCAGCACCGGACCGCAGAGGCGAGGCTTACCGGATCGCGGTCCCGCGTTCGAAGTCGTACAGCGTGAGGCGCCGCAGACGATAGTAAGCGACCCAGTGCGAGCGGAGCGCCTGGCCGTACTGCATCAGCGCCTGGTCCTTCTCCCCCTGCGCCATGTAGAGGTTGTCGATCGCGATGCGCCCGATGACGTAGCGGTTGTAGGCCACCTCGAAGCGCTTGGCGGCCACCGTGTCGGCCTTGGCCGAGATCGTGAGCGCCCGGCGGGACTGCTCGAGCTGCAGCGCGGCAAAGTGCGCATCCTGCGCGGCAGCGTCACGTGCGATCCGCGCATTCCGCTCCGCCTGTTCCTGATCCGCCTCCGCAGCCTCGACGCTCGCGCGCCGGGCGCCCCACTGGATGAGGGGAATGTCCACGCTCACCGCCACCTGGCGCGCTTCGAGCAGGTTCCGGTAGGCGAAATCGAACTCGGACGCCGTCGCGTTGAAGCCGACGCTCGCCTGGACCGTCGCCCCGAATCCGTTGTTGAGCCGTGCCTCCGTGACGCGTCGCGCCGCCTGCATCTCGCTCAGCTCCGTGCCCGTCGCCGTCGAGCGGTTCTTCCGCGCCTCCGACACCGCGAGCGCCGTGTCGACCGGGAACGCGGGCACGTCGGTGGGCACGGCCAGCTCGACCGGTGCATCCGGCGCAAGGCCGAGCGCGAGGCGAAGCGAGGATCTCGCGCGGTCCAGTTCGAGTCGCGCGCCATCGAGCGCCGTCCGCGCGCGCAGCAGCGCGAGCTCGCTCTGCAGGAGGTCGTTCTCGCCGATCTTGCCCACCTCGAAGCGGCCCTTGTTGAGCGTGTAGAGCGTGTCGTTGACGGCCACGTTCGTCGTCGCATTCGCGAGCGATACGCCGGCCGCATGCACGTCGAAGAAGAGATTCGTGACCTGGATCGCGATGTCCTCGCGGGCCTCGAGATACTGCCGCTCCGCGAGCTCGGTCCGGTACGGTTGCTCCCGTCGATCGAGCCGGGAGATGTTCGGCCGGAAGATGTCCTGGCGGAACCCTACCGAGATCGGCGTGGACGACCAGGTGCGGATCGACTGATCGCCCGTCACCGACAGCGTCGCCAGGGAAGACGATACGAAGAAGTTCCCGCCGGTGGGCAGCTGCTGGGTCACCGTGGCAGTGAGGCCGGCGTCGGTCTGGTTCTGCGGCCGGAAGAGCGTGGTACCGTCGGGCTGCAGCACGGGGATGATCGCGCGGTTGTAGCGCGGCACGGTTCCGCCGAGGGAAAGCTGCGGGAGGAGACGGGCGGAGAAGGCGCGATCCCGATACAGGACGGCATCGCGGCTCGCGCGGGCGGCAACGGCCTGGTTTCCCTGCGACTGCGCGAGCTCGATGGCCCGCTGCAGCGTGAGCGGTTCCTGGCCCGAGGCGAGTCCGGGCACGCAGGAGGCGGCGGCAGCGGCCAGCAGGCCGCGAAGGAGCGTCGGTCGCATGAGCGTCACTCGTATCGGAGGCAGACCACGGGGTCCTGTCGCGCGGCGCGGTAGGCCGGCACGATGCCGAACCCGACACCGACGGCAAAGGACACCCCGAACGCGACGGCGATGGAGACGTATGAGACCAGGGTCGTGATCCCGGCGAAGCGCTCGATCCCAAGACTGAGCAGCCCCCCGACGATGATCCCGGCGACGCCGCCCGCCACGCTGATGATCACGGCCTCGCTCAGAAACTGGAGGAGGATCTCCTGCCGGGTGGCGCCGACGGCGCGGCGCACGCCGATCTCCCGGATCCGTTCCAGCACGGAGGCGAGCATGATGTTCATGATCCCGATCCCGCCGACGATGAGCGAGATCGACGCGATGGCGCCGAGCACGACGTTGAAGATCGTCTTGGTCCGCTGCTGCTGTCGCAGCAGCAGCTCCGGCACGCTGATCTCGAAGTCGATGACCGAATTGTGGCGGCGGGCGAGCATGCGGCGCATGACATCGGCCACGCCGGACACGTGTTCCGCATCGCCCACGCGTACGATGATGCGGTCGAGCTGGTTGCGGTTGGTGCGCTCGGCGCGGTCTTCCTCCGACTCGTCGGCCTCCCCTTCGGGGGTGGGCATCCCGTCGGCTCGCGCGGCGAGCTCGATGTCCCGCTGGGTGATGCGGGCGCGATCCCGGAAGCGGAGCAGCATCGTCCGCGCGGGAATGTAGACATCCATGTTGGCGTCCCGGATCCCGAGCTGCTGGACCGCTTCGTCGCTCACGCGGCGGTCGGTGAGAACGCCCACCACCGTGAGCCAGACGTCCCCGACCTTGATCGGCTTGCCGATCGGATCCTCGGTCGTGAAAAAGCGGGTGCGGACACCGTAGCCGATCACGGCGACCGGGAGCCCCTGCTCCGCCTGCTGGGGCGTGAAGCGGCTGCCCCGCGAGAGCTCCAGGTTGGTGAGGTCGAAATAATCGAGGTCGACGCCCACCACCTTGCCGCTCCGCCGGCGTCCCTCGCGCGTGATCTCCGTATCGAAGACGATCTCTGCGCTCGCCATCTCGACGTGGGGCACATGATCCGCGATCGAGCGGGCGTCGGCGTAGGTGAGGCCGGGGGTGAAGCGCGTGACCTCCTTCTCCGTGGATTCCTCCTTCGCTTCGCCCTCGTGCTGCTCGACTACGGGCGTGACGAGAATGTTGTTCGCGCCGAGCAGCACCATCTGCTCCAGGATCTCGCGTTCCGCCCCCTTCCCGATCGCGAGCATGGCGATGACAGATGCGACGCCGAAGAGGATGCCCAGCGAGGTGAGGCCGGCGCGCAGGCGGTTGTGCCGCACCGCCTCGATGGCCGTGCGCCCGCTGAAGGTCACGTGGGAGAGGATCCCGGCCAGGCGGGAGAGCCGGCCTCCGTCGGCGGCCACCGGTCAGTCCCGCTGGGCGCCCGCGGGCGCGGCGGCGGCAGGCACCGGCGCAGGCACCTTCGGAGCGGCAGTATCGCCGAGGGTTTCGACGGCGGCACTGTCGGCGAGCGGGAGCCGTCCGGCGGGCGGCGCCGCCGCGGTGGTATCGGCCCCGGCTTTCGAGCCGGGAAGGCGGACGAGCTCGAGCTCCGCCGCATTCGCGGGCGGAACGAGCAGCACGCGATCCCCTGCCTCGATCCCGCGCAGGATCACGACCTCGTCGTCGTTGGCGGCGCCCGTCTCGACCTCCTGCTTGACGACCGATCCGCCCGACTGCCGGAACACGTGGGGGATGCCGTTCTCGCTGTTGATCGCCTCCAGCGAAATGAAGAGCGCGTCCGGGACCCGCAGCGTCTCGATGGCGTTCCCCGTCGTCATGCCGGGACGGAGCGTGGTGTCAGCGCCGGTGATCGCCACCTTCACCTCGAAGACCTTCGCGTCGGTGTTGGGACGCTGCTCGCCCATGTTCGCGACCGCCGTGACGCGGCCGACGAGCTTCTTGTCGGGATCCGAATCGAGCGTGATCGTCGCCTGCTGCCCGACGGCGATCTTCCGGACGTCGATCTCGTTGACGTAGGTGATCGACTCCATCTCGGTCAGGTCGGGCAGCGTGGCGACACCGGGATCCCACGCCGACACCTGCGAGCCGGTCGTGCGCTTCTTGCCGTTCCATTCCTTCACGTAGATGACCATCCCGGGCGCCGGCGCGCGGATGGTGAACTGCTGCATGACCTGCTGGACCACGGTAAGCTTGCCCCGCTGGCGCTCGAGGTCGGCCCCGACCTCGCGCATCTTGGCCTGCGCCTGCTCGGTCTTCGTCTTGTAGTCGAGCTTGGCCTGGGCGAGGGCCCGCTGCGCGCGCTCGAGGTCGATCTCGGCCTGCCGCTGAACGGAGGGCGCTTCGTACTTCGCCTGGTCCCGCGCGATCTTCTTCTCCTCGAGGGCCAGCTCCATGGACCGCATGTCCTCGCGCGCTTTCGAGAGGTTGAGCGTCGAGTCGAGCATGGCCTGCTCGTACACCGCTTCGGCCTTCTGCAGCGCCAGGGTGAACTCCTGGATCTTCGAGGCGAGCGTCGACCGGTCGAGCTCGGCGACGACGTCCCCCGCCTTGACCGTGGTCCCTTCCGGAACGATCGAGAGGATCTTCATCTGGTACGCCTCGGCGAGGCGCGCATCGGGCGGCGCCGTGATCTCGACGAACTTCTGGGCGTGGAGCTCGCCGGACGTGGTGACGGTGACGACGAAGTCGCCCCGCTCGACCGTGCCGACCAGCTCGGGCTCGGCGGTGGCGGGATCGCTGGCGAGAAGCCAGGCGCCGGGAACGACCACGAGCGCGAGGCCCGCGAGCACGCGCCAGCGAAGTCTGGGCGAGAGCATGGATGTGTCCTTGGAGGAGTGGGACCAAACTGGGGAATCGGATCCCGGTGCGCTACTAGGGAAAACCCTAGTCGAAGCCCTCAGGCCTCACGCGCTCATCAGAATCAGATGTCCGGAAGGCCACTACGGTTGCCATGCGGCGGGGATTCAGTGACCGGCGCCGGCGCGGTGTCGGCGGACTCGATGGAGGGTGAGCGCCTGGCGACCGCGTGCCGAGTCGAGGCGGGTGTCGTGTCAGCTCATGTACTGGATGAACGAAGCCCCGCAAGTCATGCGCTTGCAGGGGCTTGGTCCGTCCGGTCGCAGGAGGTTCAGCGATCGCCGGCGACGAGGAACGACACCTTCACGTTGAGGCGATAGCTTACGATCCGGTCGCCGTCGACCTCGGCGGTCTGATTGTCGACCCAGATCGACTTGATGTTCTTGATGGTCTTCGCCGCTTCCACGACCGCGTTCTTCGCCGCATCGTCCCAGCTCTTCTCCGACTGGGCGATCAGCTCGATCACCTTCACGACACTCGTCATCGCTACCTCCGGATTGGGTCTCCCAAGATGCACGCATGCGTGTGCATCCGGCTACCCGCCATCGCTGCTCGGCGGCGCGGATTCCGGCCCTCCGGTGCCGACGCTCGACGCGCCCCCGGGCTCCTGCCAGGACGCCTTCCGGCAGGTGTTGTCGCAGAACGGCATCTTCGCCGCGAGGCCGCACCGGCAGAGCGACACACGCGAATCCCTGCGGAGCAGCGATCCGTCGAGCCCTCGCACCTCGATGTCGCCGCGAAGATACAGCGGACCGCCCCGGATCGGCGTCGCCGTCATCGGCTGGTCCGCGACCTCAGGCGGGCCGCCGTCATGCCGGACGAAATGAAGTGCTCCGGTGGGACAGCGCAGGACCGCCGCGGCAATGGCGTCGGCAGGGGCGGCGGACGGATCGACCCAGGGGCGGCGCTGCGGATCGAAGACCTCGCGCAAGGCGCGCACGCAGTTGGCGCTGTGGATACAGCGCGGCGCGTACCAGCGGACCGTGATCGCGTCCGTGGAGTATTCGCGCGTCAGGTCGGGGGCGCGATTCGGTGCCTCGGGCCGCGGGGGCGCGGCAGCTCCTCCCTCGCTCGCCCGCGGCTCGCCCGGTGCGGTACCGGGATCTTCGTCGTTCCCGTTCACGATGCCGGGATCACCTGGAGTGCGGCTTCGAGGTTGCGCTTGATGGGACAGCGGTCGGCGATGTCGATGAGGCGGCTGTGCTGCTCTGCCGTGAGGGTGCCGCGAAGCTCGATGCGCCGCTCGATGCGGGTGACGCGGCGCGCGCCCGAGGCCATGACCTCGTGGTCCGGCTCCCGCGCCGGTGCGGTGCGCAGGTGCACCGACGCACCTTCGAGTGGCCATCCCTTGCGACTGGCATACATGCGCATGGTGATCGCCATGCAGCTGCTCAGGGAGGCGAGCAGCAGCTCATAGGGCGTCATCCCTTCGTCGGTCCCGCCGAGCTCGACCGGCTCGTCGACCACCAGCTCGTGCGTGCCGGCGGTGATCCCGGTGCGGTAGCCGCCGTCCACCCGCGCGGCGACCCACCGGACGTTGTCCGCCGCGTCGGCCATCCGTTGATCGGTGCGCTCCATTCGTCCCCTCGGTTCGAGTGATGACCCTTCCGCGGCTCGAGTCGCCGAACCGTGCTCGTGCCATCGCACGTTCGTGGAACATGCTGCCGCGCACGAAACCCGCCAAGGTCAGGCCCGGCGGGTTTCTCGCGCGCGTCACGGCGCAGGCAGCGCACACGCAGGATACCTGCCAAGGGCGGTACCCGTCGCTGAGGGTCCTGAGATACGCCACGATGGCCCGCTCCTGACTCGGCGTGAGCCCGAGATCCCCGAGTTCCGAGCGATTCATCGTGGCCCACGACATCGTTTCCCGGCCACTGAATCGCCGACCCTGGAATCAGGTTCCGACCTCGCCGGAGCTCGCCAGCATGGCCCCCATCACCCGGGCAGACGGACAGCGATCCTGTGGTCGCTTCTCGAGCGCCATGGCGATCGCGAGTGCGAGGGGGGACGGCGCATCCGCCCTGAGCGCGCGCACGTCGGGTGCGCGTTCGGTGAGATGCAGCTGCAGTACGAGTGTCTCCTGGCGTCTCACGAAGGGTGGGCGACCTGCAAGGCATTCGTAGAGCACGCAACCGACCGCGTAGAGATCGGTCCGCACGTCGATTTCCTGCGATGCACTGATCTGCTCCGGGCTCATGTAGGCGGATGAGCCGACCGCGATGTCCGTCTGCGTGATCTGCTCATCGGTCGCCGACGCAATGATCGCCCGGCCGATTCCCAGGTCGAGGAGGACGACGCCATGGTGCGGCGCGATGACGATGTTTTCCGGCTTGACGTCCCGATGAATGATGCCGCGTTCATGGGCGTGGCCGAGGGCCTCGAGCAGCTCGCACCCGGTCCTCGCCGTGTCGGCCACGGTCAGGCGGCCGCAGCTGTTCAACACCTGCCGCAGCGATGGACCCTCGATGAACGGCATGACGTAATAGACCAGCCATTCGGACTCGCCCGAGTCGAGCAGCTCGGCAATCCGGGGGTGCTTGAGCCGGGCGGTGAACTGGATCTCGCGAAGGAACCGATCGGTGGCGACGCTCGCGCGGCATTCAGGGCGGAGGATCTTGAGCGCTACCCGCCGGCCGCTGCGGTCGAGGGCAAGGAACACTCGCGCGGCGCTGCCGCTGCCGATCTCGCGCTCGACCCTGTAGCATCCGGCGAACCGCTCCCTCACGAGCGTGAGGAGGTCGCGCCGAAGCGCTGCTTCGGGCGGACGGTCCAGCAGATTGCGTCCCCGCGGGGTCGGCGGTGGCAGGCTCACGGGAAGGAGCCGCATCGGGAGGGCACTTGTGATCCTGATACCCGGGAGGCATCCGGGAGTGGCAGATAGGTCGGCGAGTGAAGGATACCCCGTCGGCCCTGTTCCCGCTGCGGCGACCGGCCCTGGACCGCTCGCCCAGCGGTGCGCGCCCCGGGGAACGCCCGCCGCTGTTGTCATGAGACCGGGGATGCTGCCGAGGAACGCGAGGCCGGCGGTGATGTTGCGGAGGGTGTTGCCATAGCAGGGGCGGGACTCGAACCCGCGACCCCGGCATTATGAGTGCCGTGCTCTA
>DAINRR010000042.1:0-24374 GCA_036741715.1 Gemmatimonadales bacterium
CAGGACTCGGACCGTGACACGCGCGGGCGCGGAATGGCGAATCGCCATCGGAGATACGCCGCTGACCGCGCACTTCGAGCCGGCCGCCGCCGCCGAGCCGGCTGGCATGTTCGTATTCGCCCACGGCGCCGGGGGACATCGCGCGGATCGCGGCATGGACGCGCTCGCCGGGGTTTTCCGGACTGTCGGACTCGACGTCATCGGATTCAACTTCCCGTACCGGGAACGGGGATCGGGTCGCCCCGATTCCATGCCACTGCTGAAGGAGACGATTGCTGCGGTTGCCGAGCGTGGGCGCAGCGAGCGCTCGCCTCGCCGCCTGCTGCTCGGCGGGCGCTCGATGGGCGGTCGCGCCGCCTCGATGCTCGCGGCGGATGGCTTCAGCTGTGACGGACTGGTTCTCCTCGCGTATCCCCTGCATCCTGCGGGGCAGCCGAAGAAGCTGCGCGACGCTCACCTGGCGGCGATCCGGGCTCCGGTCCTCTGCTTCAACGGGACGCGGGATACCCTCTGCCGCCGGGACCTGATGGAGGACGTCGTGTCCAGGCTCCCGAGAACGTGGACGATGCACTGGCTCGAGGGAGCCGATCACAGCTTCAAGGTGCTGAAATCGTCGGGGCGAACGGACGCGGACATCCTCGACGAGATCGGCCGCCGCACGCTCGACTGGCTGGCGAGCGACGTGTAGCTCCGCTCTCCGTCATCCCAGCGCCACATCCAGCACCATCATCACCGCGAATCCGATCATCGTGGCCGACGTCACCAGGTCGGTGTGCCCGCTCCGCTGCGCGGCCGGCAACAACTCCTCCACCACGACATAGAGCATCGCGCCCGCGGCGAACGCCAGCGCGTACGGCAGGATCGGCGAGATGAGCGCCACGGCGGCGGCGCCGATCACGGCGGCGATCGGCTCCACCGCGGCGGACAGCTGCCCGTACCAGAACGCCTTGCGGCGGGAGTTGCCTTCGCGCCGAAGCGGCATGGCGACGGCAACCCCCTCGGGAAGGTTCTGGATCGCGATGCCCATGGCGAGCGCGACGGCCGCGGTCAACGAAACACCGTGGAGCGATTCGCCCCCGGCCGCTCCCCCGAACGCCACGCCGACTGCCAGGCCCTCCGGGATGTTGTGGAGCGTGATCGCGAGGACGAGCAGCGTGGTGTGCGGCAGCCGCACGTGCACGCCCTCCACGCGATCGACCTCCGCGAGGTCGGGATGGAGGTGGGGGAGGAGCTGGTCGAAGAGCCGGAGAAACCCGGCCCCCAGGAGGAAACCGACCACGGCGGGCACCCAGGATGGCCCTCCCCGCGCCTCGGCCAGGTCGATCGCCGGCGCCAGCAGCGACCAGAAGCTGGCCGCGATCATGACGCCGGCGGCGAAGCCGAGCATCGCGTCGAGCAGCCGCTGGGGCAGAGCCTTCCTCAGGAACACGGTCGCCGCACCCAGAGCCGTGACGGCCCAGGTCACGCCGCCCGCCAGCAGCGCCTGCAGAACCGGCTCGAGTTCCGTAAACCATTGCCACATCGACGCCTTTCGGTCGGGTCACGCGGCGCGCGCCGCACTCTTCAAACGTCCTTCACGATCCCTTCATGTCGGCATGTCATGTTTCAGCAACTACCATAAGGACCACGCGTGAGCAGCACGGCACTTCCGAGCATCATTCAGGGCGGCATGGGGATCGGGGTGTCGAGCTGGCGCCTGGCGCGGGCGGTGTCCCGGCGCGGCCACCTCGGTGTCGTTTCCGGGACCGCGATCGACTCCCTCTTCGTCCGGCGGCTCCAGGATGGCGATGTCGGAGGCCACCTCCGCCGCGCCATGGCCGCCTTCCCGCTGCCGGAAGTGGCCGAAGCCGCGCTGCGGAAATATTTCCTCCCCGGCGGCCGGCCGGACGGGACTCCCTACAAGATGCTCTCGATGTACCGCCAGGGAGCAAGCCGGGCGCGCGAGCAGCTCAACGTCCTCGCGAGCTTCGTCGAGGTGTGGCTCGCCCGCGAAGGCCACTCGGGCGTGGTGGGCATCAACCTGCTGACGAAGGTGCAGCTGCCCAACCTGGCCGCGCTCTACGGGGCCATGCTCGCCGGCGTGCATTACGTGCTGATGGGCGCCGGAATCCCCCGCGAGATCCCCGGGGTGCTGGATGCGCTTGCGCGCCATGCTCGCGCATCGCTCCGGCTCGATGTCGAGGGGCTCGCCGCGGGCGAGACGGTCGAAGCAGTCCTCGAGCCCGCGGAGCACTGGGAGGGGCAGGTACCTCCCGCGCTCGCGCGGCCCGCGTTCCTCCCCATCATCTCGAGCGAATCCCTCGCCACGATGCTCACGCGCAAGGCGAGCGGGGAAGTGAACGGGTTCGTGATCGAGGGGCCGACGGCGGGGGGCCACAACGCGCCGCCGCGCGGCAAGGCGCAGCTCAATCACCGGGGCGAGCCGATCTACGGCGAGCGCGATGTCGCCAAGCTGGAGACGATGCGCGAGATCGGGCTCCCGTTCTGGCTCGCCGGGGGCACCGGGTCGCCCGACGCGCTCCGGAAAGCGCAGGCAGCGGGAGCCGCCGGTATTCAGGTGGGGACGCTCTTCGCGTACGCCGACGAGTCGGGGCTGACGCCGGAGTACAAGCAGTCGGTGCTCGAACATGCGTCCCGGGGCGAAGTGGACGTCGTCACAGATCCCCGCGCCTCGCCGACCGGCTATCCGTTCAAGGTCGTGCGCTGGCCTGCCGATCCGGTCGCGGCCGCCCCGGAGCGGGAACGCGTCTGCGACCTCGGCTACCTGCGAGCCGCGTACGTGCGGCCCGATGGCAAGGTGGGATACCGCTGCGCCGCGGAGCCGGTGAAGGCCTATGTGGAGAAGGGTGGAACCGAGGGCGACACGGAAGGGCGGCGCTGTCTCTGCAATGCGCTGATGGCCAACGTCGGCCACGCGCAGATCCGCACCGAGGGCCGCGTCGAGCAGCCCCTCCTCACGAGCGGCGACGACCTGATCGGGATCGGGGCTTTCCTTCACGGGCGCACATCGTATTCGGCGGACGACGTGCTGGATTATCTCGAAGGCAAGGGCGACAGCACCAGCCTGGGCCGTGACGATGCGTGCCAGCCGGGCGACGATCTCGCCGCGAGGTCCACGCCCGCCTAGCGGAACGTTCCCGGGCTCACCTCATAGAGCCCGTGATACATCCCCGCTTCCTGTTCAGGGGCCCAGAAGCCGAGCTGCTCGGTCCAGCGATGATCCTGCAGCCGGCGGCCGCGCAGCGTTATGAAGCCCGCGGCTCGGCCCGTCATGACGCCGATCTTTCCCAGATCTCCCAGGCTGCGATAGGCCGTAGCGCCGCGCTCGGCCACGATGCGTCGCGCACTCAGCGGCCCGATGCCGGGCACGCGGGTGAGCTCCTCCTGCGTTGCCGTGGTGATCTCCACCGGAAAGCGATCGGGATTGGCCAGCGCCCACGCCGTCTTCGGGTCGTGCGTGAGCGGGAGGTTGCCGGCCGCATCGAACACGACCTCGCCCGGCGCGAAGCCGTACTCGCGGAGCAGATGATCGGCCTGGTAGAGCCGATGCTCTCGCAGCGCGGGGGCCGCCGGCGCCCCCTCGAGCGGCGTTTCGCTGATCGGCCGGAAGGCACTGAACTGCGAGTGATGCATCCCGCCACCGGCGTAGATCCCGCTCACGCGTGAGAGGATGTCGCTGTCGGAGTCCGAGGTGGCGCCCACGACGAACTGCATCGTCATCCCCGCTGCGCCTCCGGGATGCAATGGATCCCTCGGTTTGCCAGCCCGCACTTCCTCCCGATTCCGCGTGATCTGTGCCCGCGCCTGCTCCAGCGCTCCGAGCGCCACATCGAGGTTCTTCTCAGGCGCGATCTGCGAGAGCGTTGCTCCGCACGGCGCCTCCAGATTGACGGAAACGCGCGTCGCGAGCGCGGTGATCCGCTCGATCTGCGCCGCCTCGGCGCCGGGCACGATCTTCACGTGGATGTAGCCGGTGAACCGGTGCCGCTCGCGGATGAGCTCGAGCGAGGTGATGAGGTCGTCCATGACCTTGACCGGCCGGCCGGGGATGCCCGTCGTCAGGAAGAGTCCGTCGCACCAGTCGCGCGCCAGCGCGCCGGTGAAGATCCGTACCAGCTCCTCGGGCTTGAGGAGGGTGCGGGGCATGTTGCGGTCCCGGCGCATCGGACAATAGTGGCAGTTGTAGCTGCAGGCGTTCGTCATCAGGATGCGCAGCAGGCGCCGGCGCCCGGCGCCGACGCGGAGGTTCCGGATGTTCAGGGGCCGGAGCGCGCCGACGTCTTCGGTGTGCCGAAGGCGTGGCGGGACCGGCCTGTCGGTGGCCGAGTCCCGGTCGTCCTGCGCGAGCGTCATCAGCGTCTTGAGGCGGGCTTCGAGCGAAGGCATGGCGGATACCCATCCGTGCGAGGATGGCCGCAGTATTACCGAAGAAAAGCCGAAAGTCAACCGGAATGCGCCTCCAGCGAGGAGGCGCACGCGAATCCTGCGGTTACGGCTGTTTCACCAGCCGGAAATCGTACTCGAGCCCGATCGTGTCCGCCACGCTCAGGACCACGCGCACCTTCGGCTGCTCGAGCTGGAAGTCGGAGAAGGTGAAGGCCGTGGCCGTCGTTCCGCTCACGGTATCCCCCGCGAACGTCGCGTTCACGCGCCAGGTCGTCGGACGGGTGACGCCTCTGATCG
The DNA here is from genome assembly GCA_036741715.1 of Gemmatimonadales bacterium. GTDB lineage: Bacteria > Gemmatimonadota > Gemmatimonadetes > Gemmatimonadales > GWC2-71-9 > CAMLLJ01. Next base: position 4,684 of record DAINRR010000042.1, read on the forward strand.
TCAGATCGCCCACGAGCTCGAACGTCTTCGTTCCGGCAGTGGGGAGCGGCAGGGAAAGTCCGCGAATCGCGGTCGGTCTCAGCACTACGGTCGGATTCGAGTCGGTGGCGAGCGTGCGGCGCCGCAGGTACCCGTCGCGGCGCTCCTTGTCGCTCGTGAGGCCGGATACCGCGATCACGAACTCCGACTCCGAGGCGATCACCTGGCCGGATGCATCGAGCGAGATCCCGCCCGTTATGGCGCTGGTCCGTCCGACCGCATCGTTCGGGAGGTCGAGACCGACGAGCTGCTCGCGCACGCGGTAGCGCACTTCGTTCCCGCTCGGCAGCACCTCGAGGCGGATCGCCACATCGGATCGAGCCGTTGCGGTCCCGGTCTGGGCGGGAGCGGTCCGGGCCGCTGCATGCTCCGGGCGCTGTTCCCCGCCGCAGGCTGCCAGCAGCACCGCGACAAGCGTGAGGGACCGCGGAATGTGATTCTTTTCGAACATCATCAGGCGTCTCCCGGCGCCGCAGGCACCGATCAGGTCGAGGTCAGCGAGGCGGAGCGCGCCTGGAGCCGCGCTCCCGCCGAAGTTCCTGCCAGCGATTCCATTGCTCCTCCGTCAGGACCCTCCGGATCGCCGCCTCGGTCGCGGCCGTCACTTCCCGGAGACGCGGCTGCGATTCGCGCATGACCGCGCGCGCCCGCACCTGCTGCAGGCGGAGAATACTGTCCACCACGACGCGCTGCTCGGCCGACAGCCCGAGCTCCCGCGCAAGCTGCCCCGAGAAGCGGCTGCGCGCACGTGCCGGATCGAACCGCTCGCGTGCCATCCCACCCGGGCGGCCCATGGCGAGCTCGCGATCCGGCCTGAGCACCCAGCGGTCGAGCGCGATACCCGAGACGACTCCCAGGAGGAGCATGACGATCATGACGGCCGCGGCCACGAAGGATCCCCGGTCGAGTCGAGTCATCTATTCCCCCTCGGCGAGGAGCGCATAGACGAGCGACTCCCCACCGACGGACGCGACGTCGGGCGGGAGTGCGTCCACCACGGCCATGGCGGCGACATCCTCGAGTGCGACGGATTCGTCCGCGGCACGGAACGCGAGGCCGGCCCCCAGCAGCGCGCTTGCCGCGAGGCCCGCAGGGATCGCGACGCGCGCCCAGCGCGACGCGGCCCTGCGCCACCCCGCCGGCCGCCGGCTGCGCATCCGGAAGCGCGCCGCGTCCGTCACTCGGGCCTCGAGCGCGCGCCAGTCGGTCGTCGGCGTGTCGCCCAGTGCGTCGCGCCAGGCGTTCGACAGCTCCGGGTCCCGCTCGAGCCGCTCCATCTCCTCGTCAGTCATCGTCGCGCTCCTTCTTCCAGGTCTCGAGCTCCGCGCGCAGCCGCTTCCGCGCCTCATGCAGCGTCCAGCGGACCGTCGGCTCCGCGATCTCGAGCATCCCGGCAACTTCGGCCGAGGTGAATCCGTCGATCTCGTGCAGCTGCACCACGAGGCGCTGGCGCTCGGTCAACCCGGCGATGGCCGCGTGTACCCGGGTTGCTGCCTCGGCACGCTCGGCGATGCGGTCGGGCGTGGCCGCATCGTCGCCCACCGAAGCGGGGATCTCTTCCGTCGCGCGGATCTTCCGCGCCCTGATCTGGCTGGTGCCGCGGTTCACCAGGATCCGGAAGAGCCAGGGCCCGAAGGGACGGCGCTCGTCGAACGTGTCGAGCTTGTCGAGCGCCGTCATGAAGGCGTCCTGCACCAGGTCTTCCGCATCCTCACGCTGGCGCATCAGGCGGTGGGCCACGGCGTAGACCCGGCGCTGGTACCGCCGGACGAGCTCGCCGAATGCCTCCGTATCGCCGTCCCGGACGCGCTCGACGAGCTCCGACTCTTCGGCTGGCGCCGAGGCGTGCGACTCCGTGCCGGAGACCATGCCTCGGCGCTATGGATGTCCGTCAGCCGCGCGCCGGCCGGCGCTGGCCGGAATCCGGCGCGCCACGGCGCATCGGACGGCGCTGCCGATCCATCCGCTGCTCGAGCAGCTTTTCCTGCTCATCCGTGAGCACCGCCTTGACCTCGTCCTGCGCCTTCCGGTGATTCTCGGCGATGGCGGTGTGGGCGCGGCTCACTTCCGGATGCGCGGCGAGGAAGGCCTTCTGGCGGTCGAGCATCTGCTGGCGCCGCTCGAGCCGCTGTTCGGGCGTCATCGGCGTCCGCTCGGCGCGGGGTTCGGCGCGCGGCCGGGCCGTGGTGTCACTGCGCGCCGCCTTCAGCGTCTCGAGGTGCGGCTTGTTGGCCTCGGCGAGCTTCGACTGGATCGTGGTCAGGCGGCTCACCTGTTCATCGGTCAGCTCGAGGCGCTCACGCTGAGCGATCAGGCGCTGGATCGGGGCCATCCGCATGCGGCCCATTTCGCCGTGGGGGTTCTCGGCGTGCACACGCGCCCTGGCGCGGGATGTGTCTCTGGTCGCGGTCTGAGCTGCGCCGGTCGCGAACGGCACGGCCAGGAGGCCGGCGGCGAGGGCGAGCGAGGTCATACGGATCATCTGGTCACTCCTGCAAGGGTTCCGGGCGGTCCGATACTGCCGCCACTGAGAGGAGTACGCGTGGCCAGGCAGATCCGTTTGGTCGAGGGGCCCCGAGCGGCTGCCTCCCCTACATTCCCTCGCATGAGCCACACCCCCGTCCTCATCGTCGGTGCCGGACCCATCGGACTGGCGTGCGCGATCTCGGCGAAACGTCGCGGATTCGATCCGCTCGTGATCGATGCGGGCCCGATCGTCGCCTCGATCGTGCAGTATCCCGTCGGCATGACCTTCTTCACGACCCCGGAGCGCCTCGAGATCGGCAATCATCCGATCACCTGCGCCGGCGCCAAGCCGACGCGCGAGGAAGCGATGATGTACTACCGCGGCATCGTGCGGACCGAGGCGCTCCGACTGTCTACCTACACCCGCCTCGTGGCGGCTGGGCGACAGTCGCCCGGTGGCCCGTTTCATTGCACCCTGGTGCCGGCGGGCCGCTCCGGGAACCCCATCGAGATCACGACCGACCGGCTCGTCCTCGCCACCGGGTACTTCGACCGCACCAATCGGCTCGGCGTCCCGGGAGAGGACCTGCCGCACGTCACGCACTATGCCGACGAGGCCCACCTCTCGTACGGTCGCGATGTCGTCGTGATCGGCGGCAAGAATTCGGCGGTCGAGATGGCGCTCGCGCTCTGGCGCGCCGGCGCGCGCGTCACCCTCGTCTATCGCGGACCGGCGTTCAAGCCGAGTGTGAAGTACTGGCTCAGGCCGGACATCGAGAACCGCATCCGGAACGGTGAAATCGCCGCCCGGCTCGGAGCCCGGGTGCTGTCGATCACGCCGTCGCACGTCGTGATCAGCAGCGCCGAAGGGCGGGAGGAGCAGCTCGCGGCAGACCGGGTCTATGCGCTGATCGGCTTCCTTCCCGATTTCGACCTCTTCGCGCGGGTCGGCGTGGCCCTCGATCCGGAGACCGGCCGGCCCGCGCTCGATCCGGAAACGCTGGAAACCAACGTGCCGGCGGTCCACATGGCCGGAAGCATCGTCGCCGGCCGAGCCATCTCCGAAGTCTTCATAGAAAACGGCCGGTGGGATGGGGAGAAGATCTTCGGCGATCCCGGCGCCAGGCGCGCCGCCATGGCGCGGTACGACGAGACCCCGCGGCCGGTCGGCGAATAGTCAGCGGGGCGCCGTTTTCACGAAGCCCTCGAGTTCCTCCCCGTAGGTATGCACGACCCCCGGCGGCGCTTCGACCTTCTGCTTCGTCAGCATCGATTCCAGCATCAACGCGTTCACCAGTGCCTGCGCCCGGTAGTGGTTGTTCGTGATCACGAACGTGTCGGCGGCGGCCCTCGCGATTTCCTTCGTGCGCTCCACCCACGGCTCGAGCTCCTCGGGCGGGTAGAGGTAGTCGTACCGCGCCTCGACCTCGGCATCCTTCCGGAACCAGTCGGCGTAGTTGCGTCCGTGCACGCGGACGTAGCCCACCCGCGACGTGGCGCGCGCGCTCGGCTTGATGCTCTGCCGGAAGAGCGGCTGATCGATGTTGACGAAGCCGATCCCCCGCTCGACGAGCTCTTCGTAGAACTCGGGAACATTCCAGGTGGCGTGCCGCACTTCGATCACGAGCGGGAACTTCGCAAAGCTCTGCGTGACGTCGTCGAGCCACTGGCGGGTGGCGTCGGTGCGGCGGAACGACCAGGGAAACTGGAGCAGGAGCGCGCCGAGCCGCCCCGCGGCATGCAGTGGGCCGATACCGGCGCACGCTTCGCGGATCTCGCCTCGCGTGAATGCTTCCTTCCGCTCGTGCGTGAAGCGCCGCCAGAGCTTTGCCGTGAAGGTGAACCCGGGGTTGTCGGAGACACGGCGCACCCACTGCTTCGCGGTGGCCGCAGCGGGCGGGCCGTAGAAGCTGCTGTTGATCTCTATGGTATCGAAATAGCGGGCGATCCAGGCGAGGCGGTCGAAGTCGGGCGGGGGCGGCGCCGGATAGGCAATACCCGCCCAATCCCTGTAGTCCCACCCGGCCGGGCCGACGCGAATCATGAGCCAATCTCGATGCCGGGCGCGGCGCGGGGTGTGAGACGCCTCACCTCGCGGCCTCACCCGCCGAGGATGGCTTTCAGGCGGGCTGCGGCGTCGTGGTGTAACCGTCCGATGTCAGCGCCTGTGCGATTGCCTCCGGGGTGGTCTTCCCCTCGGGGTAACGGACGATGGCACTGCCGAGCTCGAGGCTCAGCACGTCGACGCCCGGGATCTGCTGCAGTGTCGATCGGACGCGGCTGATGCAGTGCCCGCAGCTCATGCCTTCGATGTGCAGTCTCGCTTCACGCATGTTCATGAGTCGACCTCGTCGAGTACGATGACCTGATCTCCCGGCTCGAGCATCCACCGCTTCTCGCGGTCGGGGTTGAGCCGGATGCCGCCCGTCGAATGCGTCGCATCCCGCGCAATGCGGACGCCGAGCGCGACGCCGCCGCGGCCACCAGCCGCCTGCTGAATTTCGTCGAAGCGCACTTCACGCCCGGCAACCCCGAGCGTGTCCACGTCCTGAAAACTGATGGCGCACCCCGAGGGGCCGAACAGCTCGTCGAAGACCGGCCCGAGCTCCGGGCGGAGCGCCACCTGCGCGAGGATGCGGCTCACGATCTGCGGCGTGACGAAGACCTCGAGCGGCTGCTCGCGGAAGAGCATGAGGTTGCCCGGATCCATGAGCTCCGCGAGCACGTGCGTCTTCGCGCCGTTGCCCAGCTGCTCGCGCAGCAGAAGATAGCCGAGCACCGTCCGCGCATCCGACTCCTCGCGCCCGGGAAGCCAGTTGCTGCCGAGGAGGAGGATGTGGTCGTACCCCGCGGGCTGCAGCCGGGCGATGTCGGAGGGAACCGTATAGTCGCCCTCGATCTGCCGGACGCGCACGTTGGGCGGGCCCCCGCCGTACTGCGCGAGCTCGTGCGTTCGGGCATCCGGAGCGAGCGACGAGACGATGTCGAGCTCGAACTCGTCACGCTCGTAGCCGCCGAACCCTGAGACGAGTGCCGGCACGCGGTGGCTCCATCCGAGCACGAGGATCCGCCGCGCCGGCCGGGCCGACTGCGTTCGTGCCGCGACGCCGCGCGGTGCCGGCACGACGGCCGATCCCGTCGCCTCCGCGGCCGTGGCCGGGTCGGTGTCTTCGTAGTGGCGCGCGATGAGGACGAGCTTGTCTCCGGGCTCGAGGACGAGGTCGGCCGGTGGACTCAGGATCGGCCGGTAGCGGCGGCCATCAGGGCGGACGACGCCCACCACGATGGCGCGCCGAAAGAGTGAGGGAAGCGAGCCGGCCGAGGCTCCCGCGAGGCCGGGGTGCTCACGGACATAGATCTCGTTCCCGGGTCCATGCGCGAAGAGCTCGGCCGTGAGATGGCTGAGCCCGCGGTTGCGCACGTTCTGCGTGATGAGGCGGCTGATGAACAGGTCGCTCGCGACGATCTCGACCGATCCCGGATAGACCCGCTGCGCGATGACCGCCTTTCGCGCATCGGCGATCTCCGCGACGACCTGCGGCAGCTCCTCGACGCGACGTGCGGCCGCATGATTCGCGATCGAGAGGAGGATCTTGATCGCTGCGGTGTCCGCCGTTTCGCTCGCGTCGCCGATCGCGGCGTTCCCGGTGAAGTCGGCGCCGGGAATCACGATGACCGATGCGTGCAGGAAGTCGGTGCGCTCGAGATGCTGCACCCGGAGCGGGGAGCCGGATCGGAGGATGATCCGGCGCCCGTCCCAGAGGTCGCCGAGCGCATCGCGCAGCTCCTGCACGTACTGGGGCCCGACCTCCTCGGCGAGGATCACGATCCGGAGATTCTTCGCCTGATGGCGGCGGAGGAATCGGCGCACGCGCCCTTCGGACACGAGCAGCTCGCGTACGATCGTCGGCGTCCGATCGGTCCAGCCGAGAATGAGGATATGCCCGTTCTCGGCGATCGGCGTGAGCCCGCGCTCCAGGTTCCGCATGAGCGCATTGAGCCACTGCGTCATCACGGCAATGAGCGCGCCCAGGAAGATGACGTAGCCGATGATCGTGAGCGCGGTCGAGACGATGCGGCGCCACGTTCCGACGTCATCGCCCAGGTAGCCGGGGTCGGTGAGGCGGAGGAAGGCCCACCAGATCGCCTCGCCGATGTTTCCGAACGGTTTTCCCTGCGGCGCGGGATCGGGGTAGACGAGCATCCCGCCGATCAGCGAGATGAGCGCGATGGCGAACGCGATGACCAGGATGCGCCAGTGCGCACCGCGGACCATCAGGCGCTCGAGCACGAAGGTGACGCGATCGCGGAGCCGCTGGATCATGGCGGTAAATTAAGGGGATGGGAACGACTGCCGTTACGGGATTGCGCTGCTTCCGCTGTGGAACGCAGGCTCCCTTCGACCCGGGCGCCTACCTCTGCACAGCGTGCGGAGACCCGGCAACCGAAGGCGATGCCGGCATTCTCGACGTGGAATACGACTATACCCTCGTCCGGCACCGGTACGCCGCGGTCCCCGAAGGCGGAGCCGGCGTCTTTCGCTTTCTTCCATTCCTTCCACTATCCGGAGCCGCTCCGGTCCTCCCCGCGGGGAACACGGCCCTCGTGCCGGCGCCGCGGCTTGCTCGCCGTCTCGGACTCGGGGCGCTCTACCTCAAGGACGAGACCCGCAACCCGACTCGCTGCCTCAAGGACCGATCGACCGCCGTGGGGATGGCGCTCGCCCTCGAACAGGGCGCGAACGCGGTCTACTGCGCATCGGCCGGCAACGCCGCCATCTCGCTCGCGGGGTTCGCGGCGCATGCCGGCCTCGAGTGCCATGTCTTCGTGCCGAACCGCGTGTCCGAGGTCCGGCTCGAGTGGCTGCGGCGCTTCGGGGCCCGCGTCCATGTCTCGGCTGGAGACTACGACCAGGCGTTCACCGAATCGGAGCTCGCGGGCAGGGCAGGTGGATGGTACAGCCGGAACTGCGCGTACAACCCGTTCCTGGTCGAGGGAAAGAAGACCGCGGCGCTCGAGATCGGCGAGCAGCTGGGATTCGAGCCGCCCGACGTCGTCCTGGCACCGGTCGGGGACGGGTGCACGCTGGCGGCGCTGGGGAAGGGGTTTCGCGAGCTGCGCGAGATCGGCCTGACCACCCGGCTGCCGGCCCTCATCGGCGTGCAGGCGGAAGCCGTGCAGCCGCTCGTCCGGCGGTTCCGGTCGGAGCCGTACGTCGACGCCGGGGAGACCCGGGCCGCCTCGATCAGCGTCCGCCGACCGCGCAATGCAGCGCGACTGCTCCAGGAGCTGGCGGCCGCGGGCGGAGAACTGCTGGCCGTGTCCGATGAGGAAACCGCAGCGGCACAGCGCGAGCTCGCGGAGGAATGCGGCGTCGCGGCGGAGTTCACGAGCGCGACGACCCTGGCGGCGCTCCATCGCTCGTCCGGTGCGCTTCGCGGGATGCGGGTGGTGCTCGTGATTACCGGCGGGCGCGCCGACAGCTGAGCGCCGGTCAGTCGATCCGGATGCGCCGGTAGCGCGCGTTGATGAGCTCATACCCGCCATAGGCGATGAGCCCGAGCGCGATGAGCATCAGGGGCCACCTGCCGAGCTGCGCGATGGCCTGGAGCGATTCGCCCGTTCCGCCCGCCTCCGACGCGTCACGCTGCCGCGCCGCCCGGAACACCGCCGCACCCATCAGGCCGAAGATGATCCCGCGTGCGGCAATGCCGAAGCGGCTCACGGCCACCGCCCATCTGGCCCCGGACGGCGACATCGCCGTCAGGTCGATGCGCCGTCCGATCTTCGCGACGAAGGCCCGGTACAGCTGATACAGCGCGAACCCGATCAGCGCGAGCCCGACGGCCTTCACGATCGTTTCCCCCGCCGGTGCGTCGAGGAGGCGGGCGGTCCAGCGTTCGGCAGTCTGCCCATCATCCTCGCTCGAGACGCCGCTGAGCGCGACGCGCGCCGCCGAGACACCGAGCAGGCCGTGCAGGAGCCCCCGGCCAATGAAGCTGGCCCGGAGCGACAGGCCTTTCAGGTCGTTGCCGCGACGATCCGGGTCCGTGATGCCTTCGACCACGCGCCAGACGGCGTATCCAATGAGCCCCGCGGCGATGAGGCCGAGCAGGATCCGGCCGAACGGCGCCGAGAGAATCGTGACGAGCGCTCCACGACTTCCCGTCGTCCGCCCTCCGGTGCCCCGGCCGACGCCGAAGGCGAGGACGCCGACCATCGTATACAGCACCGCCTTCGCGGCATAGCCGAGGCGCGCGAGCCGCGTGATCCACGGCGCTACATCCTGGACCGAAACGTCGGGCATCGCCATGGGCGGCTCTCTCTAGGTGACTCGTGAACTGAAACGGTCGAGGAACTCACGGTCGCCGGGCGTGAGGGACGCGATACCATGCTCCGCGAGCCTGCGGCGAATCCGCTCCAGCTCCGCACGATTCACCTCGTGCAGGTCCTCGGGCCGGATGCGGGACCACCGCTCGATCGCGGACCGGTCGCCGAGGACACGCGCGGTGACCGGAGGGGCGGCGGCGCCCGAAGCGCGCGCCTTGAAGCTGCGTGCGGGCCTCATCAGCTCCCACACGGCGAGGAACACCGCTGCGCCCACGAACCCGCCGAGGTGCGCCCAGTGCGCGATCCCGCCGCCACCCATCGCGGCGCCCTGCAGCGAAATGAACGTCATGATGGCGATGAGCCAGCGGGCCTCGATGGGGAGGATCCCCCAGATGAGGATCCGGTCCCGTGGCCAGTAGCGGGCAAACGCGAGCTCGACACCGAAGATGGCACCCGACGCGCCGACGATGAGCGCCGTCGGCGTCAGGAACGAGAAGAGCGCACCCGTGAGCCCGCTCACCAGGTACATCACGAGGAAGCGCCCGCTTCCGAGCCGCGCCTCGACGCGCGGGCCGAAGAAGTAGAGGGCGATCATGTTGAAGAAGAGGTGCCAGATGTCGGCGTGCACGAACATGTGGGTGAACGGCGTCCAGGGGCGGATGAGGACGCCGGCCGGATAGAGCGCGAGCAGGATCCCGATCTGCGGCTGCAGCTGGGTGAAGAAGAAGACCAGGACGTTCGCAACGAGGAGCCGGCGGACCCAGGGGGTCATCGCGCGCCCGCCCGCCGCAGGAAACGCTCCGCCAGCTGCTCGAGCCGCTCGTCGTTCCGCTCCCTGGCGTCATCGAGGATGAGCCGCACGGCCGGCACGAGATCGGGGGCGCCGAACGCGAGTCCCGTCGCCTCCTCCGCCCCGGACGAATCGCCGATGTTCGCGCCGAGGAGCAGCGCCCGCGCGGCGGCGAGCGGGAATTCCGGATCGTCGCGCGGCGGGAGGGGATAGCGGTGCTCGGGAAGCGCCTCGCCGGCGGCGTCCTCGTTGGTGAAGGCTCGAGACATGAATTGAAGTAAAGCGGAAGAACGGGAAAGCGGGAGAGCGGAAGGGCCCGGCAGCTGGCCCTACTGGGGACGCATGACGCGTTCGAAGGCGTCGGCGCCGGCGATCGGGGCGAAGTCGGGATACGCGGTGGCGTGGAGCCAGGGGAAGCCGTTCACGCCGTGGCGAAGCGCCTCGCTCATGAGGGCGACGGCCGTGGCGGTATCCCCGCGGACCGCGGCGATGCGGGCACGGAACGCCGTGTACCGGCCGAGCTCGTGCGGCTGCGCCTCGCCGAGGCGGGTCTCGGCGCGGGGGTCGCCGCTGCGCGCACGGATCAGCGCGAGGTACCCGCGATACATCAGGGCGTCGCTCCCCGCCTCCGCGGCGAGCGACTCGAAATACGGCATCGCGTCCCGCCACCGGCCGGCAGAATAGTGAGCGGTACCCAGCCAGTAGCGATGGGCCTCGTGATTCGGCTCGCGCGCGAGCTGGTTGGCGAGCCAGCTGACGGCGCGATCGAAGTAGCGCATGGCCGCCGCGCGGTATCCGTGCGCCGCGAGCTCCTCGCCCGCCGTCACCATCGCGCCGCCCTGCGACCAGTACGTGTCGGGCGGCAGCGCGACGGCATCGCGCAGCAGCGAATCGATCGCGGCGACGTTCCCCTGCGCCGCGAGCGGGCGGATCTCCAGGGCGAGCGCCACCCGGAGGGTCGGATGGCGCCGCACCATTTCGCGCGCGGCCTCGCGCTCCCGGTCGTGCTGGCCGAGCAGGTGATGGGCATGCGCGCGCTGGGTCCAGTACGAGGGCCAGTCGCGCATCGGACCCGCGTCGGGATCGAGCGCGAGCAGGGCGCTCAGCGCCTCCTGCGGCCGGTTCATGCGGAGCGCTGTGAACGCAAGGTTGTAGGGTGAGCGCGTCGAGGGCGCGAGCTGGGCCGCGCGCCGGATGGCGGCGAGTGCGCGATCGCCATCGCTCGCCAGATGGGCCTGCATGTAGTCGGCGAGGAGGCTGTGGTATTCACTCACCTCGACGCCCCGGGACCGCATCTCCCGCAGCACCGAATCGGCTGCGGCGAACCTGTCGTCGTTCCAGAGCGCCTGCGCCGCGTAGATGAGCGCCACGACGAACATCGTATCGCGACGGAACGCCTCGACGAACTCCGCGGACGCACGCTCGTAGTCCTGCGCGAGGTGCAGCTCGACGCCCCGGTCGAACGAGCGGTACGCGGCGAAGGTCGGCGGACGATCGGCGAGCTCGGGGTACTCCGAGATCCGGTCGCTGGCGCGGACGGCGAGCGCACCCATCGTGCGCTCGCGGAGCGCGCGGAGGGCGCCCTCCACGGAATCGCGCGGTGCCTCGACCGGCGCGGGCGCGGCGAGGAGCGTCCCGGTCGTGGCATCGGTGATCTGGACCTGGATGCGGAGGTGGTCCCCGATCAGGTAATACGCGCCGGTCACCACGGTGCGGGCGCCGGTCTCGTCGCGGAGGACGGCGACACGCGAGAGGGTGTCGCTCTCCGCGTTGCGCGCGGCCCAGCGCTCGGAGGCCTGCAGTGCATAGGGCCACGGCACGACTTCGACGAGTCCCGTCTCCTGCAGGCCCTGCGTGAGCCAGTCGCCGGCGAGCCGGCCGAGCGCGGTGAGCGACGTATCGCCGGTCTCGTTCGCGAAGGCGGCGACCGCGACCGGCATCGCCAGCCCGGCCGGAGCGGAGACGGTGCCCGCCGCCGCGATGGCGGTCGGGGGGCTGCCGTCCGGGCGCAGGGGGAGCAGGAATACGAGTGCCGCAATCCCGGCGGCGGCCGCACCCCAGGTCGCGACACCGGGAATGCCGGGACGCTTCGGTGCCCCGAGCGGCGCGCCCGCCGCGCGCCACCGGTCGAACGCATCCACCAGCTCGCTCGCGCTCGACGGCCGCTGCGCCGGATCCGTCGCAAGTGTCGCCGCGATCAGCTTCGCGATCTCGCCGGGAATCCCGGCCGGCAGGGAGGCGAGCCCGCTCGCGATATCGAGCGGTCCCTCGCCCGTCAGCATCTCGCGGGCGAGCACACCCCAGGCGTAGAGGTCGGTGCGATGGTCCACCGGCCGGCCCGAGGCCTGCTCGGGCGCCATGTATCCCATCGTGCCGATGGCCACGCCGGTGCCGGTCACGAACCCCGACCCGTGGGGCATGTCCCGCAGCTTCGCGATCCCGAAGTCGAGCAGGTACGCGTGCCCGCCGATGCAGAGCACGTTCTCCGGCTTGAGATCGCGGTGGACGACACCGGCCGCGTGGGCATGCCGGAGCGCCGCGGCGAGATCGCAGAGGTACGCCATCGCGACGCGCGGCTCGACTTTTCCTTCGCGCCGCAGCAGCTCGCGCAGCGTCTCGCCCCCGACCCACGGCATGACGTAGAAGAGCAGCCCGTCCGCATCCCCCGAATCGATGAAGCCGAGGATGTGCGGATGCGAGAGCCGCGCCGCGATCTGCACCTCGGTGAGGAAGCGTTGCGCACCGAGGGCCGCCGCAATGTCGGGCTTCAGCACCTTGAGCACGACGAGACGGTCGTGCTTGCGCTCGCGCGCCAGGTACACCGTGGCCATCCCGCCCCGGCCGATCTCCCGCTCGATCTCGTAGCGCTCCGCAAGCGCACGCGACAGATGCGGCAGCATTTCGGCATCCGACGGCGGGAGGACGGGCCGGTCGAGGACACCGTCCGTTCGCTCGTGGGCGGAGATCATCCCTTCGACCTCCCGCCGGACCGCCGGCGGGTCGGGAAGCGAGGCGAGCCACTCGGCGCGCGCGTCCGCCGGCAGGTCGAGCGCCTGCTCGAAGAGCTCGGAGATGCGGCGCCAGTCGGAGCTCGTCATGGCGGGGGAGCGGGGTAGAGTTCCTTGTACAGCCAGGCGCGGGCCCGGGCCCAGTCGCGCTGCACGGTCCGGGTGGTGATGCCGAGCGACTCGGCAATCTCGTCCTCGGTCAGCCCGCCGAAGAAGCGCCGCTCCACCACCTGCAGGAGGCGCGGGTCCATCGCGCCGAGGCGATCGAGCGCGTCGTCGAGGGAGAGCAGCTCGTCGAAGGACAGGTCCACGCCGATCTGCTCGTTGGTGACGCGGAGCGGGGCCACGCCGCCGCCCCGCTTGGCCGCCTTCCGGCGGCGCGCGTGGTCCACCAGGAGCCGGCGCATCGTGTTCGAGGCAATGCCGAAGAAGTGCGCGCGATTCCGCCAGTCGGGAAGCGCGCCGCCCGCGAGCTTGATGTACGCTTCGTGGACCAGATCGGTGGGCTGGAGGGTGTGGCCCGGCGCTTCGTGCCGGAGGAGGCGCGCGGCAATGACGCGCAGTTCGCCATGGACCAGGGGGACGAGCCGGTCGAACGCATCCCCTTCACCGGCTCGCAATGCATCGAGCAGGCGGGTCACCTCGCCGCCGGGGTGGGGGTCAGAGGGCGTCACGGGAGGGTCCGGTGTCGGGGTCTGTGGCTGTCCGGCGCAATATAGGTCGGAAGGAACGGAATCGGCCATCGCGGGACTCGGGGAGGAAGCCGTCATGAAGACCATCGCGCTCGTCACCACAATCCTCTCCCTGGCACTCTCCGCCGGGGCATCGGCCCAGGGGGCCGCGGAGGCGGAGGACACGGCGGAGGTCCCGCTCTATTCGAACCTCGGCCGCCACAGTTACGGGATCAGCACGCAGGCCCCCCTGGCGCAGCAGTACTTCGACCAGGGGCTCCGCCTCTTCTACGGCTTCAACCACGCCGAATCGGTGCGCGCATTCCTCCAGGCGGAGCGCATCGACTCCTCGTGCGCGATGTGCGCCTGGGGTGCCGCGCTCGCGCTGGGGCCGAACATCAACGCCGGCATGGACGCCGACGCGGGCCGCATCGCATACGCGGCGGTGCGCCGGGCCCTGGCCGCCGCGGACAAGGTGACGCCCCGCGAGCGGGCACTGATCCAGGCGCTGGCGGAGCGGTATGCCGCAGAGCCACCCGCGAACCGGGCAATCCTCGATTCGGCGTATGCGGACGCCATGACCGGTGTCGCGGCCCGCTTCCCGAACGATATCGAGATCCAGGTGCTGCACGCGGACGCGCTCATGAACCTGAGCCCCTGGAACTACTGGACGCCGGCGGGGGAGCCGCGCCCCGCCACCCCCGTGATCCTCGAGCGTCTCGAGCGCACGCTGGCGGAGAACGCCGATCATCCCGGGGCTTGCCACCTGTTCATCCATGCCGTCGAGGCCACCGAGCCGGCGCGCGCGGTGGAGTGTGCCGAGCGCCTGGCCGCGCTGATGCCCGGCGCCGGGCACATCGTTCACATGCCGGGGCACATCTACATCAGGGTCGGCCGGTACCTCGAGGCGATGGAGGCGAACCGCCATGCGCTGCACGCCGACGAATCGTACCTCGAAGGCCCCGCCGCGAGCCGGGACGGTCTCTATCCCCAGGGCTATTACCCGCACAACCATCACTTCCTGAGTTTTGCCGCGAGCATGGCGGGGGCGAGCGCCACGGCCATCGACGCGGCCCGCCAGACGGCGAAGACCGTGGGACCCGAGCTCGCGCGATCCACCCCGTGGCTCGAGAACGTGACGCCGGTGGTCTTCACGACCCTGGTCACCTTCGGGCGGTGGAACGAGATCCTGGCCGAACCGCTTCCCCCCGCCGACCTGCGGTACGCCACCGGGATGGCGTACTACGCGCGCGGCGTGGCGTTCGCGGCCAGAAGGCGCTGGGCGGAGGCCGAGGCCTCACTCGATACCGTCCGTGCGGTCGCCCGTGACTTCCCGGCCGGCGACAACCGGACCGCGCTCCACATCGCCGTGGACGCGCTGACCGGGGAAATCGCGCTCCGCCGTGGCAGGTACCCCGCCGCCATCTCGGCGTTTCGCTCGGCGGTAGCGCTGGAGGACGGGCTCGCCTACACGGAGCCCCCCACCTGGTACTACCCGATGCGGCACTCCCTCGGCAAGGCGCTCCTGGCCGCGAAGCGTCCGCAGGAAGCCCAGCGGGTGTACGAGGAAGACCTGGTGCGGTTCCCGGAGAACGGCTGGTCGCTGCACGGGCTCATCGCCGCCCTCGAGGCGCAGCGGCACTACGGAGCGGTGCGGGTGGCCCGCGAGCGGCTGGAGCGGGCGTGGTCGGGGGCGGACGTGGTGCTGGTGGGGTCGCGGTACTGAGTAGTCGGAAAGTCGGAAGGTCGGAAGGGCGCCGACAGGACGCTCGGTCCACCTTCCGACTTTCCGACCTTCCGACCTTCCGACCGTCAGACTTGCGACCGCGCTCTCCTTCCGCCCCTCCGCCCCTCCCCCGTATCTTCCGCCATCCCCTTCCGGATGTCCCGTGTCCGATCTGCTCGCCCACCTGCAGGCCAGTCTAGGCGGTACCTACCGGATCGAGCGGGAGCTCGGGGGCGGCGGGATGAGTCGTGTCTTCCTCGCCGAGGAGGGCCGGCTGGGGCGGCGCGTGGTCATCAAGGTGCTCCCGCCCGAAACATCGGCCGGGGTGCACGCGGACCGGTTCGAGCGGGAAATCCAGGTCGCGGCGTCGTTGCAGCATCCGCACATCGTCCCGCTGCTCACGGCCGGCTCGACCGAAGGTGACGATGCCGGGGATCCCGCGCTCCTCTACTATGTGATGCCGTTCATCGACGGCGAATCCCTCGCGACGCGGATTGCTCGCGAGGGGGCGCTGCCGGTGGGGGAAGTCGTCCGCATTCTCCGCGACGTGGTGGATGCCCTCACCTACGCCCATTCCCGCGGCGTGGTGCACCGCGACATCAAGCCGGACAACATCCTCTTCGCGGGCCGCCATGGCCTCGTCGCCGATTTCGGCGTCGCGAAAGCGGTGAGCGCGTCGTCCGGTCCGCACCTGACCACGCTCACCTCCCATGGCGTGGCCCTCGGCACGCCGGCCTACATGGCGCCCGAGCAGGCGGCGGCCGATCCGAACGTGGATCACCGTGCCGATCTGTACGCGGTGGGCGCGGTCGCCTACGAGCTGCTCACCGGGCGCACGCCGTTCATCACGGCCACTCCGCAGGCGATGCTCGCCGCGCACGTGACGGCAACGCCGGATCCGGTCACCGCGCACCGGCCGGCCATTCCTGCCGAGATTGCCGCGCTCGTCATGCGGTGCCTCGAGAAACACCCGGCGGATCGCTGGCAGTCCGCGGGCGAGCTGCTCGCGCGCCTCGAGGCGCTCGCGACGCCCTCCGGCGGATCGACTCCGGCCGCGACGGCGCCGGTCGCCGCGGTGCGAACCTCGGCGGAGACGGCGATCCGACGGGCGCACCCCGCGCGTGTCGCCGGGCTCTTCCTGCTCGCCACCGGCGTCATCACGGCGCTCGTCTACGCCGGGACGCGCGCGTTCGGGCTTCCGGACTGGGTCTGGATCCTCGCCCTCCTGGTCATGCTCGCGGGACTTCCGGTCATGCTCTACACCGGCCGGCTCGAGCGGCAGCGGGCGAGGCAGCGCGCCACCGGTGCCTTCCGGTACGAGCCCGAGCCCGTCCACCACCAGCTCTTCACCTGGCGGCGTGCGTTCATCGGTGGCGCCCTCGCCCTGGGCGCGATGGTGCTGCTCGCTTCCGGCTATGCCGTGTCGCGCGCGCTCGGCGTGGGGCCCGGGAGCACGCTGCTGAGCTCGGGGCGGCTCAAGGATACCGACCGGATCGTCCTCGCGACGTTCACGAACCGGACGAACGATTCGACGCTCGCAGCATCGGTGCTCGAGGCCCTCCGGGTCGACCTGGGGCAGTCACGCGTGATCAAGCTCCTCGAGCCGGCCGAGGTCCGCAGCGCCCTGCAGCGCATGGGGCGCGACCCGCTGAGCGAGGTGGAGGAAGCGCTGGCGCTCGAAGTGGCGCAGCGCGAGGGCGCGAAGGCCGTGGTGGCCGGCGACATCGCGCCGCTCGGGGCAGGGTACGTGCTGACCGCGCGAATCATCTCGGCCGATTCCGCGGCGACGCTGGTCCCGGTGCGCGAGACGGCCGCGAGCGATGCCGAGCTGATCGAGGCGGTCAACCGGCTTTCCACCAAGCTGCGCGCGAGCATCGGTGAATCGCTCAAGAGCATCCGCGCGAGCGAGCCGCTCCCGAAGGTCACCACGGCCTCGCTCGCCGCGCTGCAGCTCTATGCCCGCGGCAACCGTGCCTTCGATGAGACGAACTACGAAGAAGCTCGGGGCCTCCTCGAGCGCGCGGTGCGCATGGACACGAGCTTCGCCATGGCGTGGCGAAAGCTCGGGGCACTCTACGGCAACATGGGAGTCGATCGCTCCCTTCAGGCCGACGCCTCTCGCAAGGCATTCGAGTACCGGGAGCGCCTGCCGCCCGTGGAGCGGCATCTCACGGCGGCGAGCTATTACTGGAACGTCTCGCGCGAGCCCGAGCGCGCGATCGCCGAGTACGAGGCGGTGCTCGACATCGATCCCGACGAGCCGGCCGCGCTGAACAACCTGGGCATGATCCTCACCGCGGAGGGCCGGAACGCCGAGGCGGAGGCGCCCTTGCGCCGCGGTCTCGCGCTCACGCCCCGCACCACGATGTTCATCAACCTGCAGGGCGCGTTGATGGCGCAGGAGAAGTGGGCAGCGCTCGACTCGCTCACGCGTGCCGCGGCCGAGGCACTTCCCGGCGATCCGCTGCACACGTTCATGGCCACGGTCACCGCCATGGCGCGGCGCGATTTCGCTGCCGCGGACAGCCTGACGGCGGGTGAGGTGATGCCGGAAACCTTTCGCTGGCGTGAGGTGATGTTCGTTCGCGCGGGGCTGGCGAGTTATCGCGGGCAACTCACCGAAGTCGAGTCGATTCTCGGCGCGCTGGAGAAGGCCGCCCGCAAGAACGGCGACGAAGGTCGCGCGCTCGACTTCGCCGCCACGCCGGCCTACATCGACATCGTGCAGCGCGGTCAGCCCGAGCGCGGCCTCGCCAAGCTGGAAGCCCTGCTCCGGGAGCACCCACTCGATTCGATCAAGCCGCGAGACCGCCCCTACTTCGTGCTCGCCGAGGCGTACGCCTGGGCGGGGCGCCCGGCGGAGACGCGCCGGATGCGAGCCGCGTGGGAGGCCAGCCGGCCGCGGGAATCGTGGCATCCGTCGGATCCGGCGTGGTGGGACGCCTTCATCGCGTTCTCGGAACAGCGGTGGCGCGACGCGGCGATCGCATTCTCACGCGCGCACACCGCGTCCCATTGCCTGCCGTGCGGCCTCTGGTATTCCGCGATCGCGTGGGACCGCGCGGGCGAGGTCGATTCCGCAATCGCGCATTACGAGCGCGCCTACCAGGCGCCCGCGACGGACGACGGCCCGGAAGATCCGTCGTTCATGCCGCTGGGCCTCATGCGCCTGGCCGAGCTGTACGACCAGCAGGGAAACCGCGACAAGGCGCTGCTGCTTTACGGGAAGTTCGTCGAGCTGTGGCGGGATGCGGACCGCGACCTCCAGCCGAAGGTCGCGGACGCGCGCGCGCGGATCGCCGCGCTGAGCGCGGAACCGCGCCGGATGAACTGACCGGCTACTCCTTCCGCTCCCGCTCCGCCTCTTCCTCGCCCCAGGTATTCTCGCCCGGAAAATCGAGCCCCTCGTGGCCGCGCGCCCCTGATGTGGCCCCGGTGCTGTGGCGGGTCCAGTCGCCGTAATTCGGCGCGTCCTCTGCGGTCCCCTGGCCCTGAAACACGCCTCCGCCGAGTGTCGCTGCGCCACCCTCGTCTCCGGTACCGCCGGTTTCGGGATCCGCCTCGTCCGGCTCGCGCGTTTCGCGGTCGTCCACGCCCGGCGTGCCGACGTTGCTGCGATTCCGTTGCGCGGTCCACTCGTTGGGCATGTTCGTCCCCTGGCCGCCGTCGCTCGTGAACTCGTTCGGGTTGTCCTCGATGCGCCCGGTCGGCCCGGTGGGCGCTTCGCCCTCTTCGAGCAGCTGGCCGGCGGCTGACGCCGCAAAGCGGGACCGCCGTTCCGGCCCCTGCCATCCGGCGTCCTGCCGCCGGCGCTCCTCGCCTTCGTAGCTCATTGCCATGGCCCTAGCTCCCGCGGCGCGTGTCCCGGAGCTCCTTCGCTCCGCGTCCGCCGCTCTGGGGATTGCCATCGTCGCCATCGGGCTGCGCCGTCGGGTCGGGACGCTCCCGCCGTTCGCCGCCCGAGCTGTCCGTCCGCCCGCCCCGCGACTCGATTGCGCGCTCGAGCTTGTCGCCATGCCGCTTGAGGCCGGGCGCTTCCTGTTCCTCCGGCGGAGGCAGCTCCGTCGGCAGGCCAAGTCCGAGATCGTCGGCCGCGCTCGTCTGCTTGCGGGATGGCTCGTGATGTTTCCGGTCTCCCATTGCTCGCTCCTCGCTGAGTTGATGCCGCCGGGGCGGCGCTGACTCAGGTTAGCGGGTGGGGGCGAGTGGGGTGGTGGTGTGGGTCACGCTTGGTGGGCGGACGGAAGGGCGAGCGGAAGGACGGAAAGACGGAAGGACGGAAAGACGGAAGGACGGAAAGACGGAAGGGTGGCAGGCGGGGTTGTGCCGGGTATTCACTTCGCATCGGGCGTCCTTCCGTCCTTCCGTCATTCCGTCTCCCACCCCCGCCTGCCGCCTTCCCCTACCTGCCGCGCGTCACCGCCATCTCCTTCTACGAGCTCGGCCGGATGTGGGTCGTCCAGTATCTCCAATACCCCAACCCCGCCGGCCTCAAGCCCGTGAGCGTGGACCAGTACCTCCGCACGAAATACGACCGCGTCCCCGAGCCGCCGCCCAAGGGTCCCGTCGGCAAGGACCGGATCACCATCCTCGAAGACACCAACGCCGACGGCGTCTACGACACCAGCAAGGACTTCGTCACTGGCCTCAACCTCGCCACC
>DAINRR010000043.1:0-23967 GCA_036741715.1 Gemmatimonadales bacterium
GTGGCGCAGTCCGGTAGCGCGCCTGCTTTGGGAGCAGGAGGTCCCGGGTTCGAATCCCGGCGCCCCGATGGAGGTCGGAAAGCCGGATGGTCGGAAGAATAGATCGGTGCTGCGGTAGGATTGTAAGGAGAACGGGGCCCCACAGCATGTGGGGCCCCGTTCTTCGTGCGCCTGTCAGCCGGGCGCTACATCCGGTGCGTGCCGGAGGTATCGCCCTTGCCCGTTACGCGATGCCAGGCATCCCGCACCGAGTCCTTGATGTCTTCCCACGTCGACTGGCCGCGATGCTCGTACTTGTCCCAGCCACTCCGCAGCTCGGGCTCGACTTCATCGAAGCTGCGGTTCGGATAGCGGCCGGCATTCTCGAAACCATAGCGGTAGCCGCCGCGATAATAATCGAAATCCCGGCCCGAACGGGCATAGGGACGTGAGCTGAAGTTGTCTCGCCACCAACGCTCCTCGGTGTTCCAGTCACTGGGATTGGTGTCGGTGAAGTTCCGCTGATTTGCCATTTTGTTCCTCCTCTATATGACCTCGATACCACTTTATGACCTCGATACCACGCAATTGCACTGTGCATGCAGCGCGATGCTGCGAGCACCCCTGCCCTGGCTGCATCGCGACTTGAGTCGGTCACAACTTCATGTCCCTGATGTGTACACTCGTGAGAGAGCCGGGGACGTGACCAGACTCACACTTCGTGCGCCGCATACCACGGCACACGGCACTGCTCCGCGGTGGCGGCGAGCGATCGATCTGACGGCGGCGATCGATCTGACGGCGTCGTAAGCGTCGTCACATTCCCGGCGACAGCGATTCCATACGTTGGCAGAGGCAGGATTCACTTCGATCCGAGGAACCCATGACGCTGCTGCTCGAGCGGCTCCAGGCGCTGGCAGGACTACCGCCCTCCGACCACGCGGTCATCAGTCTCTATCTCAATGCCCAGCCCAATCAGCATGGGCGCGACGAGTTCGAGCGCTGGCTCGACCGCGCATTGGCCGAGCGCGCAGCGGACCTGCCGGAACGGGGGACGGCTCGCGAGAGCTTCGATGCCGACGTCGCGAGGATCCGCGCGTGGCTGGCGGAAGAGCTCGAGCCTTCGACCAACGGCGTGGCGATCTTCGCCTCGGGGGCCGTCGGCCTCTTCGAGGCGGTGCAGCTCCAGGCACCCGTCGATGAGCACCGACTCTACATCCAGGACCAGCCGCATCTTTTCCACCTCGCGCGGATCCACGACGCCTACCCCCGCTTCGCCATCGTACGGCTCGACACCAATTCGGCGCAGATCATCGTCGCGTCACTGGGGCAGGTCGAGCTCGCGCACGGCATCGAAGGGGAGAAGACGAACCGGAGCGAGGCCGGCGGATGGTCCCAGGCACGGTACCAGCGCCGGGCGGACAATCTCTACCAGCAGCACGCCAGGGATGTGGTCGACGCGCTGCAGGTGATCGTTCGCGAAGAGGGGATCCAGCATGTGGTGCTGATCGGGGACGAAGTGATCATCCCGAGGCTCCGTTCCGAGCTGCCCGGAGAGCTCGAAGCCAAGGTCGTCGGCGTGTTGCGACTGGCTTCGAGCGCGACGAACGAGGAAGTCGTCGCGGCCTCGCTCGATGCCATGCGGGAAGCCGATGCCGCTGCGGATCAGGAGAAGGTGGCGGCCGTGCTGGACGCGTGGCGCAGCCGGGGACTTGGCGTGGCCGGGATCGAGGAGACCCTGGCCGCCCTGACGCGCGGTCAGGTGGCGGCGCTGGTCATTTCCGCGCGGTTCGAGGCGGAACACGAAGCGCCCGAGGCGGTGGATGCCTCCGTGCTGCCCGACGTGCCGACACGGCGCACGCAGACCGTCGACCTTGCAGCGCAGCTCGTTCACCAGGCACTCGCGACTGGCGCCACCGTGCGCTTCATCGAAGGTGAATCGGCGCTGGATGATGCGGAGGGTGTCGGCGGGGTGCTGCGCTTCACGCTTGAGCCGGCCTGACGGCCGGGGGAACCCATGGGAAAGAACAAGGCGAACGACAACTACAACAAGGATTACTTCACGGCCGCGGGAATTCCGCAGCCGGGTGCCGAGATCGTTCCGGACGAAGAAAAGGAGAAGCTCGGCCGGCGGATGCAGGATGCGCAGGAGCCCGAGGTCGAGCTGAGCGGTCCTGATGCCGACCCGGAGATCGCGCGAGCCATGGGGGCGCGAAAGAAGAAACGCTAGGTGATGGCCTCGATGAGCTTTGCGAGAGCGCGGCCGCGATGACTGACGGCCGCCTTTTCGTCCGCCGTGGCTTCCGCAAACGTCTTGCCGAGCTCGTCACTCAGGAACCAGGGATCGTAGCCGAAGCCCCCGGTGCCGCGCGGCTCGGTCACGATCGTCCCGGTGCAGGAGCCCTCGAAGACCTCGGGCAAGGCCCCGGGTGAGCGCAGCAGCACGAGCACACAGCGATAGCGTGCGCGGCGGCGGGATTCGTCCGCGCCGAGGAGCCTGCGCCTGAGCTCCTCGTTGTTCGCGGCATCCACTTCCGCTGCCGGCCCGGCTGCACCGGCCCACCGCTTCGAGCGCACGCCGGGCGCCCCCCCGAGCGAGAACACCTCGAGACCCGAGTCGTCGGCCAGGGTGGGCAGGCCCGAGCGCTTCGCGAAGTACTCCGCCTTGAGCCGTGCGTTGGCTTCGAATGTCTCCCCGAGCTCCAGGGAGTCCTCCTCCGGGGATTCGTAGATACCGGCGTCATCGGGAAACGCGACTTCGTGCCCCGCTCCCTCGAGGGCGCGCACCATTTCGCGCTGTTTCCCTGCGCTCCGGGTCGCGACGAGGAGCTTCACCAGCCGAGCGACGCGCGCTGCGCGGCGAAGAGGCGGGTGATGCCCTGCTGGCCGTAGCCGAGGAGGATGTCGAGCTCGTCGCGCGAGAAGGTGCCGTTCTCGCCGGTACCCTGGACCTCGACGAAGCGGTCGGGCTCGAGCATCACGATGTTCGCGTCCACGCCGGCATCGCGGTCCTCGAGATACATGAGATCGAGGCGCGGCTCGCGTTCCACGATCCCGACACTGACGGCTGCGACGAGCGTTCCAAAGGGCGAGGCGGTGCCGGTGCGCGCGGCGAGCCAGGCGCAGGCATCCACGAGGGCGACGCAGCCGCCGGTGATGCTCGCCGTGCGGGTTCCCCCGTCCGCCTGCAGCACGTCGCAGTCGACGCGGATGGTATACTCGCCGAACGCCATCGTCCCCATGGCCGCGCGCAGCGAGCGGCCGATCAGTCGCTGAATTTCCTGGGTTCGCCCACCCGGCCCATTTCGCTCCCGTGAGGTGCGCTCCACCGTGGCGCGCGGGAGCATGGCGTACTCGGCCGTGACCCAGCCGAGGCCGGTGCCCTTGCGGAAGCCGGGAACGCCGGGCTCGACACTCGCGGTGCAATGGACGAGGGTCCCTCCCATCCGGATGAGGCAGGAGCCTTCTGCATACGGGTTGGCCTGTCGCTCGAGAACGAGCGGGCGCAGGGCGTCGGCGGCACGGTTGTCAGGTCGCGGCATGCGGAGTCCCGGCCGGGCCGGCTCAGATCGGAGCTTCGGCCCGGGGAGTGAAGCGGAAGGTGTGATTGAGGAACGGGAGGTCGAGCGTTTCGGAATACGAGGTCTCGATGGTGATGGTGCGGCGCCGGCGTATGACGAAGCGGTGCGCTTCCACCGGAAGGCCGAGATCGTCCACCTTGTCGGCGAGCCGCCGCTTGATGACCTGATCGTCGATGCTCGGCGCGAGACGGGCTGCGGAGCGCATCTCCTCCTGCAGCTGGTAGTAGCGGATGTACACTTCGCCGATGTTGATCCCGTAGTAGAGCGCGCCGGCGAAGAGCGCGAGCGAGACGAGGCATCCGAGCCGGCTTCCACCGCGGCGCGAGCGAATCACCATTGGGATTGCGCTCCTTCGACGATGTTGACGGTGAGGCGCTGGAGCGCCTCATCCCTGCCCTCCCGTTCAGTCTCGCTGCCGGGCTCATAGTCGCCCTCCACCGTGAGCCCGGATCGCTGCCAGATCGTACGGCTGGTCCGCTGATTGACGATCTCGACGCTGACGGTAATCTGCACGAGGCGCCGGGTGACGTCGACACGGTTGTTGACGTCGTTGCCGGTGTACGCCACCGGGACATCGGGCTCGTAGCGGGTGATGCTGCCACGCACCAGCGCGTCCGCCGTTTCCTCCCCTTCCTGCCGAAGCCCGAGCCGCTCCTCGACTGCAGCGCGCACCGCGGCATTCACATCCTGGGTGAGCGTCGGCTCCGGCGTGCGATTCTCGAATGGAAGGACGGCGACCGTGCGGATCTCCGACGGGAGGCCGCCCCCGCTGAAGCGATAGAGGCAGCCACCGAGCGAGACGCTAAGGAGCAGCGCGCCAGAGATCAGCCGGGAAGGAATCAGAAGGTGCGCTCGCCGTGAAGGTGAGGGTGAGTCGTGCCGGGACCGAGGGAACCGTGAGCCGGCTCGTCGTCGGGTGGCCGTCGGAGCCGAGCTCGGTTTCCACGCGCCCGATCACGCGGCCGGCCTGTCGCGATTCTGCGACGAGCCGCGCCGGAGACGCGCGCCGGACATAGCTGACCGTGTCGGGGCCCGCCGCCCACTCCCACATGGTGCTTCCGGAATCGGACGCCCCACGGAGGATTGCCTGGGCCGGCGGCAGGCGCTCGACACCGAACATGGCCCACATGAGCGGATAGCTCGGCACGAGCCGTTCGATGATGTCCGGCGGGTCGGTCCAGCGGGCGCTGTCGCCCACCACGACGGCCGCACCGCGTCCCGCCCCGAGCGGTCCGACGATATCGAGACGTACCGAGTCGGGGGCAGCGACCCTCGCGGTGCCACGCCCGCCGGCGGCGCCGCGATCGTCCTGCAGCTGCCAGCGGAACCGGATGGTCCGGGAGCCCACCGGTTGCGACGCGTCGACCCAGCGGCTCACCTGCTCGCGACCGACGACGGGAGTCGCTTCGGGAACCAGGGCGGCCGGACGCCGCGGCGCACAGGCTAGGACGGAGAGAGCAAGATAGAGCCCGGCGTGGCGGGGGTCAACAAGAAATCGTTGCGGCATCAATAGTTATAGCCAAAGAAGAAGGAAACGAAACCCGCGTCGCGATCCTCGGGGTCGAGGCTGTAGCCCACCAGATCATCGGCCCCGAAGCGCCGGCCCACGTCGAAGCGCAGCACTGCGAGCGGCGCGAGCGCGAGGCGGATGCTGCCGCCATAGCTTCCGATCGTGGGGCGCGTGGACCCGGTTCCGAACCATGCGCGCCCGACATCTCCGAAGAACGCCGCCTGAAACTCGGGGAAAACGACGTCGCCGAACGGCGTTCCGAAGACCAGGCGATCGAGGAGCGGAAAGCGGAACTCATGATTGGCCATCCACGCGCGCGAGCCGATGATGTGGCCGAAGTTCGGAAACCCCCGGAGCCCCGTGCTTCCGCCGATGTTCACCCGCCTCGGACGGTCCCCGCCGCTGTAGAACCCGTAGAGCCGGGACGCGAAGGTCGAGCGGCGCCCGAGCCGAAGGTAGTTGCGAAGGTCTCCCGACAACAGGAAACTGTCGAACCGGGCGTTGGAAAAGTCGCTCGACAGGCCGGCCGTCAGTGCGAGCCGCCGGCCGTCGATCGGGCCCGACGGGATCCAGAGGGAGTTGTCCCGGACGAAGCTCACGTAGTTCGAGCCGATCCATCCGACACGCCTCAGGTCGTCGGTCTGGGGATCCGGCAGCGTGAAGTCGAACCGGTCGGAGTGCTCGACCACCGCGGTGGCTTCGAGGCGCGAGAACCGGGACAGCGGATAGCGGATGAGCCCGATCGCACCGGCCGAGCGCTCAGTGAAGGATGGCTCCAGGTCGCCCTCGAATACTCGACCGGCGGCGCGAAAGGCGCCGATGCCCCAGTTCACGCGGTGGGTCTGGTTGAGGTAGATCGCCGTCGCGTTCAGGTTCTCGAAGAACGAACCGACGTCGCGCCCCTGAAAGGAACCCACGCTCGCGAAGAGCAGGTGATCTCCGAGAATATCGCTCAGCAGGGCCGCGACGCCTTGTGCCCCGCCATATCCCGGCGTCACGGTGATGCCCCCGGCAGCGAAGTCCAGCGTCAGGCGGCGGCGGTACGGCGCATCCTCGACGCCGCCGGTGGTGGTGTCACGCGGCACGGCCCAGGCCCATCCTGCATCCGGCATCGCACGGTCGAGCGTGAAAGTCTGTCGCTGCGCCACGGTATCGAACGGCGCGCGATAGATGTTGTAGCTGGCGCCCTGGAAACCACCGAGCAGGAGGCCGCTCCCGTCGGGGAGAGGGTCGGCGTCGTAAGCACCTGTCCAGACGGAGGTCTCGCGGCGGCCGTTGCCGGCCGTGTCCACGGAGAAGACGTTGAGCACGGTGTCGCGGCTCGACGTGAAGTAGACTCGGCCGTCCGGGCCCCACGTCGGGGTCTCGTCCACCCAGCGACCCCGCGTGAGCGCGCGTGGCGTGCCGGTGGCGAGATCGAGCAGGAAGAGATTCATGGCGCCGTCGCGCCCCGCCTCCCCCCGATCCGACGTGAACACCAGCGTCCTCCCGTCCGGGCTCGGTGCCGGGTCGAGGTCCTGAAACGGATCGTTCGTGAGCCGCTCGAGCTCGCCGCCCGGGAGCCGCACGCGATAGAGGTCCGACAGGCCGCTTTCCGACAGCCCGCTGAAGACGATGCTGCGGCCGTCCGGCATCCAGCGCGGCGAGAGCACCGACACGAGCCCGTCGAACTGGTAACGGCCGGTGGCACGACGGCGCGCCATGTCCCAGACCAGGAGGGCATCGCGATCGTGGTGCCGGGCGGAGAGGAGGAGATATCCGGGCCTCGATGCGTCCATCCGGCTGTCGAACGCGTGGAACGACTCGATCGCTTCCGAACGGCCTGACGCGACGACGGATCGCGCGCGCGCCCGCTCTTCCAGCGAGCGACGATAGACCGTGAGATACCCGGTGCGCGGCGAGATGTAGGCGACCTCGCCCGGCTGGTCGCCGCCGGCCGAGCCGGCGAGGAACACCGGCTTGATCGCGAGCCGCTCGAGCTCGCGCCCGGCGAGTGAGGGCGGCGCCCGCGTCTCGACGCTCGGGTAGTATGCCCGGCGCATGGCGTAGAGGAACTCGTCGCTCAGTTCGCTCAGCTTGCGCCCGTAGATGGCCTCGATCGCCGCTTCGAAGGATTCGTGGCGCGCCAGCTCGCGATAGAGCAGCGCGACCCGCCAGTCGCCGTAGGTGTCGGCGAGCCAGCGATGGATCCGCCCGCCGAGCGGATAGACGACGAAGCTGGTGACGTACTCGAGCTGGCCGATGGAGGGAAGGCGCCCCGTGAGCGTCATGTCCCGCAGGATCATCTCGTCGCGCGCGTCCTCGCCGCCGGACCACAGCTCGGCGAGCCCCTCGGTCCACCAGAGCGGCAGCACCGGCCGCGAGCCGCGCGGGGAGGCGTTGTAGCTCTCAGCGATGAGGCTCAGCTGGAAGACATGCACGAGCTCGTGCCGGAGCGTGTGGCGAAACTCGGCCAGATTGCCGCGGAACGGCATCGTGACGCGCCGCTTGAGGAAGTCGGTGGCACCGAGCAGCCCCTCCGGCGGCACGAACGGCAGAATGTTCGTCTGTTCGAAATCGACGTGCGAGGCATAGACGATGAGCGGAATGCGCGCAGGCACTTCGTGCCCGAACCGGATCGCGAGCGAGTCGTAGCTCTCTTCCGCGTAGGCCAGCGCGGTATGGGCGAGCGCCTCCTCGGCCGGGTAATAGTAGAGGTCCACGTGCTCGCCCTTGAGCACGCGCCAGTCGAAGCGGCGGTACTGGATCTTGTTCTGGCCGAATTCGAAGAACTGCGCCTCGACCGCTCCGCCGGAGGCGGTGAGCAGGGCGAGCGCCACGAGAACACTGCGACGGATCATCGAGCTACCTGCGGGAAGTGCGGATCACGTCTCCCTGCGTGATGCGCGTGAGCGACGCATAACTGCCCACCACCCGGCCGAACACGGTGTAGGAGCCGTCGAGGTGCGGCTGGGGACTCAGGGTGATGAACCACTGGCTCGCGCCGGTGTCGGGCCCGGAGAGCGCCATGCCGACGGTCCCGAGCAGGTACTTCTCGCGGTTCAACTCGTCGCGGATCGGCGGGCCGGCCGCCCCCCAGCCGTCACCGCGCGGGTCTCCGGTCTGTACCACGAAGTCGGGGACGACACGGTGCCAGCGCGCGCCGTTCAGCACGCCCCGATCCACGAGCGACAGAAAGTTCGCGACGGTGACGGGCGCTTCCGGTCCCAGAAGCTCGATTTCCACCGTGCCGCGCTCGAGCTCGAGCACGACGTGCGGCCGGCGCACCGAGTCGGGCGCGACGATGAAGCGTTGCACGAGCTCGCGATAGTCCTGCATGGTGCGCAGCGGGGTCAGCGGGTACGCCGGGCCCCAGCGCCGGAAGAGTGCCGGCCACCGGTCCTCGGCCCAGCGGCGCAGCACGTAGCTCTCCGGCCGGGGCACCCGCTGGACGAACTCCGCTTCGACCCGCGCGGCGGCGGCGTCTCCGGTGCCCGCGATCCCCAGCAATCCCGCGAGCGCGGCGAGTGCGGCGTCGGGCGCCGTGTCGCGCGCCGCACGTGCATAGGCCGTCGAGAAGAGCTGGATATCCGCATGGGCCGGGCTTTCGGCAAGGATGCCCGCGGCCAGCGAGCGAACCGCGAAGTCGCTGTGGCTCACGAATCGCCGCGCCGCCTCCGCCCGACTCGGAGACCCTTCCTGCCACGCCCCGAGCGCCGCCGCCACGACCCGCGGGTCGCGATCGTCGAGCAGCAGGGGCCGACCAGCGAGGGCGCCGCTTCCGGCAGCCGCGACGGCGCGCTCTTCCCAGCGCGGGCTCGCCACCCACGGCTGCGCGGCGCGGCGGAAGGCCGATGTGTCCGCGCGGGCCAGCCCGAGGAGGGCCTCCCGCCGGATCGCGAACTCTGCCCGAGACGCGAAGACGCGTTCCAGCGCGGCGACCGCCTCGGGCCCGCCGATGTCTCCGAGCGCGGTGGCGGCCTGTACGCGCACGTTCAGGTTTCCGTCATCGAGCCGGGACACGACCTGGGCGATGAACCGCCCGGTATCGAGCGCGCCGAGCGCGCGGAGCGCTCCGATGCGGACGCCGATGTCCGGATCGTCCACGAGCCGCGCGATCAGCGCCGCCGCGCCGTCGGGTCCCAGGCGCGACGATTCCGCCAGCCGCCGGTTGAATCCGCGAACCGCGTACGAGCGGATGGCATGGACCGGATCGTTGAGCGCATCGCCCAGCGCGTTGGCAGCGCCCGGCGGCCGAAGCCGGCTCAGGGCGAACACGGCCCCGGTGCGGAGCTGCTCATCTTCCGCGCGAACGAGCGGGAGGAGCTCCGCCACGGGGGCAGCCTCTCCCAGACGCCACGACTCCTGCGCCGCAACCGGCATCAGCGCACCGGGGTCGGCGACCGCGAGCGATGCCCTTCCCTGCAGAATGGCCGCGATCAGCTCGGCTGCCCGCGGCCCGCCGATCCGCGCGAGCGCGGTGACCGCTTCGGCCGCCGACGCGGCGTCGAGCACGGGCGGGGCGCCGAGGCGCGCTGCAATCGGGCCCACCGCGGACGTGTCGCCGATGAGGCCGAGAGCAAAGACTGCCGCGGCGCGGACCGTGGTATCGGGATCCGACAGCAGCGGGACGAGATGCTCGACGCCCCGGGGGTCCCCGATCCGCCCGACCGCGACGGCGGCAGTCCGGCGCACGAGCGAATCCGGATAGACGAGCGCGGCGCGAAGGATCTCCGGCTTCCAGGCCCGGGCGTCCTCGGCGGCCAGGACGGGCGCCAGCACTTCGACGACGGCGCTCTCCTGCCCGCGGAGCGGCGACGATCCGGCGCCGAGCGCGAGCGCCACGATTCCGCAGCGAAACCACGCCCTGGCCGGCAGGCGACGACGGTACTCAGAGGCGAACCGGATCGGGAACCTCCATGAGGACGGAGCGGATGTCATCGGGCAGGCGCGTCGGTGTCATCTCCGCGCTCAGCACCAGCATGGCCGTGGTGGCGGTAGCCAGCAGGCGCCCATCGTCCGCGAGCTCGATGGCATAGCCGAACGTGACCTTGCGCGACGCCAGCTCGCGGACCCAGCACCGGATCCGCACCAGATCGTCGTAGCGCGCAGGCTGGCGATACCGCATCTGCAGCTCGCCGACCACGAGACGATAGCCGGACACTTCCATCTCGCGGTACGTCGTCCCGGCGCGACGGAGATGCTCGGTGCGCGCCATGTCGAGCCACACGATGTACCGGGCGTGATAGACCACGCCCATCTGATCGACCTCGGAATAATTGACCCGCACCGTCAGGTCGGAAATGGGCGGCAGGCTCATCGGGAATAGACGCTCCTGCGGCCGGCAGCGCCACACCAGGGCGCCGCCGCCAGGCTGGTTGCCGTTTGCGCCGGGCGCTTCCTATCTTCCGCGGTGACCGAACCCCGCCTACTCGTCGTCGCGGACGCACACGTCGGGGGCGCATCCCCGGAAACCGAGTCGGCTCTCCTCGACTTCCTCGACGCGGCACCCGGCCTGGGCACCGCGCTGCTCGTGGCAGGCGACCTCTTCGAATTCTGGTTCGCGTATGCGCGCGCCATCCCGCGCCGGGGGTTCCCTGTTGCGGCTGCGCTGGCAAAGCTGGCGCGTGTCATGCCGGTCTCCATGGTGGGCGGGAACCACGATCGCTGGGGCAAGGCGTTCTGGAGCGAGGATGTGGGAGTGCAGTACGCCCGGCGGGAGCTCCGACTCGACGTCGGAGCGCGCCGGGTCGTCGCGCTCCACGGCGACGGCATCACGGAGCGGCCCGGACGGTCGTCATGGACCCACCGCGTGGTCGGCCATCCGCTGACATCCGCGGCTTTCGGGCTGCTCCACCCCGACCTGGGCTTCCGGCTCGTCGATCGCTGTTCCCTCCTGCTGAGCCGGCCGCAGACGCCCGAGGAGCGCGGCCGGTACGCTGCAGCGCAGCGCCGCTGGGCGGAAGCCCGGCTCGTGGCGGACCCTTCGATCGACCTCCTCGTCATGGGACACAGTCACGCGGCCGCCCTGTCGGAGCCCGCACCCGGCCGTTTCTATCTCAATCCGGGAGCATGGCTCGACGAAGGAAGCTATGCGGTCGTGACGGAGGAGACGATCGAGCTCCAGAGATTCATCCGAGCGGCACCACTTCCGCCCCCGACAGCCGTTCCCCGATGAAGCGCTGACCCACCGAACGGAACCGCGCCTCGTCGTCGCTCACGACGAAGCGGTGGGTCGGGTCTGCACCGGGGACGCCGCTGAGTGAATTGCGAGCGAGGATCTCCTCGAGCGCGCGGGCCGTTTCCTCACCGGAATCGATGAGCCGGACGTCGGGGCCCATTTCCTCCTGAAGCAGCGGCTTGAGGAGTGGATAGTGCGTGCAGCCGAGCACCAGGGCATCCACGGCGGCATCCCGCAGCGGGCGGAGGTATTCCGCGGCAATGAGCCGCGCGGCCGGATGATCGAACCACCCTTCCTCCACGAGCGGGACGAAGAGCGGGCACGCCTGCTGCACTACCTCGAGCTCGGGTGCGCGCGATTCGATCGCCCGGCGGTAGGCGCCGCTCGCAATGGTGCCGGCGGTCCCGATGACTCCCACCTTGCCGCGCGATCCGGCGATGGCCGCCCGGGCGCCCGGCTCGATGACGCCGACGACCGGCACCGGCGAAGCCTGCCGCAGCGCGGCGAGCGCATGCGCCGTACTCGTGTTGCACGCGATCACGACCGCTTTGACCCCTTGCGTGAGCAACCAGTGCAGGATCTCGAGGCTGTAGCGCTGCACGGTCTCGGGAGACTTCGGGCCGTAGGGAACCCGCGCGGTGTCACCGAAGTACACCGTGGATTCGTGCGGAAGCCGCTCGAAAATGGCCCGGGCGACGGTGAGGCCGCCCAGCCCCGAGTCGAAGATGCCGATCGGTGCGGAATTCATCAGAAGCGCAGCGGAACGGATGCGGCGGCGCGGACGCCACCGGGCACGGCCTGGATCTGGAGCTCCCCGGGGAAATCCCAGAGGTGAGCGGACACGTAGGCCTCGAGGCCGGACAGCACGTGATTCACGCCCATCAGCACGAGCCAGTCCTCCCGCTTCCGCGACTTCTCCATGACGAGCGGCGTTTCCTCCCCGCCGCTCGCGTCCCGTGCATCGTTGAGCTCCCGCTGCGACTTGAGCACCATGGCGATGGCCGCGCCTTCGAATGCGACGAAGACCGCCGCAGTGAGCTTGCGTCCGAGCGAGATCTGACCGAGGCCCGGTATCAGGAGCGACTTGATCATCGCCCCGGCGGGACTCGGTGCGCGCGAGGAGTCGAGGGGGATCGTGTCGGGAGCGAGGGCGGAGTTGGAATCCGGCATGAGTGCCTTGACCGAGTCGGGCCGGGCGACGGCAGCCGAGTCCTGGGCACCGAGCGTGGACGGCAGGAGCACGGCGATCGCGAGGGCGATGCTCGCACCGAGCGATCGTGCCGCGCGAGCGCGGCGTGGCGGGAGCGTGTGGGAATCGAACCCACCGGAGCCGCGCGAGGCGTCTCCGACGCGATTTTGAAGATCGGCCAGGCCACCAGACCCGATCCACTCCCCTGCAGTCACGTCAGCCACCGACCTCGGCGACGAGATCGATCTCCACGCGCACTCCCTTCGGCAATCCGGCGACGGCGACCGTCGACCGTGCCGGCCGGTGACTGCCGAACGCGCGCGCATACACGTCGTTCATGGCCTGGAAGTCGGCCATGTCGGTGAGGTACACCGTGGTCTTGACCACCCTGGCGAAGTCGGACCCGGCAGCGGCGAGGATCGCGGCGAGGTTGGCCATGACGCGCTCGGTCTGCTCGGTGATGCCCTCCGCCTCCACCTGCATCGTCGCGGGGTCGAGCGCGATCTGGCCGGCGGTATAGAGGAACCCGTTGGCGATCACGCCCTGGCTGTACGGTCCGATCGCCTTCGGCGCCTGTTCCGTGGCTACGAATCGCATCAGAACAGTCCTTCGATCGTGCCGTCAAGATGGACCTTCATCGCCTCGGCCGCCGGCACCTTCGCGAGCCCGGGCATCGTCATGATATCGCCGGCGAGCGCCACCACGAATCCGGCACCGGCAGACGGGTACACGTCGCGAATCGTGATGCGGAAGCCGCTGGGCCGTCCGAGGCGCGTGGGATCGTCACTGAAGGAATACTG
Organism: Gemmatimonadales bacterium; assembly: GCA_036741715.1. Taxonomy (GTDB): domain Bacteria; phylum Gemmatimonadota; class Gemmatimonadetes; order Gemmatimonadales; family GWC2-71-9; genus CAMLLJ01. The sequence continues at coordinate 13,220 of DAINRR010000043.1, forward strand.
TGTCTTGGCGATGCAGACGGGGGTCGCGCCGAGCCCCATCGCTTCGCACTGGGCGATGTTCTTCTCGGCCGCCGGCGCGTAGTTGACGCCGTCGGCACCATAGATCTCCCGTGCGATCGTCTCGATCTTCTCCTTGATCGGAAGCGCGTCGTCGTAGAGCGGGCGGAAGCTCGCCTTGCCCTCGTCGAGGAGGGCGAGCACCTCCCGGCCGACCGCCTCGCCCCCCTCGCCGCCCTTCTCCCAGACCTCGCTCAGCGCGGCCCGCGCGCCCCAGGCGGCGGCCGCATCGAGCACCGTCCGGATCTCCTCGTCCGAATCGGAGGTGAAGCGATTGAGCGCGACCACCACCGGGACGCCGAATTTTCCGACGTTGCGCACATGGGCCTCGAGGTTCACGAGGCCTCTCGTGAGCGCGGCGACGTCCGGCGTGCCCAGCTGATCCTTCTTCACGCCGCCGTTCATCTTGAGCGCGCGGATCGTGGCGACCACGATGGCGGCTTCGGGATTCAGTCCGCCGAACCGGCACTTGATGTCGAAGAACTTCTCGGCGCCGAGATCGGCCCCGAAGCCTGCCTCGGTGAGCACGATGTCGCCGAGGGCCAGGCCGAGCTTCGTGGCCATGATCGAATTGCAGCCGTGCGCGATGTTGCCGAAGGGTCCGCCGTGCACCAGCGCGGGACCGCCCTCGAGGGTCTGCACGAGATTCGGCTGGAGCGCATCCCTCAGCAGGAGCGTCATCGCGCCCGACGCCTTGAGGTCTCCGGCCGTCACGGGACGCCGGTCGCGCGTGAGGCCGACGATGATGCTGGCGAGCCGGCGCTCGAGGTCCACGATGTCGCGGGCAAGGCAGAGGATCGCCATGATCTCGCTGCCGGGAACGATGACGAACCGGTCCTCGCGCGAGGGGCCACCGTTCATGCCGCCGAGGCCGACGACGATCGAGCGCAGCGCGCGGTCGTTCATGTCCATCGTCCGGGGCCAGGTGATGCGCCGTGCATCGAGCCCGAGCGCGTTCCCGTGGTGGACGTGATTGTCCAGCATGGCCGACAGGAGATTGTGCGCCGACGTGATCGCATGGAAATCTCCGGTGAAGTGGAGATTGATCTCGTCCATCGGCACGACCTGCGCGTATCCGCCACCCGCCGCCCCGCCCTTCACGCCGAAGACCGGCCCGAGTGATGGCTCGCGGATGCAGACGATGACCTTCTTTCCGAGGCGCCGCAGCGCCTGGGCCACCCCGACGACCACGGTGCTCTTCCCCTCGCCGGCCGGGGTGGGATTGATGCCGGTCACGAGCACCAGTCGCCCCTTCGGCGTGCGCGACTTCACGGCTTCGGCGGTGACCTTCGCCTTGTGACGGCCGTAGGGCAGGAACTCGTCGGGTCCGAGCCCCACTTCGGCGGCGACGTCGGCAATGGGGCGGAGCCGGGCAGCCTGCGCAATCGCGATATCGGAAGGAACCGAGGGCACGAAGCCTCCCACGAAGGGTGTGATGACGAACGGCGAATGCGGCTCACGCCGCGATGGCGAGCCTCTCGCCGAAGACCCGGCGTGCGTTCGCGGCCGTCAGCGCGGCCGCCTCGGCGCCGCTCATCCCGAGCACCGCGCCGAGTCGATCGGCGACCTGCCCGACGAAGGCGGGCTCATTCCGCTTGCCGCGGTGCGGCACGGGGGCGAGATAGGGGCCGTCGGTCTCGATCAGGAGCCGGTCAAGCGGCGTGTCCCGGATGGCGGCGTCGAGTTGCCAGCTGCGAAAGGTGATCATGCCGCTGAACGAGACGTAGTGCCCGAGCGCGACGCCCGCACGGAGCAGGCCCATCCCGCTGCTGAAGGAATGCAGGATGCAGACGGTCCGGGGATGCGCCTCGAGCAGCGCCGCGACGTCCTCGTCCGCCTCGCGCGCGTGGATGACGGCCGGCTTCCCGGCTGCGCCGGCGAGCCCGAGCTGCGCGTCGAACACCCGCTGCTGCACGGCACGCGGCGAGTGCTCGTAATGATAGTCGAGCCCCATCTCTCCCGCCGCCACGACGCGCGAATCGGCGAGCCGCTCCGAGAGCCAGCTCGCCGATTCGTCGGTCCATTCCGCTGCGATGTGGGGATGCACGCCCGCCGTGGCGGAGCACCTCGGGTCGGCCGCGAGCGCCAGGGCGCCGTCGGCCGACGCGGGGGACTCCCCGATCACCACGATGTGCCCGACGCCCGCGGCCCAGGCCCGCGCCGCCACCTCCGCCCGGTCCGCTGCGTATGCGGCATCGCCGAGATGGCAGTGCGTATCGACGAGCATCGGCTCAGGCGACGGGCTGCGTCTTCCGCCCCGGCGCCACGGCCGGCTTTCGTCCATCGGTCCGGAGCCCGCGCGCGTGCGGGCCGGGCCACCGCCGCTCGATCTCGAGCAGCACGGGCGAGGCAACGAAGATGGAGGAGAACGTGCCGACCACGAGCCCGAACAGCATGATCAGCGCGAATGGGCGGACCACGTCGCCACCGAGCACGGCCATGGCGACGAGGCTCCCGAGGGCGGTGCCGCCGGTGATGACGGTGCGCGGCAGCGTCTCGTTCACCGACCGGTTGAGGATCTCCGCGAAGCCCATGTGCTTGAGCTTGTGGAGGTTCTCGCGGACGCGGTCGAAGATGACGATCGTGTCGTTCAGCGAGTACCCCACGATGGACAGCAGTGCCGCCACCACGAAGAGGCTGACCTCGATGCGGAGGAGGGCGATGAAGGCGATGGTCGCCAGCAGGTCGTGCGCCGTGGCGAGAATGGCGGCGACGCCGAAGCGCCACTCGAACCGGACGGCGAGATAGGCGAGAACGGCGGCGAAGGAGAGCAGGATCGCGTACAGCGCCTTGACGCGCAGCTCGCTGCCGACCTTGGCGCTCACGGCGCCGCTCTGGAGGACGCGGTACTGATCCGGCCCGATCACGGCATCGAGCGCGCCGCGGATGGCGCCGGAGGTGGCTTCGGTGTCGTTGGGGTCGGCGCCTTCGCGCGCGCTCCCGGCGCGAATCACGAACTCGCGATCCGACCCGAACGTCTGAATCTCGGCGCCCGTGATGCCCTGCTCCGCGAGGCCGTCACGGATCGCGCCCACGTCCACCGCCTCGACGGCCTCGACCCGCATGCGGGTGCCGCCGGTGAATTCCACGCTGTAATTGACGCCCCGGACGAGCATGGCCACCAGCCCGGCGAGCAGGAACACCGCCGTGATCGTGTACGCGATGCGGCGGCGCGCCAGGAAATCGTAATTGGCGTTGGCGAAGAGTCTCATCTCAGATGCTCAGCGTGGACATGGCCGGACGACGCTCCAGCCAGATCATGAAGAAGGTGCGCGTCACGAAGACCGCGGTGATGAGCGAGGCCGCAATACCGATGATGAGCGTGACCGCGAAGCCCTGCACCGGGCCGGTGCCGAACTGATACAGGAAGAGCGCGGTGAGCGCGGTGGTCACGTTCGAGTCGATGATGGCGCTCATGGCGTGGCGGAATCCTTCGTCCACGGCGAGGCGCACCGACTTGCCGAGCGCGAGCTCCTCGCGGATCCGTTCGAAGATCAGCACGTTCGCGTCGACCGCGATGCCGATCGACAGGATGAGACCAGCCAGCCCCGGCAGAGTGAGCGTGGCACCTAGCGCCGCCAGCGCGCCGAGCGTGAGCAGGACGTACATGAGCAGCGCCCCGATCGCGAGCGCGCCCGCCATCTTGTAGTACGCCACGATGACGACGACCACGAAGATCGCGCCGATGATGCCGGCCACGATGCCCGAGCTGATCGCGTCCTGTCCGAGACTCGCGCCGATCTGACGCTCCTCGACGATCTTGAGCGGGATCGGAAGCGAGCCCGCGCGGAGGGTGAGCGCGAGGTCGCGGGCGTCTTCCACCGTGCGGCCGGCGAGCGTGATGCGGCCACTCCGGTTGATACGCTCCTGGATGACCGGCGGACGGCCCTGGACTTCGCCGTCAAGGATGATCGCCATGTAGTCGCCGACGTGACGCGCGGTCTGCGCGCCGAATTCGCGCCCGCCGGCGCGGTCGAGCTCGAAATTCACGACCGGGGCATTGGTGAGCGGATCGAGCTGCGCCTGCGCGTCCACCAGCCGCTCACCGGTGATGATGGGGCGGTCATCGAGGGCGTAGAGATAGCGGTACGACTGGACGCCGACGCTCGTCGGCAGGGCGGCCCAGAGGAACGTGATCCCGCGCGGCAGCACCCGCCGCACGGCCGGGACGTTGAGGAGGCTGTCCACCCGGGGATAGGCCGTCTCGCTGACGAGATACTCGCCCGGCATTTCGCCGCTCGGCTGGATCAGCCCGCTCAGGATGGCCGCTCCCGGCGTGAGGCTCGCGGTGTCGGCGGCGACGCTGTCGGCCCCGGCGGAATCGCGCCTCGCGGTATCGGCGCCGCCCAGCAGCGCCTCGACCGCGGAGGGGGCTGGCGCCTGACCCGGGACTGCCGTGACGCCCGCCGCACGCAGGGCGCGGTCCATGGCGGGCAGCGCCTTTTCGAGCGCCTGGGTCTCGTCCGTGATCCGGAACTCGAGGAACGCCGCCTCCTGGACGATGTCCTTGGCGCGCTGCGGATCGCTGATCCCGGCGAGCTCGACGATGATGCGCTCGCTTCCCTCCTTCTGAATGACCGGCTCGGTCACGCCGAACTCATCGATCCGGTTGCGCAGCACCGTCAGCGCGAGCTCGATGTCCCGGGCCACGTCGGAAGACACCTGGCGCCGCTGATCGAGCTCGAGGGCAAGGTGCATCCCTCCCTGCAGGTCGAGTCCGCGCTTGATCGGCACTTCCTTCGACACGCTGTCGCGCATGACGTTGTCGGCGCCGCGGACGCGGGTCGTGACCTCGCGTGGCAGGAGGGCGAAGATGCAGGCGGCGACCAGCAGCCCGATCAGGATCAGTCGATTCCGGATGGATGAGAACATCGTCACTCGTGATGTCGGGCGCCGGGGGCGCCACTGGGGTCATGCGCCGAAGCGAGTGCCGCTTCGGCGCTGGCGCGATCGTGCGCCAGCTGGGCCTTCAGGTCCTCCAGCGAGGCGAATCGCCGGACGTCGCGGATCCGCCGGATCCAGTCGATCCGGACCGTGCGGTCGTACAGGTCTCCCTCGAACCCGAACAGATTGGCCTCGAGTGTCCGCGTCGTGTCGCCGACCGTCGGGCGCGTGCCCTGGTTGAGCATCCCGCCGAACCGGCCGGAGGGCGTCTCCACCATCACCGCATAGACGCCGTCGGGCGGCAGAAGTTTCCGGGGCGACGGCGCGGCGAGGTTGATGGTCGGGACGCCGATCGTTCGCCCTCGCTGCGCGCCCCGCTCGACCACGCCGCTCACCGAGTAGGGTCGACCGAGCAGCGCGGCGGCCGTGTCGAGGTCGCCGCCGGCCACCGCGCGCCGGATGAGGGAGCTCGAGACGCGCTGCGCCCCGCGGTCCACCGGCGCCACGACGTCGACCACGAAGCCATGTTCGGCGCCCAGCCGCCGGAGCGTATTGACGTCCCCGCTCCGGCCCCTGCCGAACCCGTGATCGTGCCCGATCACCAGCGCCCGCATGCCGCACCGCTCCAGCAGGATCTCGCGCACGAACTCTTCGGGCGCGAGTGCCGCGATCCGGCGGTCGAACCGCAGGAGGCGCACCTCGTCGAGCGTCGTCTGCGCCAGGATCTCCAGCCGCTCGGCGCCGACGGTCAGCAGGGGCGGCGCCGCGGGCGGGTTGACGACTTCGAGCGGATGCGGATCGAACGTCACCAGGACGCTCCGGAGGCCCGCTTCCGCGGCGCGCCGCGCAATCTCGCCGAGCACGGCACGATGCCCGAGGTGCACGCCGTCGAAGGACCCGACCGTCACGATGCTCCCGCGGCGTGTCATGCGCTCTCGAGCACGACGACGGGCTGCAGGCGCCCGTCCCGCCACTCGGCCACGGCGGCGAGTCGTCCCTCGCGTACCAGCGCGAGGGCGTCGCCTTCCCCAGTCGCGCCGCCGCCGCCGATCGATCGACCGTGCGAGACATCGAGCGCTTCGGCCGCATCGAGCGAGCGGCTCGGCAAGTGGCCCAGCACCTCGAGCGGGCTCAGCACCGGCGTCTCGCGGCTCAGCGAGGCGAGGGGAACCGCGCGATCCACTTCGATGGGGCCGATCGCTTCGCGGCGCAGGACCGCAAGATGGGCCGCCGTACCGAGCCGTTCGCCCAGATCCCGCGCGATGGCGCGAACGTACGTGCCGGCGCTCACCGTGAGGCGGAAGTCGATCTCCTCGTCGCGCAGCGCGAGGAGCGAGACGTCGTGCACCGTCACGGGCGTCTCCGGCAGTGCGACTTCGATCCCGCGCCGGGCCAGCCGGTAGCTTCGCTCCCCGTCGATGTGGCGCGCCGAGTACGCGGGCGGCCGCTGCATCGTGGTGCCGCGAAATCCTTCGAGCGCCGCCGCGATTTCCCCTGCGGACGGCACCCCTCCGACCCCGCCTGCCGGGGCAAGCGGTGCTCCCGTGGGGTCGTCGGTCGTCGTCGCCACGCCGAGCCGGGCCGTCGCGAAGTAGCGCTTCGGCTGCCCGGAAACGAAACGGGCGAGGCGCGTGGCGCGTCCGAGCAGGACGATCATGAGCCCGCTCGCGAAGGGATCGAGAGTCCCCGTATGCCCTGCGCTCCTGACACCCAGCGCCCGCCGCACCGCGCCGACCACGTCGTGCGACGTCGGGCCGGCGGGCTTGTCCACCAGCACCGCGCCGCTCAGTCCGCCGACTCCCGCCGGATGCCCTCGAGCAGCTCGTTGATGCGTGCGGCATGCTCGAGTCCCCGGTCGGCCTCGATGTGGAGCTCGGGCACCGTGCGCGTCGTCAGCACGCGCGCCACGCGGCTCCGGAGAAAGCCCGCCGCGCTCTTCAGCCCTTCGACGGCCCGCTCGCGCTCCGCGTCGTCGCCCTGGGCGCGCACGAAGATCGTGGCGTGCGAGAGGTCGTTGGTCACCTCCACTCGCGTGACCGTCACGAGCCCGACCCGCGGGTCCCGCACTTCACCGCGAAGGAGCAGGTCGGCGATCACCTGGCGGATCGTCTCGCCCACCTGTTCGGGGCGCCGCGAGGAGCCCTTCACCGGAACACCGTCGCCGTATCGATGATGCGCATCCCGTCCGCCCCTTCCACGATCCGGTCCGCCAGGCGCAGCGTCTCCTCGACGACACGCCGGTCGGAGCCGACCGCCGCGCAGGCAATTTCCGCGCGCTGCCAGAGATCCTGATGAGCCGTCTCCGCGACCGACACGTTGCATTTCTGCCGGAGCGCCGCGAGCACGGGCTTGAGGACGCCCCGCTTCTCCTTTAGGGAACTGCACCCCGGGAGGTGCAGCTCCCACGTGCCGACCGCGACGATCACCCCGTCCCGGCCGACGAGCTCGCCTCGAGCGTCCGCTTCACTTCCTCGAGGCGGTACGATTCGATCCGGTCGCCGACCTTGAGGTCGTTGAAGTTCTCGACGCCGATACCGCATTCCTGGCCGTCGCGCACCTCGCGCACATCGTCCTTGAAGCGCTTGAGGCTGGAGAGCTGCCCGGTGTAGACCGTCGAGCCGTCGCGCATCACGCGCGCCTTGGCGGTGCGCTGGATCGTCCCGCTCCGGACCATGCAGCCCGCAATGGTGCCGACCTTGCTCACCTTGAAGAGCTGCAGCACTTCGGCCTCGCCGAGCACGGTCTCGCGCTCCTCGGGCTTGAGCAGGCCCTCGAGGGCGTTCCGGACGTCCTCCACCGCCTCGTAGATGATGCGGTAGGTGCGCACGTCCACCTGCTCACGCTCGGCTGCCGCGCGCGCGTTCGAGTCCGGGCGCACGTGGAAGCCCAGGATGATCGCGCCCGACGCCTTGGCGAGGAGCACGTCGCTTTCGGTGATGGCGCCGACGCCGCGGTGGACGACATCCACCCGCACTTCGGAGGTCCCGAGCTGTGCCAGTGCGTCGGCGAGGGCTTCGGCCGGGCCGCCCTGGTCCGCCTTGATGATGATGCGAAGCTCGGAGACCTGGCCTTCCTTGAGCGCGCGGCTGAAGTCCTCGAGGCTCGTGCCCTTCTGACTGCGGCGATTCTGCGCCTCGCGCTCGAGCCGCTGGCGCTTCTGCGCGATATCACGCGCCTCGACGGCGTCGGTGACGACGGTGAACGAATCGCCGGCGGCCGGCACGCCCTCGAAGCCGAGGATCTGCACCGGCATCGACGGCCCGACTTCCTTGACCGGCTTGCCGCGCTCGTCGAAGAGTGCGCGCACACGGCCGCTGAACTTGCCGCAGATGAAATTGTCGCCCACGTGCAGGGTGCCGCGCTGCACGAGAATGGTGGCGAGCGGGCCCTTGCCGGGATCGAGCGTCGCCTCCAGCACGGTGCCCTGCACGCGGCCCGCCGGATTGGCCTTGAGGTCCAGGATCTCCGCCTGCAGCAGGATCTGGTCGAGCAGCTGGTCGATCCCCGTGCCCTTCTTGGCGGAGATCGGCGCGTGCAGCACCGTGCCGCCGAACTCCTCGAGCACCACGCTGTGCTGCAGGAGGTCCTGCTTGACCTTGGCCGGGTTGGCGGACGGGAGGTCGATCTTGTTGATGGCGACGACGAGTGGCACGCCGGCGTTCTTCGCGTGGCTGATCGCCTCGATGGTCTGCGGCATGACCTGGTCGTCCGCCGCGACGACGAGCACGACGATGTCGGTCACCTGCGCGCCGCGGGCTCGCATGGCCGTGAAGGCCTGGTGGCCCGGGGTGTCGAGGAAGGTGATTTCCTTGCCGCCCGGCAGCTCGACGTGGTAGGCGCCGATGTGCTGCGTGATGCCGCCGGCCTCTCCCGCGACGATGTTGGCCTTGCGGATGTGGTCGAGCAGCGACGTCTTCCCGTGGTCGACGTGGCCCATGATCGTCACCACCGGCGGTCGCGAGACCAGCTCCTCGTCCGTATCCGGCTCGTCGACCGTCTCCGCTTCCGCCTGGTACTCATCCTCACGGACCGCCTCGAACCCGAATTCGGAGGCGATCAGGTCGATCTGGTCGAAATCGAGCCGCTGGTTCACGGTGACCATGAGGCCCAGCTCCTTGAACGCGAACTGGACGATCTGGGTGGCCGGGATCTTCATGGCGGCCGCGAGCTCGCTCACCGAGATGAACTCGTTCACGCGAACGCGGGTCTTTTCCTTCTCCTTTTCCTCCGCCATCCGCCCGGCGATGAGGTCGCGGTACGATGGCTCATCCGAGCGTCGGCCCTTGCGGCCGCCGGGACCCTTCATGCCCTGCAGGGTCTTCGCGATGTTCGCCTGCACCGCTTCCTGATCGACGAAGCCGCGGCGTCCCTTCTTTCCCTTCTTGCGGCTCCCACCCTTCTCGGCGTCGGGCCCGAAGGTGCGCGCGGGCGCAGGGCGATCCGCGCCCGGACGCGCCGGTCCGCCGCCAGGGGCACTGCTGCTGAAGACCGGTCGCGGCCCCTGCCCGGGCCGCTGCTGCGACTGACCGCCGCCCTGGTTCGAGCGCTGCGGAGGCGGTGCGCGCGTGATGCGCGGGGGGATGAACGGCGCCCGATTGGGCGCGGCCGGTGCTGCCGGCGGGGGCGGCGCGGGTGCGGCCGACGCCGCGGCCGGGGCGGGCGCGGACGGAGCCGCGGCGTCCGCGGACTCCGACTCCGGCGCTTCCTCTTCGACGGGTGCCGGCGGGAGGTCCTTGAAGAGCGCGCGCGCGCGCTCCTCGATGGACCGGGCCGTCGGCTGCTCCACCAGCTCCGGCACCGGCCGCTCGAGCTCGATCGTCGGGATCTCCGCGTCGCGCTCCGCCTGGGCGACGGCTTCGGCCTGGGCCACCTCGGCGGCCGTTCGACGGCGACGCACGGGCTTCGCTTCGACCGGCGGCGGCGGTGGCTCGGTGGCCTTGGCTGCCTTCCGGCGCCCCTTCTTGGGCGCGGCATCTTCGGCGCTCTTCCGCTTCTCGCGCTCCCAGCGGACGCGCACCGCGGCGACCTGGTCATTCTCCAGCGCCGACATGTGGCTGCGCACAAAGATGTCCATGTCCTTGAGCAATCCCATCAGCTGTTCCGAGGGGATGCCGAATTCCGCCGCGAGGTCGTGCACTCTCGTCTTGACCACTCAATCCTCCGTCCGCTGGCGCCCGGGTGCCGACTGCAGAATGCCGTCGGCGAGTCCACGATCCCTGACGCCCACCGCCATGACCGGCGGCTTACCCAACTGCACGCCGATCGTCACGGCGTCCGGTCCGTCCACGAGCGGAATACCCTTCCCGCGCGCGAGGCGAACCACCTTCTCGACGGCACGCGGGCTCGCATCCGACGCGACCACCACGCACCGCACTTCCTCCGCCTGCAGCATCCGCCGAACCGCGTCCACACCGATCACGAGATGCCCGCCGCGCCGGCCGAGCCCGAGCAGGCGCAGCAGCGGCGTCATGCCTTCGGCGGCGACCCGTCGCTCTCCTCGTCCGTCAGCTCGGCCAGGAAGCCGACGAGCTGATCGGCGGCCTCCGGCGTCATCCCCTCGATGCGCTGGATATCCTCACGCTCGAGGTCGAGCACGTCGTTCAGCGTCTGGTATCCGGCGCTGCTGAGGAGCGCCACGAGCTCCGGGGAGAGCCCGGCGAGCTCGCTCAGCGGCACCTGCGACGCCGATTCGTCCTCGGTCGGGAGCGGCGCGAAGAGCGGTCCCTCGCCGCCGCGCTCGAGCCACTCGCGGCTCGAGTAGAGATCGATCTTCCAGCCGGTGAGCTCGGAGGCGAGGCGCACGTTCT
>DAINRR010000044.1:0-23857 GCA_036741715.1 Gemmatimonadales bacterium
CGCCCGCGCGGGCGTGAGTGCCGGGCTGCGATCGTGAACCCGTCGGCCACCGCCCCGTTTCGTCCTTTCGTGTTTTCGGGTGCACTCTTCCCGGCTCGGCCCTCAAGCGGGCCGCCGGCAGGCTCCTGGAAGCCGCCCGCCGCGGTTACCGGAAAAGGAGATTGATGAGAAACGCCACCACCCCCACCGCCCCGCCAAGCCAGTAGCCGAGCTTGACGATGAGATCGAGCTCCTTCTGGGTGACGTTCCGGACGATCTCCTCCATCCGCTGAGTCGAGAAGCCGCGGACCTTCTGCTCGACCATCGCCTGCACGTCCAGCTGTTGCACGATCCGCGGAATCTCGCGCTGCACCCAGACCCACGAGGCGGAGGCGACGTTCTCCCTCAGGCGCGCCACCGATTCCTCGCCGAGCCAGGCCGAGGGGCGGCCGAGGGGGCGCGAGAGCAGGCGGTCGGCGAGCTGCGTCACGCCGTCCTCGATCCACTGCCGGCCGCGCTCGCCCGAGAGGACGTCGGCCGCATAGCGGACCGTGCGGTCCCGCGGGACGACGCCGATCACGTCGTTCCAGGTGCGGCGCTCGACGGCATCGATCAGCTGGTCCACGGTGCGCGCGAGCGCATCACGCGTGGCCTGGTCGCGCGCGACGCGGACGAGCCAGTCGCCGAGTGTCTGTTCGAGGGCCTGGCGCTTGTCCGGGGTGAGCCGGCGGATCCGCTCCGAGAGCGGCATGCGGAGAAAGTTGACGACCGCGTCGTTCACCGCGCGCGTCACCTGCGCCTTCATGCCCGGATCCGAGACGGCCTCGGCGAAGCGATCGAACCCCTCGGCCTCGAAGCCGTCCACCAGCCGCTCGATCGTCCGGTCGGTCACCACGAGCTTGGCGAGGATGCGCTCGTGGAGGAGCAGGTCGCGCACCGAGTGATCGAACGCGTCCCGCAGCGCCACCTCGATCTTCGCGCGCGCCTCCGGGTCGCCGAGCAGGGCGCTCAGCCGTTCGAGTGCGATGGGGAGGTAGTCGGTGATCGCGTGCTCGACGGCGCCGATCAGGCCCGGCGGCAGCCGATCGAGCAGCGGCCGGCCGTCCGCCTCGAGCTTCTGGAGCTGGGTGGCGACGAAGCGCCGGAGCGTCGCTTCGAGCTCATCGCCTTCGGCGAGGCTTCCGACCCAGCCCTGGACCTTGCCGGCGATGAGCTCGCGATGCCCACCCGCCAGCGCGCCGCCGATCGGCCGCTCGCCGACCTCGGCCGCGATGCGGTCGATGAAGCCGCCGATCATCCGGGCGAAGTCCTCGCTCTCCGCCCAGGTGGCCACGCGGTCCGCCACCTTCGGCGCGAGTCCGGCTACGGCTTCGTCCAGCGAGCGCATCACCTCGGGGCTCAGCTGCTCGCGCAGCGGGCCGCGCTCCTGCTCGAGCAGCGTGCCGAGGGCGCCGCCGATCGCGTCGGTGAACGCCGCGCGCACCGCCGGGGCGCCGAGTCGCTCGCTCAGGTCCTCGGGTGTGAGGAGCCGCTCGCCGACAGTCTTTCCGATGCTTTTCGCCAGCCGTTCCTTGTTCTTCGGGATCGCGCCCTGAAGCTTGAAGGGTCCGATGCCGCGGAGCTCATAGGGATGAAAGAGCATCCAGATGGCGACGGCGTTGGTGATGCCACCCGAGATCGCACCGACGGCGACCGTGACGAGGCCCTGCACCAGCGTGGCGGAATCCATGCGCCGGAAACTAGGAGCGGCGGGGGGAAAAAAGAATTACTCGGATCCTCCGTCCGGCGTCAGCAGATACTGCAGGCCCGGTTTCCCCCGGATGTCGACCGGCGTGAGCAGCGGCGAGTACCCGTCCCGCCGCCGCGCAGCGAGGCGAGCGCCTGTCCCGGCGGCGAAGCGGTCCCGCATGCGCGCATCGTCGAAAGCGATGTGCCATTCGAGGGCGGGACCGGCGCCGGTTTCGGTGATGCGATACCGATCGCCGGCCCATCCGAGCGGCATCGCATAGGCGACCTCGTCGGTGCCGTCGAGGACCGCGCCGAGGATGCGGATCTCCAGTTCCCCGAGGGCATCCTCATGAAGCACGCGGGAGCTCGCGGGCGCGAATGCGAGCTCGAGTGGCCGGTCCCCTGCCGCGTACCGCTCCGGATGAAGGATCTGCTCCGTGGATTCCGGCATCCTCGGTCCGTAGGGCATCGTGTCCGCGTGCGGCGAGCTCGCCCACCAGCGCATGAACTCCGCGCCCTCGATGTAGGGGAAGATGAGCGCTTCGCGCACGATGAGCGGTGCGGCGGCAAACAGCGGCATCGACTGCTGCGCGTTCCGGGCCTGCTCGCGGAAGAGCGCCCACATCCCGGGATCGGAGAGCGCGTCGCTTCCGGTGACCGCGCCGATCGAGGCGACCATCGCCTGCCCCTCGAGCACCGCCTGCGCCGCCGTCGCCCGGTCGTTGCTGCCACGCTGATCGAGGATCGAATCCAGCGGCAGGTACTGCCCCTGCAGCGCGTGCACCATCTCGTGCGCGGCCATGATGCGGAGCTGGTCGGGCGGCGCGCCGCTCACGCCGAAGAGCATCGCGGAGTCCGGGTCGTAGAACCCGACGACCTGCTCCGTCAGCAGGTCGAGCATGAGCGGACGCAACTGGACCGAATCGGCGATCAGCCCGAAGAGCCGATAGGCCGTTTCGATCCCGCTCAGCCGCTCCGGCGGCAGCTCCTCGTCGAGCTTCGCTTCGAGATAGCGCCGCACCTGCTCGCGGGAGCGGACGGCCGAGCGCGGCGGCTCGCGGAACGCGAGGCCCACGGCCTTCTCGACGGCCGGGCTCAGCGTGTCGACGAGCGCCGCAAAGCGCGCGTCGGCTTCATCGCCGCTCGGCGTGCGCACCGCTTCACCACGGCAGGCGGCCGCCAGGAGCATGATCGGGAGGAGTCGGCGCATCAGAGTCCCACGTAGCCGGTGTACCAGGCGAGGAGCGACGGTCCCGCGATCCAGGTCGCCGCGGCGCCGAGGGCGAGGAAGATGCCGAACGGGACGAGCTTGTCGCGGTTGAAGAACTGGATCGGCACGAAGATGAGCGTGCCGAGAAAGGCGCCGAGGAAGACCGTGATGAGCGTGCCCTTCCAGCCGACGAATGCGCCGACCATCGCCATCATCTTGATGTCGCCGCCGCCCATCGCATCCTTCTTGAACAGCATCGTGCCGAGGAAGCCCACCGCGTAGAGCAGCGCGAAGCCCGCCGCAGCGCCGATGACGGCGTGGAGCAGTCCATCCCATCCCCCGAAGGCGGCCAGCAGCAGACCGATGACCAGCCCGCCGAGCGTGAACTCGTCGGGAATGATGTACGCGCGGAAGTCCGTGACGGCGATGCCGAGCAGGATCGTGAAGAAGATCGCACCGGCGAGCGCCTCGAGGGTGATCCCGTGGCGCCACGCCATGTACCCCCAGATGAGCCCGGTGGCGAGCTCGACCATCGGATAGAGCGCGGAGATCGGCTCCCGGCAATTGCGGCAGTTGCCGCCGAGCACGAGCCAGGACAGGACCGGGATGTTGTCGTACGGCCGGAGCTCGCTGCCGCAGCGGGGGCACCGTGAGCGCGGGCGCACCACCGACTGCTTCGGCTCCGCCCCCCAGCGCACGATGCAGACGTTGAGGAAACTGCCGAAGATGAGGCCGAGCACACCCGCGATCGCAGCGGCACCGAATCCCGGGTTCAGCAGGTCAACGTCCACGCAGCACCTCGTAGAGTAGGATCCCGGCGGCCACGCCGACATTGAGCGACTCCGCCTGCGGTGCAAGCGGGATGCCCACGCGCATGGCGGCGGCCGACGCGAGCCGCTCCGAGACCCCCGCCCCCTCGTTGCCGACGACGATCGCCACCGGGTTCGGACCGGCCCCCCGGCGCGCGACGGCGGCCGCCAGCGGCTCGCCGTCCGACGCGGTGAGCCAGAGGGCCACTCGTCCCGCGTCGGCCCAGGCCAGGAATTCCTCATGAGCGGCCGGCACCGCCGGAAACCGGAACAGGGCGCCCATGCTGCCGCGGAGCACCTTGGGGTTTCCGAGCTCGGCCGTGCCGGGCAGCGCCACCACGCCGGCAGCGCCCAGCGCGAACGCGGTGCGCAGCATTGTGCCGACGTTTCCGGGATCCTGCACGGCATCGAGCACGAGCACCGCCCCGTTACCCGGCTCCATGTGATCCAAGCTCCAGCGCGGCGGCTCCACGACTGCCACTATTCCCTGTGGATGCTCCGTGTCCGCCAGGCGGTCGAGCTCCGGCGTCCCGACCTCTTCGAGCGGGACGCCGGCCGACGCGAGTGCGGCCTTGAGCGCCCTTCCGCGCGCGGTACTTTCCAGCGCGGGAGCAACGGCCGCTCCCCGGATCGGGACGGCCGCTGCGAGCGCCTCCTCGACGAGGCGGACGCCCTCTGCCAGTGCAAGGCCGCGACGCTCGCGCCCTTTTCGCCGGTGGAGATCCCGAATCGTGGTCTGCAAGGAGCTGCTCATGATGACTCTCGAAAAAACCGTTGCCGCCACCTGCCTCGCCGTCGTGCTCGCGTGCGCGCCGTCGATCCAGCAGGAACAGCAGATGGGCGACGATTACGCCGCCGAGATCGAGCGCACCATGCCGCTCGTCAAGGAGTCGAGCATCCGCTCGGCGTTCCTGACCTCGGTGGCGCCGCTCAGGCAGGTGACGCGCCGCAAGGACCTGCCCTGGGACTTCCAGATCGTCAATTCCGACCAGGTGAACGCGTTCGCCGTCCCGGGCGGGCACATCTACGTCTTTCGCGGCCTCATCGAACGAGCGAATCACTGGGATGAGTTCGCCGGGGCTGTGGCACACGAGATCGGCCACGTCGACCTGCGCCACTCGGCCCAGCAGATGGGCAGCGCCTCCGCCGCGAATACCGGGCTCACGCTGGCCTACGTCCTGCTCGGCCGCCAGCCGAGCGCCGGCGAGCAGGTGGCGCTCGGCGTGGCGGGCACCGCGGTATTCGCCAAGTTCTCGCGTGACGACGAGCGCGAAGCCGATTCCATGGCGGTGGCCTACCTGACCGAGGCGCGGATCGACCCGACCGGCATGGTCGACATGTTCCGCACGCTTCAGAATCTCCAGGCGCGGGATCCGAGCAAGGTCGAGCTCTGGTTCGCCTCGCACCCGATGCCGGCGGAGCGGATCACCAACACCGAGCGGTACATCGCGAGCACGCCGGGCGCGCGCGCGGCGTCGAGCAGCGGACGCGACGACCTCGACGCGTTCAACACGCTCAAGCAGCGCCTCCGCGCGCTGCCACCGGCGCCGAAGGAACTGAAGACGCCATGAAGATCGCCCTGACGATCGCGGGGTCCGACTCCGGGGGAGGCGCCGGGATCCAGGCGGACCTCAAGACGTTTCATCAGTTCGGCGTCTTCGGCACCTCGGCGATCGTCGCGCTGACGGCGCAGAACACCCGTGGCGTCCGTGCCGTCCATGCGGCGCCGGTGGCGTTCGTGCGGCAGCAGCTCGATGCGCTCGCCGAAGACCTTCCGCCCGATGCCGTCAAGACCGGAATGCTCGCCGAGCCCGAGCTCGTTCAGCTCGTCGCGACCGTGGTCCGGAAGCGCGGATGGGCACCGCTCGTGGTGGACCCGGTCATGGCGGCGACCTCGGGCGACCGGCTCCTCAGTGCCTCGGCGGAATCGGTCGTCCGGGCCGAGCTGCTGCCGCTCGCCACGATCGTGACCCCGAATCTCGACGAAGCGGAGCTGCTCACGGGCAGGGTCGTGCGTGACGTGGACGCGATGGAGCGCGCTGGCCGGCAGCTCCTGCAGCTCGGCGCCGGCGCTGCGCTCGTGAAAGGCGGGCACCTGGCCGGCCCCACGATCGTCGATATCCTGGTGATGCCCGGGGGATCGCGCCGCTTCGAGCATCCGCGCATCGACACGACGTCCACCCACGGCACCGGCTGCACGCTTTCGGCCGGCATCGCCGCCGGCCTCGCGCTGGGCCGCCCACTCGAGGACGCGGTCGAGGCGGCGATCGACTTCGTGCATCGCGCCATGGAGTCGGCGCCGCCGCTCGGCGGAGGCCACGGGCCGCTCAACCACCAGGTGTCCGCCGCGATCCTGCGCTGATCGCGCGCCTCCGCTGCGCGATCGCTACGCCCGCTTCACCACCTCCGCCACGACCGCGCCGAGTTCTCCCTTGACCCGGTCGGCGACCTCCATCACCTCCGCGTGCGACAGCTTGGCGGCCGTCGTGCCCGCGGCGGCATTGGTGATCGTCGAGATGCCGAGGCACCGGATGCCGCGGGCCCGCGCCGCGATCACCTCGACGACGGTGGACATCCCCACCGCATCGGCGCCGAGCCGCTCGAGCATCCGCACTTCGGCGCCGGTCTCGTAGCTCGGGCCGGGCAGCCCAGCGTACACGCCTTCCTCGACCGCGATCCCGCGCTCGCGTGCCACATCACGCGCGAGGCGCCGGAGATCGGCATCGTAGGCCTCGGACATATCCGGGAACCGCTCATCGCGCGGCAGGAGCGCACCGGTGAGCGGGTTCACACCGGTGAGGTTGAGATGGTCCGAGATGAGCATGAGCGTGCCGGCACGGTACGTCCGGCGGATCGCACCGGCCGCGTTGGTGAGGATCAGCGTCCTGACACCGAGCTCCGCGAAGACGCGGACCGGAAGCGCCGCCACCGTGGCGGAATGGCCTTCGTACATGTGAAATCGTCCGCTCTGCATCAGCACGTCCCTGCCGCCGAACTCGCCGACGACGAGCTCGCCGCCGTGGCCTTCCACCGTCGGGAGCGGGAAGCCCGGAATGTCGCCGTAGGGAATGTGAATCGCATCGCGGACACGCTCGGTGAGCCCGCCGAGCCCGGAGCCGAGCACGACGCCGAAGCGCGGCGCCTTCAGCCCGATGCGCGCGCGGATCGCAGCGGCGGCGGCCGCGATCGCGTCCGTCCGTCCGGGCGCCGTCATACGAGCATCCCCGCGATGGAGGCCGAGGTGAACGCGGCGAGATTGCCGGCGATCATCGCGCGCAGGCCGAGCCGCGCGATCTCGCCGCGACGCTCGGGGGCGAGCCCGCCGATCCCGCCGATCTGGATCGCGATCGACGAGAAATTGGCGAAGCCGAGGAGCGCGTAGGTCAGGATGATCGCGCTGCGCGGCGCGAGGGCGACGCCGCTGCTCAGGTCGGCGCCGAACTGGGCGTAGGCCACGAATTCGTTGAGCGTCGTCTTGATGCCGATGAGGCTGCCGACGTACGCGGTGTCCTGCCACGGGGTGCCCATGACCCACGCCAGCGGGCGGAGGAGGAAGCCGAGGATGCCCTGCAGGCTCAGCCCATCGATGCCGACGAGTCCGCCGGCGGCGCCGAGGAGAAAGTTGAGCAGTGCGACGAGCGCCACGAACGCCATCAGCATTGCGGCGACATTGATCGCGAGCTGGACACCCTGCGCCGCCCCGCCAGCCGCGGCCTCGATCACGTTCGAGTCGGTCTTCTCGACATCGAGCCGGAGCGAGCCGCGGGTCACGGGATCGCCGGTTTCGGGGCGGATGATCTTGGAGAGATAGAGTCCGGCGGGCGCGTTCATGACGCTCGCGGCGAGGAGGTGACTCGCGATGGTCGGGAAATATCCCGAGAGCATCCCCACATAGGCCGCGAGCACGCCGCCTGCCACCGTCGCGAAGCCGCCGACCATCACCGTGTTCAGCTCGGACGTGGTGAACGTCTTGACGAACGGCTTGATCAGGAGCGGCGCTTCGGTCTGGCCGAGGAAGATGTTGCCGGACGCCGAGAGCGTCTCGGCGCCGGACGTGCGCAGGGTCTTCTGCATGACCCAGGCGATCCCCTTCACGATCGCCTGCATGACGTTGAGGTAGTACAGCACCGACATCAGCGCCGAGAAGAAGATGATCGTGGGCAGCACGTTGAACGCGAAGTAGGCGCCGGTGTTCGCAACGTACCCCGCCGTGGTGTCGAGGGCCCCCGCTGCGCCGGGCAGGCCCACCGGCACGTTGGACTGCACCAGGTTCCCGAACACGAAACGGGCGCCCTGCTCCTGGAAACCGAGCAGGCCCGTGATCGCTCGGCCCACGGCGTCGAAGAACGCGCGCCCCGGCCCTGTCTTGAGCACGATGACGCCGAACAGCGCCTGCAGCGCGAGCCCCGTCCCGACGAGACGCCAGTCGATACGCCTCCGGTCGTAACTCAGCGCTACCGCGATCGCGATCATGGTCGCGACGCCGAGCAGCCCGACGAGGCGCGCCGCAAGCGGCGTGTCGAGCCCCGCCTGCGCTGCGGCGAGCCGCTCGGCCGCGGTCTGCATGGTATCCGCCATGGGCGCCAGCGTGTCCGCCGCCGCCTGCAGGAGGAACATCGCGCTCATCGGAGGTCCGCCAGCTCGCCGCGGACGGATGCCACCAGCGCCTGCCGTTCCGGCCAGGCGAGGAACGCGCCCTCGAATCCGTTCAGGATCATCCGGTCGATCTCCTCGCGCGTGAACCGCAGCTCGGTGTGGGCCAGCCAGTACTCGCCGCTGAGCGTGACGCCGCTCATGAGCCAGTTGTCGGTGGACAGCGTGACGTTGAGCCCCTCATCGAAGTAGCGGCGCACGGGATGCGCCGCGGCAGCGGGGACGGCGCGGGTCTGGACGTTGCTGGTGATGTTCGTTTCGAGAAGGATCCGGCGATCCCGAATGTAGTCGCGGAGGGAGGGATTCTCGTAGAGGCGGGTTCCGTGTCCGATCCGCTCCGCCCGGCAGGCGTGCACGGCCTCGGCCACGGAGTCGGCACCGGCGGCTTCCCCCGCATGCACGGTGATGCGGAGACCGCTCCGCGCGGCAATCTCGAACGCCCGCGCATGCGCTGCCGCGGGGTGCGCGGCCTCCCCGCCCGCGAGGTCGAAGCCGACGACGCCGCGACCGAGGAACGACGCCGAATGTGTCGCGATTTCCTCGGAGATGGCTGGATCGAGGTGGCGGAGCGAGCAGTTGATCGCGCGGGCCACGAGGCCGAAGTCCTGTTCCCCGCGCGCCAGGCCCTTCAGCTCCGCAGCCACGACCTCGTCGAGCGACAGGCCGCCACGCTGGCTCAGCCGCGGGCAGTAGCGCACTTCGAGATAGCGCACCCCATCGGCCGCGGCATCCTGGCACATCTCCCACGCCACCCGCTCGATCGCCTCGGGCGTCTGCAGGAGCGCGATCGTGAGCTCGAAGCGCGCGAGGTAGTCGTCCAGGTCGCGCGCATCGTCCACCAGCATGTAGCGCGCGAGCTCGCCCGGCGTCGAGGCCGGCAGCGTCACCCTCGCGCCCCGGGCCAGCTCGATCATCGTCGCCGGACGGAGCGAGCCGTCCAGGTGCACGTGCAGCTCCGCCTTGGGGAGGCGGCGGACCAGCTCAGGCGTCAGCATCGGCGCCCTGGCGCGCGCGCACCACGACGCGGAGAATCGTGCCGGCATGCACCGGGGCGTCCGCCGGCACCTCGATGCCGCGGGCGTCGGTGAGGTGCCCTTCGCCGGCGCCGATCCGGGCCGCGAGTGTGGCATCGAATGCGGCAACCGCCGCGGCGGCCGGCGAGCCCGCGGGCACGCGCACCGGCCGCTCGTTCACGAAGACCGTCACGTCACTCACCGGCCGACCTGCGCGATCCGGTTTCCGAACGACGCCGTCACCGGCCGCTTGCGCGACTGCAGATACTCGATCAGCACCTCGAGGTCGGTCTTCCCGGTCCGCTGTACGCGGGCGCCGCCGAACATCGTGTAGCCGCTGCCGCCGGTGACCATGAAGTCGTTGAGCGCGACCGTGTACTGCCGGGCCGGGCTCAGACGCTGTCCTCCCTCGAGCCGCGCGTCCACGATCCTCGAGCCGCGGGGGCGCGACGGATCGTAACGCGCCGTGATGCCGGAAACGTGGGCCTCCGGACGGCCTTCCGACACGGCGTGCTCCAGCGCCTGAAGGACGACCGAACCCGCGACGCGCACCGTCACCATGGTGTTCGCGAACGGCTGCAGCTCGAAGAGCCGGGCATAGGAGACCGGCCCTGCGGCGAGGCCGGTCCCGCGAATCCCGCCATTGTTCATGATCGCGATGTCCGCCCCGGTGACGCGTCGCTGTGCGTCGGCGATCAGATTGCCGAGCGGGTACTGGCCCGAGGGATCCTTCCGGAGCGAGCTCGCGAGCGTCGTGACGATGCGGGCGGCGAGCGAGTCCGACCCGCGGCTGTAGCGCTCGACGAGTGCCGCGATGTCCGGCTCCGGCGTGACGCTGTCGACATGGACCGTTTCGACCCTGCTCTCCCAGGCCCTCGTGCCGTTGCCGGTCCGGACGAGATCGAGAATCCCGAGTGCCGTGCCGCTGCTCCTCGCCTGAATGACGGGCACGCCGTTCACCTCCGTCTCCGCCAGCAGGTGCACATGGCCCGCGACGACCGCGTCGATGCGCTTGCCGAGCGCACGCGCCACGTCGAGGATTTCCCCGCCGCAGCGCGTGGAATCGCAGACGGCTCCGGCATGCGCCACGAGGACGGTGAGGTGCGGGCGCTCCCTCGCGAGGGCATCGAGCGCGTCGCGAATCGAGGTGATGCCGCGGAACTCGAGGCCGCGCACGTGCTCCGCCTTCACGATCGACTTCGTCTCGGTCGTGATGTATCCGATGACGCCGATCCGGAGCGTGTCCGCCTCGATGACGGCCCAGGGACGGGCCCATGACGGGCGGCGGCCCGTTGTCGAATCGAACACGTTCGCCGCGAGCCAGGGATAGCGAGCATCCCGCATGCGTGCGCGAAGCGTATCCACCGACCAGTCGAAGTCATGGTTGCCGATCGCGGCTGCCGAGAGGCCCATCGCATTGAAGGCTTCGACCGTAGACCGGCCGTACGCGAGGTTCGATGTCAGCGTGCCCTGCATCTGGTCTCCGCCGTCGAGCCAGATGGTCGGGCAGGCGCACTCTGCCTCCGCGCTGTCCATCAGCGCCTCGAGTGCAGCCGCGCCGCCGATCGGCCGCCCCTGCGCCCATGCGGGCGTGCCCGGAAGAAGCGCGCCGTGGAAGTCGTTCGTCGTGAGGATCCGGAGAATGATCCGGCCCCGACGGCGTGGCGTGCGTGGCCCTTCGGCGGCCGGCCGTTCCGCGGTGCGCTGGAGCGAGCGCACGTCGGCGGCCAGCTTCGCCGGCACGAACCGCCAGTTCGACTCGGCGTACACCTTGGGATCGATCCGGCCGGCGGCGCGGATCTTCTCGACGATCAGGTCGCGGATGTTCTCGCCCCGGTCGTAGACCACCGGGGCGCCGCGAAGCATCGTGTACCCGCCGCCGCCTTCCTGCCGATAACTGTTGACCGCCATCGTGAAGGAATCGGCCGGACGCACCGGGCGTCCGCCGACGGCGAGATCGACGATGCGGCTGCCGCTCGGACGCGAGAGGTCGATCTCGTAGCTCGCGCCCGAGACCATGTCGAAGTTGTACCCCGGTATGCTGTCGTTGATGCGCACCCGGCCGGATGCGTCCACCCGGTAGTAGCGCGCACTCTGCTCGAGAAACGCCTTGAGCTGCGCCCCGGTGATGCGGACCGCGCGGAGCGTATTCTCGTACGGATAGATCCCGGCAACGTCCCCCAGCCGGATCGGGCCCGCCTCGAATCCAGCGTCGATGTTGAACGCGGAGGCCGCCGAGAGCTGCGCCCCCGTGCGCTCGCGCTGCACCGCGTGGATCAGCCCGATGATGGGCGTCGGCTCGGCGCGTGCCAGCGCGGCCGGCATCGGCGCGGTTGCCGTGCCGAGCGGCTCGCGCACCCAGGCGAGAACGCTGTCGTGCGCGCCCCGGAGTGCACGCGCTACCCGGGACTCCGGGCGCACCGACTCGAGCGGCACGATGTCGCCCTTCCACCGGACCGGGACCCAGCGGTTGCCGCGGCGGACGAGGTCGACGTGCATGACCGAGACGCTCTGCGCCCAGTTCCTGGGCTGTACGAAATGCACGCCGTTGATCAGCGAGTCGCGCATTTCGCGGTGGGAATGACCCACGATGACGAGGTCGGGCCGGACCGATCCCTGCGCGAGTCGCGCGGCGACGTTCTCGGGCCCGACGCCGGCCGTATCGTACGACGAGGAGCCGTCCATCCCGCTGTGGATCACGACGACGGAAAGGTCGGATCGGCGACGCAGCTCGCGCAGCACCGCGGGGGCCGAGCGCTCGATGGGGTCCACCCGCAGGCGGCCGCGGACGTTCTCGCGGTCCCACACCATCACGCCCGGCGTGGTGAACCCCGTCACGCCCACGCGTACCTTGCCGCGCTGCAGCACCGCATGGGGCGGATACGCGAGCCGGCCGCGCGGCTCGAGACGAATGTTGCCGCTTACATAAGGAAAGCGCGCGGCCCCGATGGCGTCGCCGAGCGCCTCGAGCCCCCAGTTGAACTCGTGGTTTCCGGGCGTGGCGGCATCGTAGCGGAGGAGGTTCATCGCGCGCATGACCGGATTCGTGTCCTGCGGCGCGACAGTCGCAAAGTAGGCGGCGAAGGCGTTTCCCTGAATCAGGTCACCCGCATCGACGAGCACCACCTGATCGGGATACCGGCGGCGCAGGGAGTCCACCACCGTCGCCGCGCGGACGAGCCCGCCGTCGAAGGGCCGATCCTCGACGTAATCCCAGTCCGCCACGCGGCCGTGGACGTCGGTCGTGGAGACGATGACGATGTGCGCAGTGTCCTGAGGCGCGGCGAGGAGGGCCGCGAGAAGAAACGGGGCGAACATGGGGGCCAAATATAGCGGCCTTGCGTTCATTCGCGAAGCCGTATATATGTTCCCGCGTATATGAGCCTCCCCGAGACAGCCTCCGACCTCCTCGTCACGATGGCCGAGCCGACGAGGCTGCGGATCCTGAACTGCCTGGCGGCGGCGCCGCTCTTCGTGTCGGACCTCCAGACGTTGCTCGATCTCCCCCAGCCCACCGTCTCCCGTCATCTGCAGGTGCTGCGGCGTTCCGAGCTCGTGCGGGACACGCCGATCGCCCAGTTCGTCCTGTACCGCCTCCGCCGCGTTTCCGGGCCGCAGGGGCGGCTCCTCACCGCGATCCTCGATGCGATGTATTCCGACCCGGAGCTTCGCGCCGAGCGGGACCGCGCCGCGGAGCGGAGCCGGACGCACACCGACCTGCGCGTGCAGGACCCGGAACGCGTTGGTGGCGGCCGTTCGCGAGGCATGTCGTGACGCATCGCGTCCTGGTGGTCGACGATGAGCCGGACATCACGGCGCTCGTGGCCTATCACCTCGCGCGCGCGGGCTACCGCGTCTCCACCGCGTCCAACGGCACCGAGGCTCTCCGCTCGGCGCGGGAGGAGCGACCCGACGTCGTGGTGCTGGACCTGATGCTTCCAGGCGCCTCGGGCTACGACGTCCTCCAGGAGCTGCGTCGCATGGACGAGACGCGCGAGGTCGGCGTGATCCTCCTGACCTCCCGGCGCGAAGAGGTGGACCGGATCCGCGGGCTCTCGCTCGGCGCCGATGACTATCTCACCAAGCCCTTCTCGCCGGCCGAGCTCACGCTCCGGGTGGGCGCAATCCTGCGGCGGATCGGCGCGCCCCCGGTGGCCGCCGGTTCGCTGCTGACGGCCGGCCCTGTCACCGTCGATCGCGCCGCGCACCGGGCCACGCTCGGCGGTGAGGATCTTCAGCTCACCGCCACCGAGTACCGCCTGCTGGTGACCCTGCTCGAACGCCGGGGCCGCGTGCAGTCGCGGCCGCAGCTCCTCGAGAGTGTGTGGGACGCCCAGCCCGACATCCAGACGCGCACGGTCGACATGCACGTGCAGCGTCTCCGCACCAAGCTCGGCGACGAAGGCCGCATGATCGAAACCGTTCGCGGGTTCGGCTACCGCTATTCGGCGGCTGAGCGGGACACGAAGCCACGGTGACCGTCGTCAAGCGCTTCATCGCCGGGGCGTTTCTCGTGCTGCTCATCGCCCTCGGCACGCTCGTGTGGCACGCGGGCTGGACCCTGCAGCGCACGCTGGCCGACGACGTGGCCGCGGTGCTGCAGCGGGAAGCGCGACTGGTGCGGGTCGCGCTCGGCGCCGACCCCGCCGTCTGGCAGGACGTCGTCCGCCGTTACGCGGCGGCGACCGGCAACCGGATCACGCTGATCGATTCGGCGGGCCGGGTGGTGGCGGACAGTGATTTCCGGCCCGGTCCGCTCACGCTCATCGAGAACCATGCGGGCCGGCCCGAAGTCCGTGCAGCGCTCGATGGGGCCGTAGGCCGGGACATGCGGGAGAGCGAGACCGTCGGGCGCGAGATGATGTACGTGGCGATCGGTGGCGGGCCGGGTGTCGTGCGGGTCGCGGAGGACATGTCGCGCGCCAGCGAGGTGGTGCGGCACGTGCAGACCGCCATCATCGGCTCGGCGTTCCTGGCCCTGCTCGTCGGGATGATCGCGGCGGCGATCGCTTCGCGGGCGGTCGGGCGGCCGCTGGTCGAGCTCTCCGGGGCGGCACGCGCCATCGCCGCGGGATCGCCGCCGCGCTTCCCGCGGTCCGGGATCGCGGAAATCGACGCGCTCGTGCGCGCGCTGCGCGAGATGCATCAGCAGCTTGCGGCGCGCTTCGACGAGGTGCGGCGGGAGCAGGCGGAATCGGGTGCGCTGGTCGAGTCCATGGTCGAAGGCGTGATCGCTGCCGATGCCCGCGGGCGCATCACGACCGCCAACGCCGCCGCGCGCCGGATGCTCGGATACGGGCCGGCGGGCGCCCTTCCCGACCTGGGAGAGCTCTTCCGGTCCAAATCCGCCCGGGAAATCGTCGGCCACGCGCTGCGCGACCGGGACGGAGAAGCGAGCGGCGAGGTCGAACTGGACGGCCGCACCCTCCTCATCACGGTCCGTGCGCTTCCGGCTGGAGGCGCCGTTCTCGTGCTCCACGATCTCACCGAGACGCGCCGGCTCGAGGCGGTCCGGCGGGACTTCGTCGCGAACGTCTCACACGAGCTGCGGACGCCGCTCACGTCGATCTCGGGGTACGCCGAGACGCTGCTCACCGATCCACCGGACGCGGGGACGAGCCGGCGGTTCATCGAGACGATCCATGCGAACGCGCGCCGGATGCAGCGGCTCGTGGACGACCTGCTCGATCTCTCGCGGCTCGAGGCGGGCCGCTGGCAGCCGGCGAGGGGAACGGTGGATGGGGCCTCGCTCGCGCGCGAGATCTGGGCGAGCCTGGCAGACCGGCGCGAGGCGCGCAGCATTGCATTCGAGGCATCCACCGCGCCGGGCATCACGCTGCACGCCGACCCCGACGCCCTCAGGCACATCCTCACCAACCTCCTCGACAACTCGCTGCGGCATACGCCGGCGGGTGGGCGCATTACCGTCACGATCCGCGGCGAGGGGGACGGCACGGCGCTCGAGGTCAGCGACACGGGACGCGGCATCGGCCGGGATCACCTGCCCCGCATCTTCGAGCGGTTCTATCGTGCGGATTCGGCCCGCTCGCGCGACGAGGGGGGCACCGGGCTCGGCCTGGCCATCGTGAAGCACCTGGTCGAGGGCCACGGCGGCCGCGTGTCCGCGGACAGCGAGGCCGGCAGGGGCACCACCATCACCTGCTGGTTTCCCGCATGAGCTGGGAGGTGGTCGTCGCGCTCGCGAGCATGCTCGCCGGCGCGATCGCGTCCGTCGCCGGATTCGGCATCGGCAGCATCCTGACTCCGCTCTTCGCGCTGCAGCTCGGCACGCAGCTCGCGATCGCGGCGGTGTCGATTCCGCATCTCGCCGGCACGGCGCTCCGCTTCATCGTGCTTCGCCGGTCGCTCGATACGCGAGTGCTGCGCGAGTTCGGCCTCGCGAGCGCGGCCGGTGGCCTCGCCGGCGCATTGCTCCATGCGCGGTCGGTCGACCCCGTGCTGCGCATCGTCTTCGGCCTCCTCCTGCTCCTCGCCGCCCTTTCGGAGCTGCTCGGCCTCGCACGCCGGATCCGGCTCTCGCACTCGGGTGCACTCGCAGCCGGGGCGGTCTCGGGACTCTTCGGCGGGCTCGTCGGCAACCAGGGAGGCATCCGCTCCGCGGCCATGCTCGCGCTGCCGCTCAAACGCGACGCCTTCGTCGCGACGGCGACGGCGACGGCGCTCATCGTGGACGGTGTCCGCATGCCGGTGTATTTCGTGTCGACCGGTGCCCGTATCGCCGAGGTCTGGCCGATCGTCCTCCTGGCCACCGGGGGCGTGCTCGTGGGAACCCTCGCCGGGCGCACGGTGCTCTCGCGCATTCCCGAGGCCCGCTTCCGCACCGCCGTCGCGCTCCTCCTCGCCGCGCTGGGGGTCTACATGCTCGCGACCTGACAGGTTTCGCCTCGGCCACCCGGGTCAGGTGAGTCGGCGCACAGCACCGGCGGACGCGACTCGGCATAGTGCGTCCCCGATGCCGACCGATCACCGATCGAGGGATTCCCCGGTGCAACGACTACTCCGCGCTGCCGTGCTGTGCCTCATCGTCTCCCCTCCGCTCGCCGCACAGGACGAGTTTCCGGCCATCCGCTTCGAGGGCCGACTCCAGCACCACTTCTACTGGCTCGACAACGCCGCGTACGCGGACGAGCTCGGCCCGCGGAACGGCTTCTTCACGCGCCGCGCGCGGATCGAGGCGCAGGCGCGACTCTCGGAGCGCGTGTACGTCGTCATCGAGCCGTCGTACGAAGGCGGCCGCGTCGAAGGGTTGAGCCTGAAGGACGCCTACGTCGACGTCCTCCTCACCGAGCCCGAGACGGATCCGCCGCTCACGCTCCGGCTCGGCCAGAGCAAGCGGCCGTTCGGACGGTACGAGTCGATGTCGTCGAAGAATCTCCCGTCGATCGAGCGTGGCGCCGGCATGGGGCTGTTCGAAGTCGCCTCGAGCGACCTCATCGAAGAGGAGCACCTCTCGGGGCGGGACATCGGCATCCTCTTCATCGCGCGGATCAGGAAACGGGTGCTACTCGAGGCCGGGCTCTACAACGGCGAGGGAGAGAGCGCGCCGCGCGACGTGAACGATGCCAAGACGATGGCCGCGCGGATCGGATTCGAGCCGGCCGGCCGCCTCAACCTCGGCGTGTCGGGTGTCTCGCATGAAGGGGTCGCCGACTCGGGAGGGCCGACCGTACGGCACCAGGGATGGGGCGTCGACGCCGGATGGGGCGAGCCGGGCGAGCCGGGACTCTTCGTCCTCACGGAATTCGTGTCGGCAGAATCGTTCGCCGAGTCTCCGGCGCGGCTGCGGGGCGGACTCCTGGTGCTCGCCTACAACATTCTCGTCGAGCGGGACGCCCTGCATTCGCTCGAGCCGGTCCTCCGGTTCGACGTCGCGGATCCCGACGCCGATCGCTCCGATGATCACAGCACGCTCTTCAGCGCGGGTATCGGACTCTACCTGACGGACAAGGCGCAGTTCCGGGTTCTCTACGAGCAGCAGAATTTCGCGGACCCGGCCCGGGAGCCGATTTCAGGCGTGCGGACGGCGCTCACCGTTCGATTCTAGGACGCGGCCGACGCTGCGTGTCTTCCAGACCGCGCCCCCCAAGGGCGCGGTTCTGACGTTACAGACTCGTGACATGACGATGCGACATTCGTGATCGCCGTCCAGCTTCTTTGGCGTGCGCGGCAGGCCAGCGCCCCAACCAGTCCAGGAGAGAACGCATGCTGAGGCAGGCCGTCTTGACGGGAATTCTCGCGGCAGGGATACCGATCGCTCTAGTCGCACAAAGTGCACCTTCGCCGGTCAGGGTGGGCGGTGTGATCTACGCGCACTACCTCTATCTCCCGGCCGACGAGGCGAACGGAGCGAACAATTTCGACATCGCGCGTGCCTACCTCAACGTCACCGGCGCCTTCGGCCACGGCGTCTCGGGCCGCATCACCGCCGACATCTACCGCCCGGGCGACGGCTCGCTCACCTATCGGCTCAAGTATGCGTACGCCGCGTATACGCCGGACGCGAGCGGGCTCACGTTCAAGCTCGGCCAGATCCACACGCCCTGGCTGGACTTCGAGGAGACGCTCTGGGATTTCCGGATGCAGGGGACCATCGCGCTGGATCGGAATGGGTATCTCACATCCTCGGACTTCGGGGCCGGCGTGGACGGAAGCTGGGGGAAGGACGCCGTCACGGCGCAGGTCGGGGTCTACAACGGCGAAGGCTACAACCGGACACCGGGCGACAAGCGCAAGGACGTCGCGGGGCGCCTCTCGGTGCGGCTGGTCCCCTCTGATGACATGAGCCGGACCGGCGGGCTGCGACTGTCGGCCTTCGGGCACCATGGCGTGCCGACCGGCGGCGGCGTCCGCGACCGCGCGCTCGGCATGCTCTCCTGGCGCTCGAAGCTGCTGACGCTTGCAGGCGAGTACGCGATCACGCGGGATCGCCTCGACGACCCGGCCCCGCCCGCACTGCCCGACGCAGCCACACGGCGCGGCGAGGTGGTCACGGCGTTCGCCGTGCTTCGAGTGCCGGACACCCCCGTGATGCTGATCAGCCGGGTCGATGTGGTGAACCCGGACGTGGACGCGTCGGGCGACCGCCGAACCCGGTACATCGGAGGCGTCGCCTACCAGGTGTCCCCGAACCTGCGGGTGCTCGCGGACATCGACCACGTCTCGTACGAGAATGGCGCGCCGACGCCCGAGCTCGAGGCGGCGCGCACCCAGGCCCTGTTCCAGGCTTCGCTCTCCTTCTGATGCCGGGAGATCACTTCATCTCATGCTGGAGTCATCGATGACACGAACCACCTTGCGCCTCGCGGCCGCATTCCTCGCTCTCGGCATGCTGGGCTGCTCGGCCGGTGATGCGCCGAAGGATGGGGCCGCCGGCGCGGACGCCGGCACCGGGCTCACCGGCGCCGGGGCGACGTTCCCGAACCCGATCTACACCAAGTGGTTCGACGAGTACCACCGCCAGACCGGCGTCCAGATCAACTACCAGTCGATCGGCTCCGGTGGCGGGATCCGCCAGTTCACCGAGGGCACCGTCGATTTCGGCGCCACGGATGGACCGATGACCGACGCGCAGATCGCAGGCGTGCAGAACAACGTCGCCCACATCCCGACGGTGCTCGGCGCGGACGTCGTGACGTACAACCTGCCGTCGCTCGGCCAGACCCGGCTCAAGCTCGATGGAGGCCTCATCGCCGACATCTTCCTCGGCAAGGTCACGCGCTGGAATGACGCCCGGATCGGCGCGCTCAACCCCGGCGTGCAGCTTCCCGACCAGCCGATCCTCGTCGTACACCGGTCCGACGGGTCGGGAACGACGTTCATCTTCACCGACTACCTCTCGAAGGTGTCGCCGGAGTGGAAGGAGCGCGTCGGCTCTGCCACGTCGGTCAGCTGGCCGACGGGCCTCGGTGGCAAGGGGAACGAAGGCGTGACGCAGCAGGTCAAGCAGAACGAAGGGACCGTGGGCTATGTCGAGCTCATCTACGCCATCAGCAACGGGCTGCCGTACGCGGACATCCAGAATGCCGCCGGCAACTTCGTCGAGCCCACCCTCGCCAGCGTGTCCGCCGCGGCGGCTTCGGCCAATCTCCAGCCGGGGACCGATTTCCGCGTCTCGATCACCAACCCGCCGGGTGAGGCCGCGTACCCGATCGCGTCGTTCACCTGGCTCCTGGTGCGTCCCGAGTCGCAGGACACGGCCAATGCGCGCATCCTCCGCGAGTTCATGACCTGGATGATCACACCGGAAGCGCAGCGCATGGCGACGGACCTGCACTATGCGCCGCTCCCGATGCCGGTGATCGAGCTGGTCCAGGAACGGATCGGACGGCTGTAGCTTTCCCCGATGACTTCGACGACCCTGCCCGAGCCGGCGGCGAGTGCGCCACCGGCAGCCGACCCGGACCTCCGGCGGAAGAGCCGAGGCGATCTCGTTTTCCGGTCGCTGCTGACGCTCGCCGCCGTGGCGGTGCCGGTGCTGCTCCTCTTTCTCGTGTACGAGCTCTGGATCGGATCGCGACTCGCCATCGGCGAGTTCGGGCTCGGGTTCATCGGGTCCAGCGAGTGGGATCCGGTGACGGGCCGCTTCGGCGCCTTCCCGCTGATCTTCGGCACGCTCCTGTCGTCGTTCATCGCGCTCGTCATCGCCGTGCCGCTCTCGCTCGGCGTCGCGGTCTACCTGACCGAGTTCGCTCCGATGTCGATCCGCCAGCCCATCGCGTTCGTGATCGGTCTGCTCGCGGCGATCCCGAGCGTGGTCTACGGGCTCTGGGGCATCTTCGTCCTGATCCCCTTTCTCCGGTCGACGGTCTTCCCCTTCCTCCAGGGCAGCCTCGGCTTCCTGCCGATCTTCGACGGCCCGATCTACGGCCCCTCGATGCTCTCCGCGGGATTCATTCTCGCGATCATGATCATGCCGTACATCATGTCGGTGGCGCGGGAAGTACTCATCGCCGTGCCGGGCAGCCAGCGGGAAGCTGCACTCGCCCTCGGGGCGACGCGCTGGGAAGCCGTCCGGACCGTCGTGATTCCCTACGCCCGCACCGGCATCTTCGGCGCGATCATCCTCGGGCTCGGGCGCGCGCTCGGGGAGACGATGGCGGTCACGATGGTGATCGGCAACCGTCACGAGATCGCGGCCTCGCTCTTCGCGCCGGGCTATACGATGGCGGCCGCGATCGCCAACGAGTTCACCGAGGCCGTCGGCGATCTCCACCTCTCCGCCCTGGCCTACGTCGCGCTGGTGCTGTTCGCGCTCACGATCGTGGTGAACGCCGCCGCGCGCCTCCTGATCTGGCGCGTGGCGCGCGGGTCGGCCGCCGGGAGCAGGGCGCTGTGAGCCGGGAGCGCTCGTCGTGAATCGTCGAGTCTTCCGCCGCGTCAAGAGCAACGTCATGGTCGGGCTCATGATCGCCGCGGTCATGCTGGCGGTGTTGCCGCTGCTCTTCATCCTGGCCGATCTCGTGATCAAGGGTGCCGGAAGCCTCGACCTCGCGTTCTTCACCGAAACGCCGGCGCCTGCGGGGGAAACCGGCGGGGGCGTCGTGCACGCGATCGTCGGAACGCTGATCATCGTCGGCATGGCGGCAGCCCTCGGGCTGCCGGTCGGAATCGGCGCCGGAATCTTCTGTGCCGAGTATCCGGGCAGCCGCATCACGTGGATCACGCGGTTCGTGGCCGACGTGCTCAACGGGACGCCGTCCATCGTGATCGGCGTCTTCGCCTGGGCCTGGATCGTCGCCACCCAGAAGCACTTCTCGGCTCTGGCCGGCAGCGCCGCGCTCGCGATGATCATGATCCCGATGGTGCTCCGCACCACCGAGGAGATGATCCGGCTCGTCCCCAACTCGCTGCGCGAGGCGGCGCTCGCCCTCGGGTACCCCCGCTGGCGCACGAGCCTCGGTATCGTGGTGCGCAGCACGCTGCCGGGCATCGTCACCGGCAGCCTCCTCGCCGTGGCGCGCATCGCCGGCGAGACGGCACCGCTCCTCTTCACGGCCCTCGGCAGCCAGTACCTGAGCACCGACCCGAACCAGCCGATGGCGGCGCTGCCGCTCACGGTCTTCACCTACGCAACCGGGCCCTATGAAGAGTGGCACCAGCTGGCCTGGGCCAGCGCCCTCGTCCTCATCCTCGTGGTCCTCGTCCTCAGCGTGGGAGCGCGCCTCGCGCTCCGCCGCGGGACGGGCCCCCATGGCTGAGGCCGAGCCGAGGCTCGAGACCGACAAGCTCACCGCGATGTACGGCAAGTTCACCGCGGTGAAGGGCGTGTCGCTGCGCTTCGCCGCGAACCAGGTGCACGCGCTCATCGGCCCCTCGGGCTGCGGGAAGTCCACGTTCCTCCGCACGCTCAACCGGATGCACGAGCTGAGCGAGGGCGGATGGATCACGGGCCGCGTCCTCCTCGACGGCGAGGACATCTACGCCCCGAAGATCAATCCGATGCAGCTCCGGCGGCGGATCGGGATGGTGTTCCAGAAGCCGACGCCCTTTCCGATGATGTCGATCTACGACAACGTCGCGGCCGGACTGCGGGTCGACAACAAGGTGGGCAAGGTGAAGGGGGAGGCGCTCGACGACGTCGTCGAGCGCGCCCTTCGCCAGGCGGCGCTCTGGGACGAGGTGAAGGACCGGCTGACCGGGAGCGCGCTCGCCCTGTCGGGCGGACAGCAGCAGCGACTCTGCGTGGCGCGGACGATCGCCCCGCAGCCCGAGGTGATCCTGCTCGACGAGCCGACCGCCTCGCTCGACCCGCAGGGCACACAGCGGATCGAGGAGCTGCTCTTCACGCTGAAGGAGGAGTTCACCATCATCATCGTGACCCACAACCTGCAGCAGGCGGCGCGGGTCTCCGACACGACGACCTTCTTCTACCTGGGCACGATGGTCGAGACCGGCCCGACCCGGCAGATCTTCACGGCGCCGCGCAATGAGCAGACCGAGGCGTACATTACCGGACGGTTCGGATGACGGGCAGCCCCGCACCGATCGCGGTGAGCACGACGACGCTGACCCCTCGCGCGCCGGCGGCCGGGCAGGCACCTGCCGTCGAGGTGGCGGGATTCGGCTTCGCGTACGGCCCCCGCGAGGTGATCCGCTCCCTCGACCTGGCGATCCCGCGGCAGGCGGTGACTGCCATCATCGGCCCGTCGGGATCGGGGAAATCCACGTTCCTCCGCTCGATCAATCGCCTCAACGATCTCGTCCCCGGGGCGAGGTACTCGGGTGACATCCGGATCGAAGGCCAGTCGGTCTTCGCCCCGGCAACGGATCTGGTCGCGCTCCGGCAGCGGGTCGGCATGGTCTTCCAGCGCCCCAATCCGTTCCCGAAGTCGATCTACGACAACGTGGCCTACGGGCCGCTGCTCAATGCGCTGGTGCCGAAGCGGGACCTGCCCGAGCTGGTGGAGCGCTGCCTCCGCGCCGCGGTGCTCTGGGACGAGGTGAAGGATCGCCTCGACGAGCCGGGCACGGGCCTTTCCGGAGGCCAGCAGCAGCGGCTCTGCATCGCGCGCGCCCTCGGCAACCGCCCGGAGCTGCTGCTGATGGACGAGCCGGCCTCGGCGCTCGACCCGATCTCCACCCAGAAACTCGAGGAGCTGATCGTCGAGCTGAAGCGGGACTACACGATCGTGATCGTGACACATAACATGCAGCAGGCCGCGCGCGTCTCCGACTTCACCGCATTTCTCGAGGACGGCGCGCTGGTCGAGTTCGGCCCGACCGAGCGGGTCTTCACCACCCCCGCCCACGAGCGGACCGAAGCGTACATCACCGGGAGATTCGGATGAGCCTCGACGTTCACCGCCACTTTCACGACGAGCTGAGCCACCTCAAGGTGCGCCTCCTCACGATGTCCGGCGAGGCCGAGGCGGCGCTCGGGATCGCGGTGGACGCGCTCCTCGAGCGGGATGCCGCGCGCGCGGCCGAGGTCATCGCGAACGACCGGGTCATCGACGACATGGAAATGGAGATCGAGGAGCGCTGCATCCGCCTCCTGGCCCTCCAGCAGCCGATGGCGCGGGACCTGCGGATGCTCACCTCCGCCATGAAGATCGCGAACGACCTCGAGCGCGTCGGGGATCACGCCGTGAACATCGCGCAGAGCACGCAGCGGCTCGCGCAGGCGCGCGCCATCGCGCCGGAGCCCGAGCTGGTCGAGATGGCCCGCCTCGCGCGCGACATGCTGTCGGACGCCCTCGAGGCCTTCATCCGCGGCGATGCGGCCGCGGGGCGCGCCGTCTGCCTCCGCGACGACAAGGTGGATGCGCTGCACGACTCGGTCTTCCGGATTCTCCTCACGCACATGATGGAAGATCCGCATACGATCGGCGCGGGGATGGAGCTCTTCCTCGTGAGCCGGAACCTCGAGCGGGTCGCGGACCTCGCGACGAACATCGGCGAGGACGTCGTCTTCCTGGTCGAGGGGAAGTCCATCAAGCACCACG
>DAINRR010000045.1:0-23822 GCA_036741715.1 Gemmatimonadales bacterium
GAGCTCCGCGGGTTCGACGACCTCGTCCAGTTCGAGGCGCTCCTGGCACGGCGGGGCGATTCGCTGAGCGGCGAAGCAAGACTCTCCTCGGACGCACAGCTCGAGCGGAAACCGGATGGCGCGCTCGCCCCGGCCACGCGCCAATGGCTGCTCGTTGCCTACCCCGCGCCCTGCGATTCCAGCGCCGCCGCATGGACGCCGCGCGGCGTAGCGCGGTGACCCGATGAACGGAACCGGGCCGTCGGCATGAATCGCGCGATCGAAGCACTCGAGCGGCTCCGCGCGGGCAACGAACGATTCGCCGCCAGCGTGCGGCACGCCGATCCGTTCCTGAGCCACACCCGGCGCCCGGATCTGACCATGCGCCAGGAGCCGTCCGCCATCATCCTCGGCTGTTCCGATGCGCGCGTCCCCGCCGAAATCGTCTTCGATCAGGGGCTCGGCGACCTGTTCGTGATCCGCGTGGCCGGCAACATCGTGGCGCCGTCGCAGGTCGGAAGCGTCGAGTTCGCCGCCGAGCGCTTCGGAACTCGGCTCGTCGTCGTGCTGGGGCATTCGCAGTGCGGCGCCGTGCTCGCCACGCTCGAGGAGCTGCGGCGGCCGAATGCCAACCAGTCGCGCAATCTCCAGTCGATCGTGGACCGCGTGCGCCCCTCGGTCGCAGGCCTCCTCGAAACCGACCTCGCCCGGGACGAGGCCGCGCTCGTGCGGCACGCCGTGCGCCTCAACATCCGCGCCTCGGCCGATCATCTCCGCCATGGCTCGCAGGTCCTCGAGCAGCTGATCCGGGACGAGGGGCTCCTCGTCGTCGGCGCCGAGTATTCGCTCGAGACCGGCATGGTGGATTTCTTCGACGGCGCGCCTCCGCGCACCTGACCGATGCCGCGGCCGTCCCGGCTCGCCTGCCTCGCCCTCGCCGCCGGCCTCGTATCGGCGTGCGAGCCGATTCCCTCCCACAAGCTCGAGCGACTCGAGGGCCCCATGTCCAATGTGCCCGAGGAAGAAGGCGGTTACCTGATCAGGACCGATTTCTCCGACGACGCTGCCTGGCAGTCGACGCTCGCGGCGGTGCTGGCACGGTACGGCATCTTCGAGGGCACCTTCCACGTCGTGGACGATCCCGCCTACGCGAATGCGACGACGGAAGCGGTCGTGGATCGCCTGGGCCCCGATTTCGAGCAGTACTTCGTCTTCATCGTGGACCGCGAGACGCTCTCGCATCCCGAGCGGCCGGTGCTCGTCGTGGACCTTTACGAACGCTCGCTGAACGAGTTCCGCGCCATTCCCGCGGAGGTCGGCGCCATTCAGATCAACCTCTCGCTCGCCAACATGGACTTTCAGGACTTTTCCGGGTCCGTCGATGCCGACGGGATCTTCCGCGGGTTCGAGCGGTAGCCGAGCCCCGTCAGGCGCGTTCCTCAGCGGCGATCCGCACCGGCGGGTAGCTTCCGGCATCCCATCGCGTGTCCGGCAGGCCGGACACCGCTCCTCCCGCTAGCGAAAGCAGGCTGCGCATGCCCGCGTACATGGCCACCATCGAGCGCTCGAACCGCAAGCCGATCGACCGCGTCGAAGTCGACATCACGATCACGGACCTGAGCGCAGGGCGCAGGACCTGGCGTGGTGAGTTCGTCTCGCGCAGCGTCGACGGGATCCTTCCCGACGAGCACCTCTCGCTCACGTTCGACAACGGGCAGAAGGGTTCCGCGCGCGTGCGCGAAACCCACTTCGACAGCCGCAACCCGGCGTCGACGCGCATCACCTTCGACGGAACCGGGCCGCTCGCCTGATCGGGCGGTGGACGGCCGTCGTCAAGGCCGGTGCGGCGCCGGGGTTGTGGATGTTCCACTACCGCGGCGCCGCTCTGTTTGCGGGTGCGGGTACGCTCGGAACGCTCGGCACGATGCAGCTCCCGCTCGCTTCCCTCCTCCTGCTGACTGTCGCGCGGAGTCCGCGCTCGCCCGCTGAGACCGGCGCTGGCGCGACGCTCCCGTCCCCGACACCTTTTCGCAAGAGCCCGAACGCTGATCGAACGGAGGAAATCCATGGCGGGACATGACGAACTGGTGCTCGTGAGCGGTGCGACCGGACAGCAGGGCGGCGCGATTGCGCGTGAACTGCTCGATGCGAGCTGGCGTGTGCGGGCCAGACCGACCAGCTTCCGCGAATGGGCCGCGGCGCAGCGCTGGACCTGAGCGCGGCCTGCCGGGTGCCTATCGGCTCAGCCAGTAGGACACCTTCACCAGGAACACGTCGTTGGCCCGCTGATCGAAGAGCTCGTCGAAGTCTCCCCAGAACGAGCGGCCTCCCTGTATCGGCGCGCTGTGCTCCCGGCCCTGGCTCCAGACGAGGAAGAGCGTCGAGCCGGGCCGGTATTCCCAGCGGAACACGACATTCGAGCGGAACTCCTTGACGTTGAACCCGCCCGGATCGGCCGCCACCTCGGGATCGGCGTACGGCTGGAACCGGTCGTCGTACTCGTCGGCGCGCGGGTCCGCGAGCTCGCGCACATCGCTGTACGTTCCCTTCGACACGAACGGGTTGGCGTACACCTGCAGCGAGGCATTCGGCGTGAAGGTGTAATTGAGCCGCCAGGTGATGCCGAGCGTCCGCTGGTCGAGGCGGGCGAAGGTGAAGTGCTCGCTCCCGCCGTCGTCCAGGAAGTTCCCGAACCACTGCGAATCGTCACGGTTGCGGCTGTAGTCGAGGCTGAGCGAGCTCGAGAAGCGCGTCGAGACGTTGAACCGTACCGACGGATTCAGATTGTAATAGGTGCTTCGCCCACCGTCGTTGCGCGAGTAGTTGACCCAGAACGACGGGATGATCGCGTTCCGGTTGTCCCCTTCGATACCGCCCCAGGGAGAAAATCCCGGCTCCACCTTGAGCGCGGGCCCGCCGCGGGTGCAGTTGCGGTCGCAGTAGACCTGCCCCGCCCCGATCGTCCCGCCCATGTGGAACCACCACCGGTTGTTGAGCTGGGTATGCACGTTCGTGTTGAACGCCCGGTCGGTCGGCAGGCCTTCGAGGCTCCAGTACTGCCACCAGTTGAAGTTCCAGTTGAGCCGCTGGAAGACACGATTGGGCTCGTTGAACCGGAGCGCGAACCAGTTGGTCCACGTCTGCTGGTCCGCGCGCTGCAGGAAGCCGAGGTCGTTGATGTCGAATCCCGCCGAGCGGCGGCCGTAGCCCGTCTCGAAGACCGTGCGCTGGCCGCCGACCTTGGCGAAGCGCACTTCCTGCGCATGTCCCGTGAGGGAGGTCCGGGTCGGATCGTATTGCAGGTCGTCGTCCGGCCGCTGGTAGTAGTGCACGGGATCGCGCTGCGTGAGGGCGATCGCGTCCGCGGTTCCCGCGACACGGCTCCCCATGAACGACCCCGACACCTCGTACTGGCCGAACCGCCGCCGGGCGTTCACGCCGCCCGTGAAGGCGCTCCGGTGCATGAGCTCCTCGGTCCACTCGTCGAGCGAGCGGTTCACGCCCGTCACGATCAGGCCCACGCTGCCGTTGCCCCCCGCATAGTCCTGGTTCGCCCTGAGGACGGCGTAGTTGGTCGTCGGCTCGATCGTCGCATCGTCCACGCCGTCCTCCCGG
This sequence comes from Gemmatimonadales bacterium, assembly GCA_036741715.1. Taxonomy (GTDB): domain Bacteria; phylum Gemmatimonadota; class Gemmatimonadetes; order Gemmatimonadales; family GWC2-71-9; genus CAMLLJ01. Next base: position 3,595 of record DAINRR010000045.1, read on the forward strand.
CTCGTGATGGCGTCGAGGAAGCCGATGGAGAGCCCTCCCGCCAGCCGTCCCGTCAGCTTGCCCGCGCCGAGGATCTTCGTCGCCGTGGGTGAGGACGCGTCTCCGTAGAGGCCGGCGAGCCGGGGCGAGCGCCCGATGCGCCGGGAGTAGAACAGTCCTTCGCCGGTGTCGCAGTCCACCACGATGAAGCAGTTGACCCGGAAGTCGAAGAGACCGGCCCCCGACACGAAGAAGGGCCGCCGCTCGCTGAAGAATGTCTCGAAGGCGGAGAGGTTGAGCACCGCCGGGTCGGCTTCGACCTGTCCGAAATCCGGATTGACCGTCGCGGTCAGCGTCAGGTTGGACGCGACGGCGTACTTGAGGTCGCCGCCGACCGACACCTTCTGGTGCCGCTCGAAGCCGGCGGCCGTGGCGAACGGCTCGTTCTGCGTGAGGATGTAGGGCGCCACCTCCGCGCGCGCCGGTGGCGCGAGGCCGGTCAGCCCGTTCAGCTCGCCGAATTGCGACACGAATCCGGTGCGGGACGGCCGGTAGAGCGGCCAGGTGAGCGTCGATGTGTGCCGCTGCACCGCGCGCCAGACGAGGAAGCCGAAGGTGACCGATTCCGTGGCAGCGAAGCGCAGCTGCGAGAAGGGGATCCGGAATTCCGCCGTCCACCCGAGCGAATCCACCACCGTCTCCACGTCCCAGATCGCGTCCCAGGCATCATCCTCGTCGCCGTCGTTGTAGATGGCGTAGTCCGCCTTCACGCCCGCCGGGTTCACCACGAACTCGTATCCCGTACGGCGGTCCCGGTACGAGTCGATCATCACGATGATCTGGTCGGACGCGGTCTGGTCGTCACGACGGGACAGGAGGCGGATGATGCTGTCGGGGTGGGTATCGAAGGCGCGGACGAAGACGTAGAGGTTGTGCGGGTCGTAGGCCACGCGGAATTCGGTCCGCTGCTTCGGCTCCGCATTCTCCGAGGGTCGCGATTCGCGGAAGTCGCCGTGCGCCGGCGCCAGCCGCCACACCGGATCGGCGTCCCGGCCGTCGAGCACGATCGGCTGCTCGGTACGCGTGGCGGAGATGGCCTGGGTGGCGGAACTCGTCTGGGCAGCGGCGGGACTCGGAGCCAGCAGCGACACCCCGGGCGGCACGAGGGGGGCAGTCAACGCCAGGAGGAAGGTCGCGCGCATGGAGGGCCCTGTCGCAAGAGGGTACTCCCTCTTGGACGGGCCAATGGCCGGGAAGGTTGCCTGGTCTGGCGCCGCGTCCGTCGTGACGGCACGTTCAGGGTCGATGAATCAGCGCTCAGGCACCTCTCCGATCGCCATCGCCTCCGACCACGCCGGCTTCGCGCTGAAGACGGTGCTGGTCGAGGCGCTTCGCACGCGGAGCCTCGTGGTCCGGGACTTCGGGACCGACTCGGACGAGCCGGTGGACTATCCCGATTTCATCCGCCCGGCCGCCGAAGCCGTGGCGCGGGGCGACTGTGCCCGCGGCATCGTGCTCGGCGGCTCGGGCAACGGGGAGGCGATGGTGGCGAACCGGGTTCGCGGGATCCGCTGTGCACTCTGCTGGAACGTGGAATCGGCCCGGCTGGCTCGCGCGCACAACGATGCCAACATGCTGTCCATCGGCCAGCGGCTCGTCTCGAGCGACGACGCGCTCGCGATCCTCGATGCGTGGCTCACCACGCCGTTCGACGGCGGTCGGCATGCACGGCGAATCGCATTGATCGACGACGGCTGAAGGGGCTGCACGAACCGGAGGATTTCCCATGGAACTCGTCGCCGGCGCCACCGGATCACTCGGCGGGAAGATCACTCGCGCACTGCTGAGCGGTGGCGGAATGGTACGGGCGCTCGCGCGGGACCGCACCCGCGCATCGGCGCTCGAGACAGCTGGCGCCGGCGTGGCGGTCGGCAATCTGAAGGACCCGGCATCGCTCCGGGAGGCCTGTCGCGGCGTGGATGTCGTGATCTCGACCGCAAGCGCCACCCGCCGCACCGACGACACGCCCGAGAACGTGGATCTGCAGGGCACCGTTCACCTCGTCGATGCCGCGCGCGCCGCGGGCGTCCGGCGCTGCATCCTCGTCTCGACCCTCGGCGCCACCATGGATAGCCCGGTGCCCGCCTTTCGCGCGAAGGCCGGTGCCGAAGCGCACCTGAAGCAGAGCGGAATGGAGTTCGTCATTCTCCAGTGCGATGCCTTCATGGACGTCTGGTTCGGCATGCTGATCGAAGGGCCCCTTTCGGCCGGCTCGCCGGTCACGCTCGTCGGCGAATCGAAGGGGCGACATTCCTTCATCGCCGAGGCGGACGTCGCACAGTTCGCCGTGGGGGCGGCGCGGCGTCCTGAGGTCGTGAACGGCACCTTCGCGCTGGGCGGGCCCGAGGCGATCTCCTTCCGCGATGCCGTCAGGGCGTACGAGCGGGCATTGGGACGGCCGGTTCCCATCGAATCCGTGCCCCCTGGCTCCCCGCTCCCCGGCCTTCCAGCGATCGTCTCCGGCATCGCTTCCGCCTTCGACAGCTACGACTCCGTCATCCCGATGGCCGAAACGACGGCCGCATTCGGCGTGACGCTCACCAGCGCGGACGACTTTGCCCGCCAGCGCGTGGCTGGCGGCGTCGGCCGCTCCTGAGGGTTCAGCCGTTGCCGCCGGGCGGCACGATCCGGTCGATCGCGGCCAGTTCCACGTCGTCGAGCCGCCATTTCGCCGCCGCGACGTTCGCTCCGACCTGGTCCGGCCTCGTGGCGCCTGCAATCACGGAGACGACGGCCGGTCGCGAGAGGAGCCAACCGAAGGCGAGCTCCAGGAGACTGCGCCGCCGCGATTCCGCAAAGGCGCGGAGCGCTTCGACGATGCGCAGGTTCTCGTCGTTCAGCTCGTCGGCATACCGTCCCCCCGACAGGCGGCTCCCCTCCGGCGGCCGCGCACCTGGTCGGTACTTGCCGGTCAGCAGGCCACTCGCGAGGGGGTAGTAGGGTAGAAACCCGATGGCGCGGCGCTCGCATTCCGGCAGTACCTCCGACTCGGCGCCGCGGTCCAGCAGGCTGTACTCATTCTGCACGCTGGCGAAGCGGACGGCTCCGGTGGCTGCCGCCGCATCTTCCGCCTCCCGGATCTGTGTCGCCGAGAAGTTGGAGCATCCGATCTCGCGAACCTTTCCCGCCGACACGAGATCCTGCAGCGCACCGAGTGTCTCGGCGATGGGAACCGACGGGTCCGGCTCGTGCAGCTGGTACAGGTCGATCACGTCGGTGCCAAGCCGCCTCAGGCTCGCGTCGGCAGCGCTCCTGACATAGGCCGGCCTCGCTCCGCGCGAGCCGTCCGGCATCGGCTTGCCGAACTTGGTGGCGATCACGACCTCGCGTCGGCGTCCGCCGAGCGCGCGTCCGAGAAACTCCTCGCTGCGCCCTGCGCCGTAGATATCCGCCGTATCGAAGAAGCGGACGCCGGCATCGAGCGCCGCCCGCACCACGCGCTCCGTGGCAGCCGCATCGATCCGCGTGCCGAAATTGTTGCAGCCCAGCCCGACGACCGTGGCGTCGAGCGAGCCGATTGTGCGTGTCTGCATGTCCGTTGCCCGCAAATGGGTATAATCAAGGTCCCCTGCCCTTCTTCGCGACCTCGCGCCTCCGCGTTCTCGAGTCCAAGGAGATGTCTCTACATGTCGCTCGGCTCCCGCTTTCTCGAGCAGGTCGACCGGAGCTTCGATCATGCTGCCAGCTTCACGCGGCACGATCCCACGTTGCTCGCCAACATCAAGGCGTGCAAGAACCTCCTCTTCACGAGCTTCCCGATCAAGCGGGACGACGGCCGCATCGAGGTGGTCCACGCGTGGCGCGCGCAGCACAGCCATCACAAGCTGCCCTGCAAGGGGGGCATCCGCTACGCCGAAGCGGTGGATGCCGAAGAGGTCCAGGCACTGGCCGCGCTGATGACCTACAAGTGCGCGCTCGTGGACGTGCCGTTCGGCGGAGCCAAGGGAGGCATCCGGCTCAATCCGAAGAAGTATTCGCCGGCGGAACTGGAGCGGATCACGCGCCGGTTCGTCTTCGAGCTCGTGCGGAAGAACTTCATCGGCCCCGGCCTCGACGTGCCCGCGCCGGATGTCGGAACCGGCCCGCGCGAGATGGCGTGGATCGCCGATACGTACAGCCAGCTCCGGCCGGGAGAGCTCGATTCGCTCGGATGCGTCACCGGCAAGCCGGTGAGCGCCGGAGGAATCCGCGGGCGCAGCGAGGCGACGGGCCGAGGGGTGTTCTACGGAACGAGCGAGGTGTGCCGATCCACGGAGGACATGAAGGCGCTCGGGCTGTCCACCGGTATCGCCGGGAAGCGCATCGTCATTCAGGGCCTCGGCAATGTCGGATACAACGCAGCGAAGTTCTTCCAGCAGGCCGGCGCCGTTCTGGTCGGGCTTGCGGAGTCGGAGGGCGCGATCGCGAGCCGGGACGGGCTCGACATCGAGGCCGTGATGGCGCATCGCATGGAGCGAAAGGGAATCCTCGACTTCCCCGGGGCCACCAACCTCGCTCGCCGGGAAGATGCCCTGGAGCTCGAGTGCGACATCCTCATTCCCGCCGCGCTCGAGCGCCAGATCACCGAGGAGAATGCACCGCGCCTCCAGACGAAGATGGTCGTCGAAGCGGCGAACGGCCCCACGACGGCGGAGGCGGATGCGATCCTCCGCCAGCGCGGGATCCTGGTGATTCCCGATGCCTACGTCAACGCCGGCGGCGTCACCGTTTCCTATTTCGAATGGGTGAAGAACCTCGGCCACGTCCGGTTCGGCCGGATGGAGAAGCGCTTCGACGAAGCGGCGTACGGCAGGCTCCTCAAGGCGGTCGAGGGTGTCACCGGCCGGAGCTTCACGGCGGACGAGGTCGAGCGCCTCACCCAGGGAGCGAGTGAGGAGGACCTCGTCAATTCCGGCCTCGAGGAAACGATGATCGGAGCCTACCACCCCATCCGGGAGGCCTGGAAGCGCCAGGATGGCATCGACATGCGCACGGCCGCCATGATCGTGGCGATCGACAAGGTGGCCCTGAGCTACGAGCAGCTCGGGATCTTCCCGTGACCTGACGGAGAATCAGGACGGCGCGGCCAGTGCGCTCCGGAGCGCCGCAAGGAATGCCTCCGGGGCGTCGCGTGGCGGATCATCGGCGCAATCCTCGATCACATGCAGGCTCCACCGGCGCCGGGTACTCACGCGCTCGGCCACCTTGAGGCGCGTGGCGCGGTCGTGCCTCCCCCATATCAGCGTCGTGGGCACGTCGATGCGGTCGAGAACCGCATCCGGAATGCGGGGCACGCCGAGACGCCGGAAGAGCCGCCCCGCGGCCCTGGCGCCCGGGGCGCGGGCCAGCTCGAGATTCCACGCGGCGAAGGGCGACCACCGCTCTCCCATCTCCTGCTTCAGGCGGTCGAGGTCGAACGAGCACTGGCGCATGAAGCGCTCGTAGGTTCGCTCGTCGGGATGCGCGAGGAAGCCGAGCATGGTGAGGGCGAACGCGGGCGCCGGCCGGAACGCGGCGAGCCCGAGAGAATCGACCAGCACGAGATGGCTGAGCCGCGCCCCCGGCTGTGCGGCGTACCGGGCCGCGATCGCCCCGCCGAGGACGTGGCCGACGATCGCCGGCGGGTCGGGCTGCTCCGCAGTCAGCGCCGCCAGCCAGGCATTCACCGCCGTCTCGTCGAGCGATCCGGCCGGAACGCCGGAGCCTCCGTGTGCCGGCAGGTCCGGCGCGATGACGCGATGACGCTTCACCAGCTCGGGAAGCACCCTGAGCCATTTGACGCTCGATTCCCCGGGCCCGTGGAGCAGTATGACCGGGGAACCGTTTCCACCTTCGAGAATCAGGGTCGGAATGCCCGCGGCAAGGCGCCGCCGCTCGCGCACCGGGAGCCCCGCGAGCAGTTCGTCGCGTGCCTCGCGCCCGGCCATGACCTTGGTCTGCATGTCGCTCCCTCCCCGTTGATCGTTGACGTCGGAATCCAAGCTGCGGCCCGCCGTTCGATCCCGCATCGGCAGAACGTCGCAGGTTCCGTCGCCGGGGAGGTGGGTAATTCGATGCAGATCAGGTCGCGAGGCCGTGGCGGTATGCCCAGGCGGTCGCGGCGGCCCGGTTCGACACTCCGATCTTCGTGAAGATGTTGCTCAGGTGGCGTGCGACGGTCTTCTCGCTGAGGTGAAGTTCCTCCGCAATGATGCGGTTGCTCCGGCCGGTGGCGAGCAGCGCGAGCACCTGGCGCTCGCGCGAGGTGAGCCGGGCTCCCGTCGCAGTGTCCTCCGGCGATCGGAGGCGCTCGAGCCGTGCCAGCTCCCACACCGCGCCGAGCCGCTCGAACTCGGCTGCAGCGGCCGCAAGTTCCTCGTCGCCACCGGACACGTCGCCGAGCGTCCGGCAGGCGAGACCGATGAGGACTCCCACCCGGGCGGATTCGTACGGGGCCTCGAGCGAGCGCCAGAGCCGGGCTGCCGCGCGGAGGGGCGCAAGCGCCTCGGCAGGCCGACCCTCCGCGAGGAGGACGCTGCCGGCGGCCTGCTCCGCCATCGCCCGCAGCATCGGCGCATCGAGGCGGGCCGCGACCCGTGCCAGCTCATCGGCCGATCCGCGCGCGGCCGCGACATCGCCGGCGGCGAGGAGGACCTCGACGCACGCGGCGAGGGCGCGCGAGCGGATCCGCGTCTCGCCGGCTTCCGCGAGCACCCTGCCGATTGCCGCGCGCGCCGCTTCGAGCTGTCCCTGCGCGAGCCGGAGAAGCGTCTCGCCGGGCTCCGCACTCCGCCCACAGCGTACCGATTCCCGGTACGCTCCGGCGGCCTCGCGGAATTCGCCGCGCAGTCGGTGGAGCTCCGCCTCCTGATACCATGCCGCGGCGAGCACCGCCCGATCGGGTGGCTCGGTCAGCCGCATCCGGGCATGGCGCACTTCCTCCATCGCTTCGGCCCAGTCGCCATGCAGCTGCAGGAGCTCCGAGCGGCGCACGAGGCACTGGCTCCGGTACGCGACCAGCCCGTCCTGCGATTCGGACCAGTGCGACAGCGCCGCGGTCCATTCCCGGGCCCGCCTCAGGTCGAGGATTTCGTGGCAGGCGGAAAGCACGCTGCAGTAGACGTCGCCGGCGACGAGCGGGGAGACTTCGCCGGCGGTCACCGAGACCATGGCCTCGTCGAGGAGTGCCACCCCCTCCGCGACCCGATCCTGACGAATCCAGCTGCGTCCCTCCCCGTGCCGGGCCAGCGCGGTGAGATCCGGATCATGGAAGCGCGCGCCGATCCGCGTCGCCTCCTGGAAAGTGTCGCGAGCAGCGGAGTACTCACCGGCCGCGAAGCGCTCGAGTGCCGATGGAAGGAGGAGAAATCCGCGGATCACGGAATCGAGGCCGGCGTCGTCGAGGAGCCGGCGCGTGCGGGCAAGCCAGCCGCTCGCGCGCGCGAGCTCCCCGCGGTCGAGCAGGCCGTACGCAAGCCAGAATCCGGAACGGGCTGCGCCCTCGACCTCCCCGCGGGCGAGGAACTCCGCGTGCGCCCGGGCGCGAAGCTCGGCCGTGACGACCTCACGCCCGGTGAGCGCCGCGGCGTCGGCGAGGAGCTCGAGGTCCTCCGGAGCGGGCGACGCACGCTGCGCCGCCGCGGAGAGTGCCAGGAAGGCCTCTTCCCAGGAGCGGCGCCGGAATGCCTCGCGCCCGGCCTCGAAGGTCGTCATACCAGTGAAGGGCCACGCATGGCGAGTCTCCAGCGGGTATCTTATCCATCCTAATCGAATGACCCGGTCCGGGCGCTCAGGGCACGGCGATACCCGCCCTCCCGAACCCCGCCCGAATACCGTAGTATCCAGATTGGCCCTTTCCGTCGTCGGAGGAGTGAGCAGCACGTGAATCCGAGCTTCATCAGGCGTTACTCCCTGCTCGCCGCGGTGGCCGCCGTTGCGGCCTGCAGCCGGCCGGCCTCTACCCCCGGCCCGGCCTCCACCCCTGCCCCGGTGCAGGTCGGGCCCGAGCACCTTCCGCCCAGCCAGGCGGACGTCAAGTTCATGGGCGACATGATCGGCCACCACTCGCAGGCCATCCGCATCTCCCGCTGGGCACCTTCCCGCGGCGCGAGCCCGGCGGTGCAGCGGCTCGCCGAGCGGATCGTGGTGGGGCAACTCGACGAAATCGAGATCATGCAGCGCTGGCTTCGCACACACGACCAGCCGATGGTCGAGCCGGACACCGCCGAGCACGCAACCCACGGCGCCATGGATCATTCGGCCCACATGCCCGGCATGCTGAGCCCCGAGGAGCTGGAGCGCCTCGGCCAGGCACGCGGGGCCGAGTTCGACCGGCTCTTCCTGACCTACATGATCCGGCATCACCAGGGCGCGCTGACCATGGTGGATGAGCTCTTCGCCTCCCAAGGCGCCGCACAGAACGACACCGTTTTCCGGCTCGCCTCCGACGTCTACGCGGAACAATCCACCGAGATCGCCCGTATGAAGACGATGCTCGACGGTCTCCCTGGCGAAGGTGCCGGCCGATGAGCAGGACCTGTCCCAGGGCCTTCACCCACACTCGACTCCAACAGGATCCACGCATGTCATCCGCACGCAGCATCCTTGCAGTCGCGCTCGCGGCGTTCTCCGCTGCCGCCTGTGCCTCCTCCTCGTCGACGTCGAGCACTCCGGCGACGGGCGCCTCGCCGGCGGCGATGTCCGCCGAGCCGCCGAGCCCCGATCCGCGGATCGGCCTCCGCGCCGGCCTCATGGACGCCGCCGAGGCCGCCTGGAACATGCGGAAGGTGTCGACGACGCCGCCGGCAGACAGCTTCGTCGGCGTGACGAATTCCGACCTCGCGTTCATCGGCAACTACGCGATCCAGGGCAACTACAACGGGTATCAGGTCTGGGACATCTCCAACCCGGCCCGCCCGACCCTCAAGAATGCGTACCTCTGTCCGGCCTCCCAGAGCGACGTCTCGGTCTACAAGAACCTGCTCTTCGTCTCGGGTGAGGGGACGAGCGGCCGCGTGGACTGCGGGACGCAGGGCGTACAGGACACCGTGAGCCAGGACCGCCTCCGCGGGATCCGGATCTTCGACGCGACGGACATGGCCAATCCGAAGTACGTGGCGAACGTGCAGACCTGCCGCGGGTCGCACACGCACACCGTCGTCGAGGACCCGAACGACAAGGAGAACGTCTACATCTACGTCTCCGGCTCGGCCGGCGTCCGCTCGCCGAGCGAGCTTCCCGGCTGCTCCCGCCTCTCGCCGGACCAGGATCCGAACTCGGCGCTCTTCCGGATCGAGGTCATCAAGGTGCCGCTCGCGAATCCGCAGACGGCGGCCATCGTGAGCTCGCCCCGCATCTTCCAGGGCCTCGTGGAGCCGCCGGAGCACGGCGAGGCGCCCGAGGACATCGCCGAGCGGCAGCAGCGGCTCGCGGCGGCGAAGGCTGCGGGTGAGTACACGGCGACGATCCAGGGGCAGGAAATGGTGATCCCCTCGCGCTTCACCCGCCCCATGCTCGACAGCATCGTGAAAGCGCGGAACGGAACGGGTGCGCCGACGGCGCAGGACAGCGCTGCGCTTCGGCAGGCCCTTCCGGGCATCCTCGCGCGGATGTTCGGCGGCGCGCAGAATCAGCAGCAGCAGCAGGCGGGCCCGCGGCCCGGCCCGACGCAGTGCCACGACATCACGGTCTATCCGGCGATCGGCTATGCCGGCGGCGCGTGCGAGGGATACGGGCTGCTGCTCGACATCAAGGACGTGGCCAATCCGCGCCGTGTCGATGCCGTGGCCGACTCCAACTTCTCCTACTGGCACTCGGCGACGTTCAACAACGATGGCACCAAGGTCCTCTTCTCGGACGAGTGGGGCGGCGGCGGCGGCGCCAAGTGCCGCGCGACCGACAAGAAGGAGTGGGGCGCCAACGCGATCTTCACGATCGTGAACAACAAGATGCAGTTCCAGAGCTACTACAAGCTCCCGGCGCCGCAGACGCGCATGGAGAACTGCGTCGCGCACAACGGCTCGCTCATTCCCGTGCCCGGCAGGGACATCATGGTGCAGGCCTGGTATCAGGGCGGCATCTCGGTCTTCGACTGGACCGATCCGAAGAACCCGAGAGAGATCGCCTTCTTCGACCGCGGCCCGGTGGATTCCACCGAGATGGGCAACGGGGGCGCCTGGTCGAGCTACTGGTACAACGGTGTCATCGTGAGCTCCGAGATCGGCCGCGGGCTCGACATCCTGGAGCTCACGCCGAGCGCGCACCTCTCGCAGAACGAGATCGACGCGGCCAAGTCGGTGCGGCTCGAGTACTTCAATGCTCAGCAGCAGCCGAAGTTCGTCTGGCCGGCGAGCTTCTCGGTGGCCAAGGCGTATGTGGATCAGCTCGAGCGGTCGAAGGGGCTGTCGGCGGATCGCATTCGCACGATCCGGAACGAACTCGCCGAGGCGGAAAAGGCCTCGGGATCGAGCCGGCGCTCCGACCTGACGGCACTGGCGACGTCGGTCACCGCTGATGCGGCCGGCTCGTCCGACCGCGCGCGCGTCGAGAAGCTGGCGACGGCACTGCGCGAGCTGGCGGGCGCGAACTGACGCACTGGAGGTTCGGCCCGGATTCGATCCGGGCCGTGCCCAGGCCGCCTGAACCGAAAACGCAGATTACGGGGACTCGTCCGCGTAATCTGCGTTTCACTTTCTGCTCCTCCACGTCAGCGTCGAGCGCGGTCGTGCGTCCGCCGGGCCCGCGTTCTCACTGCCCGGTCCTGCGGGGATCCGGTTCTGGGGCACGCCGTCCAGGCGTTATCTTGTGCGGGCGCTCTCGATCCTTCATCCTCGCAATTCCACCCGGCCCCACGTGAAATCAGCGGTACCAGCGGACCCGCGCACGGTCCTCCACGACGTCTTCGGCTACAGCGACTTCCGCCCCGGCCAGCAGAAGGTCATCGAGGCGGTGCTCGCCGGCCAGGATTGCATCGCGGTCATGCCGACCGGAGCCGGCAAGTCGCTCACCTTCATGCTGCCGGCCCGCCTCATGGAGGGGACGGTGCTGGTGGTATCGCCGCTCATCTCGCTCATGAAGGACCAGGTGGATACGCTCGCCTCGCTCGGCTTCCGTGCCACCGCCATCAATTCCACGCTCCTTCCCGAGGCGCGGCGCGCCCGCCTCGCAGCTTTCCGCCAGGGGGAGTACGAGCTCGTCTACCTCGCACCCGAGGCGCTCGACGGCAGCCTGCGCGACTTCATCCGCGGCTGCCGGGTTTCGCTCATCGTGGTGGATGAAGCGCACTGCATCAGCCAGTGGGGGCACGACTTCCGGCCATCGTACCGGCGGCTGCAGGGCCTCAAGAACGAGCTGGGGGATATCCCGGTGCTCGCCCTGACCGCCACCGCCACGCGGCGGGTGGCCCGGGACATCATCCGGCAGCTCGGCATGACGAAGCCCGCGGGATACAAGGGCTCGTTCTTCCGCAGCAACCTCCACATCTACGCGCGGAAGAAGGGCAGCGGGGAAACTCGGCGCGAGATCCTCTCGCTCGTGCGGGCACGGCAGGGGCAGAGCGGCATCGTGTACTGCACGTCCAGGAAGTCGGTCGAGCAGACGGCCGAGTTTCTCTGCGCGCACGGCGTTCGAGCGCGCTCGTATCATGCCGGGCTCGAGGAAGCGGAGCGGACCGCCACGCAGGACGCCTTCGCGCGGGACGACGTGGACGTGATCGTCGCGACGATCGCCTTCGGCATGGGGATCGACAAGTCGAACGTGCGGTTCGTGATCCACCGGGACATGCCGCGGGACGTCGAGTCGTGGTATCAGGAGATCGGGCGCGCGGGACGGGACGGGCTCCGGAGCGACTGCTTCGTCTTCTACTCCTGGGCGGACGTGAAGCTGCACGAGCGCTTCCTCGACGGCATCGAGGACCGGGCGGAGTGGGAGGCGCGCCGGGCCACGATCGTGCGCCTCTTCGAGCTGCTCGAGCGGGGGCGCTGCCGCCATCAGGGGATCCTCGCCTACTTCGACGAGGAGATCGAGCCGTGCGGCACGTCGTGCGATGCGTGCACCGGGGAAACGGTGGAGTCGCTCACCGAGAAGGCGCCGCCGGTCGCGCGCGGTGCGCGGGCGCGCGCCCGGCAGGCGGAGCTCCCGGCGGGGCTCGACACCGCGCTCCTCGATCGCCTCAAGGTGCTCCGCCGTCGCCTTGCGGATGCCGACGGGGTGCCGGCCTACATCGTCTTCAGCGACCGCACCCTCATCGAGATGGCGCAACGGCGCCCGCGGACACCGGCGGAGCTGCTCGACGTGTCGGGCGTGGGGGCGATGAAGCTGGAGCGGTTCGGGTCGGAATTCCTTGAGGAGCTTTCGAAGGGGGATTGAACCTGTCGGAGGGATGCGCCATGTCATCTCGAGCTCCCGCCCTGCTCTGCGTTTTCCTTCTCACCAGCTGCCTCACCAACTGCGCCAGCGAGCGCGATGTTGCTCCGCTGACCTCCGGGAACCCCGTCGCGCCGATTGTCCGGGGCAGCGCGGGCGTTTCCATCCTCGAACACCCCGCCAATGCCCGCGCCGCCGCGCCGCAACTGACGGTCGATACGGTTCCGCTCGCCATCATCGGTGCACGGCAGGACGGGAGTGACGATGTCACGGGCGTCTGGCCCGCATTCCTGCTTCCCGACGACGCGATTGCGTTCTGGCACGATCAGCGGGCCCAGCTTGTCATTTACGAACCTGACGGCCGCCTCCGTCGGAGGGTAGGGCGGCGCGGCCAGGGGCCCGAGGATTTCGGCTCGATCGGTGCCATCGGAGTTTCCGGAGACACGCTCCTCGTACCGGATTTCGGAAACGACCGCCTTTCATTGTACGATGCCTCGCTGAACCGCGTCGGCGTGTTGCGCGGCGTTCGCGCCTGCGAAACGAGCTCGCCGATCGGGCGCCTGCCGGGCGGCGACATCGTCGGATACGATGGGTGGGTGTTCCGGCCGGCTGCCTTCAGCGACACCGTGGTTCGCCCACCGACCGAGCTCGTTCGGTTCGACGGCAGTCGATGCGACACATTGCGAACCCTGCCCGGCCGGGAGCTCCGCGTGGTGGAGACGCGCCGGCGTGGACGCCCGCATACGCAATCGATGCTCCTACATTTCGGACGAATGTCAGCGGCTGCGGTCTGGGACACGCTGGTCGCCGTGGGCACCGCAGACGATTATCGGATCGATCTGCTCGGCTCGCGCGGTTCGATCGTCAAGTCGATTCGGGCCGACTTCGCGCCAGTGCCGGTGCCTGCCGGCGCACGGGATACCATCATCGCCAGGGAAATGGCTCAGCTGAGGGGGCCGGGAAGCGAACGCCGGATCGACCCGATCGAGGACGAACGGTTGGTCCGCGAGGCTACGTTCGTAGCGGACTCCGCGACCGTTTACGAGCGTTTCCTTGTTTCGGCCTCCCGGCTTCTCTGGGTCATCGAAGGCTGGGCCCCCGGAATGCCCGAGCGCTCCGCCACCGCCTTCCGCGCTGACGGCAGCATCGCCGCGTATCTTCGGTTACCCTCGGGGCTCATGCCCATGGCCTTCGGATCGGATCGCGTGCTCGTCCGCACCGAAGACCCGGAAACCGGCATCGTCACCTTGCGCTCACTGCGCCTGGTTCCCCGCCGTCCTTGACGGTCCGCCCGCAGGGCACCAATACTCCCGATACCGGCTCGCGCTCCTCCCCGCCCCGCGCACCGCGAGCCACCCTCTTGTTCCGCGCCCATGACCGACGAACCCACCTGCGGCAAGGGCCTCGCCGCCAACGCTGCACTCCCAGCCAAGATCGCGGAACTGACCGCTGCGGTCGCGGAGATCCTCGAGCACCACATGAAGGCGCTCGACATGGGCGACGGGAATTCCCGGCGCGAGCACGCGCTGTATGACCGCCTCGCGCGAGAGCATCGCGATTCCGCCGCCGCCCTCGCCGACACGGCCGAGCGGATGGCCGCGGCTCGTGACCTGCCGATGGGCGCACACGACATGGCGGCCATGGCCGATCCCGCGATGGGCGCTGCGTTCGAACGGTTCGTGCGCCTGGAGGAGGAGCTGCTCCAGCTTCTTCGGTCACGCCTCGAAGAGGACCGCGCCATGCTCGCCACGATGCGCGACGAGGGCGACTGGGCGAGCTGATCCCGAACGGAGGACCGATGGCACTCACGCTTTCCTCTCCCGCATTCACGCACGAAGGCCCCATCCCTGCGAAGTACACCTGCGAAGGCGCCGATCGCTCGCCCCCGCTCGAATGGTCGGGAGCGCCGCCAGGAACGAAATGCTTCGCGCTCATCGTGGACGACCCCGACGCGCCCGATCCCGCCGCGCCGAAGATGACGTGGGTGCACTGGGTCCTGTACGACATTCCAGCAACGGTCACCTCGCTCGCGGAAGGCGTGGACGTGGCCCGTGACGCCGTCGGCACTCGCGAGGGGATGAACGATTGGAAGCGCACCGGTTACGGCGGCCCCTGCCCCCCGATCGGCCGCCACCGCTACTTCCACAAGCTGTACGCCCTCGACACCCTGCTCGGCGACCTGGGCACCCCCACTGCGTGGGACATCATCGAGGCGATCGAGGGCCATGTCCTGGCAAAGGCCGAGCTGATGGGCGTCTATGAGAAGGCCGCTCCACGATGAACGAACGTTCGCGGCGAGTTCGCGGCACCGCGGCCTCAAGAGCGCACACCAAAACACGAAAGGACGAAAGGCGTCGGCGCGCGGGCGCGGTTCCTCGCACCGCGTGGGCATCTCAGTAGGCGTGGCTTCGGCGGAATCGCGAAAACGCGAAAACGCGAACAGGAACAACGACGGAAGTGCCCGGCGGGAACGACAGCCCCCGCTTGTCCCGCAAAGTCTGAAAGAATTGTTTGTGGGCTCCCTGGGCGCCAGCCGCACGGAGCCCACGCGGGAGCCCACAACAGCAAAAGCTCCGAACCCACCACGGATTCGGAGCCTGCCCGGACGCGGAGCCTTTCGCGGGTTTCGCGTTTCTTTCGCGCTTTCGCGATTCCGCCATAGCCTGCCCGCCAACCGCCCCCTTTCGTCCTTTCGTGTTTTCGTGTGCGCTTTTCAATCCCACGCTGGCCCGGACTCCGCCGCGACCGACGATCTCTCCTGGCGCTATTGCCGTACCCAGGTCGGCCTCAGGTCGCGCGTGGCGTCGGCGATCAGGACGTTGACGAGCTCGCCGTACGCCTCCTCCCGGTCCCGCATCGCCACCGACGGCAACCCACTGCCGATCGACAGGCGCCCCACCGTGCCGTTGGTCATCGCGCTCGAGCGCCAGAGCGTGGCGCCGTCGCGCGTCGAAACGAGGCGGACGGTGAGCTGGGCGGAGACCGTCCCGCGGACACTGGCGCCGGACGCGCTCAACTGCCCGCGCGGCCGCACGCTGGAAAGCTTGAGGTGGCCCATGAACACGGCCGGCACCTCCCGCGCCGCCAGCGCGGAGATGGCGGAATCCGCCGAGCTCAGCTCGAGCAGCTCGACCCGCTGGCTCGACAGGAGCTCCTCGGCGAAGCGCTCGGTGGCGAGCACGCTCATGCCGGTGTCCGCCTGCTCCACGGAAAACCGGACCAGGGCGACCTTTCCATAGGAATGGAGGTCGAGCCGGGCCGGGACCTGCGAGTACTTCGCCGAGCACGCCGAGAGGGCCAGGACACCGCAAAGTGCAAGCGCGAGGCGGGCGCCGTTCGGCCTGACCACTGGCTTCGGGTACATGTGTCGCACCTGGTGACGGGATGCCGCCTTACCGGGCAAGACCCACGCCAGTCCGGCCCGTCCGCCGGGCCCAGGCCTCTGGACGCCCCCGGTCCGTGCCGGTAGGTTGTTTCCGGCATTCCGGCACCCCATACCATATGTATTGCGCCTTCTCCCCCTGGAGCGCACTCGTCATGCCGTCCCATCGATCCCTCCGGGCAGCGTCGTTGCTGCTGCTCGGCGGCGTGGTCATTGCCCGTCCGTCCTCCGCCCAGATGCACCAGCATACCGTCGCTCTGGCCGGCGCTGCCGCCGGGTCGCGCGCGGCGGCGGCTGGACCGGAAGTGTTCGAGAACCTGTCGAAGCGGCCCGGCATCGTGGAGATCGAGCTGGTGGCCTCCGCCGCCAGGCTCTCCCTCGTGCCGGGCAGGTCCACCGATGCGTATGCCTATAACGGTCGCGTCCCGGGGCCCCGTCTCGAAGTGCGCGAGGGCGACCGGGTCGTCGTGCATTTCCGGAACGACCTCCCCGATTCGACCACCGTGCACTGGCACGGCCTTCACCTCCCCGTCATCGCCGACGGCAGCCCCTTTCATCCGGTGGCGCCGGGCGAATCGCGCGACTTCGAGTTCACCGTCCGGCCGGGCAGCGCCGGCACCTACTGGTACCATCCGCATCCGCACCACCGCACGGGGTGGCAGGTGGCGAAGGGCCTCTACGGTGCCGTGATCGTGCGCGCCGCCGATGATCCGCTCGCGCACCTTCCCGAAAAGCTCCTCATCCTCGCCGACAACCGCCTCCTCGACGACGGCTCGCTCGACGTGCCGGAGCCGCGCACGCACGGCTGGCGCGTGGACCAGGAAAACGGCCGTGAGGGCGACCTCCTCTTCGTGAACGGCGAGTTGCGTCCGGCGCTCACCATCCGGAGCGGCGAGGTGCAGCGCTGGCGGATCATCAACGCATCCGCCGCCCGCATGTACCGCCTCGCGATTCCGGGGCACACCTTCCTCCACGTCGGCAGCGACGGGGGGCTCTTCGAGCATCCGGTCGAGCGGAGCGAGATGCTGATCGCCGGGGCGGAGCGGGTCGAGGTTCTCGTTCGCGGCACCGGTGCTCCTGGCAGCGAAGCGGTGCTCCAATCCCTTCCCTACGACCGGTACATCCCGCAGACGCGCCCGGCGGACTGGGCCACGCCGCGCGAGCTCCTGACGCTCCGCTACGCGAGCGCGGCGCCGCTCCCGCCGGTCGTGGTCCCGGCGACGCTCCGACCCATTCCCGTGCTCGACACCCTCGACGCCACGGCGACGCGCGTCATGGTGCTGACGCAGGGCATGATCAACGGACGGATCATGGACATGACCCGCGTGGACGTCGAGGCGAAGCTCGGCGACACCGAGATCTGGCAGGTCGAGAATCTCGTGGGCATGGACCACCCGTTCCACCTGCACGGCTTCCAGTTCCAGGTGATCGACCGGAACGGCGTGCCCGAGCCGTTCCGCAGCTGGAAGGACGTGGTGAACGTGCCGGAACACGAGACGGTGCGGTTCATCGTCCGCTACGACGACTATCCCGGCAAGTGGATGTTCCACTGCCACATCCTCGACCACGAGGACCATGGGATGATGGGTGTGCTCGAAGTCCGCTGACTGAGCGAAACGTCCACCAGGCCAGGAGACCTCCATGGGTTCGCTGCATCTGACGCTCGGCATTTCAGCGCTGGCGGCGTGCGCCGCCGCAGGCGCGGTCCGTGAACCGGCACCGGTATCGGCGAGTGTTCCCGCGGCCGCCGATACCCTGAAGGACCAGATCGTCCGGGGACGTGCCCTGGTCATCTCGCATGCCTGCGGCGACTGTCATGGGGGAGGATCGAACCCCGCATCGCCCGTCTGGCTCGCGGGCGTGACCGACTCGCTGCAGATCTTCCAGATCGGACCGTTCAAGACGCGGCCGCGCAACATCACCCCCGACAATACGACGGGTATCGGGCGCTTCACGACCCGGCAGCTCTTCAATGCACTCCGCTACGGTCTCCGGCCGGGCGAGACGCCCGACGTGGACATCACGTCCACCACGCCCGGCCAGGGGAATTATCCGGAGAACCCGAAGTACCTCGCCATCCCGATGCCCTGGCCGGCCTTCCGTCACATGCCGGACGAGGACCTCCGCGCGATCGCCGCATACCTCAAGCACGGGGTCAAGCCGCTGAGCAACCGCGTGGCCGACAGCGACGGGCCGCCCGATTTCTGGGCGAGCGAGTACACGCTCGAAAAGATCGGACCCTATCCCGCGGCCGCCTTCCCGACGGACCGCGAGCAGGCAGCCAGGTAGCTGAAACACTTCGCCCATACCAGAGGAAACTGAAATGATGCAGCGCTTTCTTCCCGCCATGCTCCTCGCCTTTGCCGCCGGCAGCGCCCAGGCCCAGTCGGCCGCCCAGACGGCGGTCGCCCAGCCGTCCGCAGCCGTCGGCACCGTGCGCGATATCTGGGAAACGCTCACCGGCTACATCACCACCGCAGCCGAGGAGGCACCGGACTCGCTGTTCGCGTACAAGCCCACGCCCGAGGTCCGCTCGTTCGGCCAGCTCGTCGCGCACGTGGCCGGTGCGCAGCACCTCATCTGCGGCGCCGCGCTGAACGAGGACGGCGGCGCAGAGAACCAGATCGAGGAGAAGAACCTCGGCAAGGCCGAGCTCGTCGCGGCCCTCAAGAAGTCCACCGAGTACTGCAACAAGGCCTATGCGCAGTCGGACGCCGACGCGCAGAAGGCCACGCGCCTCTTCGGGCAGGAGCAGACGCGCCTCTTCGCGCTCACGCTCAACGCCACCCACAACGGCGAGCATTACGGCAACATGGTGACGTACCTCCGGATCAACGGCATCGTTCCGCCATCGAGCCGGCGGCAGTAACCCTGCGGGGACGCGGAGCCGGCGAGCTCGCAAGGCGGCGGCTCGAGGCACAGCGCCTCGTGTCGCCGCCTTCGGCTTCACCACAGGAGATCGTCGCCCGGCTCGGCGCGATGCAGGCGCAGGACTACGGCGCTGCGAAGTGGGGAATCGGGCTGCGAGGCCACGGACTCGTCGACGCGGACGTCGAGCGCGCGTTCGACGCCGGCGAGATCATCCGCACGCATGTCCTGCGTCCCACCTGGCACTTCGTGGCGCCGGGAGACCTGCGGTGGCTGCTGCAGCTCACCGCGCCGCGGGTGCAGCAGGTCAACGGATCGTACTACCGTCAGGCCGGTATCGACCGCCGCGAGATCCGTCGGAGTACTGTACTGATCGAGAACGCGCTGCGCGACGGGAACTACCGTACGCGTGCCGAGCTCGGCAGCGCGCTCCAGCGCGGGCGGATCGATACCTCGAACGGCACGCGCCTGGGCTACCTGCTGATGCGCGCGGAGCTCGACGGCCTCGTCTGCAGCGGCCCGCTGCGAGAGAAGCAGCATACGTATGCCCTCGTCGAGGAGCGCGTGCGGGGTGGCGCGATGCCGACGCGGGACGAAGGGTTGCACGAGCTGGCCTGGCGCTACGTGACGACGCGCGGCCCGGTCACGGCGCACGATTTCGGCTGGTTCGCCACCCTGACCATCGCCGAGGCTCGGCGCGGGCTCGAGTCGCTGGACCGCGGCGTCGAACGGGTATCGCTCGGCGGACGCGACTACTGGTCGGCGGAGTCGGATCATCCGGTGGCGGCGGCGCGTGCGCAGGTGAGCCGCACGGCCCACCTGCTGCCCAACTACGACGAGTACTTCATCGGATATCGTGACCGCGGCGCGTTCCTCGAGCGCGTGAAGGCGGAACGGCTGCCGATGCCCACTCCGGCGCTCGAGCGCCACGTGATCGCGCTGGGCGGCCAGCTCGTGGGCGGATGGCGGCGGACGCTTTCCGGCGGATCCGTCGCGGTCGAGCTCGCCATCGTCGCGAAGCTCGCCCGGCAGGAGCACCAGGCCATTGTCCGGGCCGTTTCGGCATATGGAGAGTTCCTTCAACTTCCCGTGGAGATACGCGCATGACCGATCTCGGTTCGCTGCTGCTCCCGATTCTCGTTTCTGCCATCGCAGTGTTCATCGCGAGCTCGATCATTCACATGGGGCCTTTCTGGCACAAGCGGGACTTCCCCCACCTGCCGGACGAGGATCGTTTCCGGGGTGCGGTGGGGCCGATGAACATCCCGGTCGGCGAATACATGGTGCCCCGCTGCTACTCGAACTCGGAGATGAAGAGCGCCGAATTCCAGGCGAAGGTTGCGGAAGGGCCGAACATGATCCTGACTGTCCTTCCGAAAGGCCCCTTTCGCATGGGCGGCACGCTCGCGCGCTGGTTCGTCTACACGCTGGTAGTCAGTCTTCTCGCCGCCTACATCGCCGGGGCCGCACTTCCTCCCGGCTCGGACTACATCCCCGTCTTCCGCTTCGCCGGAGCCACCGCGTTCATCGGCTACGCCGCGGCCCTCTGGCAGATGTCCATCTGGTGGGGCCGCAGCTGGGGAATGACGGCGAAGACGACGCTCGACGGGGTGATCTA
>DAINRR010000046.1:0-23488 GCA_036741715.1 Gemmatimonadales bacterium
TCCGGCTCGCCATCGACGCGATCGAGCTCGTCTTCACCCGTCCCGAGATCGGGACGTTCATCATCATGTCGGGCGACAGCGATTTCTCGACGATGGTGATCAAGCTGAAGGAGTACGGGAAGTACGTGATCGGGGTCGGCATCCGCGAGTCGGCGAGCGACCTGCTGATCCAGAACTGCGACGAGTACTACTCGTACAGCGACCTCGCCGGTCTCTCGAAGGAGGGCGAGACCCCCTCCATCCAGCGCGATCCGTGGGAGCTCGTCGGTGACGCCATCCAGCAGATGGCACGTAACGGCGATGTGATGCGCTCCGATCGGCTCAAGCAGGTGATGCAGCAGATCGATTCCAATTTCGACGAGCGGAATGCGGGCTTCAGCCGTTTCAGCAAGTTCGTCGTCGAGGCGGGACAGAAGGGGCTGATCCAGGTCACCAAACTGGAGAATGGTCAGTACGAGGTCGCCCCCGCTGCACCGAAGAGCGGCCGCCCGGAACGCGCGGAGGCGACCCGGACGGCCGAGGTGTCGCGCGGGGCCGAGCCGGCGCGCGGGGCGGAGCCGGGCGCGGCACCGCGCCGGGAAGGCCGCGACGAGTCGCGCGGTCGCGGGCGCGGGCGCGGACGGGGACGGGGCCGGGAGCGCGAGGAAGCGCCGCGTGAGGCCGCTGCTGCCGCACCGGCCCGACGGCCCGAGGGGACCCTCACGCTCGCGCGCGCGTTCCAGCTCATGACCGAAGCGCTGGGCGAGTTCCCCGCGCCCGTGTCGGGCGAACAGCTGCGAGGGCGCATGGCTGCGCTGCATGGACGTGAGGACCCGCTCCTCGAGGCGGCGCGCTTTGCGCGCCTCCTCCGCCAGGCCAACGACGCCGAAGTGGCCGACGTGCGCAAGGTGGGCGACGAGGACTACGAAGTCGCATTGCATCGCGGCCGCGGTGCGCCGGCATCCCCGCAGCGCTCGCAGCCGCCGGCCGCACCCGCGGAGAAGCGTGCGGAGCCCACGGCGGGAAATGGCGCGGCGCCCGCGCCAGCAGCGGACGCGGTACCGGCGGCCATGCGCTCCGGCCTGCGCTTTCGTCGCGGCTCGCGCTCGCCGATGCGCACCGGAGAGATTCCGCTGATCGGCGTCGTGAACATGGAGCCGGTCGAGCCGGCTGCGGCGGTGCCCGTGGCCGCCGTGTCCGAGCCAGCGCCGACAGAAGGTGCGCCCACCGCGCCTCCGGCAAAGCGGACCCGCAAGCCGGCACCGCGCAGCAAGGCGGCGAAGGGCCCGAAGGTCGCGACGGCGATGGAAGCGGCACCGGACACACCCGTCGCCAAGCCGGAAGGCAAACCGGCGCGGAAGCGGGCGCGCCCAAGGGCCAAGAAAGCGGAATGAGCGGGGGACGACGGGCAGCGACGCTGCCCGTTCGTTTTTTCGCGCGGCCTGCGGAGGCCGTCGCGCGCGCGCTCATCGGCGCCATGATGCGGTCGACGATCGGCGGAATCGTCACCGCGGGGCTGATCGTCGAGACGGAGGCGTATCTGGGCGAGGTCGATCCGGCTTCCCACGGCTACCTCGGTCGCCGCAATAGGAGGAATGCCGCGATCTTCGGCCCGCCGGGGTCATGGTACGTCTACCTCTCCTACGGCATGCACTGGTGCACCAATCTCGTCGCGGCACGCGAGGGAGAGGCGGCCGCGGTGCTTATCCGCGCACTCGAGCCGATCGAGGGCATCGAGGCCATGCGCGCCCGGCGGAAGGTCGCCGCCGATCGGCACCTCTGCGCCGGCCCCGGGCGACTCTGCCAGGCCCTCGGCATCACGCGCGATCTCGACGGGACCATGATGGCAGGCTCGGCCGTGACGGTGCATCGCGCCCGCACGGTGGCAGAAAACGAGGTACGCGCATCCGCGCGCATCGGCATTACCAAGGCCGCGGACTGGCCGCTGCGATTCGTGCTGGCAGGCTCGCCGTGGATCTCGCGGCCCTGATGTCGGGTTGCGCCTGTCGGCGAATCGCGTATCGTCCTGAACCTCCTCCGATCGAGATGCCTTCCATGAAGCAGCTCCGGATTCTCCTCCCCCTCGTCCCACTCCTTCTGCTGATCCCGATCGCCGCGCCTGCACAGGTCAAAGCCGCCCCGTCACGCGCAAAGGCCGCGGGCACGGGGGACTCGCTCGGCGGTGTCGTAAAGGAATTCGGGACCATGTGGACCTTCGACGCGCCGCCGCTGGCGTACTGGAAAGCGCGGTACGGCTTCGCGCCCGGTCAGGCATGGCTCGACAACGTGCGCCTCGCGTCGGTCCGTCTTCCCAACTGCTCCGCATCGTTCGTCTCGGAGCGCGGGCTCGTCCTGACCAATCACCACTGCGCCCGCACGTGCATCTCGTCGAATTCCCCGGCCGATACCAACTATCAGCGCACCGGCTTCGTGGCGAGAACCCTCGAGGAGGAGAAGCGCTGCCAGGGACTCTACGTCGATCAGCTCGTCTCGATCGAGGACGTGACGAGCCGGGTGCGCTCGGGCGTCACGGCGCAAGGCGCCGCACGGCAGGTCGCGCAGCGCCAGGCGGTGATCGATTCGATCACGGCGAGTTGTCCGCCGGGCGGCACCGAAATCTGCCAGGTGGTGACGCTGTACCAGGGCGGCATGTAC
This sequence comes from Gemmatimonadales bacterium, assembly GCA_036741715.1. Lineage (GTDB taxonomy): Bacteria > Gemmatimonadota > Gemmatimonadetes > Gemmatimonadales > GWC2-71-9 > CAMLLJ01. The sequence goes on from DAINRR010000046.1 coordinate 2,635, forward strand.
TCGCTGTACCGGTACCGCCGGTATGCCGACGTGCGCCTGGTGATGGCGCCGGAGGAGGAGATCAGCTTCTTCGGCGGCGACCCCGACAACTTCACGTATCCGCGCTACGCGCTCGACCTGACGCTCCTCAGGGTCTATGAGAACGATGCTCCGTTCCAGCCGAAGAACTTCTTCCGCTGGAGCCGCGGCGGGGCCAGGGACGGGGACCTCGTCTTCGTGACCGGCAATCCCGGCTCGACCGGGCGGCTGCTCACGATGGCGCAGATGGAATTCCTGCGCGATGTGCAGTATCCGGCGCAGCTGGCGCTGATTGCACGGAACATCGCGCTCTACAAGGAGCTGGCCTCCGCCGGTGAAGCGGCGCGCCGGCAGCACGAGAACACGATCTTCAGCCTCGAGAATTCGCAGAAGGCCATCACGGGATACCGCGCGGGGCTGCTCGACTCGACCATCATGGCGCGGAAGCGGGCATTCGAGCGGGACGTGCGCGCGCGGGTGGCGCGCGACCCGCAGCTGCGCGCCCGGTTCGGCGGAGCGTGGGATGCGATCGCGCAGGCGCAGGCCCAGCTCGCGCGGCTCAATGTGCGCGCGCGCTATTACGGGTTCGGAGGATCGCAGCTTCTCGGCTACGCCGGTGCGATCGTGCGCCTTCCCGAGCAGTCAGCGCTCCCCGATTCGGCGCGCCTGCCGCAGTATCGCGCGCGCGGCATCGATCAGGTCAGGCAGGCGCTCCTCGCCAGCCCGACGGTCGACCCGGAGCTCGAGAAGCTCACGCTCGCGGCCCACCTCACGGCGGCCCGCCAGGAACTGCCCGCCAACGACCCCTATCTCACTGCTGTCCTGCAGGGGAGGAGTCCCGAGGTCGCCGCCGAGGCGCTGATCGAAGGAAGCAGGCTCGCCGATGCTGCGGCCCGCCGCGGTCTCGTCGAGGGCGGCGCGGCGGCCGTTCGCGCGTCGCAGGATCCACTCGTCGTGCTCGCGCGCCGGATCGAGCCGATGGCGCGGGCCGTCGCGCTGGAGGCCGCCAGACACGAGACCGTCCTTTCGGCAAACGCCGAAAAGGTCGGGCAGGCGCTCTTTGCCGCCTACGGCACGACGCTCCCGCCGGACGCCACCTTCACGCTCCGGATATCGGATGGCGTGGTGCGGGGCTTCCCCATGAACGGGACGATCGCGCCGTTCAAGACGACGTTCTACGGCCTGTATGCGCGCTCCGCGGATTTCGACGACGCGCCCCCGTTCCACCTGCCCGCGCGGTGGCGGGAAGCGGAAGAGCGGCTCGACATGAAGCAGCCGGTCAACTTCGTCTCGACGAACGACATCATCGGCGGCAACTCGGGAAGCCCGGTGATCAATCGCGATGCCGAGATCGTCGGCCTGATCTTCGACGGCAACATCGAGTCGCTGCCGAACCGCTTCATCTTCACCGACGAAGTGGCGCGATCGGTGAGCGTGCATTCGGAGGGAATCGCGGCGGCGCTCGGCAGCGTGTACGGCGCCGACCGCATCGTGCAGGAGTTGCGCTCCGGCCGGTAATCGCGGCCCGAGACGGCAGGAAGAGAAAGCGCCCCTTCGACGGTATCGAAGGGGCGCTTTCGTTCGACGCAGCGGGCGCTCGCTACCAGGTTTCGCGCGCGCTTCCGAGGCTGAAGCGGACCCCGCCCGTCACCGTGTGCACGGCCCCGCTGATGAGGCGGCCCTCGCCGAGCGGCGTGTTCCCTTCCACGGCGAAGCGGTAACCCGGGACCGTCTGCAGCTGGTAGTGCCCGAAGACGCTCACCCCGCCCACGCGGAACTGGAGGCCGCCCATGAAGGCGCCGAAGCCGCTGCTGCCGATCTCCTGCGCGACGGCCGACGACCCGCCGTCGAGCGGCTCGGGCGACACGACGTGGATGATACCCCCGCCGACGCCGAAGTACGGCTGCATGTGCCCCCGGACCGGGAAGACGAGCAGACCGAAGGTGTAGCGGCGCACGTCGCTGAACGTCACGTTCTGCGGTCCGCCGCCAGCCGTGTAGTCGATGTAGCTCGAGGTCTGATCGTCCTGGAACGCCTCCTCGACCGCGAGGTAGAGCGCACCCTTCTTCGCCTTGATGAGCGCATGGCCGCCCGCCATCGGAATCGCACCGCGGCTTTGCGTCGGCGTGCGATAGATGAACATGCCGGCCTGGCCGCCGAGGTACCAGCGGTGGTCGTCGCTGTGAGTGATCTCCTGCGCGCGCACATCCTGAGCGCCCAGCGCCAGGGCGAACGCGATCATCGGGATGCTGCGGCTGAGCAGGCTCATCGGAACCATCTCCTGGATGCGGCTGGGGGCCTCGGCACGCAGCGGATTGCGCAGGGCCCGTGGAAAAACGCGAGGCGCACCGGACGGCACCTTCGCGGGCCTGACCGGCGCATGCCGGGCAAGCCTAACCTCTGTCATCTCAACGCTATAGCTGGGATGCCCGGGCCCGGATGCTGCACGGGGGCGCCGGCCTTCGGCGGGGGAAAGTGCAAAGAGGGGGCCAAGGCCGGCCCCCGGCGGGTCAGATCAGCTCGAGCTTCCGTCCCACTGTCCGGAAGGCGGCCAGGGCCTCATCGAGGTCGGCCCTGGAGTGCGCGGCGGAAATCTGACAGCGGACCCGGGCCTGTCCCTGCGGCACCACGGGGAAGCCGAATCCCGTGACGAAGACGCCCTCGTCGAGCAGCAACTGGCTCATGCGGATCGCATCCGCTGTTTCGCCGATGATGACCGGAATGATCGGCGTCTCGCCCGGGTGCGGCCGGAAGCCGAGGGCAAGGAGGCCGTCACGGAAATACGCGGCGTTCTCCGCCAGGGTGGTGACGCGCTCCGGATGGGCCTCGAGGAACTCGATGCTCGCGAGCGCGCTCGCGGCGACGGTGGGAGGCAGCGCGTTCGAGAAGAGCTGCGGACGTGCGCGCTGTGTGAGGTAGTCGCAGACGGCTTCGGAGGCTGCCACGAACCCGCCGGCGGCGCCGCCCAGCGCCTTGCCGAGCGTCGACGTGATGATGTCGATCTCGCCGACCAGCCCGAAGTGCTCCGCGGTGCCGCGCCCATTCGCCCCGAGCACGCCGGTCGCGTGCGAGTCGTCCACGACGAGCACGGCATCGTGGCGCCGGCAGATCTCGACGAGATCGGGCAGCGGCGCGATGGCGCCTTCCATCGAGAAGATGCCGTCGGTGATGACCATCTTCGTGCGGCGATCGCGCGCGGCGGTGAGGATCTCGACGAGGTGATCGAGATCGGCGTGCCGGTAGACGGCCGTCTGGCATTTGGTGATCGCCTTGGCGAGGCGGATGCCGTCGATGATCGACGCATGATTCAGCTGGTCGCTGACGACGAGGTCGTTCTCGGAGAGCAGCGTGCCGGGCGTGGCCTCGTTCGCGTTCCAGCAGCTCACGAAGCTGAGGCTCGCCTCGGTGCCGACGAGACGCGCGCAGGCCGCCTCCAGGTCACGATGGATGTCGAAGGTGCCGCAGATGAAGCGCACCGATGCCGTTCCCGCGCCGTAGCGGGTGAGCGCGGCCTGCCCGGCCGCGACGACCGCCGGCTCGTTGCTGAGGCCCAGGTAGTTGTTCGACGAGAGGATGATGACCTCGCCCCGGCCCTCCATGAGCACGCGCGCCGATTGCGGACTCTGCAGGTAGTTGAGCTGCTTGTAGACGCCGTCGGCGCGGAAGCGGTCCAGCTCGGCGGCGATGCGCGCGTCGAGCGAGCTGGCGTGATCCGGGATGGTGCTCATGTGTGTTCCTGCAGGGTCAGGGGCGAACCGCGCGAAGCAGGTCGATGACCGAGATGCCGTCGGCCGCATTGATCGTGTGCGAGCCGATGATGCCCGGCCGCCATCTGGGAAGTATCTCGTACACGCTGCGCTCGGAGAAGGTGGCTGGTGTCAGTTCGAGCACCTCGTGCACCGTCATCCCCGCGCCATAGACCGGCACGCCGATCTGTGCCGGCCGGTACAGCCGGCCGCGGGAGCGGAAGAACTGGCCGCCCATCCGCGCGCGACGCACATCGGCGACGACGGGGTTCTCCGGATGCGCCGTGAACGGACCGAACGGGCTCGCCGCCACGAGGATGTGCAGCTCCTCGGTCCGGTCGATCCCGGGCTCCCCGATGCTCGTGAAGAGGTACCAGTGGCCCTCGTGCTCGAGGAGCGTCGCGTCCACCGCGTCGATGTCGTCCACGAGCACGCGGTCGAGCGTCCATCCGACGGGAAACCGATCCGCCCGGTACAGCTCGATGCGGCGCCGCTTGTTCGTTTCGGGGATCATATACCAGGTGCCGCCGACGCGGAACACCTGCGGATACGAAAGGTGGCAGTCGGTCTCGAGCGCGGTGACCGGCTCGCCGATGGGGCCCTTCGGTCCCATTTCCCAGGCGGCGATGGTTCCGCGGTTCTCCTGATAGATCAGCTCCTCGAAGAACATCCACCACCGGGCGTCGTCCCGCACGATGAAGGGGTCGGCCCAGAAGCGGTCGCGCGGCGTCGGGATCTCGCGGTAGCGGTGCATCACGCCGTGAGGCTCACTTCCGGTCTGTCCGGGAGCATGGTGCCACGCGAGCGACCATTGCAGCCGGCGCCCGCGATTGCGCAGCCGCTGGCCGAGGTAGCTGCGCGCGAGGGCAGCGCCGTGCCGGAGGACGGCACGGTTCTCCGGAATCCGGTAGAGCGGCTGCTGATAGGCGTCCCACAGGTCCGTGTCGCCGGCCGAGGCCTGGCGAGGATCCCGGCCGGCGTGGAGTCGCTCGAGCGACCGCACCAGCATGCGCGACGAGCGGCGGTACATGTGGCGGATGTTCCGGGCGAAGGAAAAGCGTCGTGTCGCCCCGACGGAGCGCGCGAGCGCAATGCCGCCGTCGAGCTCCTCGGTCAGGCGCTGCAGCGTGACGCCCGTGACCGGCGAATCCTCGAGCACCTCCCAGATGCCCGGGGGGCCTCCGCGGTTCTGCCGGTTGTCGCCGTGGTGGAACGACCAGACGCCCTGGCGCGCCGACGAGAGCACGCCGCCGCGCAGGATGCGGAAGCCGCCTCGCACGAGCACGTCGAGGTTCGCGGCACGGATCGCGGCGACATCGGCTGCGGTGAGGACGTCGCTGAAACGTGTGGTCTCGGGTCGGACACGCAGGACCGTGGCCCCCGGCGCCAGGGCGGCGAGCTGCAGCGGCGGAACGTCGGGGGGCAGTTTCGCGCGCCGCGCGTCGAACCGCTCCGCGAGGGCGAAAGCGAGCTTCGACCGGTTCTGCCAGAGCCGGCTCGTGCGCGACGGTACGACGGACGGCGGCGGATCCGGTTCGCGCTCGACCACGAGCACGATCTCTCCGATCCCCCGCGATACGACTTCGTCGAGCGCCGATCCGAGCCACGCCGGCACCTCGGGCCCGTCGACGAGCAGGCCGAGGCGCAGCGGGGGTCGGCTCGCGCTCAATGGCCGATCTCCAGGATGACCTTGCCGGCCGTGCCCTCCTTGATGACCTGGATCGCATCGGTCATCCGCTCGAGCGGAAAGCGGTGCGTGATGACGGGGCGGGGATCGAGCTGGCCGGAGCGGAGGAAGCGCTGCATGACGTCCCAGGTGTCGTACATGCGGCGGCCGGTGACGCCGTAGAGCGTCAGGCCCTTGAAGATGACGTCGCGCGCGAAATCGACCTCGGTCGTCCGGCTCGGCGTGCCGAGGAGGTTGACGCGTCCGCCGAGGCGCGCAGCAGCGAATGCCTGTGCATGGCCCGCAGGGTGGCCACTCATCTCGCAGACGAGATCCGCTCCGTCGCCATCGGTGAGCTCGCGCACGCGCCCGACGACGTCATCGTGCGCGGGATCGAGCGTCACGTGGGCGCCCATCCTCTCGGCCAGCTCACGCCGCGTCGGGTTGAAGTCGCTCGCGATCACGACAGCGGCGCCTGCGGCGCGCGCGACGCCCACCGCGAAGCAGCCGATCGGCCCGCAGCCGACCACCAGCACCCGGCTCCCTGCGACCATGCCGCCTTCGAGGACCGTATGGACGGCGTTCCCCATCGGATCCATGACCGCGCCCACTTCCGTGGGGATACCCTCCAGCTTCATGACGTTCCCGGCGGGCATCGCGATGTATTCCGCGAAGGCTCCGTCGCGATCGACGCCGATGATCTGCGTGCGGCGGCAGAGATGCCCCTCGCCGATCCGGCACTGGAGGCAGTGGCCACAGATGATGTGGCCCTCGGCGGTGACGAGATCGCCGACCGCGAGGAGGCCGGCGGCCGCCGCTTCACGCCCGAGCTCCGCCACCTCGCCCGAGAACTCGTGGCCGATCACGAGCGGCGGCCTGAGCCTCGCACTCGCCCACGCATCCCATTCCCAGATGTGCAGGTCGGTGCCGCACACCCCCGCATGGTGCACCCGGATGAGCGCGTCGTTCGGCCCGCAGGCGGGCTTCGGAACCTCACGCACGACCATCCCCGGCCCCGCAGACTCCTTGACTAGCGCGCGCATTGCACCTCGCGTGGATGTTGCCGCACGGCATGGAAAAACCGCGCGGAATATAGCTATGGCGTCCGGGTGAAGATCACGAGCCGCCCGGCACGATGCCGGAGGCGGTACGGTGCGGCGAGCACACGGCCGCGCTCGCCCAGGGCGGCGTACGGTGGGAGGCAGGCGAGGCATGCGGCGGCACCGAGGGTGTCCTCGGTGACGACCACATCGGGCGGGGCCGCGCTCAGCCCGCCGTGCAGCGAATCGAGGTAGCTGGCCCGGAGCGGCTCGTCGAGCCGCGCACTCACCGGCGTCTCGATGAGAAAGCGCCCTGCCGGGCGTCGGTCGGCCAGGAAAGCGACGGCAGGGTGGTTCCAGGCGAAGATCGTCACTCCGGGCGGTGTGGAGTCGTGTATGAACCGCGCACCGCGCCGTTCGTCGGCGGCGGAGGCCATCCACGAGTCGTATCGCGCGTAGTGCGCCGCCGGATCGCGGCGGCCGGCCAGGAGGCCGACGCCGCGCGCGATCTCTCCCAGCGGATGCCGCCCGAACGTGACGACGCCGAGCAGCAGCAGCGCTCCCGCAAGGGTCGCTCCGACATCCGGCTCGATGCCGGATTCGCGGGGCGATGAAAACCGCGCCACCGCCGCGGCGCCGAGGATCGCGAGCGCGGGCGTCACGATGTGCAGGCGATACGCATAGTAGGGACGCTGCAGCAGGATCAGCGGCAGGGCGAGGACCAGCCATCCGCCGAGCACCATCGCTGCGCGCCGGTCGAGCCGCGCGACGGCGGGAACGCCGGCCGCCGCGAGCGGCAGCGCGAGCAGCACGACGGGATCTTCGAGGAATCCATAGGAAAGCGAATCCGTGAGCGCCCCGAGCAGGCCGGAGGAATTCTTCGCCGAGTTGAAGCGGATGACGGCCTCGGTGAACGCGCCGAGCGTCCCGGTCGCGACGGCGAGGACGAGCCAGGCGGCGATGGGGGCCGCGAAGCCGGCGAGGGCCGGCACCGCGAGCCGCGCTCGGCGCTCCGGAGCCTCGAGCCAGACGACGAGCAGGGGAAGCAGCAGGAAGGCCGAGTAGTGCGGCTTGAGGAGTGTCGCGACGGCCGCCGCGGCGCCGGCGACAGCGAGGAGTGCGGGCGTCGCGGGGCCCATGCGCAGGAGGATCGGCGCGAGCGCCAGGAGCATCACCCAGGCGATCCACGCGTCGGGCTGTGCGGTGTTCATGAAGCCGGTGTTGGCGTAGGCCAGCACCCAGAGCAGCACCGCGCCGGCGGCTGCCGTGCGGCCGGAGAGGCGCGCGGCGATCCGGCCGATCACGATGGCCGTGGCGAGGAGCAGGAGGAGGTCGAATGCGCGAACGCCCCACCAGTTCCGCCCGCTGACCAGCTGCACCGCCGCCGATGGGTAGAACGACATCGGGCCCTTCACATCGAACGCGTCGCGGTAGGGCATGCCGCCGCGCACGATCACGTCGCCCACCCAGGCGAAGGCGCCATGGTCCCACCCGAACGGCCAGGTGAGATACGTGATCGCCCAGGCCGCGACGATGACGGCGGCCGCGGCGAAGGTCAGGGCAGCGAGCGCGCGAAGGGCCCCGCTCACCTAGACCGGCACGGTCTGCGCGACAGGCTCCACGCGCACCGCGCTCACCTTGAATTCGGCGATCTTGGCGTAGGGGTCGAGACGGGGGTTGGTCAGCAGGTTCGCCGCCGCCTCGCGGAAATGGAAGGGAATGAAGATCTGCCCGGGTGCCTGACGATCCGAAAGCCGGGCCCCGATGAGCAGGGAGCCCCGCCGGCTGGTGACGCGCATGGTGTCGCCATCGCCGATCCCCAGGCGGACGGCATCGGCGGGGTGGATCTCCGCCACCGGCACCGGCTCACGTGAATCGAGCCCTTCGGAGCGCCGTGTCATCGTCCCGGTGTGCCAGTGATACATCTGGCGGCCGGTATTCATGACGAACGGATATTCCGCGTCCGGCAGCTCGGACGGTGGCAGGTACTCGACCGGGATGAACCGGGCCTTGCCGTCCTGCGTGGGGAAGCGCTCGGCGAAGAGATAGGCCGTCCCCGGATGACCGCGCTCGGGGACGGGATACTGGAGACCCGCGCCCCGGAGTTCCGCGTACGTGACCCCCCGCCACGAGGGCGTGACGGTCGCGATCTCGGCCATCACCTCTTCTGCATCGGTCCAGCCGGTGGGGAGGCCAAGCCGGTTGGTGAGATCGACGATGATGTCGAGGTCGCGCCGCGCGTCACCGGGCGGGTCGAGGGCAGGCTCGGTCAGCTGGATGCGGCGCTCGGTGTTGACGTAGGTGCCGCGCTTCTCCGCGAACGACGACCCGGGGAGGACCACGTCGGCCCAGCGTGCGGTCTCGGTGAGAAAGAGGTCCTGCACCGCGAGGAACTCGAGCCCGCGGACCCATTCCTCGGCGTGCGAGATGTCCGGGTCCGAGATCACGGGGTTCTCCCCCATCACGTAGAGGCCACGCACGCCGCTGCCGGGGCGGGTCATCTCGGTGACCATGAGGCCGGGCCTGAGCGAGAGCCGGTCCTCGGGCACGCCCCATGCGCGCGCGTACTCGCGCCGGTTCTCCGGATCGGACACGGGTCGGTAGTCGGTGTACGCGAACGGAATCGCGCCCATGTCGGACGCGCCCTGCACGTTGTTCTGGCCGCGGATGGGCATCATCTGAGCACCCCACCGCCCGATCATTCCGCACGCGAAGAGGAGGTTGAGGAGGCTCGCGACGATGTCGGTGCCGGTCGCATGCTGGGTGAGTCCCATGGCCCAGAGCGTCGACGTGCGCGGTCCGCGAGCGTACATCTCGGCGGCGGCGCGGATCGTGTCGGCGGGGATGCCGGTGATCCGTGATCCGACCTCGAGCGTGTACGGCTCGACGGCCTTCGCGACGGCATCGAAGTCGTGCATGCGGGCGCGGATGAACTTCCGGTCCTCCAGCCCCTCATCGAGGATGTGGTGCAGCATCGAGTTGAAGAGGGCGACGTCGGTGCCGGGGAGCATCTGCAGGTGGATGTCCGCGAGCTGCGCGAGCTCCAAGCGTCGCGGGTCGGCCACGATGAGCCGCGCGCCACGCGCGACCGCCCGCTTGATCAGCGCGCCGAAGACCGGATGGGACTCCGTCGTATTGGCGCCCGCGATGAAGATGACGTCACACGCCTCCTCGATCTCCCGCATCGAGCCGCTCGCCGCGGCGGTGCTGAGGGCGCGGTTCATCGCGGCCACCGACGTGGAATGGCAGAGCCGCGTGCAATGGTCGAGGTTGTTGGTCCCGATGCCGGCGCGGACCATGCGCATGAAGGCGTAGTTGTCCTCGTTGGTGCACTTGGCGGACGACAGCGTCGCCAGCGCATCGGGCCCATGCGAGCCCTTGATCCGGAGCAGCTCCTGGGCGGTCAGGCTCAGGGCTTCCTCCCACGTCGCTTCGCGGAAGGCACCGTACCACTCGGCCGGCGTCGCGACCCGGTCGCGGACGTCGTCCTCGCCGCGGCGTCCGCGGCCCGTGAGCGGCGGCTTGCCGACCTGACGCTCCGGCGGCCGCGGCTTGCGCTTCCGCCCGATCTCCTCGATCAGGTGCCACGGTCCTTCGCGATGCCTCGGCCACTCCCCGGTCCACCGCCATGCACCCGATGCCTCCCGCTCCCAGCCCCGCCGGATGAGCGGACGCTGCAGACGGTCACGATGCTGCGCGAAATCGTAGCCGAACCGGCCCTTCACGCAGGTGGACCCCTGGTTCGGCGTGTTCTCCTCGATCCAGGGGGACGTGACGCGCATGAGCTTCCCGTCCTTCGCATGCAGGTCGAGCTGGCAGCCGACGGCACAGTAGGGACAGACGGAGCGGACCACCCGGTCGGGGCGTGCCAGCGCCTCGGCACCGAAGCGTTCGCGGGGAATGAACTCGAAGATCGCGTTCGTGGGACAGACACGCACGCACTCGCCGCACCAGGTGCAGCCGGCATGATCCGGGTCGCCGTCGCCGCCGACGATGATCTGCGCATGCATGCCCCGGTCCGCCACGTCGAGCACGCCGACGACCTGGATGTCCTCGCACGCGCGCACGCAGCGGGTGCAGAGGACGCAGAGGCTCATGTCGTGCCGGATCATCGCATCGCCGGGCCGCTCGTCTCCGCTCCGGAGCGGGAGGACGCGCGAGGTGGCGGGAGAGGGCATCACATCGTAGCGCGTGACGTACCGCTCGAACTCGTTGCGCGGCGCCGCGCGGCCGCCGTTGGCCAGGTGCTCCCCGGGATAGCGCTCGAGGAGGAACGAGAGCACCCCACGCCGGTTGGACACGGCGGCCGGCGACTCGGTCTCGACCACCATGCCGTCCACTGCCGCGGTGGCGCACGCAGGAACGAGCTTTCCCTGGCCCGCCACCGATACGAGGCAGATCCGGCAGTTTCCGACGTTGGGCAGCTTCGGATACCAGCAGAGGGTCGGCACGTCGACGCCCACGCCGCGGGCGACGTCGAGAATCGTCGCGCCCGGTTCGAAGGAGATGCTGCGGCCGTCGAGCGTGAGGGTCGGCATGAGGGCACCCGGGTGGAAGGGGCTACGAGTCGATTCTAGGCACCCCGGACCGGGCGAGCAAGGCAGCAAACGGGGCCGGCATCGCTGCCGGCCCCGCGCGTCTCCGCCCGTGAGCGGCTACTGACCGGTGCCCGCCGCTTCCGGCTCCTGCGCCAGGTCGGGCCGCGTCAGGACGAGACCGGGACTCCGCCGCGCCGAGCCGCGGCGACGGGAACGCGCCACCTCGTCGCGCGCCCATCCGTCGTACACGCCGAGGAGCGCCTCGGGAGCGAGGCCGCCCCGGCCCGGCATCAGCACGTGCACGCCACATCGGCCGGTCACGTCCTGCAACTGGTTGAGGAAGGTGCAGCGGGTCACCGGATCGATCTCGCCGAGGGACGGGGCGTCAATGACGACGAGGTCGAGCGGCGCCGGGAACGGCGGGAGCCAGCAGCCCGGCTGCACGAAGAAGCAGTCCGCCGTCGAGGCGAGGCCCTCATTGGCGAGACCGGATTCCACCCGCTCGACGGCGCCCATGTCCGATGCGATGAACGTGACATACGAGTCGTATGCCGCCAGCAGGTAGGCGGCGGGCTCGGCGCCGGCACCGACCACGAGCGTCATGTCCTCGGGCTCGAGCCGTGGCAGGAGCGCGGCAAGGGCACAGTCCGGCTCGAGGCGCCAGTGCGTCGGCTCGCGCTGGGCCTTGCGGAGGCGCGTGTACTGCTGCCTCCAGCGGCTGAACGCCGGGAGCTTGAGCTGCCGCACGATCATCCGGTCGACGGCTTCCTGCATCAGGACTTCGGTCAGGAGAAACTGCCCCTCGAAGCTGTCCTGCATCTCGGCCGCGGCCTCGCTGGCCATCTCCATGAGCCGCGTGCGCCCGAGCGAGTTCTTGTAGGTCTCGATGCGCTGCAGCACGTACTCGAGATACTGTTGCTTGAGGGAAGGAAGGGGCCGGCGCTGCCGGGCGCGGACGGCTTCGGTGGTTCTCAGCATGGCTCGACGTGCACGACGACCTCGTGCAGCTGGAGGCGGTCCCGGAGCAGCTGCTCGACTTCATCCGCGATCAGGTGCGCGCTCGCGACATCGGCCGTCCCATCCACCGAGATCGTGAGCTCGGCAAAGCGCGCTGCGCCGGCGATCCTCGAACGGATCGCGTAGGCCGCATGCACCCCCTCGACGCGCTCCGCTTCGTTGCGGATCGTCGTGGCCTCGTAAGCCCGCTCGTCGACGAGCGTCGGCATGGCCTGCCGCACGATCATGTAGCCGGCACGGGCTACGAAGAGCGCGACGATGATGGCGAGGACCGGGTCGGCCCAGCCCAGCCCGAGATACGAGAGGCCAAGGCCGCCGAGCACGGCGATCGTGATGAAGACGTCCATCCTGGTGTGCATCGCGTCCGCGATGAGGAGCTCGCTTCCGAGCCGGCGCCCCGCGCGCGATTCGCTGACGGTCACGACGATGTTCACCAGGAGCGTGACCCCGAGCAGCGCGATGGACGTCGGGTCCACGCGCGGCGGCGCCGCCCCTTCGATGAGCCGCACGGTGGCACCGCGAAGCAGCTCGAAGATCGAAACGGACAGGAAGACGACGATGAGGAGTGCGCCGAGTGTCTCGAACTTGGCATGGCCATAGGGGTGCTCGGCGTCAGGGCCCTTCGAGGCCACGCCGATGATGGCGAGGCCGACGATGTTGTTCAGCGCGTCGACCGCGGACTGCATGGCATCCCCGAACACGGCGAGGGAGCCGCTCGCAACGCCGACGATGAACTTGACCGTGACGACGAAGAGATTCGCGATGAGAATGCCGATCAGGACACGGCGGATCCCGGAGTTCCGGGTCGTCGAGTCGGCGAGGCTCGGCATGCGCACTAAGTTCGTAAGAGGAGCGAACGGTGTCAACGGACGTGCGCGTTGATCAGGCTGCGAGCGGCGTTCCGGGCCTCTCGCGCCCTGAAACTGCGCACACGAAAACACGAATCCACGTATGGGGCGGTGGGCGGCTGGGCGTCCGGTGCGCCGGGCGGGCAGTAACGGTGGGGCAGGTTTCGGCGGAATCGCGAAAGCGCGAAAGCGCGAAAGAAAAGCGAACACTGCGGAAGGCGCCGTCCGCGGGCACGCTCCGAATCCGTGGTGGGTTTGGAGCTCTTGATTTTGTGCGTTTCCCCCTGGGTTCCGTGCGCCGGGCGCGCAGGGTACAGAAACAACTTTCTCAGACTTCGCCCGAGGAGCGGGCGCCTAGCGGGCACTTTCGTGGTTTTTCCGTTCCTTTCGCGCTTTCGCGATTCTGCCGAAGCCCGAACGTCCTGCGTCCCCGCCCGGCGCCCAATCACGCCCCCCTTTTCGTCCTTTCGTGTTTTCGTGTGCGCAGTTCGACCCTGGACTCTGCGCCGGCCGCCGGCCGCCGGCCCCGCCCCCGCCCTCCGGGCTCTTGCGCTGAGATATTTAGACAAGTATCTTAGCATCCATGGACAAACCGTTCCGGGCACTGGCTGATCCGACGCGCCGCCGAATCCTCGAGTTGCTGCGGGACGGGGATCTCGCCGCAGGCGACATCGCCGCCCAGTTCCCGATCGCCTTCGCATCGGTCTCGCACCACCTCCAGATCCTCAAGGAGGCGGACCTGGTGCTCGCGCGGCGGGATGGCCAGCACATCCGATACTCGCTCAATACCACCGTTTTCCAGGACGTGGTGCAGCACCTGCTCGACATGGCTCCCACCCGGCGCAGGAAAGGAGGCTGATCATGCGGAAGCTCATCCCCGGCATTCTGGCCACGCTCGCGGCCCTCGGCTTCGGCGTCTGGGCGCTGCCCGGCCTCCCGGAGCAGGTGGCCACGCACTGGGGCTTCGACGGCAAGCCCGATGGCTGGTCCTCCCGCTCGACCGCCGTGTTCCTCCTGCCGATGATCGGGCTCGGCATCGCGGCCCTTCTCGCGTTCCTCCCGCGCACCGATCCGCGCCGGAAGAACTTCGAGCTGCACGCCCCCACCTACTGGCTCGTGGCGAATGCCAGCCTGATCGTCATCTCCGCCATCCACGTCGGGGTCATCGGGCATGGCCTCGGATGGCCGATTCCACTGTCCCGGGTCGTGGCGATCGGCGTCGGGGCGCTGTTCGTGATCATCGGCAACGTCATGACGCGGATGCGGCCGAACTGGTTCATGGGCATTCGCACGCCGTGGACGCTCAGCAGCGACGTCGTCTGGCGGAAGACGCACCGGGCCGGAGGCTATGGATTCGTGGCGGCAGGTGGGCTCGCCATCCTCGCCGGACTGCTCCGGCCCGACTGGGCATCGTGGGTCATCACGGGGTCGATCGCAGTCGCCGCGCTGGGCTCGGTGATCTACTCGTACTTCCTGTGGCGCGAGGAGCACGAAGCCGCGCGCACGGCGGCCACGCGAACGGAGGCGGGACGATGATGCGGAGCGTGCATGCAGCGGCCGCGCTCGTCGCATTGTCAGCTGCATCGGGGAGCGATGCCATGAGCCAGGAATCGGCGCCGCCGGTCGTCGAGCGGGACATCCTCGTCGGCAGGGCGCCGCTCGCGCTCCCCGGCCTCGTCACCATCCCGGCAGGGAAGGGGCCCTTCCCGCTCGTCGTGCTGGTGCACGGGTCGGGGCCGAACGATCGCGACGAGACCGTGGGGCCCAACCGGCCGTTCCGTGACCTTGCCCGCGGGTTAGCCGGGCGCGGTGTGGCGGTGTTGCGGTACGACAAGCGCACGCGTGTATACCCGATGAGCTTCGCCAATCGCGCCTTTACGGTGCGGGAAGAAACCATCGACGACGCCCTCGCCGCCGTGCGCCTCGCGCGGACGCTGCCCGAGGTGGATCCGCGCCGCATCGTCGTGGCAGGCCACAGCCTCGGCGGCATGCTGGCGCCGCGCATCGCCGGGATGGACGGGAAGCTCGCCGGCGTGATCCTGCTCGCCGGCGCATCCGATGAATCGCTGCCGGACATGATCGAGCGCCAGTTCGCCTACCTGAGGACGCTCGCCGGTACCGATACGGTTGCGCTCGGCGCACAGGAGCGTGCCATGGCGCCGGGGCTTGTCCGGGTGCGCGCGCTCACCCCGGCCGACAGCGCGAATCCGGCCCCGCTCCTCGGTGCGCCCGCCGCCTACTGGCTCGACCTCGCGGCGTACAACTCGCTGGAGACCGCAAAGCAGCTCCGGATGCCCATGCTCGTGATCCAGGGCGCGCGCGACTATCAGGCCGGCGATCGCGCTTTCCCGCGCTGGCAGTCCGAGCTCGCGCATCGCGGAGACGTGACGTTTCGACTGTATCCCACGCTCAACCATCTTTTCATCGCTGGCACAGGCCCTGGCAATCCCGCCGAATACTCCATTCCGGGACAGGTGGCGGACGTCGTCGTGAGTGATCTCGCTGGCTGGATTACCTCGCTCGAGCCGAATTGAGCCTGCCGCTGGCCCGCCGCTTGCGTAACTCGCCTTCCGGTACTCCCGGCCTGAACCTGGCCGGGAGTCTCGTTCAAGCCACTGCCGATCCTGTGCCCCATGCAGACTCCGCGCGTGCGCGGAATGGGAGCCGTATGCCCGCAACCGGTCTCAGCTGTCGCTTCTGCGCCACGCCGCTCCGCTACAGCTTTGCGGACCTCGGCACCTCGCCGCTCGCCAATGCCTATCTGACCGCGGACCAGCTGAACCAGGGGGAGATGTTCTACCCGCTGCATGCCTACGTCTGCGAAGGATGCTTCCTCGTCCAGCTCGGTGAGTACGCACCGCCGGAGGCGATCTTCGGCGACTACGCCTACTTCTCGTCGGTCTCGGACAGCTGGGTGGACCATGCGCGCCGTTACGCGGAGACGATGACGCGTCGCCTCGGCCTCGGTGCGTCGAGCACGGTGATCGAGGTCGCGAGCAATGACGGGTACCTGCTGCAGTTCTTTCAGCAGCGCGGGGTCGGGGTGCTCGGCATCGAGCCGGCGGCGAACGTGGCGCGCGTCGCGATCGAGCGGGGCATCCCGACAGTCGTGCAGTTCTTCGGGCGCGAGACGGCCGGGCGCCTTGCCGCCGAAGGACGGCGCGCGGACCTCCTCGTCGGGAACAACGTTCTGGCGCACGTTCCGGACATCAACGACTTCGTCGCGGGCGTTCGCGACGTCCTGGCGGCCGAGGGACGGGCCACCTTCGAATTCCCGCATCTCCTCAAGCTCATTCAGGAAACCGAATTCGATACGATCTATCACGAGCACTTCTCGTATCTCTCGCTGCTCGCCGTCTCGCGCATCTTCGCCGCCAACGGCCTCACGGTCGTCGAGGTCGAGGAGCTGCCGACGCACGGCGGCTCGCTGCGGGTCCATGCCCGGCGCACGGAATGCGCCGGCATCGTGGATGCGAGCGTCGCGGGGGTGCTGCAGAAGGAGCGGGCCGCGGGGATGGATCGCATCGAGACGTATACCACCTTCCAGCACGCCGTGCGCCGCACCAAGCGCGACCTGCTCAAGTTCCTCAGCAATGCCAGGCGCCATGGCCGGTCGGTCGTGGCGTACGGCGCGGCGGCGAAGGGAAACACGCTCCTCAATTACTGCGGGATTCGCAACGACTTTCTCGACTATGTCGTGGACCGGAGCCCGCACAAGCAGGGACGGTACCTGCCCGGCACCCGGCTTCAGATCTGCGGGCCGGAGCGCATCGCCGACACGCGTCCCGATTACATCCTGATCCTGCCCTGGAACCTGCAGGATGAAATCGTCCGCCAGATGGCGCACGTGCATGCGTGGGGGTGTCGCTTCGTGGTGCCGATCCCGAGTGTCCGCGTGCTGCAGCCATCGGTGCCGGGGCACATCTTCGCGCTGCGGCGGCGCAGCGCCTAGAGCGCCGTGAGCACCGCGCCCTTCAGGTAGCCGGTCTCGGGGACCGTCAGGAGCTCGGGATGGTCCCGCCCCTGTCCCAGGATGCGCTGCACCACCATGCGCCGTCCGCTGTCGCCCGCGGCTTCGGCCAGCATCGTCATGAATGCCTCACGGCTCACGTGAAATGAGCACGAGGCGGTCACGAGCGTGCCGCCCGGTTCGAGGATGCGCATCGCGCGGAGATTGATCTCGCGATAGCCTCTGAGCGCCTGCGGCACCGCCCGCTTCGTCTTGGCGAACGCCGGCGGATCGAGGGCGATCGTCCCGAACCGCTCGCGTGCGCGCTCGAAGGCCCGGAGCGCGTCGAACGCATCCGCTTCCCGCCATTCGATGTTCCGGAACCCGTTCAGCCTCGCGTTCTCGGCGCCGCGCGCGAGCGCGTCCGCGCTCACGTCGAGCGCCACGACTTCGCCCGCCTTCTGCGCCATGTGGAGTGCGAACGACCCGTGGTAGGCGAAGCAGTCGAGTGCCCGCCCGCCTGCCACCGCCAGTTCCCCCGCAAGCACGCGTGACGGCCGCTGGTCCACGAAGGCACCCGTCTTCTGCCCGCTCCATGGCGCGGCGAAGTACCGGATCGTGCCCTCGCGCACTTCCACCTGTTCCGGGACGGTGCCCGCGGCGAGCTCGACCCGCTCGTCGAGGCCTTCGCGCCGCCGCACGGGCACGTCGTTGCGGAGCAGGATACCCTCCGGCGCGAGGGCGGCCTGCACGGCGTCGAGCACGTCCGCGCGCATCCTCTCGAGGCCGGCCGAAAGGAGCTGGACGACGGCCCATCGATCGTACCGGTCCACGACGAGTGACGGGAGCGCGTCGCCTTCGCCGTGGACGACGCGGTAGGCGGTCGCATCGATGCCCTGGCGCCGTGCGAGCGCCGCGCCGATCGCCTCACGCCACCAACCGGCGTCGACCGGCCGGTCGCTGCGCTCGAGGAGGCGGAGCCGGATCTCGGAGCGCGGCGAGTGCAGCGCCTGGCCGAGGAACTTGCCGCGCCCGTCATGGACGCGGACGAGCCCGGGCTCGTCGGGCGCCTCGATCACGTCGCTCCGATAGATCCACGGATGACCACGCACCCATCGCTCCGCGCCGCGCGACGAGACGCTCGCTGAGTACGTCACCCGGTGGCCTCCGTGCCGGCCTCATGCTTGATTGCGCGCATGGCGAACAATGTAGCCGCCATCGTGCGGCTGATGCTCGTGACCGACGACCGTCTCGTCGGCGGACGGGACCTGGTGGCGCTGGCGCTCGCGGCGGAGCGCGGCGGTGCCACCGCGGTGCAGCTCCGGCTCAAGGAGGCAGCGCCTCGCGCGCTCGCCGCAATGACGCGTGCACTCGTGGCCGCCCTCTCGATCCCCGTGATCGTCAACGACCGGCCCGACGTTGCCGCCGTAGCGGGGGCCGCCGGCGTGCACCTCGGTCCCGGGGATCTACCCCCGAAGCTCGCCCGACGGGTGCTCGGCGCGCACGCGATCATCGGAGCGTCGGTCGGCTCGGAGGGAGAGGCACTCGCTGCGGGCGATGCGGATTACTGGGGGATCGGACCGTGGGCGTCCACTGCGACGAAGGCCGACGCAGGCGCGCCGCTCGGCGCCGAGGGCTTTCAGCGCCTGGCGGCGCTGGCAGGGCCGCGCCCCTGCATCGCGATCGGGGGCGTGGTAGCGGACGACGTGGCCGCAGTCCGTGCTGCCGGGGGTGCGGGAATCGCCGTCGTTTCCGGAATCCTGGCCGCCCCGGACGTGACGTCGGCGACGCGATCCTACGCCGAGCGGCTACTCGCCTGAAGCAGCACGGGCGCGGCGTGACTCCGCCACTGCGCGCAGGTGCTCACGGTACGTGCGCGTGAAGACATGGCGTCCGTCCGGCCGCGCGACGAAGAAGAGAAACGGAACCGTGTCGGGATAGAGCGCCGCCTCGATGCTGCGAAGACCCGGCGAGTTGACCGGGCCCGGCGGAAGTCCCGGATTGAGGTAGGTGTTGTACGGCGACTCGAAGCCGTAGTCCTTCTCGTAGAGCCGTTTCTTGCGCTCGCCGGTGCGGAGCATGATCGCGTACTGCACGGTGGGGTCCGCCTGAAGCGCCATGCCGATCCTGAGCCGGTTATGGTAGACGCCGGCGATCACTTCGCGCTCGTCGTCCACTCGTGCTTCCCCTTCGACGATCGACGCCAGCGCGAGCAGCTCGGCCCGCGTGAGGTTCAGCGAATCGATTCGCGCGTCCCATTCCGGCTTCCATACCTGCAGGAATTCGCTCGCTAGTCGGCGGACGAGCTCCCTCGCCGTGATATCCGGAGGGAGCTGATAGGTATCGGGGCGGAGAAACCCCTCGAACGAGCCCGCCCCGAGCCCGAGCGAATCGGCAAGCACCGGATCACGCGCGGCCGCCTCGAACGAATCTGCCGGAATCCCGAGCCGCGCCTCGGCGAGCTCCGCGATGTCCCCGATCGTGAGCCCCTCGGGCACCGTGAACCGCACTTCCAGCTGCTTCGGCTCGCGCAGGAGCCGGAGGATCCCGGCAGGCGACGTTCCGCGTGGAATGTCGAAGACGCCGGCATGCACGGCACGATCGGCCCCGCTCAGCTTGGCGCGCACCTTGAGGGCAAGCCGGTTGCCGATCAGCCCGTGCGCCTCGAGCGAATCGAGGACGTTGCCGAACGTCGCACCCGGCGGCACCACGATCCGTTCGGAGGTGCCGTCGGCCTCGGGCGTGCCGCAGGCGGCGAGGAGGAGGAGCGTCGGAAGCAGTCGTCGCATTTACTCGTTCCGCCGTCGGTCGAGGAACTGCTGCAGGAGGATCGCCGCCGCGAGGGAGTCCACGTCCTCACGCCGGCCGCGCGTGCTCCCGCCCTGTTCGCGGATCGCAGCGAGGGCGCGGGCGCTGCTCATCCGCTCGTCCTGCAAGTATAGGGGAAGCCCGGTGCGGCGGGCCATCGCATCGGCGAGCTCGCGCGCGGCGATGGCCGACGCGCCTTCCTCACCCTCGCCGGTGAGGGGAAGCCCCACGACCAGCCCCACCGGCCCATGCTCCGCCACGAGCTCCAGGAAGCCCCGCATGGGGAAGCGCTTGCCGGCGCGACGGACGAGCGTGGTGAGGGGCGTGGCGAGCAGCTGGGTTTCGTCGCTCAGGGCGAGGCCGATGCGGACCTCGCCCCAGTCCGCTGCGAGGATGCGGCCGGTGGGGGGGATGATCATCCGCAGGGGCGACGCTTGCGTCGCCCCTACTGGGCCATCGTTGCGAAGAATTCCTTGTTGTTCTTCGTCCGCTTCATGCGCTCGAGCAGGAACTCCAGCGCCTCGACGGGCGGCATGTCCGCGAGGAAGTTGCGCAGCAGGTAGACGCGGTTGAGCTCGTCCTTGTCCATGAGGAGCTCTTCCTTGCGTGTCGAGGTGCGCTGGATGTCGATCGCGGGGTAGATGCGGCGGTCGGCGAGGCGGCGGTCGAGCACGAGCTCCATGTTGCCGGTGCCCTTGAACTCCTCGAAGATCACCTCGTCCATCCGGCTGCCGGTGTCGATCAGCGCGGTGGCGATGATGGTGAGGCTGCCGCCCTTGTCGATGTTGCGCGCGGCGCCGAAGAAGCGCTTCGGCTTCTGGAGCGCGTTGGCGTCGACACCGCCGGAGAGGATCTTGCCCGAGTGCGGCACCACGACGTTGTGCGCGCGCGCCAGGCGGGTGATCGAATCGAGGAGGATCACCACGTCCCGTCCATGCTCCACCAGGCGCTTGGCCTTCTCGATGACCATGTCGGCGACCTGGACGTGGCGGTCGGCCGGCTCGTCGAAGGTGGAGGAGATCACCTCGGCCTTGACGTTCTCCTCCATGTCGGTGACCTCCTCCGGGCGCTCGTCGATCAGCAGCACGATGAGGACGATCTCCGGGTGGTTCTCGCTGATCGCGTTGGCCAGCTTCTGCATCAGGATCGTCTTGCCGGCCTTCGGCGGGGCCACGATCAGCGCGCGCTGGCCCTTGCCCAGCGGCGCGAGCAGGTCCACCACCC
>DAINRR010000047.1:0-23207 GCA_036741715.1 Gemmatimonadales bacterium
AAGCGGCTCGAAGCGCTGCTCGCCGACCGCGAGGAGATCGGCTGGCTCGACGCGCTCGGCCCCCGTCCGACGATCGTGGTGGTGCTTTCCACGCTCCTCGCCATTCTCGAGCTCGCCAAGCGCGGCTCGGTGCGTGTCTCTCAACCGGCGCCGTTCGCGCCGATGGTCATTGCCCGTGAATCCACTCGCACAGCTGCTTGAGGCGGCGCTGTTCTCCGCCTCGCGGCCTCTCGCCGCCGAGGAGCTTTCGACGCTCGATGCCGACGCGACGCTCGCCGATGTGCGCACGGCGCTCGACCAGCTGCGCGAGCACTACGATTTCAGCCAGCACGGGGTCGAGCTCGTGGAGCTCGCGGGGGGCTGGCAGATCGTGACGCGCGCGGTCCACGCGGCGGCGATCGAGCGGGCGCAGTTCTCGGTGCGCGCGCCGCGCCTCAGTGCGGCCACGCTCGAGACGCTCGCGGTCATCTCCTACCGGCAGCCCGTCGGACGCGCGGAGATCGAGGAGATCCGCGGCGTGTCGGCGGGCGGTGTGCTGCGCACGCTGCAGGAGCGTGGGCTCATCGAGGTGGTCGGGCGGGCGGAGGGGCTGGGTCGTCCGCTCCTGTACGGGACCACGCCCCTCTTCCTCGAGCTGCTCGGCCTGCGCGATCTCAGCGACCTTCCGCGCGCGGACGAGCTCACGATCGCCCTTCGCCCGCACCCGCCGGAGAATCCGGATCACGCGGAGGAGGCGGCCGTCTCGATCCCGTCGGAATCGTGAGCACGGTCTCCGCATGAGCGAGATGCGTCTGCAGCGCGCGCTCGCGCGCGCGGGGGTCGCGTCGCGGCGCGCCGCGGAAGAGCTGATCCGCGCGGGCAAGGTACGCGTCGACGGCAAGGTGGCGGAGCTCGGGTCGAAGGTGGATCCCGCGCGCCAGAAGATCACCGTGGGCGGCAAGCCGGTGCGGCTGGTGGAGCGGCGGTGGCTCGCCTTTCACAAGCCGCTCGGTGTCGTCACCACGGCGAGCGACGAGGAAGGACGGCGCACCGTTTTCGACTTCATCCCGGATCACAAGGGCCTCACCTACGTCGGCCGGCTCGATGTGATGACCACCGGTCTGCTCCTGCTCACGACCGACGGCGAAGCGGTGAGCCGTCTGACGCACCCGCGCTACCGGGTTCCGCGGCGCTACACGGCACTCGTGCACGGGCGTTCCGCCGGCGAGCTCGAGGGACTCGTGCGCCAGCGCGTGGTGATCGACGGCCGCCCGGTGGAACCGACCGCGGTGCGCGTGCGTCCGGGGAAGGAGGGGCGCTCGATTCTCGACGTGACCCTCGAGGAGGGCCGTAACCGGATCGTCCGGCGCTGGTGCGAGGAGCTGGGTCTCAAGGTCGAGCGGCTCGCCCGCCTCGCCTACGGACCCGTCCGTCTCGGCGACCTGCCGGTGGGACGATACCGTCCGCTGACGCCGGACGAAGAGAAGGCACTCTACAAGGCGGTCCGGCTCGATCCGGACAATGAATGATCACGGGAGCGTGACGATGGCGGAGCTGGCAACCGAAGACGCGTTGTTCGGGCGTGTAGTCGCCGAGGTCTCGAAGCGGATCGTCGGCCAGGACGTCATGGTCGAGCGGCTGCTGATCGGCCTCCTCACGGGCGGTCACATCCTCCTCGAGGGCGTGCCCGGCCTGGCGAAGACGCTGTCGGTGCGCACGCTCGCCGAGATCATCCACGCCAGCTTCTCACGCATCCAGTTCACGCCGGACCTGCTGCCGGCGGACGTGATCGGCACCATGGTCTTCGACCAGAAGACGCAGGAATTTCACGTCAAGCGCGGCCCGCTGTTCGCGCACATCATCCTCGCCGACGAGATCAACCGCGCGCCCGCCAAGGTGCAGGCGGCGCTCCTCGAGGCCATGCAGGAGAAGCAGGTCACGATCGGCGGGACGACGTTCACGCTCGAGGAGCCGTTCCTCGTGCTCGCCACCCAGAATCCGATCGAGAACGAAGGCACCTATCCGCTCCCCGAGGCGCAGCTCGACCGGTTCATGCTCAAGGTGCGCGTGGGCTATCCGACGCGCGACGAGGAACGCGAGGTGCTGCAGCGGCTGGGTGGCGGTCAGGAGATCGAGGTCGAGCGCCTGCTCGAGCCGCGTGCCATCCTGGAAGCACGTGCCGCGATCGCCGGGTTGTACATGGATCCGAAGGTCCTCGATTACGTCGTCGACCTGGTGCGCGCCACCCGCGATCCGGCGGCCGTCGGCGTGAGCGACCTCAAGCCGCTGATCGCGTTCGGCGCGTCCCCGCGCGCGTCGCTCGCCCTCGCGTCGGCGGCGCGGGCGCATGCGTACATCAGGGGCCGCAACTACGTCGTGCCGGAGGACGTGCGCTCCCTGGCGCCCGACGTGCTTCGCCACCGTGTCGTGCTCACCTTCGAGGCGGAAGCCGAAAACGTCACGAGTGACGACGTCGTGAGCCGCCTGCTGGAGGCGGTGAAGGCGCCATAAGGATGGCGACGGTCTCTCCCGATGTGCTGAAGCAGGTCAAGGCGATCGAGCTGCGCACCCGCGGGCTCGTCACCTCCCTCTTTGCCGGCGAGTATCGCTCGCTCTTCCGCGGGCAGGGGATGGAATTCGCCGAGGTCCGCGCGTACGAGCACGGCGACGACTTTCGCGCCATCGACTGGAACGTCTCCGCCCGGCTGGCGAGCCCCTACGTCAAGACGTTCACCGAGGAGCGGGAGCTCACGGTGATGCTCGTCGTGGACCAGTCGGGCTCCACCCGGTTCGGCGAGCCGATGACGAAGGCCGCCCTGGCCGTCGAGGTGGGCGCCGTGCTCGCGCTCGCAGCCGCGGCGCAGAACGATCGGGTGGGAGCACTCCTCTTCGCCGACGAAGTCGAGCGGGTGGTGCCGCCGCGGAAGGGCCGCCGCCACGCGCTCCGGGTGATCCGCGACCTCATCGCCTTCGCGCCGGAAGGCCGGCGCACCAACCTCGCCGCCAGCCTCACCTACGCCAACCGTCTTCTCCGGCACCACAGCATCGTCGTCGTGCTTTCCGACTTTCTCGCCGAGGGGTGGGAGAAGCCGTTGCGCCGCCTGGCGGCACGGCACGAGGTGGTGGCGATCGTGGTGGGCGACCCGCGCGAGCGCGACCTTCCCGAATCGGGATGGATCGAGCTGGCCGATGCGGAAACCGGGCGCCGCGTCCTCGTGGACACGAGCGATCGCGCGGTGCGGGACCGCGTGCGCACGCTGGCCGAAAAGCGCCGGGAGGAGCGCGGGCGCATGCTCTCCGCGGCCGGCGTCGACAGCGTGATGCTGACGACCGGAACAGATTATGCGATTCCACTCCGGCGGGCGTTCGCGCTCAGGGCCCGCCGGCTGCGCCGCGGATGAGCGCCCTTGCGTTGTGGCTGGGCCTCGCGTCCCTGCAGGCGGCGGCACAACTGCCGACCGTCGGCGACACCATCTGGGTCCGCCGCGCGGTGCGACTCCCCCCACGCCATACGGCGCGCGCGCCGGCCTGGGAGCCCGAAGGGGACGTCGAGCTCCTCGGACGTCCCGAGCTCACGCTCCGCGGCGACTCGGCGATCGTCCGCTATCCGCTGGTGGCCTGGGCGCCGGGCATGCACGCCGTCGAAGTCCCCTCACCGACGCTGCTCGCGCCTGACGGCACCATCGATTCGCTCGCGCCCGTGACGGTGCGCATCGAGGTCGCCAGTGTCCTGCCCGACCTCCCGGACAGTGCCATCGCGCCCCAGCCCGGCGCCGGCATCGTCGCGCGGCCCACGGCATCGCTCCTTCCGCTCGCCCTTCTCGGCCTCGCCGCGCTCGCGGTCCTGGCGCCGCTGCACTGGTGGTGGCGCCGCCGCGGCACACCGTTGCCGCCACCCGCGGCGCCGGAGCCGACTCCGGTGCCCGTCGAACGCTGGGCCGGCGCCGGCGAGGCGCGATCGGTGCTGGCGCTCGCGGCCGCGCGCCTCCGGAGCGCCATCCGGTCCGCGGACCCCGACGCGCATGAGGGCCTCGATACGGCGAGCTGCGTCGCGCACCTCGCCGCGCAGCACCCGGACTGGCCCGTGGCCGAGATCGAGGCGACGCTGCGGGGGATCGATGCGATGCGTTTCGCGCCGGGCACGCCGGAGGATGCGCTTGCGCTGTATCAGCGCGCGGATGGACTGGCCGCCCGGATCGGAGGGGGCGCGTGAGCTTCGCCCGGCCGCTTCTTCTCCTGCTGCTGCTGGGCCTCGTGTGGTGGTGGTGGCGCCGCCGCCGCCCGGGCGATGCCGTGCCCTACAGCGACGTGTCGCTGCCCGCCGCCGCCGCGCGCGCGCCGTGGTGGACCCGGCTCCCGCCGATTCTCCGCGGGCTCGCCCTTGCGGCATTCATCATCGGCGCCGCCGGGCCGCGCGTGGGCGGCGACACGGTCGAGGTCAAGCAGGAGGGCATCTCGATCGTCATCGCCATCGACATCTCGAGCAGCATGCTCGCGGAGGACTTCGCGCCGTCCAACCGGCTCGAGGTCGCGCGGCGGCAGGCGGTGGGCTTCATCCGCGGGCGGCAGGCCGACCGGATCGGGCTCGTTGCCTTCGCGGGCGAGGCGCTGACGCAGGTGCCGCTGACGCTCGACTATGCCGTCCTCGAGCAGGCGGTGCTCGACCTCAGGATCGGCACGCTCGAGGATGGGACGGCGATCGGAAGCGGGCTCGCGACCGCGGTGAACCGCCTCCGGCGCAGCCCCGACAAGTCCAAGGTGGTCCTGCTCCTCACCGACGGCGAGAACAACAAGGGACTCATCGATCCACGCACCGCCGCGTCCACCGCGCAGGCTTACGACGTGCGCGTCTATACCATCGGGGTCGGAACGATCGGCGAGGCACCGATGCCGACCGGGCGCGGCGTCGGTGGCTTCCGCTACGAGATGATGCCGGTGCGGATCGACGAGCCGCTGCTCCGCGAGATCGCCGCCGAGACCGGGGGCCGCTACTTCCGCGCCACTGATGCCGAGGCGCTGAGCCGCATCTTCCAGCAGATCGACGAGCTCGAGAAGACGCCGATCCAGGTCACGCGGTACGCGCGCTACGACGAAAGCACGCGCCCGCTGATCGTGTTCGGGCTGCTTGCCCTGGGGCTGGAGCTGCTGCTCGGCTCGACGTACCTGGTGCGCCTGCCATGATCTTCGAGCATCCGATCCTGCTCGTGGTCGCGCCGCTCGTCGCGCTCGTGACCGCCGCGTGGATGTGGTACGCGCGGCGGCGGCGGATCGTGCTGGCGCGGGCCTGGTCGCAGGCGCTCGAGCGCACGGTGCGCGCGCGAGGGCGCTGGAGTCCCGTGCTTTTCGCCGGCGTCGCGCTCCTGGCGGTCGTCGCGCTCGCGGGTCCGCGCGGCGGGCGCACGAGTGTGACCACCGAGGCGCGATCGCTGAGCATGGTGCTCGCGCTCGACATCAGCCGCTCCATGCTCGCGGAGGACGTCGCGCCCAACCGGCTGCAGCGCGCCGTGCGCGAAGCGCGCCGGCTGGTACAGGACAGTGACGGCGATCGGGTCGGCCTCATCGCGTTCGCGGGCCGCAGCTACATCCTTGCCCCGCTCACCGTGGACGGCGGGGCGGTGCGGATGTACCTCGACGTGATCGATCCCGATCTCGCGAGTGAAGGAGGGACGAGCCTCCCCTCGGTCCTCCGCCAGGGCGGCGAGCTGCTGCTCGGCTCGGGCGAGGTCGGCGATCGCGTCCTCGTGATCTTCACCGACGGCGAGACCCACGACAGCGTGGCTGCGGCGGTGGAAGCGGCGGCCGAGCTGCGCGAGAAGGGCGTGCGGCTCGTGCTCGTGGCAGAAGGCGGCGCGGATCCCGTGCGGATCCCCATTCGTGACTCCGCCGGCACGCTCCTCGAATACAAGCTCGACGACGGCGGGCGCGTCGTGGAGACCCGGCGCATGGACGAGGTGCTCGAACAGGTCGCGGAGGCCGGCGATGGCACGATCGTCGAGGCCGGGGTGCCCGACCAGGCCGGCGCCGTCGCCGACCTCCTGGCCAACTTCAAGCGGAGCCCGAGCACGGAGACGCGCGCCACGGATCTCATCCCCCGGGCCTGGATTCCGCTGCTCGGGGCGGCGCTGCTCCTGCTCGTGCACACGCTGACGCGCCGGGGCGCGTCGCTGCTCGCCGTCGCCGGGCTGCTTGCGCTGCCGGCGGGCGCGATGGCGCAACGGCCGTCACCGGGGGTCCGCGCGATGGAGGAGGGCCGACCCGAGGATGCCGCAGCGGCATTCCTCGAAGAGGCCGGCGGTGGCACCGCGCGCGACACGGCCTTCTACAATGCCGGCACGGCCGCGCTCGAGGCGGGCCGCTATGAAGTCGCCGTGGGCGCACTCGGACAGGCGGCCCGCTCGCTCGATCCCGAGCTGCGCTATCGGGCGCTCTACAACCTCGGGCTGTCGAATCTCCTCGCCGCGCGCGGCGACAGCGCCCGGCGTGAGCAGCTCCTTGCCGAAGCGACCGACCGGTTTCGTGAGGCGCTCCTGCTCGCGCCGGCCTCCGAGCGCGCGAAGTGGAATCTCGAGCTCGCGCAGCGGCTGCGGCCCCCACCGCCGCCGCCGAGCGGGGGCGGTGGCGGTGGCGGCGGTGGCGGCGGTGGGGAGCAGGCGCAGCCGCCACCGGACCCGGGTATCAATCAGCGCCAGGCTGACCAGATTCTCAGCTCGATGGAGCGCGAGGAGCGCGAGACACGCGCCGAGCAGCAGCGGCGCATGCAGGGACGCGCGTCGGGAGTGAAGGACTGGTGAGCGCGCTGCTTCTCCTGCTCGCGCTCCAGGGCGGATTGCCGTCGGTGACGGCCACTGTCGATCGCACCCGGCTTGCGGTGGGCGAGGAACTTCTCCTCACCGTGCGCGCGTCGGGCGCCGCCGATCAGCCGATCCGGATCACGCTGCCGCCACTCGACGGCTTCGAGGTCATCGCGCGGAGCGAGCGGACCGAAGTCGCGTTTGCCGCGACCGATTCACGCACGACCACGCTCGAGGTCCGGCTCCGCCCGATGCGCGCGGGCACCTTCCGACTCGGCCCGGTGACGGCGCAGCAGGGGGCGTCGACCGTCAGGACGGCGGCGGTCACGGTGAGCGTCACGGGCGCCGCGGCGCCGGCCGTCGTCACGCCGCGGCTCCGCTCGCTCCTCGAGCGCGCACCGCCGCCGCGCCGCCCGGGCGAGCCGGCCCTGAGCCTCATCGTCTCGGACGACCGCATCTACGTCGGCGAGGAGGTGGACGTGATCACCGCCGCCTGGTTCCCGCGGGACTTGCGCGCCCGGCTCCGGCGCCCGCCGACACTCTCGCCACCGTCGCTCACCGGCGTGTGGAGCTATCCGCAGCCGACCCCGCCGGGCATCTCGGCGAGCCGTCAGGTGGGCGGAACCTGGTATGACCTCTTCGTATCGCACCAGGTCGTTTTCCCGCTCGTGGCCGGGCGAGTCGAAATCGCGCGGGCGTCGCTGCAGTACAGCGTCCCGGTCGCGATGCAGTTCTTCAGTCAGGAGGAGCGCTACACGCTCGAGAGCAATGATGTCGTCCTCGACGTGGCGCCGCTTCCGGCCGCAGGTCGGCCGGCGGGTTTCGCAGGGGCCGTAGGGCGGGGGATCACCATCGAGCGGACCCTCCCGCGCACGGCGCGGTCCGGCGAAGCGGTGCCCGTCGAGGTGGTGGTGCGCGGCTCGGGGAACGTCGCGCTCTGGCCTGCCCCGGAGCTGGGATGGCCGGGCGGCATCCGGAACTATCAGGATCGCACCGACGATCGGATCGAGACCACCGCAGGGCGCCTCGGCGGCGAGAAGCGCTTCCGCTTTCTCGCGATCCCCGATTCCGCGGGGCCGATCACGCTCCCGGCGATCGACTACCCGTATTTCGATCTCGATGCCGAAGCGTACCGCCTCGCACGCGCGCCCGCGGTGACTTTCGTCGTCGCGCCGGGTGCCGAATCCGCGACCTCACGCCCGACGCCGCCTCCACTCCTGCGCCGCCGCGGGCCGCCGCTCGCCCTGCGCGTGCTCGGCGCGCTGCCGGCGCCGGCCTGGGCTGCGCTCGCGCTGTTTCCCTTGCTCCTGTGGGGCGGCCTCGAAGCGCGCGAGCGGGCGCGTGAGCGCCACCGGCGCCGAAAGACCGATCTCCGGCCCGATCTCGCCGCTTCGGACCGGCGACTCCTGATGGCGCTGCGCAACCTCGTCGCGGATGCGGAAACGCGCACGGGGGCGGAGCTCGTGGCCGCGCTTCGCGCGGCGGGGGTCGATGTGCCGCTCGCGCAGCGTATCGCGCGCGTGCGGGAAGAGTTTCTCGCGACGCGCTACGGCCCCGGCCCTGCGGGGGGACGAAGTGAAGCGGCGATCACCGGCGAAATGGACGAGCTCACGCGCGCGCTCGGAGGCCAGTCGCGCCATCGCGAGCGACGCGGCAGGCAGGTGGCACTCACGATCGCCTTCGCGCTCGTCGCTCCTGCGGCGGCCATCGCGCAGGCGAGCCCCGAGCAGCTCTACGCCGATGGCGCGTTCCGTGCGGCCGCGGACGCGTTCGCGCGACGCGCGGCTGCGACGCCCGCCGTGGCGGCCCACTGGTACGGCCTCGGCGCCGCCGAGTACCGCGCCGGGTCGGACGCGCGCGCGGCGGCGGCGTGGCAGCGGGCGGCGCGCCTCGCGCCGCGCACCGCATCGGTACGGCGCGCATTGCGGCTCGTGCCGCCACCGGACGACGTGTCGGCGCGTCGCTTCTGGGTCTCTCCGGTCACGCCGCCCGAGCTGGCGCTCGCGGGACTCGTGGCATGGCTTGCGGGATGGGTGCTCGTCTTCCGCAACCGCCGGCGGGCGAGGCTGCGCCATCTCGCCTTGATCCACGCCGGGATCCTCCTCGGCATCGCGGCTTTCGGCATCGAGTATCGGTACCGTCACCCCCTTGCGGTGGCCGTCCTCGCGGAACCGCTCCGGATGTCGCCGCACGAGCGGGCCGATGAAGTCGGCCCGGTCGAGACCGGGACGGCCCTCCGTCCTGTCCGTCGCGACGGGAACTGGGTCCTCGCCGAAGCCGCGCCGGGCCGCCTCGGATGGCTGCCGGCGGACGCGCTCGTGTACGTGAGCGAGTAGCTTTCCCGCATGCGCCGCATCGCCATCCTTCCCGACGCCGTCGCCGATCAGATCGCGGCGGGCGAAGTCGTCGAGCGCCCCGCCAGCGTGGTGAAGGAACTCGCGGAGAACGCCATCGACGCGGGCGCCCAGCAGGTTCGCGTGGCGGTCGAGAACGGCGGCAAGACGCTCATCGAGGTGAGTGACGACGGATCGGGGATGGGGCGGGAGGATGCGGTCCTCGCCCTCGACCGCCACGCGACGAGCAAGATCACGAGCGCGGCGGACCTCGTCGGCGTGACCACGTTCGGCTTCCGGGGGGAGGCACTTCCCGCGATCGCGTCGGTGTCGCGGCTTACGCTTACCACGTCCGCCGACGCCGACGACGGCACCTGCCTCGCGGTGAGCGGCGGGCGGCTCGAGCGCGTCGAAGCGGCGGCGCGCCGGCGCGGCACCAGCGTCTCCGTTCGCTCGCTCTTCTACAATACGCCGGCGCGCCGGAAGTTCCTGCGATCCGCGGTGAGCGAGACCCGCGCGATCCACGACGCGGTCGCGACGCTCGCGCTGGCGCATCCGCAGGTGGGCTTCGAGCTGACCGCCGACGGCACCACGAGGCTCGACGTGCCGCCGGGGCAGACCGCCAGTGAGCGCCTGGCCGGTGTCTGGGGCCGTGAGCTCGCCGGCACGCTGGTGCCGGTCGCGTATGCGGCGGGCGCCTTCCGCGTCGAGGGGTTCGTCCAGCGCCCGGGTGACGCCAGGCCCACGGGGCGGCGGACCCAGCTCTTCGTCAATGGCCGGCCATTTCGCGATCCGTTCCTCGTGCGCGCGGCGGAGGCCGGCTATCGCGCGGCGATCCACCCGGGCGATCGCCCCTCGCTGTTCCTGAACATCATGACTTCGCCGGCGGACGTGGACGTCAATGTGCACCCAGCGAAGCTCGAAGTGCGTTTTCGGGAGCGCATCGCGGTGGAGCGTGCGGTCGAAGAGGCGGCACGGGAGGCAATCGGTGCCCTCGCGGCCGCGGCGCCGGTAGGCGAATGGCGGCCGATGCCCGACTACGCCCCGGGCGGCGGGACGCTGATCGATCTCGGCGAGATGCTGAGCGGCGCGGGGCAGCAGGGGGAAGCGGCTCCGTATGGAGAGCGCGGCCCGCCGCCGCCGCACCCGATAGCGCAGCTCTTCGACACCTACATCACTTATGAAAGCGGCGATTCCCTCGTTTTCGTCGACCAGCACTCCGCGCACGAGCGGGTGCTCTTCGAGGAGGTGATGGCGCAGCTGACTGGTGGCTCGGCGCCCGCGCAGCGGCTCCTGCTCCCGCTTACGGTCGAGCTCACCGACGAGGAGCTCGAGGCGGTGGATGCACACCGGCCACAGCTGTCGGCGATCGGGTACGACGCCGAAGGGTTCGGGGGGCGCAGCGTCGTGATCCATACCGTGCCGTCGCCGCATCGGCGCTTCGATGCCGGTGCGTGCTTCCGCGAGATGGTCGCCGACCTGGCGCGCGGCCGGTTCGGGGGCTGGAGCAATCGCCTGGAGCGCTTCGCGGCGACATTCGCATGCCGCGCGGCGGTGAAGGGCGGGGACCGTCTCGACGAGCGGGAGATGCGCGAGCTCCTCTCGCGCCTTGCCGGGACGGCCCTCGCACCCCACGACGTCCACGGCCGCGCCACGATCGTGCGCCTGCCGCGCGAGGAGCTGGAGCGGCGGTTTGGCCGGCGCTAGCGTCCCGGTCATCGTCGGGCCCACGGCCATCGGGAAGACCGCGGTGGGCCTTGCGCTCGCGGAGCTGTGGCCGCTCGAGATCGTGTCCGCGGATTCCCGGCAGATCTACCGCCGGCTCGACGTCGGCACCGCCAAGCCGAGTGCCCGGGAGCAGGCGCGCGCGCGTCATCACGGCATCGACATCGTCGAGCCCGGCGCGCGCTTCAGTGCCGGACGCTTTGCGCGCGATGCATCCGTCTGGATCGACGACATCCGCGCGCGCCGACGGCTCCCGGTGGTGGTCGGCGGCACGGGACTCTATATCCGCGCGCTCGCCGAGGGGCTCTTCCTCGAGCCCGAGATGGACCGCGCGCGCCGCGCCTCGCTCGAGTCGATGATCATCGGCTTCGACAACCGTGACCTGATCCGCTGGGCGACACGGCTGGACCCCGGGTTCCGAGGGGGCGGGCGGCAGCGCGCGTCGCGGGCCATCGAGGTGGCATTGCTGACCGGGCGCCCGCTCTCGCACTGGCAGGCGGCCGCGCGCACCGCGGGCGCGATCACACCGTGGTACGTGGTGCTCACGGCGCCGCGGCCGGTGCTGCACCAGCGGATCGCGCATCGCGCGGCGGAAATGGTGCGCCGCGGCGTGATCGAGGAGACCGCGGCGGTGCTCGCGGAAGGGCACTCGCCCGGAGCACCGGGACTCGATGGCGTCGGCATCCGGGAGGCGGTGGACTATCTGATGGGCCGGCGGTCCCGTGAGAGTGTGGCCGATGCGATCGCGACGAGTACGCGGCAGTACGCGAAGCGGCAGGAGACGTGGTTCCGGCACCAGATCACCGGAGAGAAGCTCATGCTCGACGCGACCCGGCCGGCGGAGCGCCTCGCCGCGGAGATCGCCGAGGCGTGGGCGCGGCGCACCAGCACCTGACCCGGGAAGGCGCATGAAGATCGGCATCACCTGTTATCCGACGTACGGCGGCTCAGGAGCCGTCGCGACCGAGCTCGGCCTCGAGCTCGCCAAGCGCGGCCACGAGATCCACTTCATCACCTACGCGGCGCCGTTCCGGCTGCGGGGATATGCCGAGCGCGTCTACTTCCACGAAGTCGACACGCGCACGGGGCGGTATCCGCTGTTCGACCATTTCCCGTACACGCTGGCGCTCGCGTCCAAGCAGCACGAAGTGGCGCTCCGGGAGCGGCTCGACCTCCTGCACGTGCATTACGCGATCCCGCACGCGACGACGGCGTATCTGGCCCGCGAGATGCTCGGGCGGGAGCTGCCGATCAAGGTGATCACGACGCTGCACGGGACCGACATCACGCTGGTGGGCCAGGAAGCGAGCTTCTTCAAGATCACGCAATTTTCGATCGAGCAGTCGGATGCGGTCACGGCGGTTTCCGACTACCTGCGTGACGAGACCTTCCGTGCCTTCGGGTGCGTGCAGTGCGACATAAAGACGATCCCCAACTTCGTGAACCTCGACGAATACCGCCCTGCGCCGGACGGGGAATGCAGCGGGATCGCACCGGCAGGACACAAGATCATCGCCCACACGTCGAACTTCCGGGAAGTGAAGCGGGTGAAGGACGTCGTCCGGATCTTTTCACGGATCCACCATGCGATGCCTGCCACGCTCCTCATGATCGGCGACGGCCCCGAGCGGGACGACGCCGAGCGCGAAGCGCGCGACCTCGGGGTCGCCGACGACGTGCGGTTCCTCGGCCGCATCGACTCCGTCGCGTCGCTGCTCCGGGCATCGGATCTCTTCCTCCTTCCCTCGCAATCCGAGAGCTTCGGGCTCGCCGCTCTCGAGGCGATGGCGTGCGGCGTGCCCGTCGTCGCGTCGCGCGCCGGTGGCCTTCCGGAGGTGGTGGCGGACGGCGTCAACGGCATCCTCGAGCCGGTGGGGTCGGTGGAAGCGATGGGACGGCGCTCGATCGATCTGCTCCGGAGCGAGTCCCGGCACGCCGCCATGCGGGAGGCGGCCGTCGAGAACGCCCGGCGCTACTCCGCCGATCGCATCGTGCCGATGTACGAGCAGCTCTATGAGCAGGTGCGTGCATGAACGGTGGCGCCGAGGCGCTGCCGCTCTGGATCAAGGCGCTCCTGCTCGGACTGGTGGAAGGCGCGACCGAATTCATTCCGGTCTCGTCCACCGGCCACCTGATCGTCGCAGGAGAATGGCTCGGCTACACGGGTGCGCGGGCCCATGTCTTCACGGTATTCATCCAGCTGGGCGCCATCCTGGCGGTCATGTGGGCCTACCGGCAGATGCTCTGGCGCACCACCCGGAGCGTCGGGACGGATCCCCGTGCGCGCCAGCTGCTCGTCAACATCGCGATTGCGTTTCTGCCGGCGGCCGCCATCGGCTTCCTCGTCGAGGACTGGATCGATACGTACCTCTTCCGCACCGTCACCGTCGCCATCGCGCTCATCGCCGGTGGGGTGGCGATCCTTCTCATCGAGCGGCTCCACCGGCCCGTCACGGTCGGCACGCTCGACGCGATTCCGCGGCGGAAGGCGCTCGGCGTCGGCCTGGCGCAGGTGCTGGCACTCTTCCCCGGTGTTTCCCGCTCCGGGGCCACGATTCTCGGCGGGTATGCGCTGGGACTCTCCCGCCAGACCGCGACGGAGTTCTCCTTTCTCCTCGCGATTCCGATCATGATCGCCGCCACCTGCTACAAGCTCTTCAAGGAACGGATGCTTCTCGGTGCGGCCGACGTCCCGATCTTCGCGATCGGCTTCGTGACGGCATTCGTCTCGGCATTGATCGTGATCCGGATCTTCCTGCGTTTCGTCTCGCAGCACAGCTTTGCCGCGTTTGCGTGGTACCGGATCGGCTTCGGCGCGGTGCTCCTTCTCTTCTGGTGGTCGCGGCAGTGACCGGATTCGACGCGCCGGTTCATTACTTCGATCGCGTCGAGTCGACGCAGGATATCGCGCACCGGCTCGCAGCGGAGGGCGCCGCCACGGGGACGGCAGTCGTCGCCGTCGAGCAGGTCGCGGCGCGGGGCTCGCGCGGGCGCGCGTGGGTCTCCGACCGCGGCGGGCTCTGGCTCAGCGTGATCTGGCGCCCGGCCGAGGCGAGTGGCGCCGAGGCGCTAAGCCTCCGGGCGGCACTCGCGCTCGCGGAGGCGCTCGAGGGGGCCGGGACGCCGGGGATCGCGATCAAGTGGCCCAACGACCTGATGCGCGGCGAGCTCAAGGTCGGCGGGATTCTCTGCGAGGCCCGCTGGAGCGGCGATCAGCTCAGCTGGGTCGTCGCGGGCGCAGGCGTCAACGTTCAGAACCCGATTCCACCCAGCCTGGCGGGAAGGGCGGGTCGGCTCGAGGAGGGCGGATCGCTCCGACCGGGGGACCTGATTCAGCCCGCCATCGGCGCGCTCAGGCGCGCCGGGGCGCTCGGCGGTCCGCTCGCGCCGGCGGAGCGGGAGCACTTTGCGCGACGGGATTGGCTCAGGGGGCGGCCCGTCGTGTCACCGGTCGCGGGAGCTGCGGCGGGGATTGCGCCCGATGGGGCCCTCCGGATCCGCGGCGCCGACGGAGCGATCTCACTTCACCGCGCGGGCACGGTCGTCTCCGGACCCGCCACACTCAACCGCTGACGCCCATGCTACTCGTGCTCGACATCGGCAATACCGAGATCACGGCGGGGCTCTTCCGGGGTGATACGCTTTCCGCCAACTGGCGAATGACGACTCATCCCGACCGGACGCCCGACGAGTGGGCGGGCGCGATCGGGACGTTCCTCGTCGATCGCGGGCATTCGCCGAACGAGGTCCGCGCCGCCTGCATCGCATCGGTGGCTCCCGGCGTGACGACGAGCGTGGTCGACGGCGTCGCCGTCTCGACCGGCACCCGCCCGATCACGATCGATGCGCGCACGCCGCTGCCGGTCGTGCTCGATGTGGACGAGCCGCTCAGCGTCGGGGCGGACCGTGTCGTGAACGTGCTGGCCGCGCTCGCGCTCTACCGGTCCGATGTGGTGGTCGTGGACTTCGGCACCGCCACCACGTTCGACTGCATCACGCACGACGGGCGATTCATCGGCGGTGCCATCATGCCGGGGCTTCGGACATCCGCAGACCAGCTCACGCGGCGCGCCGCGAAACTGCCCGCGACCGAGTTGCAGCTGCCCGAGCGTGTCATCGGCCGCCGCACCGAAGAGTGCATCCAGGCGGGCGTGCTGTACGGCGCGGCGGATGCCGTGGACGGCATCGTGCGGCGCATTCAGGCGGAATGGCCCGGTGCCGAGCCGCCGCGTGTGATCGCGACGGGCGGACTCGCCCATCTCGTCGCGCCCGTCTGCACCACGATCGAGGCCGTCGTGCTGGACCTGACCCTGACCGGGCTGCGGCTCGCGGCACGACACCTCGGCCTGGTGTGGTGACGGGCACGAACGACATTCCTGCCGCGCGGCGCACCGGCTACCGGCTCCTCGGGCGCGCCTTCGATTATCTCCTCCACATGCGGCCGGCGGAGTGGCCGATCATGGCCGCGCACACCGCGCTCGGGTATGTGCTCGCCGCGGGCGCGGCGGACGTGGCCGCCGGCGAGCGGCTCGTGCCTGCGCTGGCAGGTCTGGGCCTCTGGGTCATCTGCCTCAACGGCGGCACCCTCGCCATCAACTCCGCGTTCGACCGCGACGAGGGCGACATCGCCTATCTGAGGAACCCGCCGCCTCCACCGCGGGGGCTCTTCGCCTTCGGGCTGACGATGATGCTGGCAGGACAGGTCGCGGCGCTCGGCCTGGGTGTGCCCTTCGCCGTCGTGTACGCATGCTGCCTTGTCCTGTCGGTGCTCTACTCCGTTCCGCCGGTGAGGCTCAAGGCGGTCGCAGGCGCCGACTGGATCATCAACGTCGTCGGCTTCGGCGCCC
Organism: Gemmatimonadales bacterium; assembly: GCA_036741715.1. Lineage (GTDB taxonomy): Bacteria > Gemmatimonadota > Gemmatimonadetes > Gemmatimonadales > GWC2-71-9 > CAMLLJ01. The sequence continues at coordinate 15,676 of DAINRR010000047.1, forward strand.
TGACGCCTCTCGCGGGGTGGCTCGCGACGGGGCTTCCGCTCCGGACGCCCGAAACGGTCGCCATGCTTGCCTTCGGCCCACTCTTCGGCGCGCTGTATCCGCTGACCCAGCTCTATCAGCTCGACGAGGATCGCCGGCGCGGTGACCGCACGTTCGCCGTACGACTGGGGCCGCAGCGCAGCGTGGCCATCGCGATCGGCTGCGTCCTCGCCGCGTTTGCACTCTTCGGTCTCGCCGGCTGGGCCGCCGGCTGGAATCGGTCTCCGGACCGGTGGCGCTGCGGCGTGGTCGCGGCTGCGGCGGTTCCGTGGCTGGTGCTGCTCGTGCGCTGGTATCGGCGCGCGGACGCTCTGACGCCCGTCGCGCAGCAGCGCGGGATGTACCTCGCGCTCGGAGCGTGGGCGCTTACCGATATCGCCGTCGTCGCGGCATGGTGGGAGTGAGGCGTCCGCGGTTTCCCCTTGGCCGCCGGCTCCGGCCCGCCTTATCTTCCGCACAACCCTCACGCCTGATGGAGATGGCATGACCACGGTGGCAGAGACCCGCAGGGATCACGATTTCACGGCCCTTTCGCATGTCCTCCGCCGAGCCGTCGTGCTGGGCGTGGTCACCGCCGTCGTCGTCGTCGCGCTCGCGTTCGTCACTCGCCTGATGGATGGATTGCTCGAGACGGTGGTGGGAGCCGTGGTGCTGCTCTTCGGCGTGACCGCCGTCACCGTGCTTCCCGGTCTCTGGACGCGCGCCCGGACCATCGAGGGAATCGCGGGCGCAGCGGGGATCGGACTCGCCGCAACCGTCGTGTTCCTGCTCATCGACGTCGCGCTGCTGCAGCCGCTCGGCGTGTACACGAACCGGTGGCGCGAGATCGGCGGGGGCAGCAACTGGTGGTATCATCCGGTGTGGTGGATGGTCGGCACCTTCCTGCCGTGGATGGGGGCGCTGATCGTGGCCAATCGCGCCCGCCGCGGGCGCTCCGATTCCGTGGGCGGCGTGATGGGCACCGCGATCGTGGCGGCCCTCGTCATCGGGGCACTGGCCGTCGTGGCGGGATTCCCGGGGGCCGGATGGAACCTGAGCACGTTCGGCGTCGCCTTCCTGCCGGGGATCGCGGTCGCGGCGCTGATCTCGAGTCTGGGACGTTCGACCGCGTAGGGATGCAGGTACTTCGGCTCTTCCTGCGAGTCTTCGGCTGGCTGCTCACGCCATTCATGGCGTGGGCAGCTTCGTTTTTCGGCTGTGTCGCGGGAGAAGTGATCGCCACCACAATATCAGACCCCAAGAAGGGGCTATATCTGTCGGCTGGACTCGGCGCCCTCGCCGGGTTCGTGACGCTGATTCTCTGGTTGCGACTGCTCCGGCGCTCGCCCGAACTCCAGGAGGCCCTCGCCGTGACTCCCGAAGGCGTACCCGACACTGCCGTGATTCTCGAGGAAGGCGAGCGATGAAGCTGCTCGTCATCTCGTTCTGCTTCCCGCCGGAGGCCATGCCGCGTTCGATCCAGGTGGCCCGCCTTCTCCGGCATCTCGAAGGTGCCGACACCGTGCTCCTGCACGGCACCGACAGCCGCGCCCGCTTCGATCCGACGATCGAGCCCGACGCGGTCGACCACATTGCCGAGCGAATCCAGGTGCCGCTGCCCCGCCCGGAGTGGCGGCGCTATGTGAGCGCGGGCGCCGAGCGCCTCAATCTCCCGCTCTGGAACCGGTTGCCCGACCCGTACGCGGTGTGGAAGCGCCCGGCGCTCCGGGCCATCGAGGACTGGTGGTCGCGGACACCGCGGGCACCCGACGTCATGGTGACGTTCGGCAACCCGATGACGGATCACCTGGTGGGACTCGCGATCGCGCGGCGGCACTCGACGCCGTGGATCGCCCATTTCAGCGATCCCTGGGTCGACAACCCGTACCATCGGCAGGACCCGCTCGATCGGCTCGTCAATGCGCGGCTCGAGGGCGCCGTCGTCCACGCCGCCGACCGCCTCGCCTTTCCGTCCGAGGAGTGCGCCGAGTACGTGCTCCGCCCCTATCCGGAATCGGTGCGCCGGAAGGTGTTCATCCTGCCCGCCGCGTACAGCACGGACCCGGTGGACCGGCGGATGCTCGACCCGGACACGATCGTGCTGCGCCATATCGGTGAGTTCTACGGACCGCGAACGCCGAAGCCGCTGTTTCAGGCGCTGAGGACGCTGCACGAGTCGGCACCGGAGACGCTCGACGCGGTGCGGGTGGAAATCATCGGCGGAGCCAATCCCGGGATGTTCGAAGCCGCCGGTATCCGGCACCTGCCGGCAGGTCTCGTGACCACGCGGCCACACGTCTCGCACCGTGAGAGCATCGATCTCATGGGCATGGCCGACGGTCTCCTGCTCATCGACGGTCCATCGACGACGCGGAGCATCTTCCTTCCGTCCAAGCTGATCGAGTATATCGGCGTGGAGCGGCCCGTCTTCGGGATTGCCCCTCCCGGGCCGGCCGCGACGCTCATCGACGAGCTCGGTGGACTCACGGCCGATCCCTCGGACGCCACGGGGATAGCAGACCAGCTGCGCCGCTTCATTTCGCTGCTCCGCGAGCGGCGGACGAGTGGGGCCGATGCCTGGGGCAATCTCGAGGTGCGCGAACGCTTCGCCGCGCCGCATGTCGCGCGCGCCTTCCGCGACGAAGCGACGCGGCTGATTCAGCACCGCGGCCGGGCAGCGGCCCGGGAGCTGGAGCCCGCCGAGCAGACTGCATGAATTTGCGCGCGGTGCGGGCCTGCCTCATCTCCGGGCTGCTCGCCTGTGGAGGCGATCCCCCGGCCGACGGCGCCGCCTCACTCGAGAGTACCGCAACGGCAGACCCTCCGGAGGCGCTCGTGCTGGAGCTCCCGGGGGCATCAGTCTGGCACACTTTGAGCAGGGAAGGAATCGGTCCCTCCGGCGAGCGTTGCCTCGAGCGGACCCTCGAGATCCGCAGGGAAGGGGCTCCCCCGGTCCGGGTCCCACTGCTCTATACGCGCGACATTCCCCGCGTCATCGACGACACCACACTGGAGGCACGAGTGTACCTCAACTGCACTCCGGGCGATCGATACCGCATCGACACGCGATCGGGCCAGCCTGTGCCGGTGCGCTGATCATGTGCCGCCACCTGCTGGCCTGGGGCGTCGCGATGCTTGCAGCAGCCACGCCCGCCTCGGTCGGCGCCCAGGGCCTCACGTTCCAGATGGGGCGTCTCTTCGACGACGGCGGCTGGACCGCCTACAACCTCGCCTGGAATCACTCGCTCTTCGGTCCGGTGGACGCCCAGCTCGGTGGAACCTTTCTGCGGGGACCGGCCGCTTCCGAGCGGCTCTTCGGCGCGGCACTCGACGCGAGCCTTTTCCGCGGCGGGCGCTCGGGCCTGTATGTGGTCGGGGGGATGGGGGGCGGCATCGGGACGGGAAGCGCGGAAAGCTGGTGGCGCTCCTGGTCGGCAGGCGTGGGCTACGAGCTCGTGCCGCTCGAGTTCCTCTCACTCGGCATCGAGACCCGCTACCGCGAGATGATGCCGCGCCAGCGCTCGGGGGCGGAAGTCGCGTTCAGGCTCTCGACGAATTTCAGTGGTGGCTCGCGAGCCGCTGCACCGGCGTCCGGGCCCGCGGCCGCGCCGGTGGCCGATGGGCGCGCATCCGAGCCGCGCGCAGGGCGCGACACGACCCCCGAGGCGCCGAATGGTGTGGACGCACGCGGCACGCGCCCGTTGCGCCTCGCGACGGCCGCTTCACGCTCCGCGCCGAGGGCGCCCGAGGCCGTGGCGCGCGACGTGATCGAAATCGCCCAGGGCGAGATCGGCCGCCGCTACCGCCTCGGCGGAAGCGGCGATCCGGGCGATGGCTTCGATTGCTCCGGGCTCATTCAGTATGCCTACGAGCGGGTCGGCATCAGCCTTCCTCGGCGGAGCGTGGACCAGGCCCGGACCGGACGGGAGATCGGCCGTGACGAGAGCGAGCTCCTGCCCGGCGATGTGCTCACATTTTCCGGTAACGGCCGCAGCATCACGCACGTGGGACTCTATGTGGGTGACGGGCGCTTCATCCACAGTGCCTCCAGGGGCGTGCAGACCAGCCGGCTCGATGAAGACGATCCGAACGGCCGCTACTGGGTCCGGCGCTGGGTCGGTGCCCGCCGGGTCATTCCCGCGCAGTGAGGCCCGCGGGTCGCTAGCCCCAGGTTCGCGTCGGCGATCTCCGCGCCGGATCAGCGGTGCTCGAACGACGCGAGGTGCGCGAGGTCGCCGGCTACGTCGGGATCCGACGCACTGAGCGCCGGCCAGTCATCCATGTCGTCGGGCGTGAACCCGATCCCGATCTCTCCCATGGCGCCGAGCGGGATGGCGGCGCCGGTCGGATTGTCATACACCGCGACGATCCGGTAGCGCTTTCCCGCCTCGAGCTTCCTTCCGCGACCCGCGATCCCGTATACCTCCCGCGGAATCGAGATGAGCCTGCCCGTCGAATCGCTCCTGGCCTTGAGCTCGAAAACCCGCCTTCCGCTCTCCGCCTCCTCGAGGCGAAGGAGGACACCGTAGTCGTGCATGTGCCCGCCGGCCCCGAGCATGCGGCCGCTGATCGGCATCACGAACTCGTGCGAGCGCTCCGACCGCCCGGCCGGCAGGTCGTAGGCGGCGGAGCGTCCCACCGCGTAGTTCACGTCGAGCGGGAGGGGGAAGACGTCGACCGGCCTCGGCGTCGTGTTGCTTGGCGTCCAGTGAAGGCGCAGCCGCACGAGCGACCCGGGCGGGAGCTGCTCGGGATCATAGGCAACCACGATCCCGAGCATCATGTCATCCGAGATGGGCATGCCGACCCCCGCCGGGAGCTCGACCGCCTCGGTTTCCTGCCCGGCCGCCCACATCCGCTCCACCCCGCCGTGCACCAGCTGTCGCCGGCTCAGGTTCAGCAGATTGAAGTGATGCAGGGATCGCTGCGAAACCGGCGCGCCGGTCGGATCGAACATCTCCAGGCCGGCCCGCCGGAACCACCCGGTGATCGGCGCGGGGAAGCGCACCATGCGCTGCACGTGCGACACGTGCGCGCCGTGGTGGTCGTGTCCCTGCGTCGCCTCCGCCTCGGTGATCCGGTACTCGACGACGATCTCGTGCTCCGAGGAATCGGTCGTGACGCGAATCGGTGGGCTCGCGGCCGGGGCCGTCTGGGCAAGCATGGTCAGCGCGATCAGGCCGACGGTCGAAATCATTCAGCCTCCTCGAGGTGGTGGCCGCCGGATGCGGTCAGTGAGTCGCGCGTTCGTGCGCGGAGAGCCCCTCCAGGTCCGCTGCGATGAGCGGATCGGCGGGATCGGCTTCGGGCCATGCGTCGGGCTGGTCGGGTGCGAAGAGGAGCGCGAGCTCGCCCATGGCCCCAGCGGGAATCGTGGCGCCCGTGCGATTGTCGTATTCGACGCGAAGAAGATAGACTCGCCCCGCGCGCAGCGGCCGGCCTCGGCCGGTCACGCCGTAGATCCGGAGCGGAATCGAGCGCATGCGCCCGTCCTTCGACAGCTCCGCCTCGAGGGACAGGACCTCCCCTCCGCCCACCTCCTGCAGCGTCAACCGCTCACCGTAATCGTGCATGTGCCCCCCCGCGGCGAGAATGCGTCCCGAGAGCGGCACTGTGAACGTCAGCTCCCGGACGCTCCGGCCTGGCGGCAGGTCGTACGCCGGTGACTCGCCGGGACGGAACCCGACATCCACCAGCACCGGGTAGACGGCGACCGGCGATGGCGTCATCGACGTCGGCATCCAGTCGAGCCGGAGGCGAATCAGCGAGCCGGGCGGCAGATCGTCCGGGGCGAATGCGGCCAGCAGGCCCAGCCGTGTGCCTCGGCGGATCGGTGTGCCGACGGTCGAAGGAAAGCGAACCGGTTTCGTTTCCTGCCCGGCAGCATAGAGGCGCTCGACGGCCGGGTGCACCAGCTGGCGGCGGTCGAAGTTCAGCAGGTTGACGTGGTGGAGCCGCTGCTGGGGCAGGGGACCGCCAGCGGCGTCTTCGAGCTCCACCCGCGCGCCACGGAGCCACCCTTCGATCGGCCAGTCGAAGCGAAGCAGGCGCTGCGAGTGGCCGCTGTGATCCCCGCCATGCCCATCGTGGTCCGCGTGTTCGCCCTCCGCCACGGCGGCGGTGGCGCGCGGCGGCGCATCGACCCGGTATTCGATGAGGACTTCGTGGCGTGCCGAGTCGACGAAGACGCGAAGGGGAAGCGTATCGGCAGGAGCAGGACCTGCAGCCAGCAGCACGGGGGCGAGAACGAGCGACGCCAGCACGGATCCTCCACTCGGGTCGGACGGGTTGAAGGTCTTAATCAACCGTGATCAAGTCAAGCATACGTCAAGCGGAAAACGCGGGAGTTTCCCGACGGGTTCCCGCCGGCCATTGCGGCGGATGCTCTGCCCGGGACTCGTCGGTGGCCACGCGCTGGTCTGCCGCTTTGACGGGATCTCCGGGCACGGCCCCTGCCCGGGGCACGCAACGTGACGCTTGACACGTTTTCCGCGGGGCTTATCTTCCGGTCTATCGCGCTGGCACTCTCGACGCCAGAGTGCTAATGCATTGAAAATGCTGCAGTTACATTACCACCAACAAAGTCGTGGAGGTTAGCGATGTCCGCTGGTACGAAGGCCAAGCCCAAAGTGAAGATCATGCCCCTCGAGGATCGCGTCGTCATCATGCCCGCCGACGAGGCGGAAGCGATGCGCGGCGGCCTCTACATTCCCGACACCGCCAAGGAAAAGCCGACCCAGGGCGAGGTCATCGCCGTCGGTCCCGGCCGGATCGAGAAGGGCGAGCGGGTCAAGATGGATCTCGCCGTCGGCGACAAGGTGATCTACGGCAAGTACAGCGGCACGCCGTTCACCATCGAAGGCGACGAAGTCATCATCATCAAGGCCTCGGACGTCCTCGCCAAGGTCGGCTGAGCGTCCCGGACATCATTCAAAGAGAGAGACTGCAATGGCTGCCAAGGAACTGATGTTCAACACCGACGCCCGCGCCAAGCTCAAGAGGGGCGTCGACGCCCTGGCCGAGGCGGTGAAGGTCACGCTCGGCCCCAAGGGCCGGAATGTCGTGATCGACAAGAAGTTCGGCTCCCCGACGGTGACCAAGGACGGCGTCACGGTCGCGAAGGAGATCGAGCTCAGCGACCCGATCGAGAACATGGGCGCGCAGATGGTGAAGGAAGTCGCGACCAAGACGTCCGATCTCGCCGGCGACGGCACCACCACCGCCACCGTGCTCGCGCAGGCCATCTTCCGTGAAGGCCTCAAGAACGTCACCGCCGGTGCCAACCCGATGGAGCTGAAGCGGGGCATCGAGAAGGCGGTCGAGGCCATCGTCGAAGAGCTCAAGAACCTCTCCGTCCCGTCGCGTGGCGCGAAGGAGATCGCCCAGGTCGGCACCATCTCCGCGAACAACGACAAGGAGATCGGCAATCTCATCGCCGAGGCGATGGAGAAGGTCGGCAAGGACGGGGTGATCACGGTCGAGGAGGCGAAGGGCCTCGAGACCACGCTCGAGAC
>DAINRR010000048.1:0-23112 GCA_036741715.1 Gemmatimonadales bacterium
GGTGGGGCCGCAGCTGGGGAATGACGGCGAAGACGACGCTCGACGGGGTGATCTACTCGCTGGTGACGGCGGGGATCTTCGGGGCGATGTGGCCGGCGTAGTTGGACGAGGCGGACGAGGCGGACGAGGCGGACGAGGCGGACAAGGCGGACAAGGCGGACGAGTGGGTGTGACCGCGCTGGATCGCTATTCTGTCGCTCAACTATCGATCGGCCTTGTCCGCCTTGTCCGCCGTGTCCGCCGTGTCCGCCCTGTCCGCCGTGTCCGCCGTGTCCGCCTCGTCCGCCTCGTCCGCCTCCGTCCTTCCGCCCCCCTCCCCCACCCCCGTATTTTTCGCCATGACCACCCCGAACGATCCCCACGCCGATTTCCTCCTCCGGCTGCAGGCCGCGACTGAGTTTCTGGAGGAGATCGTTGCCGACCGCGGGCTCCTTGCCGGCATTCGCGCCGACGACCGCCGGCGCCTCCTCGATGCCGTCGGCCTCGTCTATCATCCCGACCCGATCCAGCGCCGCAAGCTCGTGAAGGCGACGGTCCGCCAGCGCAAGGCGGCGCGCGTCGGTCGCGAGGAGCGCGTCCTGGCGGAGACCGGTATCCGGCGCCTGCGCAGGCAGACCGTCTTCACCACACCGAACGTCTTCCCGCCGCCCGACTTCGAGCCGGGCGACATTGCCCGTGACCAGGATGCCGGCCACATCGAGGTGCGCGAGGCGGCGGGACCCCAGCACTGCTACGTCTGCAAGCAGGACTTCACCGTCATCCATCACTTCTACGACCAGCTCTGTCCCGGCTGCGCGGAGCTCAACTTCCGGAAGCGCACCGAGCTGGCCGACCTGCGCGGCCGCGTGGCGCTCCTCACGGGCGGGCGCGTCAAGATCGGCTATCAGGCGGGCCTCAAGCTGCTCCGGAGTGGTGCGACGCTCATCGTGACCACGCGCTTCCCGCGCGACTCGGCCGCCCGATACGCGCGCGAGCCCGATTTCGATGAGTGGGGCGATCGGCTCGAGATCTTCGGGCTCGATCTCCGGCACACGCCAAGCGTGGAGGCGTTCTGCCACGAGCTGCTCGAGACGCGCGACCGCCTCGACTTCATCATCAACAACGCCTGCCAGACGGTGCGGCGCCCTCCCGCCTTCTACGAGCACATGATGGCGGGCGAGACCGCGGCGCTCGCCGACATGCCACCGTCGCAGAGGCGCCTGCTCGGTCGGTACGAGGGCCTGCGCGAGCCGCGCATGCTGGGAAACGGCGCGGCGACGGAGCACGAGCTCGACCTTGCACGCGCGGGCCTGGTGCGCGCGGCCGAGTTGTCGCAGGTCCCGCTCCTTCCGGGCGAGCAGCTGATCGAACGGAACCTCTTCCCGCAGGGGCGGCTCGACCAGGACCTCCAGCAGGTGGACCTGCGGGACCGGAACTCCTGGCGCCTGCTGCTCGCCGAGGTTTCGTCGGTCGAGCTGCTGGAGGTGCACCTCGTGAATGCGGTGGCCCCGTTCATCTTCAACGCCCGGCTCAAGCCGCTGATGCTCCGAACCCCGGAGCGCGACAAGCACATCGTCAACGTCTCCGCCGTCGAGGGCCAGTTCTACCGGCCGTTCAAGACCACGCGCCATCCGCACACCAACATGGCGAAGGCGGCACTCAACATGATGACGCGGACCGCCGCCACCGACTATCACGCCGACGGGATCCACATGAACAGCGTGGACACCGGCTGGGTCACCGACGAGGACCCGCTCGAGATCGCCGAGCGGAAGGTGGCGGAGCACCGGTTCCACCCGCCGCTCGACATCGTCGACGGTGCTGCGCGCATCACGGACCCGATCATCGACGGGGTCAACACCGGGAGGCACGTCTGGGGGCAGTTCCTCAAGGATTACAGGCCGACCGACTGGTAGGCGGCTCGTCGCCGATGGCCGCCGAGTGCCGGGATCATGCGCTCGGCGGTGCACTGGCGAGCTTCGGTGACAGCCTCGATATTGTCGGCATCCCCCCATCCCGATCCCATTGCCACGAGGAAGCGCCCGGATTCCTCGTCAGGTGAGCCATGCGCGTCGCGTTCCTGAGGGCCGCACGTTCCCGCATCCTGCTCGCGATCCCCGCCGTGGTGATGGGGTGCGGAGGCGGCACGGAGCCGGGCAATGGTGTCGCCGCGATCCTCGCCTCCCCGAATCCGCTCTCCCTTCCCCAGCTGGGCATCGCAACGCTCGAGGTGAGCCTCCGCGACGCCGATGGCGGTGTCGTCGATGACGCCGCACACGTCACCTTTCAGAGCCTCGATCCGTCGATCGTGACCGTGAACTCGGCGGGCGCGGTCGGCTCGGTGGGGCCGGTGGGGACGACGCACATCAGGGTCTCGTCCGGAACCGCCCGGCTCGACGTCCTGGTGACGGTCACGCTCGTCCAGAGCATGATCATCGGCAACGCGAAGCCGATAGCGATCGAGAGCGACAGCTCGGTCGCGATCGACGCCCTGGTGCTCGACGTGTTCGGCTACCCGGTGCCGGGGGCGCAGATCGAGTTCTCGGTCGAGCCGGCGTCGCTCTTCGCCATGTCACCCACCGGAGTCCTGAGTGCGGCGGCTCCTGATGCCACCGGATTCGGCACCGTGACCGCGCGGAGCGGGACGCTTGCCGTGAGCGTGCCGGTTGCCGTGACATCCACCGGAGCGCACCGCCGGGTCATGACCGAAGGAAGTCCGGGAGCCGTGGGACGAGGCATCGACGGCATCCTCTTCGCCACGGGACTCGGCGGGCCGTATTTCAGGATCGACCCATCGGATGAATCCGTCGGCACGTTCTTCATCGCAGGTGGCGACATGGTCGATGCAGCCCCGGGCACGACGGCGGCCACGGCATGGGTCGTGGGCGCACCGAACGGATCGGTGAGCGAAGTCGCGACCGCGACCGGCGAGATCCTCGCCAGTGTTGGCGGATTCACGGGCAACCCGCGATCGATCGCCCTGTCCGACGACAGGACGCGGGTCTACGTCGGCACCGATCTCGGATTCCTCTATCTCATCGATGCCGCGAGCCGGACCGTGACAGCCACCTACCAGCTCAATGAAGCCATCTGGAGCCTTGCCCCGGACGCAGCAGGCGACAAGCTGTACGCGGCGCAGCCGACACGCGTGAGCGAGTTCGACCTTTCCGAGGAGCGGGTTACCCGACTCTTCCGGCCGGGCGGGAGCGCCCGCGACGTCGCACTCCACGGCACGGCGACGCTGCTCATCGCGAGCGAAGGCATCGGCGTGTCGGTGGCGTCACTCGCCTCGGGCGAACACGTCGATCATCTGCTCCCGTGCCACCCTCAGGCCATGGCCCTGAGTCCGGACGGCACCCGCCTGGCCATCTCGTGCGCGACATGGTACGTCGCGCTGGTCGACTATCCCAGCCTGGCGCTTCGCGCGCTTCATCCCGTCGGTGGCACGCCCCGGCAGCTCGCGTTCACCAGCGATGGCGCTCGCGTCATCGCCGCGAACGCGAACGGCTGGTTCGACTTCTTCGACTTTCCCTGAGACCGGGCGATGCGGAGCTCCCTCGCCCTTCTCCTCGTGCTCGCGGCGCCTGCCGCGCTCCGCGCGCAGCTCCCGCTCGACGGCTGCATCGACCGCGCGGACCGGCCGGTCCGCGGCATCATCCGGAACGACATGTCCTGGGCCGGCGTCGCCACGGTCGAGAAGGGCGAGTCGATCATCTACTGGAACCAGCGCCTGATGGGCGGGCGGTCCCGCACCACGCAGATCTTCGTCTATCTCCACGAGTGCGGCCATCACCTCCTCGGCCACGTCTGGAAGCCCAACGCCGCGAAGTGGGAGCAGGAGGCGGACTGCTGGGCGGTGCAGCTCATGTGGGAGGGCGGCATCATCGCCGGGCGGCACCTGCGCGTGCTCGAGGAGGAGCTGAGCCGCACGCGTGGCGACGCGATTCACCTCGGTGGAGAGAAGCTGCTCGAGGCGCTGCGCGGATGCCTGGCGATCAAGACCGACCGGCGGGCGTGGGCGACGGCGCTCGCGAACCTGATCGAGGCTGGCGCGGACAGCTTTGGCTCGATCCGCGGACAGGGAATTCCGACGCCGTCTTCGCGCTCCAGCCTCCACGAGTCGCTCGTCGACCTGCCCGGCACCTATGACTGCGAGGTCACCGCGGATCCTGCGGTGCGCTGCACGATCTTCGCGGCCAAGGAAAGCGGACGGGTCGCCGAGCGTTTCAGGGAGCTCTCGCGCATCGTCCCTGCTGCGCTGCCTTCATCGTGGAAAGTGCTCGAGACATCTCGGCCGCCGGATGGGACGCTCCGCGAGCTCGCGGCAGACGACAGTTCGTCCGGTCTCACCATGTCCATCGTCGCGACGCCGGCGCATCGGATTGTTTTTCGAATGGGCGTGCTGCGCGGCCCGGGGAGGCCGGAAGTGGCACCTCCCCTTCCGCTCGATCCGGTCGCCTTCCGGAACGAAGCCGAGGTGGAGTCGGCCGAGGTCAGCGACTCCGGTGAAGTCACCGCCGCCGCTGAAGCCGGCAGGCCCGATCCGCGGCCGGTGAAGCGGGGACCCTTCGTGCTCCGCCAGGGAATGCTGGTCCGGATTCGCGTGCCATCCCTGAGGCCCGAGTGGATTCACGCCCGCGCGGCGCGCACCGCCTCGGCGACGCCCTGCATTCTCTTCGAGCTCGACATCGAGACGCCGGATGGGCAGAAGCGGTATGCGATGCTTCGCGGGGTGACGGCGATCGAGGTGGATGCGCGGATGTGGGATGGGCCGGTGCGGAACATGACGGCGGCGGGGGCGGAGTGGACGGCTGTGGCGCTGGAGGGAGTGAGGAGGCAGGATGCGGGGTGTCGGAGATAGGACGGAAGGACGGAAGGACGGAAGGTCGGAAACAGAAAGGCTCCGGAGATACCGGAGCCTTCTGCTTTTCAACGCTCAAGTTCGTTACCGCTTGAGGTCGAACTTGGTCGTCGCCAGCGTGATGCCGGCATAGGATGCGGTCGTGGTCCACGTCCCGGGATCCCAGGGGAAAGTCGTGCCCGTCTTCAGATTGAAGATGTAGTGTCCAGACTCGGCATCGTATCGCCAGTCAGTGGAACCCGTTGCATACTCGGTGCCGTCGATTACGTCGGCCTCGACGATGCCATCGATGCGTCGGAGCGTCAGACCGAGGCCGCTCGCCAGGTCGGTTGCAGGCGTGCCGTCAGCGTAGGTCGGCGGCAGGAACTTGTGCGGGATGGTCGATCCGCGCTTGTGGGCGCTGAATGGGGCCATCATGCGGAGCGGCGGGAGGAAGCCCGACGCATTCACATTGAGGCCGACGAAGACCTGGAACGTGTGTATCGCGCTCACATTGCCGATGGCGTCCTTCGCGATGCAGTCGACATCGGTCGTGCTGCCGATGGCGAGCGCGGTACCGGCCACGTAGTCGCAGCTATACGTGGATGGCTCCGAGACGTTGCCTACGTCTTCGACGGTGATACCGAGAGCAGCGACGTCGAGCACGGCCCCGTAGATGTTGGCGGCGATCAAGTTGACGGTACTCGTCGGGAATGACGTGAAGATTGCGGGAGTCGTGTCCTCGACCGTGATCTTGAAGCTGCCTGTAGTCGTCTCGCCCTCGGTATCAGTGACAGAGCAGTTCACGGTCGTGATTCCAAGTGGAAAGGTACTGCCGCTTGCCGGACTGCAGGTCACAGTGGAAGTAAGATCCCCGTCTTCATTGTCGGTTGCGGTAACCACGAACGAAACTGGCGCCCCGCTGGCACTCACGGCTTCAATCGTCATGTCGTTTGGCAAGACGAGCGTCGGCGCGGTGTTTGGTGGCTCGCAGCCTGCAAACACGACGTAAACGAGGGCCACGGCATTGTTGAGTTGAAGAGTCGGTGAACTTGCCGTTTGACTTATTACCGGAACGGAGAAGCTCAACTGGCCGGTAGACGTCGTGCTCGCGTTCGTTACCGTGAAAGTTCTTTGAACCACAGTTGGGTTATCGCTACCGGATCGTGGGGCAACGGGTATGGCTACTGGCACGGACCCCGACCAAGCAGAGCCGTTGTAACTCCAATTGCTGTTTACTTGGAAACTGGTATTGGTCGAGTTCTGTTGACCCGTGATCGTGTAGGTAACAGTAATCTGCTGACTAGCCCCGGCGCCGCACGCATTCGAGAGCAGGGTCAATGGCGTAGTTAGAGAGCCACTGGCTGATACGCCAGCGGCGGCCGCGGCTAGACGAGGCCTCTCGCGCGCCACATACTCCGGCGCCGCCACCCCCTCCGTAATAACCAACTCCCCCTCGAACTCCTCATTCACGTCCGTCGGCCCCTCGCTGCACGCCATGCCCACCGTCGCGAGCGCCGCGACGGCCATGTACCGCAGATACTTCGTCATATGGTGGAGGTCTCCTTGTGACCCCTGAGGTTTACCGGCGGGAGGATCCTGCCGGTGCGCCCCTCTCGACAACCTGGCTGTCTCATCGGGGACAGGTGATGAGACCCATGGCTTTGCGGACCGGCCTCGCGACCGGGGTGCCCTCGTCGAAGGAGAGGATGAAACGGTCTTCTTGCTGTTTGCTTGTATGAGATCGTACCGGCCAGATGCAACTGGAGTGCCGCAGGCAGGGTTCCGACGCACAGATTATTGAGTGGTACGCGCGGCGAAAGGGGGGGTCTGCCCCCCCCGTTTCACGCCAGCCGAATCTCCTGTGGAATCCGCGCCACAGAAACGACTCGACAAACCTGCGCCGGGACACGAAACCGACTTCCCGCCTTGGCGCCGGCCCATCGCCTGCCGTATCATCTTCCATCCGTCCAGCTTTCCCCAACTCCGGTCCGCCGACATGCGCAAGCTCGCTTTCGTCCTCCTCCTGGCCCCGTCGCTGCTCACCGCCCAGGCAGGCCCCGGCCGCGATGCCGCGGCCCGTACCATCGACTCCCTCGCCACCGCCTTCATCGCGAGCGGCGGCTCGCCGAGCGTCGCGATCGGCGTCGTGCGCGGCACGGATACGATCACGCTCAGCGCGTGGGGCAAGGCCGACCTCGAGCACGACGTGAACGCCACTGCCGCCACCGTCTACCGCACCGGCTCCGTCACCAAGCAGTTCACCGCCGCTGCCGTGATGCAGCTGGTCGAGCAGGGGAAGGTGCGCCTGGACGACTCGATCGGCACACACCTCGCTGGCCTCCCCGCAGCATGGCGCGGCGTTCCCATCCGCCAGCTCCTCAACCACACTTCCGGGATCCCGAGCTACACCAGCGCAGGCGAAGCGTGGCGCAGCCGCTGGGGTGTCGAGATGCCGCCTGAGTCCCTGGTCGCGATGACCGCGAACGACACGATGTGGTTCGCACCCGGATCGAGCTACCGGTACGACAACACCGGCTACGTGCTCCTCGGCATGCTCATCGAGAAGATCGCCGGCCGACCCTGGGGCACCGACATGGAGGAGCGCTTCTTCAAGCCCCTCGGCCTCACGCAGACGTACAACTGCATGGCCGAGCCGGTCATTCCGCATCGCGCCCGCGGATACGAAAAGAGCGGCACCGGCTGGATCAACACGGCCTACCTCGCGATGTCCCAGCCGTATGCCGCGGGCGCCATCTGCTCGACGGTCGGCGACATGGCCCGCTGGAACCGCGCGCTGCATACCGGGCGCGTGGTCTCCGCGGAATCGTACCGCATGATGACGACGCCGGAGGGAGCGGCGGCGAAGTCGGAAAGCCAGTACGGCTACGGACTCTCGCGCGAGAAGATGGGCGCGCTCGACGTGATCGAGCACGGCGGCGGCATCCACGGCTTCATCAGCGCCAATGCCTGGGTGCCGAGTGCGGAGCTGTCGCTGACCGTGCTCACCAACGCCGGGTCGGCGCGCGCCGACGAGCTGATGCGGCAGGTCGGCCGGGCCGTGATGGGCATGCCGCTCGTCCAGCCGCCGGTCGTGGTCCCCCTCCCCGCCGCAGATCGTTCACGGTACGTCGGCGTGTATTCCCTCCCGCTCCCGCCCGGACCGCGCGACTTCACGGTCGCCGAAAGCGCGGATGGAATCACCGGTCAGCTGGAGGGCCAGGGACCGATCCCGCTCCTGCACTACGGCGATCACACCTTCGGCGCGAGCTTCGATCCGTCGGTGCGGCTGATCTTCACCGTCGAAGGGAATCGCGCGACGAGGCTCGCACTGGTACAGCGTGGACAGCGAATCGAGGGCGCGCGGAAGTAGCCGGCCGGGGACTCCCGCATGGACTCCTTCCCGCTCGTCCGCCGGGACGCGGCCCATCTCGACCAGCCGCTCGTCGGGTGGCGCGCCAACGTCGGGGATCACGTGGCGATGGACCTCGCACCGGACGGCTCACCTCCCGGCCGGACGCTCGTGGTGCTCTCCTGGAACGCCTGGATCGGGCGCGGCGACATCACGCGCGTGATCCGCAGCATCCGGAACGGGGAATATTCGGCGGCGGGTTTCCCCGCCGACGCGCCGTTCGTGGCCCTGATCCAGGAAGCGTATCGCTCGGGCGACTCGATCCCTGAGCGATCGAACGGCCTGATGGCCCGCGATTTCTCGCGCCGCGGCGCGCATGAGCATGAGATCGTCGCCGTCGCGCGTGAGGTGGCGCTCAACTTGCGGTACGCCCCGTCCATGCGGAACGGTCTTGCCCGTAGCGACCGGGGCAACGCCATCCTTTCATCGCTCCCCCTCGCCGACGCCGTCGCCACCGAGCTCCCGTTTTCGATGCAGCGGCGCGTCGCGGTGTCCGCCTCGGTGATGGTCGGCGGGTCTCGCGTCCGGCTGCACTCCGCGCACCTCGATCCGCGCGGGCGTGGCGCCCGCGACCTGTTCGGCTTTGCCGGGCGCCTCCGGCAGGCGCACGAGCTGATCCGGATGGCGCATGCCGACGCCGGCGTGCCGCACCTCATCGGCGCCGACCTGAACCTCGCGCGCCAGCGCGCGGAGCCCGCCTTTCGCGCGCTCCGCGATGCCGGCTTCGTGAGCGGCGTGCCCGAGCGGCCCCTCGGCTGGGCGCACACCTACCATCGGCTCCCGCGCCTCATGCTCGACTGGATTCTTCTCGCCGCCCCGTCGGGCGTCGAGCGCTTCGAGGTCCGCCGCCTGGACGAGGATCCGCGGGACGCCGGGCCGTACGTCTTCGGGTCCGACCATCACCCCCTGCTCGCCCGCATCGACTTCAGGAGCTGACCGTGGAGACTTTCGTGGACGGCCTGCCGGCGCTCGCCTGGTGGGGATGGACACTGCTCGCGCTCGGTGCGCTGGCGGTGGTCATGGTCACGTCGGCGCTCTTCCTCCCCGACTTCCACGAGCCCGACTTCCTCGTCGGGGCCGATCCGGACGCCGAGTCGCCCGAGTTCATCGATCTCCTGGTGAGCGCGCTCAACGTGCCGATCCTGCGCGGCAGCGCCGCCCGCATCCTGCAGAACGGCGACGCGTTCTTTCCCGAGATGCTCGGCGCCATCCGCAAGGCGCGCGAGACCGTCAACTTCCAGTGCTACATCTGGGAGTCGGGCACGGTCAGCGATCAGTTCATCGAAGCCTTCACCGATGCCGCGCGCCGCGGCGTCGAGGTGCGGGTGCTCATCGATGCGTTCGGTGCCATCAAGTTCAAGGGAAAGGACCGCGATCGCCTGCGCGACGCCGGCGTCAGGCTGGAGTTCTTCCGCCCGATCCGCTGGTACAACATGGTTCGCGTCTTCCGGCGCTCGCACCAGCGCGCCATCACGGTCGATGGCGAGATCGGCTTCACCGGCGGCGCGGCCGTGGCGGACAAGTGGGCCGGCAACGCCGACAAGCCCGAGCACTGGCGCGACAGCATGACGATGGTCACCGGCGCGCTCGTGAGCGGCGTCCAGACGGCCTTCGGCAACGACTGGGTCTACTGCTGTGGCGAGATCCTCGCCGGACCCCGGTTCTTTCCGCAGCCGCCGACGGGCCCCGACGAGACGGGCGGCTCGCCACCGCTGGGCTTCGCCGTCGTGAGCTCGCCGAGCAATGCCGAGCAGCCGATCCGGATCTGCCACTGGCTCGGTTTCCGCGCCGCGCGGAAGCGGCTCTACATCTCGAATTCCTACTTCATTCCCGACAAGCGCCTGCGGAAGGCCGTGATGGAGCGGGCGCGCGCGGGTGTGGACGTTCGCATCCTCGTGCCGGGCAACAAGACGGACGCCAAGCCCGTCCGCCTCGCTGGACAGACCCATTACGAGGAGCTGATGGAGGCCGGCGTCAGGATCTTCGAGTACCAGCCGACGATGATGCACGCGAAGGTGGTGGTCGTCGACGGGATCTGGTCGGTGGTGGGCTCCGCCAACATGGATGAGCGGAGCATGGAGCTCAACGAGGAGAACGTGCTCGCCATCCGCGACGCGGGGCTCGCCGCCGAGATCGAGCGGGGACTGCTCGAGGACTTCGAGAAATCGGAGGAGTTCGACCTGGAGCGGTGGAAGCGGCGCCCGTTGTATCACCACCTGTTCGAGCGCATTTCGCGCGCCGCGATCGAGCAGTACTGAGCTCAGGCGCGGATGTACATTCCGAAGAGGCGCTCGAGGGCCTGCGCGGGATCGTCGCACAGCCCTTCGTGGATCGGTGAGCTCTGCAGCACGTCCGACCGTGGCGCCGTGAGCCAGTGGAACCGCTCGGAGCTCGGTGCCAGCGCCACCGGCCCCGCCGACGGATCGCCCGCCGCCACCGCTTCGTAGCTCCGCAGGTAGCGCACGAGGAGATCGACGTCCACGTCGGGCAGCCTCGCACGCAGGGTGGCCGGATCCGTGAGCGCCCTGAGCGCGAGGAATTCCGTCGTGCGCGCGTGGAGCACGACGCCCACCGGCTCATACCGGCCCAGGTGCACGTTCGGCACCGCGTGGATGACCGCGAAATCGTAGAGAACCGGCCCGGCGGCGCTCATCGGCGCGCTCCGAGCGGACGGGGCGGCTCCCGCCGGGCGCGCTCGCGTGCCTCGACCGCTTCGGCGACGAAGCGGCGCGGAGCAGCCAGCCGGCCGATCAGGTAGTTCACGTATCGCTCACGTGATGCGTCCGGCGCGATCGTGGCGTCCGCGGCCGCGAGCAGCTCGCCCGGCACCGCGGCGACCATGTCGCCCAGCACGCCGCGGGTAAGGCGGGTGGCGGCGGTCGCGTCGAAGGCCGCCAGGTCCCCGCTCGCTGCGAGCAGCACATGGTCGCGGATCAGCGGAAACGGCGTGCGGATCCGCTCCGCATCCACGCTCTCCCAGTCGTGATGCGCGTAGAGCGCCGCTCCGTGGTCGATCAGCCACGGCGTCCGCTGCCAGATGAGCAGGTTCGGGTTGCGGTGCGTGCGATCGGGATTCGTCACGAAGGCGTCGAGCCAGACGATCCGCGTCGCGAGATCCGGCGTGATGAACTCCCCGGCGGCCCGGGCGTCGAAGTTGAATGCACCGTCGAGGTACCGGAGCCCGACGTTCATGCCGTGGCTCTGCTGCAGGAGGTCCTGGATCTCCGGATCGGGCTCGCCGCGGCCGAATGGCGGCGGCACGTGCACGAGCGCGAGCTCGGGCACCGGCAGGTCGAGTGCCTCCGCGATCTGCCCGACGAGCAGCTCGGCCACCAGCGCCTTCGCGCCCTGACCAGCGCCGCGGAACTTGACGACGAAGAGTCCGCCATCGGTGTCCACGACGGCCGGCAGCGAGCCGCCCTCGCGGAGCGGCTGGACGTAGCGCGTGGCGGACACGCTCGGAAAGCGCGTGACGAGTCCGGAGCCGGGAGTCATGGTGGACTGGAAGATATCCCGGTCGAGGCGCGAGCCTCCAAACCGATGGCAACGCTGCGGCATCGAACGGGAGGTCCCTTCCGGAGAGCCACGATGCGCACGCTTCAAGCTTTCACGCTCGCAGCACTGCTGCTTCCCGGTTCACGCGCTGTCGACGCGCAGGAGCTCCTGCGCCGGGGAGCGCCGCTCGAGGTCGGCGCGGGCTCTGGCGAGCTCCTCCTGCTGGACCTCGACGCCGACGGCCACCTGGATCTCGTCTCGAAGCACCTCATGGAGGATCGCATCGCGGTGCATCGCGGACGGGGCGACGCGACGTTCGAAGTCGGCTACCGGTCCCTGGTCGCGCCTGGCGGGGCCGGTGCGATCGCGCTCGGAGACGTCGACCGGGATGGCCGGTTCGAGCTCGCCATCGCACGCCGCGACAGCGTCGGTGAATCCGTACTCATCGTGCCCATCGGTCCTGCCGGGTTCGGACCCCTGCCGGCCGCCGCTGCAGTCCGTACGCATGCCGCCCAGGCGACATGGAAGCCGATCCTCGAGTTCGCCGACGTCGATGCTGACGGAGCGCAGGACATCGTCGTCGGCAACGGCCGCCGCGCGAGCATCGAGCTCCTCCGCGGCGACGGCCGGGGCGGGTTCGCGCTGCACGGCTCCATCCGGCTCGCGACGCGCGGCGAGCGCCACGACTTCGACCTCGGCGATGTCGATGGCGATGGCGACCTCGATATCGTCGATGCCGGCGGCATCGAATCGGGCGCGGACGGATTCCTGCGTGTCTATCTTGGAGATGGACGCGGCGGATTCGCCGCTGCAGCGGGCCGGCCGATCGCGCTCCCTCAGGCGCCGCGCGGCACCCTGGTCACGGATATGGACGGCGACGACGATCTCGACGTGGTGCTCGGACACCCCGATTCGCTCGTGAGCATTCTGGTGAACGACGGCGCGGCCGGCTTTACTCCGCTCGCTGGCTCGCCGTTCAGCGTCGCTGGTCCCGCGCACGGCCTGGCCGCTGCGGACCTGAACGGCGACGGCCGGACCGATCTTGCCGTAGCGACGGCCGGGAGCGTCACGGTCCTCCTCGCCACCGCCGCCGGCTATTCCTCCGCACCCGGCTCGCCCTATCCAGCCGGACCGGGTGCCTATCGCGTCGTTACCGGAGACATCGATGAAGACCGCCGCCCCGACGTCCTCGCCTCCAGCTTCGAAGGCAACACCGTGACCGTGCTTCTCGGGACCGCGAGGCGCCGCTGACGCCGCCGGGCATGGTCGTGGAGACCCCCCGCCTCGCGCTGCGCCGGCTCACCGAGGACGATGCGCCGTTCATGCTCGCGCTGCTGAACGATGCGGCATTCCTCCGCTACATCGGCGATCGCAACGTGCGGACCGAGGACGAGGCGCGCGCCTACATCCGCACCGGCGCCATGGCGAGCTACGCGCAGCATGGCCACGGGCTCTATCTCGTCACTTCGAAGGAGACCGGCGAGCCGATCGGCACCTGCGGCATCCTCCGCCGCGAGACGCTTCCCGATCCCGATCTCGGATTCGCTTTCGCCCCGGAGCACCGCGCGAAGGGCTACGGCAGGGAGGCCGCAGCGGCAGTGCTCGAGTACGCCCGCAACTCGCTCGGCATGACGCGCATGGCGGCCATCGTGTCGCCCGATAACGAGCCGTCGCTTCGCGCGCTCACGCGCCTCGGCTTCGCCTTCGAGCGCATGGTGCGGATGAAGGAAGACGAGCCCGAAATCCTCTACCTCGCCTGTGAGCTCGACGGCGGCGCGCCGGCGGGGATTGCGTCCGTGCCGGCCGGTGGTTGATTCAGGGTTCGGCCAACCTGGAGCGACCGTGCGCCTCTGCCTCCCGCTGCTGATGATCGTCCTCGCCGCCTGCACGCCGAGCGGCAGTTCCGATACGACCCCACCCGACGCGACCGCCGGACCCCCGACGCAGTCACCGATGGGTGATACGACGCTGGCCGGCCCCGTCTGGGTGCTCGACTCGCTCCCCGGAATCGCGAGCATCGCCGGCAGCGGCGGGCGGATGCCCGAGCTCCGCTTCGGTGCGGACGGCAACGCCGGCGGCTTCTCGGGCTGCAACTCGATGGGCGGGCCGTACACCGTCTCCGGTGACTCGCTCACCTTCGGGCCGCTGGCGATGACGATGATGGCGTGCGACGAAGGGATGGAAGTGGAGCGGGCCTTCGGCGCGGCGCTCGAGAGGGTGGTCCGGTTTGCCCGCCGCGATTCGACGCTCGAGCTGTTCGATGCGAACGGCCTCGCAGCGCGATTCAGGGCCCGGTAGCATTGGCTCCCCGCCGGCAGGCGGTCAGCGCAGGCCTGCTCCTGTACCGGAAGACGGGCGCGCGGCTCGAGGTGCTGCTGGCCCATCCCGGTGGACCCTTCTGGGCGCACCGCGATTCCGGCGCGTGGACCATTCCCAAAGGCGTTCCCGCAGCTGGAGAGGACCTGCTCGACACCGCGCGGCGTGAGTTCACCGAAGAGACCGGCGCCACGGCCGAGGGGCCGTTTCTCCCGCTCGGGTCGGTCCGCCAGAAGGCAGGAAAGACGGTGCATGCCTGGGCCGCCGAAGGCGACCTCGATCCGGCCGCCATCGTGAGCAATACCATGAAGAGCGAGTGGCCTCCGCGCTCCGGCCGCTGGATCACCTTTCCCGAGGTGGATCGCTGCGAGTGGTTCGATCCGGCAACCGCACGGCAGAAGCTCATTGCCGCCCAGGCCGATCTCGTGGACCGTCTCCTCGCCACGCTCGAGGGGCACGCATTTCCAGCCATGGAGACAGATCCCCATGCCGACCCGACTCGACAAGACGATCAAGCGGGAGCTGCAGCTCGGCGAGAAGCTCTACACGGTGACGATCACGCCTGAAGGGGTGAAGATCACCCCGAAGGGGGGCCGGCGCGGGCACGAGATCACCTGGGAAGAGCTGCTGCGCGGCGATGCCGATCTCCGGCGCGATCTCAACATCTCGCTCGACGCCTATCGGTCATGATGCGCGCGGCACTGGCCGAAGCGCTCGATGAGAACAGGGCGGTGCTGCCGCGCACGCCTTACTGAGCACGATGCCGCGGAACGGTCCACCGTGGGTATCGCGTGGCCGCCGATCGAGCAGGGCCTCATTGCTCGTGCGGCTCCGGCCATCGAAGTCCACGACCGACACGACCGTTCCGCTGAAACAGGACCTGCATCACGTCGCGCCCCGGCGGCGCGCGGCAGATTCAGGAGACACGGTCACCACCACCCCATTTCTCGGCCGCATGCCGCGCGCCGCGGAGGAACCCCGCATATGACGTCCGACGGCAGGCAGGAGCTCATCGATGGTCTCAACGAGGATCTGCGCGGCGAGTTCCAGGCGGTCATCATGTACCGGCTCTATGCGAGCATGGTTCAGGGCCCGTACCGGCAGGAGCTGCGCGCCTTCTTCGCCAGCGAGATACCGGAAGAGCTGAATCACGCCCAGATCCTGGCGGACAAGATTTCGTCGATGGGCGGTACCCCCGTCGCGGAGCCGGCGCCCGTGCCCGTGGTCTTCGAGGCGAAGGAAATGCTGCAGAAGGCACTCGACGCGGAAGTCGAAACCCTGGCGCGCTATGTGAAGCGGAGAGGTCAGGCGGAGAAGGCGGGTGAGCACGGCCTCGTGGTCCAGTTCGACGACATCATCGCCGACGAAACCAACCACCGTGACGAGCTGCGGCAGATGCTGGCCCGCTGGCCGTAGGCGGGCGGGCGGGGTCGCGGGGCGCATCGGCTGGCCACGAATCCCCGCCGCGCGGGCTCGCCGTCGTCAGGCGTCCGGCGGATGCCGAGGCATGGGTGGCGCCCGCGGCGCCGCCGACGTAGCCTTGAGTACCCTCACCCATCATCCCATATGCGCCGCTGGCGCCTTTCCTCCGTTCCGGCCACCCCGGTGCCTCGGCTCGTGCTCCTGCTCCTCCTGGCAGGCGCGTGTGGCGGCGAGGGCCCTACGGGGCCCGTCACCCCTGCCGCGACACGGCTCGCCCTCCTCGGAGTTCCCTCGGGGGAGGCACAGAGTGGCGCGCCGCTTGGCGTCCAGCCGGTCCTGCAGCTGCAGGATGCCGCCGGCGCGCCCGTGCGGACGGCGGGCGTCGCGGTGACGGCCTCGGTGGCGGGAGGTGGAACCCTTTCCGGCCACTCGGCCGTCACCGGCTCGGACGGGCGTGCCGCCTTCTCCGGGCTCTCGCTTCGCGGTGCCGCGGGTCAGCGGACCCTCTCCTTCGCGTCGCCCGGTCTCACCGGTGTGAATCACGTCCTGACGCTGACGGCGGGTCCGGCCGCGCGGATGTCCAGCGTGCCGGCCCCGTCCCAGATCGCCATCATCGGTACCGAGGTGGCGGTTCGGCCCGCCGTGCGGATCACCGACGCCGACCTCAATCCCGTGAGTGGCGTCGCGGTTGCATTCACCGCCAGCCCGGGCCACGGAACGATCGGCGGCGAAAGCACGACGAGCGACGCGAATGGCACCGCGACGCTTGGAACCTGGACGATTCCGTCGGTCGTCGGCACGTACACCGTGACGGC
This sequence comes from Gemmatimonadales bacterium, assembly GCA_036741715.1. GTDB lineage: Bacteria > Gemmatimonadota > Gemmatimonadetes > Gemmatimonadales > GWC2-71-9 > CAMLLJ01. The sequence goes on from DAINRR010000048.1 coordinate 16,280, forward strand.
GACGAGCGAAGGACTCGTGGGGAGCCCGCTCACCTTCACCGCACAGGGCATCACGCTGATGCCTTCCCTCATGCTCGCCCATGCGGGGCAGGACCAGACGGTGACTGCGAACGGGACCGTCCCGGTGCCACCCGCGGTCCGGGTCACCTCGAACCTGCAGCCTGCCCTGGGGATTCCGGTGCGGTTCGCCGTCGCCTCCGGTGGCGGCTCGATCACCGGCGCGGAGCAGCTCACCGATGCGCAGGGCATCGCCCGCCTCGAGTCGTGGACCCTCGGCGCGCTCGGGCAGAATACGCTCACCGCGAGCATCCCGGGCTCGCCCCTCGCGCCAGTGACGTTCACGGCGACGTCCGTCGGCATCGGCACCCTCGCCGCCGACCCGCTGGCGCCGCATGTCGTGACCGGCGCCGTCCTCCATCCGCGCGTGCGGGTCACCGGGCCCGGAGGCGTACCGCTTCCCGGTGTGGCGATGACGTTCTCCGTTGCCGCAGGGGGCGGCTCGGTCTCGGGCGGCGAACAGGTCACCGATGCCCAGGGCTATGCGGCCCCCGCCGCTTGGACGATGGGCGCTTCCCCCGGCGTTCAACGGCTCACCGCGAGCGCGCCCGCCGGCTTCGGCAACAGCCCGCTCGTGCTCGAGGTCCGCGCGTACACCCGGCTGGCGACGCGATCGGAAATCCACGCCGGCAATGGACAGACGGGTCAGGTCGGCGAGCCGCTTCCGGTGAAGCCTGCCGTGAGGCTCTCGGCCGACGATGGGTCACCGGTGCCGGGATGGCCGGTCACGTTCGTCATCGCTTCGGGCAATGGCACGCTTTCCGGCGCATCGACCGAGACGGATGCGAACGGCATCGCGACCGTCGGCAACTGGACGCTGAACATCCACCCCGGACAGAACCAGATCCAGGTCAACGCCGCCGGCACGCCGCTCACGTTCGTTGCGCAGGCGGTGGCCGGGCCGCCGTCTCGCATCGAGGTCGGCCCCCCGACGGATGGCCTCGTCGGTGTCGCACTCAACCCCACCCCCTCCGCGCGGATCACCGATGCGCTCGGCAACCCGATCGCGGGCGTTTCGGTCACGTTCACCCTCACCGGCGGCGGTGGAACTCTCACCGGCGGGAGCCAGGTCACCGACGCGACCGGTCATGCGAGCCCGGCGAGCTGGGCGCTCGGAATCCGGCCCGGGCTCAACCTCGTGACGGTGACCGCGCAGGGGATCACCACGGCGGCCTCGCTCGTCGCCACCGGGCATGCGGGCCCGGTCTCCCAGATGCTGATCGTCTCCGGGAACGCGCAATCCGGCCCGCTGGGCCAGCGGCTTCCACTCGATCCGCGCGTGGAAGTGCGCGATCCGTACGACAATCCGATTCCGGGCGCGCGCATCCGCTTCACGCCGCTGAGCGGCGGGGGATCCGTGACCGTCCTCGACGAGGTGCTCAGCAACTCCGCGGGTCAGGCTTCCACCGGATGGACACTCGGGCTCGCGGGACCGAACACCCTCCGGGCCGCAGCCATCAACGACGCGCAGCCTTCGGTCACCTTCACGGCGACGGCGACGCAGCCGAGCGATCCCTTCGAGATCGAGATCCGGTATCTCACGGCACCGGGCAGCGCGATGCAGAACGCCGTCCAGAATGCAGTCGACCAGTGGCGCGGCATCATCGTGAACGGCCTTCCGAGCCAGGCGGTATCGCTGCCGGGGGGGAGCTGCTTCACGACGCCGGCCCTCGGCGAAACCGTCGAAGATCTCGTCATCTTCGTCGAGGTCGTGGCCATCGACGGCGTCGGCGGCGTGCTGGGTGGCGCGACGCCGTGCGCGGTGCGAAGCAGCGGCCTCCCCGTCGTCGGGTTCATGCGCTTCGATGCTGCCGACATCACGGACATGGCGGTCGCCGGCGAGCTGGGCGATGTTGTGCTCCACGAGATCGGCCACGTGCTCGGCTTCGGTACTCTCTGGCCCTCGTTCGGGCTCCTCGCATTCGCGCCCGAGCCGTACTTCAGCGGCGCGTTCGCGCTGCAGTCGTACCGCGACCTCGGCGGCACCAGCGCACACGGGCCGGGCGTGCCGGTCGAAGGCACCGGCGGCCAGGGTACCGCCAACTCGCACTGGCGAGAAACCGTCTTCGGCAACGAGCTCATGACCGGCTTCATCCTCGATGCGGACAATCGGCTTTCGGCGATCACGATCTCTTCGCTGCGCGACATGGGGTATCAGGTGAGCTATACACTCGCGGAGCCGCTCGGAACGGCGCTCTCGCTGCGCCGGGACCGGGAGGCGAACCCGCGGCGGATCGCTGAGATGCCGCTCGAGGGCTCGATGTTCGTATTCGACGAAGCCGGCCGGGTGCAGGCCACGATCCCGCGCGTCCGGTAGCGGCCGACGATGTCCCTCCTCCGCCGCACGCTGATCGCATCGGGAATCACGCTCCTCGCCGCCTGCGACTATACCGGCGCCGATACCCTGGCTGACCTGGCCATCCGGCACGTCTCGGTCGTGGATGTCTCGGCGGGCGCGCTCCTCACGGATCGCACGATCCTGGTGCACGACGGGAGGATCGTGCGCATCGACTCCGCCCTCGAGGACTATCCTGCGGCGCGCCAGGTCATCGACGGGACCGGCCACTTCGTCCTGCCCGGCCTGTGGGACATGCACGTCCACGCGGGCGACGACGAATCCACGTACCGGCAGCTCCTGGCCTGGGGTGTCACGTCGGTGCGGGACATGGGAAGCCCGCTCGAGGAGATGGAGGCGGTCGCGAGGCGACGCGACGATCTGCCCGCGAGCGGTCCGCGAATCGTCTACGCCGGATATGCCCTGCGCGGGCCGCGTTCCGCCGCCGACACCGCGCCGGATGTGGTGAAGGATACGGCGGGCGCCGTGGCGGCCGTGGCGGCGCTCGCAGAGCGCGGCGCGAGCTTCGTGAAGGTGCACGAGGGGCTCTCGCAGGCCACGTTGACGGTGCTGGCCCGCGAGGCGCGGGTGCGCGGCCTGTCGCTCGTGGGCCACGTTCCCGCCGGGCTCTCGCCCGTGACGGTCGCTCAGGCGGGGCTCCGCGGAATCGAGCATCTCGAATTTCTTCCCGACCGGTGCCTCGGTGCCCTGAGCCTTCCGCGGCGAGCCTCGCGGCTTCCCACCGGATGTGACAGCGCCGGAATCGACGAGCTGCTCCGCCGGCTTCGTGCGAGCCGCGTCTGGCTCGATCCGACACTCGGGTCGTTCAGGGTTTTCGCCCCGGCGCGGTGGACCGACATTCAGGCCGGGTTCGCGCGTCTCGTACCGTCGATTCGCCGGATCGGGCTTCCACTGGTGGCCGGAACCGATCTGGGCTCGCGCGGCATCGTGCCGGGCCGGAGCCTGCACGATGAGCTCGAGTTGCTGGCAGGCGCGGGTTTTCCGATCGCGGAAGTCCTTCGTTCGGCGACGCTCGCCCCCGCGCAGTTCCTTGGCATCGACGATTCGCTCGGTCAGGTTGCTCCGGGATTCCTGGCCGACTTCATCCTGCTCGAAGCCGATCCACTCGCTGACATCCGCAACACGCGGCGGATTGCCGCCGTCGTCCGCGCCGGCACTCCGATCGATTCGGCAATGACCGCAGCCCTGCGACAGACACCCGCCCCCTAGCGATCCGGAGGCCGCATGCTCGGCAATCGTCCAATGAGCGAATGGATCTCCCGATATGCGGAAAGCCATCAGCATCCGGTCAACCGGCTCTGCCATACGGTCGGGATCCCGCTGATCGCGCTTTCGGTCCCGCTGTTCATCGTCGCGCTTTTCATTCCGGGGTTCTGGCCCGTCCCTCTTACGCTCTTCTCGGTCGGCTGGGTCTTCCAGTTCGTAGGACACGCGTTCGAGGGCAAACCGCCCGAGTTCTTCAGGGATTGGCGGTTTCTCCTTGTGGGCCTCAGGTGGTGGTTCGCCAAGCTCCGGGGTCGCGCCTGAGTGCCTCCGGGTGCCCTCCATCACCACTTTCTGGCCCATCGCTTGCTTCAGCGCGGACCAACTGGTTAACCTGTTTCAGCACCCAGACCCGGTGAGGTAAGTAGTGACTCAGCGCATCTTTCGTAGTGCCGCGGCCATGGTCGCGCTCTTCCTGACTATACCGACGGCACCCGCGGATGCGTATGTGCCTGTTGCTGTTGCGGTTACGGACTCCGTTGCGGTCGGCGCTGCCGTTCTGGCAGAGAATGCGGTTGCAGCTGGGCTCCGAAATGAAGTGCTGGATCTGGCCCTCCGGGCGCATGCCCGTGCGAAGGCTTCCGGCCGGACATCGAGCCACCTCCTGACCGTCATCGATTACAGCCTCCCATCTCGCGAGCGGCGCCTCTGGGTTCTCGATACGGAGACGGGCGTCGTCCTCGAACGGGAACTCGTCGCCCACGGGAACCGGACCGGTGGAGATATCGCCACGTCCTTCTCGAACCGCGCAGGCAGCAACCAGACGAGCCTGGGTACCTTCGTCACCGGAAAGACGTACACCGGCAAGCATGGGAAGTCCCTCCGGCTCCATGGCCTCGACGAGGGGCTGAATGACCGCGCCTTCGACCGCGCGATCGTGATTCACGGCGCCGATTACGTCAACGAAGGCATCATCGGTCAGCTGGGCCGGCTCGGCCGGAGCCAGGGCTGCCCCGCACTCAGCCCGGCGGCATCAGCGCGGATCATCGACATGATCAAGGATGGCTCGGTCGTCTTCTCCTACCATCCCTCGGCGACGGCGGATTTCGAGTCCATCTTCACGAGCTGACGCGCGGCTGCGACGCGCCACTCTGGACGCCCCCGATCGGGGGCGTTTCTATTTGCCGGTGCAATCGCCCGTTCCGGAGGCCTCCATGACCGAGCAACTCCCCCGCCACGACCAGGCCCGGCGCGACGCCGATGGCTCCGAGCCGCACGACATGCGCGCACCGGCTCGCCTCCTTGCCTCCCGCGGCGGCGCCGAAATCGAGATCCCCTGCGAGAGCGCGGCGCGCGCAATGCACCTCGCCATGGCCATGATTCATCACTCCGACGGGATCCCGGACCGCATCGTGCTCGAGGACGGATCTGAGATCGGCACCGTCGCCATCCGCCAGGAATACGAGCGGACGCTCGCGCTCGGCGGGTTCGCCGAGTGATGAGCCGGGCACCGGAGGATCAGGGCGGTGCCGACCTCGATGGCGTGCTCGCCTTCCTTCGCGAAGCCGAACGCCTCAAGACCGTCCGGCGAAGCGGGTGGACGTCGGCCGGCGAGCGGGAAAGCGTCGCCGAGCATACCTGGCGCCTCTGCCTGATGGCGATGGTGCTTTACGGCCGCGACGCGGCGGTGGATCTGGGCCGCCTTCTTCGGATCTGCCTGGTGCACGACCTCGGCGAGGCCATCGGTGGCGACATCCCCGCGCCCGAGCAGCGCGGGAGCAAGTCCGCCGAGGAGCGCACCGACCTCCTCGAGGTGCTTGCGCCGCTGCCCGCGGTGATTCGCGGGGACATACTGGCGCTGTGGGATGACTACGAGTCGGGTGGGTCGGTCGAGGCTCGGCTCGCGAAGGGGCTCGACAAGCTCGAAACGATCCTGCAGCACACGCAGGGACTGAATCCGGCGGAATTCGACTACCGCTTCAACCTCGGTTACGGCCGCGATCATACCGGTCACGACCCGCTGCTCGCCGCGATCCGCGACCGGCTCGACGCGGATACGGCCCGGCGCGCGGAAGAGACTGGGGGCCGGGAAGGCGGCTAGGGCTTCGGAGGCGGGACCCGCGGTGCGGTGCGCAGCAACCAGCCGAACGCGAGCGACATTGCCGCAAGGAGAGCGGCCGCCGCCCAGACTGCGAGCGGGGCACCGCCCACCGCGTGCCGCAGCAGCACCAGCGCGCCGGTGGTGGCATGCATGAGGTTGCCGATCACGATGGCGCGGCCATGGATCCCACCGACCACGAGTCCGCGCGCCGTCCAGTTCCCGTAGGCGAGCCCGAGCCAGGCCGCTCCGAGCAGCTGCGTGAGTACGGCGATCGCGGGAGACGCATTCTCCCCCACGACGTGAGCAAGCACCTCGTCCGGTGCGAAGAGCAGTGCGAGACCGATCGCTCCGAGCGCGAGCGCGGTCCCGACGAGGATCGGCCGCGAGGTCATGCGGACGGTCCGGGCCTCCGACGCCGCGCTACGCCCGCACCCCTTCCGGCAGTCCCGCCACGAGGATCATCTCCGATCCCGCGGCACCCTGCCGCAACGACTTCGCGGGAGCATACTCGGGGGAGGCCCACCACGCGCGCGCGGCCACCGTGTCGGGAAACTCGAGTATCACGAACCGGCGCGGCATCCAGCTGCCTTCGAGCGACTCGACCTGGCCTCCGCGGACGATGTACTTCCCGCCATAGCGCTCGATGGAGGGCGGTGCGAGCGTCTTGTACTCCTCGTAGGCCTCGGGATCCTTCACGTCGATCTGGACGATGATATAGGCGGGCATCGATCTCGAGTGGGGGAGACGATGAGGGCCGCTCGATGGCGGCCCGATATCGGCAGGTCAGGCGAAGACGTTCTGGTCGAGCCACTGCGTGAACTGCGTATCGCGCTCCGGCTCCGGCGCATCGGCCACTTCCATCACCGCCCAGCGCTTGCCGGACGCCATGAGGAACCAGGTGGGCGGCACCGCTTCCTTCCCGCGCGCCACATTCGCGGGCTCGCCGTCGTATGCGACGAAGTGAAACGCTCGGCCGCGGTGATGCAGGTGCAGCTGATGAACGGGATGACGACTCATGACGACCTCGGCAGCGGAAGAATCTGGGCGGACGGTGTAATCTAACCTCATCGCCCTTCTGCTCCCGTAATTTGCGTCACGGCGCTCCCCGGGCACCGG
>DAINRR010000049.1:0-365 GCA_036741715.1 Gemmatimonadales bacterium
CGCGTTCATGGAGGGGATCATCGGCCGGTTCTTCTCCGCGTTCGGCATCACCGTGGCGGTGGCGGTCGCGATCTCGTACTTCGTCTCCATGACGCTCACCCCGATGGCGTCGGCGATCGTCCTGCGCCACCACGAGGCCGAGGGCCGGGTGTCGCGCGCGATCGAGCGGGCGCTGCGCGGGGTGGAGGGGTTCTACCGGCGCACGCTGGCGTGGGCGCTCGACCACCGCGCGCTGACGCTCGCCGCGGCGACGCTGACGCTCGTCGCGACCGTGCTGCTCGGCCGGTTCCTGCAGTTCACGTTCATCCCCCCGCAGGACATGAGCGAGGTGAAGGTGACGCTCGAGCTGCCGGTCGGGACCCCCG
>DAINRR010000049.1:375-22667 GCA_036741715.1 Gemmatimonadales bacterium
CGGTCGAGCGGACCGCGCGCGAGCTCGAGGCGATCCGCACGCAGCTCGCCGCGGTGCCCGGCGTGCGCGGCGTCTTCGCCAGCGCGGGCGGCGGGGTGCAGGAGGAGGTCCACAAGGGCGAGCTCGACGTGACGCTCGCGCCGATCGGGGAGCGCGGCTACTCGCAGCAGGACTTCAAGGCCTGGGCGCGCGAGAACCTGCGCCGGCCCGCCGACGCGGTGCTGGCGGCGCAGGACATCGCGGCGGTCGGCGGTGGCGGGAGCCGCCCGCAGCCGGTCCAGTTCAACGTCCGCTGGAAGCCGGCCGCCACCGCGTCGCTCAGCAACTGGCTCTTCTTCGAGCTGCTGCGGGAGGCCGGACTTCCGCCGGGCGTCATCAACTTCATTCCGGGGCCGGCCGCCGACATCTCGGACGCCGTGCTCTCGGACCCGAACCTGGCCGGCATCCACTTCACCGGGTCCACGCCGGTCTTCCAGACGCTCTGGCGCACCGTCGGCGAGAACCTGCCGCGGTACCGGAGCTATCCCCGGCTCGTGGGGGAAACCGGCGGGAAGGATTTCGTCGTGGCGCATCCGAGCGCCGACGTCGACGCGCTCGCGGTGGCGCTCGTGCGGGGCGCGTACGAATACCAGGGCCAGAAGTGCAGTGCCGCCTCCCGCGCCTACATCCCGAAGTCGATCTGGCCCGCCGTGCGGGACCGGATGACCGGGATGATCGGCTCCATCCGGATGGGCGATGTCGCCGATTTCCGGAACTTCATGGGCGCGGTGATCGATGCGAAGGCCTTCGCCAAGATCCGGGAATACCTCGATGCCGCGAAGGGAGACGCCGGCGTGACCGTGATCGCCGGTGGCAACGCGAACGATGCGGAAGGGTATTTCATCGAGCCGACGCTCATCCAGGCGGAGGATCCCGGCTACCGCCTCATGTGCGAGGAGATCTTCGGCCCGGTGCTCACGGTGCATGTCTACCGTGATGCGCGCTGGAGTGAGACTCTCGGGATCGTGGACCGGACGAGTCCCTATGCACTGACCGGTGCCGTCTTCTCGCAGGACCGCCGCGCCGTGGTCGAGGCGATGTCGGTGCTCCGGAATGCGGCCGGCAACTTCTACATCAACGACAAGCCGACAGGCGCCGTGGTGGGCCAGCAGCCGTTCGGCGGCGCCCGCGCGAGCGGCACGAACGACAAGGCGGGCTCCATCCTCAACCTGATGCGGTGGATTTCCCCCCGGAGCATCAAGGAAACGTTCGACCCGCCGAAGGACTACCGCTATCCGTTCATGCTCGACGAGTGACGCGGGCGCGCGGCGAGCACGAGTCTCTTGCTCGCCGCGCGCGTCGTTCCTACCTTAGGAAAACAATTCCTCTCTCTGCTCGGAGGTCCGGCCGATGTCGGATGCATTCCGCAGCTCCGACGAATTCGACGAACAGGCCCACTCACTCTACAACGAAGGACGGTACGACGAGGCGCTGGCCGTGCTCAGGGACGGCATCTGCCTCTACCCGAACTCGGTCGAGCTCCATGTAGGCATGGCGTATGCCTACCTCGCGCGCGAAGAATATGCCTGGGCCCGCCGCTGCTTCGAGACGGCCCTCACGCTCGATCCCGATCATGAGGACGGGCTCGCGGGTCTCGGCGAGACCCTGCTCAAGTTCGGTGACCAGGAAGGGGCGGACCGCGTCTTCGAGCGGCTGCTGCAGCTCGGCTTCGCCGACGACCATGACCTCATGCTGCAGGTCGGCCGCGCGCTTTTTCGGGAGGGGCTCGTGGGCCCCGCCTGCCGCTTCTTCGACCTCGCGGTGCAATCACATCCTGACTCGCCGGATGCGGCGGCATCGCTCGGGTATGCGTCGCACCGGCTGAGCCGGGACAGCGCCGCACTCTACTGGCTGCGCCGGGCGCTCGAGATCGAGCCTTCCTATGCCGAGGCGCGGATCTACCTCGCCAACCTCCTGTACGACCGGGGGGAGAGCGAGGCCGCGCTGCACCACCTCGAGCACACCCGGCCCGACGACCACTTCGACGAGCTGGCCATCTGGCGTCACATCGAGCTGCGCCGCAGCTACTATCGCCTGCCGGATGACGATCCCGAGCTGGTCCCGTGGTTCCAGCGGCTCGAGGCGGTCGCCGGAGAGCCGGACATGGTGGACATGCTGCTCGCCGAAGTCGAAGCGCAGCAGCCGGACGGGTCCATCCGCGATCCGAACCAGCTGGAGCTGTTCGGCACGCTCCTCACGGAGCTGCAGGCCATGCAGAAGCGGCCCGGCCAGGGAGAGACCCACCAGGTCATGACGCTCTCGGGGGTGACCTTTCGCGGGAGCTGGGACGAGATCCTCCTGCAGATGAAGGCGGCGGATCCCACCAGCGGCGATGCGACGCTGCTGGACTACATGGCGCAGCATGCGCGCCGCGGGCAGACCGAAACCGGGGTCGTCATCCCGCTCACGAGTGCCGAGGCGTTCATCCGCGGCAGCGCGGAGGCAGGAGTCCTGCGCATCGTGCAGTGATCGAGCTGGCCGGTGTTTCGAAGACCTACCGATCGCTCGTTCGCCGCCGCACCGTCCGCGCCCTCGAAGACCTCACCCTGTCGATCCCGCGGGGTGAGGTCTTCGGCATTGCGGGGCCGAACGGGGCGGGAAAGTCCACGCTCATCTCGCTGCTCGTCGGCTTCCTGCACCCGACGGACGGGTCCGTGCAGGTCGGTGGGCTCGCGCCGCGTGCATGGGTCGAGCGCCATGGTGTGTCGTACCTGACGGAGCTCGTCGCGCTGCCGCCGAGGTGGACGGTGGACGAGGCGCTCGTCCGGCTCGCGACGCTCGGCGGTCTCGACGCGGTCGCGCGACGCCCGCGCATCGAGCGGGCCGTGGAGTTGCTGGGCCTCGAAGAGCATCGGGCCAAGCAGGTGCGCCAGCTGTCGAAGGGCAATCTCCAGCGGCTGGGCATCGCGCAGGCGCTGCTCGACGACAGCGACCTCGTGATCCTCGACGAGCCGACGCACGGTCTCGATCCGGTGTATACCCAGCGCTTTCGCGAGGTCGTGACGGAGCTCCGCCGGCCCGAGCGCACCATCCTCATCGCGTCGCATAATCTCGACGAGCTGGAACGGCTAACCGATCGCGTCGCGATCCTGGGGCGGGGGCGCCTGCAGCGCATCGTGGGGGGCACGTCGGAGGAGGCCCACGCAGGCTCGGTGACCTACCGTCTCGTGGTGGCCGGCGATCCGGCCATGCTCGAGGGCTTTCCCGGCGTACCGGTGGAGGGCCGCCGCGGGGAATGGCGCATGGAGGGCGAACTCGGGGCGCTGAATGCGGCGATCGCGGGCCTGATCGCGGCTGGTACGGTGGTGACGGCCTTCTATCCGGAAGAGAGCCGCCTCGAAGTCGAGTTCCGGCGGGCCATGGAGACCAGGGAATGAGCGCACGCATGCCGATCGCCTACGCGCAGTGGGAGCTGCGCGATGCCGCGCGGGGGCCAGGGCTCATCATCCTGGCGATCGCGGTGCTGGCCGGCTTCATCATGACACGATTGCCGGCGGCACAGACGTTCACCACCGAGGGCGCGGTTCGAGCCATCGCGAATCAGTCGCTCTTTCCGCTCGTGCTCGTCGTGACGGCGGGGATGGTGAGCCGGGACCTGAACGAGGGGTACTATCGCGCCTATTTCTCGCGCCCGGTCTCCCCGTCGCTCTTCTACCTGCAGCGGTGGCTCGTCGGCGGAGCCGTGCTGCTCCTGTTCATTCCGCTGCTGGCGGGCGCGGCCTCGATCCGGACGGGCGAGCTGGCGGTTCCCGTGTGGATCGTCGGGAGGGCGGCGCTGCTCTACCTCCTGCTCGGGGGAACGGTGCTTCTGCTGTCGACGGTGACGCGGCGGGACTGGGTAGTGGCGGCGGTCCTCTACATCATGGAGCAGATCCTTCATTCGGTGCAGGCCGGGGGCGGCCGTCTCGGTGCAGTCGCGCGTGCGATCTACACGATCCTCCCGCCCTATCACGTCGCCGCGATCGATGGCACACCCACTCCGGGCGAGATCTGGACCGCTTCAGCATGCGGGGCCGGTCTCGTCCTGGCGGCGCTGGCCGTGCTGCATTGGCGCGCGCTCGGGAGCGGCGGCCGGGCCTGAGTCCGGTCCGGCCGCTCCTCTGTTCCCGTTCTCGCGCTCGCCCGCTGTAGATTTCCGCATGCTTCCTCCTTCCCGCTGGACTCGCGGCCTCGTCCGCGAAGTGCTCCCGAACGGCCTCACGATCCTGGCGCAGCGCGACGATTCATCGCGCGCGGCGTCCGTGGTCACCCACGTCAAGGCGGGCTTCTTCGACGAGCCGGACTCGTGGGTGGGCGTGTCCCACGTACTCGAGCACATGTTCTTCAAGGGGACGCCGACCCGCGGTGTCGGAGCGGTCGCACGAGAGACCAAGGGCGCCGGCGGCTATCTCAACGCCCACACGGCGTACGACCACACGGCGTATTTCGTGGCCCTCCCCGCCTCCCGGCTCGCGACGGCGCTCGAGATCCAGTCGGATGCCCTGCTGAATCCACTCATCGACGAAGCCGAGCTCGCGCGCGAGCTTCAGGTGATCATCGAAGAAGCCAGGCGCAAGCGCGACACTCCCTCCGCCGTGGCCCATGAGACACTGCACGAGGTCCTCTTCGACCAGCACCGCATTCGGCGGTGGCGGATCGGGACCGAGGAGCAGCTGCGCGGCTACCGGCGGGCCGACATCCACGGCTACTACGCCTCTCGCTACGTCCCCGCCCGGACGATCATCTCCATCGTCGGCGATGTCGAGCCGTCGGACGCGATCCACCTGGCGCGGGCCCGGTATGAGCACTGGCCGGCGCGCGAGGGGGCGGTGGATCCGTCGCCGCCGGAGCCGTCCCGGCGCGGAGTGCGCAGCCGGACGCTTCGTGGCGACGTGACGCAGACAGAGCTCGCGCTCGGATGGCGCGCCCCCGGACCGCTCCACAGCGATGCCGCCGCGCTCGACCTGGCGGTGGCGATCCTGAGTGCCGGGCGCGGGAGCTGGCTGTATCGCGCGTTGCGCGAGCCCGGCATCGCCACGTCGGTTTCGGCTCACTACTACGCTCCCAGCGAGCTCGGCGTGGTCTCGATCGGTGCGGACCTGGAGCCGGAACGGCTCGAGGAGACGATCCGGGCCATCGCGGAATCCGTGACGCGCCTTGCGCTGAGCGGTCCGGCGGAGGAAGAACTTTTTCGGGCGCGCACGCTCCTGCTCGCGCGGTGGGCACGGCGCATGGAGCCGACCGAGGGCCGCGCGATGGCACTCGCCTCGGCCGAAGCGCTCGATGGCGCCGAGCAGCTCGACCGCGAGTATGCCGAACTCGAATCCGTGACGGCGGACCAGGTGCGGGAAGCGGCGGCGGCGTGGCTCGATCCCGAGGCCTTCGCCGGCGTGGCATATCATCCGGAGGAGCGCGGCGATGAACTCGACGCCGACTCGCTCGCCGCCGCCTTTGCCGTCACCGCGCTGACGCCGATCGCGCCGAGCCTGGACGGGTCGTTCCCGCGGCAATGGGGCGAGTCGAAGGCGCGGCCGGCGCGCCGTGAGCAGGTCGGCGGTGTCCACCACTTCGCGCTGCCCGGCGTGGATCTCCTGATCCGCCCGAAGAGCGGCGTGCCGATGGCGACGATCGGGCTCTACCTCCCGTCCTCGCCCGCGGACGCGCCCGAGGATGCGGGACTCGCCCTCCTGGCCATGCGCTCGGCGGCTCGCGGCGCCGGCGGGCTCGGGAGCGGGGAGCTCGCGTTCGCCTTCGAGCGGCTCGGCGGCGTGCTGGCGACGAGCGTCTCGAGCGACTGGGCAGGGTTCGCTTCGACGGTGCTGGCGCCGAAGTTCCCGGAAGCAGCCCGGCTGCTGCATCTGGTGCTCACCGAGCCCGCACTCGCCGAACGGGACGTGGCCGCGGAGCGGAGCATTCTCGCCTCCGAAGCGGAGCAGGCGACGGACGACATGCTGCGCTACCCGTTCCAGCTCGCCTTTGCCGCCGCGTTCGGATCGCGCGGATACGGCCTGCCACTCGGCGGGCTGCGTGAATCCATTCCCGCCCTCACCGCCGAACGCGCGAGGGCCTGGCTCGACATGCGGCGGTCGGCGCGGGCCACCGTCATCGCGGTCGGCGAGCTGGAGCCGGAGCGCGCCGCGGACGAGCTCGCGCGGGTGTTCGGCAACTGGCAGCCATCGCCGCCATCCGAGCCCGATCCGGTGCGCCCGTGGCTCGGGGTCGAGCCGTTCAGTCTCCAGCGAAGAGAAAAGGCACAGTCGGCGATCGCCATGGTCTTTCCGGGACCACACCGCCGGGCGCCGCGTCGGCATGCCGCCGACGTGTGGGCCGCCGTGGCGAGCGGGCTCGGCGGCCGGCTCTTCGAGGCGTTGCGTGACCGCCGGTCCCTGGCGTACACGGTGATCGCACAGGCCTGGCAGCGGCGATCCGCGGGTGCGCTCGTCACGTACATCGCCACGTCGCCGCAGCGCGAGGAGGAGGCGCGCGAGCAGATGCTCGCCGAGCTCGCGCGCTTTGCGCGGGAGCCGATCTCCGCGGACGAGCTCTCGCGCGCGGTCGAGTATCTCGCCGGACAGGCGGAGGTCCAGCGGCAGACATCCGGCGCCGTGGCAGGCGAGATCCTCGAGGCATGGCTCGCCGGCGAAGGCCTTTCCGAGCTGGCTGATCCCGCAGCCGCCTACCGCACCGTCACCGCCGAGGACGTGCGCCTGCTCGCGGAGGAATGCCTTGCCGGCGGGCGGCGGGTCGAAGCGGTGGTCCGCGGTGTCGAGGCGTCGATGGTCGAGGGAGTGCATGCGTAGCGCTGCCGCGGCAGGTGCGGTCGCGCTGGCCGTCGCATGCACGCCGCCGGCGCCTTCGGCCTCGCGAGCGGACGCCCCGGCCGGTGCGGCATCGGATTCGGTGCTCGTGCTGACCAATGCAACGGTCATCACCATGGCCGGCGGGCCGCAGCTGGAGAACCAGACGATCGTCATGCAGGCCGGCCGGATCGTTTCGGTGGCGCCGTCGGCGGAGATTCGGGTGCCGGCGCAGGCGCAGGCGCAGACCGTGGACGCCACCGGGAAGTTCGTCATTCCCGGGCTGTGGGACATGCACGTCCATACCTCGCGGGAAGGCCGCGCCCGGTACTTCTGGCCGCTCTTCCTCGCGCACGGCGTAACCGGTGTGCGCGAAATGGGCAGCTATCTCGACACGCTGCTCTACTGGAGGTCCGAGCTGACACGGGCGCCGCTCGATGGACCGAGGATCATCTGGTCGAGTCCGATGTTCGACGGCTCGCCAGCCAGCTGGAAGCACGGGATTCCGCTCGCATCTCCCGCCGAAGCCCGCGTGATGGTCGACTCGATGCAGCGCCTCGGCTTCGACTTCATCAAGGTGTACGCGCGACTGCAGCGCGACGTCTATTTCGCGATCGCGGATCAGGCGAAGCTCCGGGGCATGCCGTTCGCTGGGCATCTTCCGGGGCGCATCGAGCTTGCCGAAGCGGCCGACGCGGGACAGCGAAGCCTCGAGCACATCGACGGGATCCCTCTCGCATGCGTTCCCGGTGCCTCGGCCCTGCTCGATTCGGCGTATTCCACGAGCGATGCCGCGGCCAGGGCAGCCCTCGAGCGGCGATTCGGCCGGCGGATGCTCGAGGGCTTCGACCCGGACCAGTGCGGGGACGTTCTGCGCACGCTCGCGGCGAACAGGACCTGGATCGTCCCGACGCTCACGGTGGTGCGAGGGTTCACCTTCGTGAGAGATTCGGCGATGCTGCGGGACCAGCGCCTCGACCTCGTGCCGCCCGCACTCGTCCGGCGATGGCTGTCGGACGCGAACGCACTCGCGGTCGAGGGGCCACCCGAGCGGCTGGACTTCGGTGAAGAGATGTTCCGGCGCGGCGTGCGGCTCGTGGGAGCGATGCATGCGGCCGGTGTGGGCATCCTTGCCGGTACGGATGCCAGCGACGAGTCGTTCGTCTACGCCGGATCGAGCCTGCACGACGAGCTGGCGCTCCTGGTCGAGGGAGGCCTCTCGCCGCTCGATGCATTGGCGGCCGCCACGATCCGCCCAGCCGAATTCCTTGGCCTGTCCGACTCACTCGGCACGGTCGAGGCGGGGCGTGTGGCCGACCTCGTGATCCTCGACGCGGATCCGCTGGCCGATATCCGGAATACCCGGCGCATCCATGCCGTCGTTCGCGGCGGGCGGTACATCGGCCCCGACGAGCGGCAGCGTCTTCTGACCACGGCGCGCGCGGAAGCGGCCCGCGCGGTGCCATCGCCGCCGGCATTGCAATGAGCATGCAGCCCCTTCCCTTCCTCCTGGCCGGCGAGCTCGTCGAGCGGAGCGCCCGCTGGGAAATCAGGAGCCCATGGTCCGGCGATGTCGTCGGGACGGCGTGCGTAGGCAGCGCCGACGATGTCCGGGCGGCCATCGATGCGGCGCACCACGCCGCGCCGGAAGCGCGACGTATGCCGGCGCACGCGCGTGCCGCAGTGCTCGGCCGGATCCGCGCGGGCATCGAAGCGCGGCGCGACGAGCTGAGTCGACTCCTCGCGCTCGAAGCAGGGAAGCCGATCACGGCGGCGCGCGCGGAAGTCACGCGCATGCTCGCCACGTTCCAGGACGGCATCGACGAATCGAAGCGGATGGAAGGGACCTTGCTGCCGCTCGATGCGGTGCCGGCCGGCACCGGCCGGACCGGGCTCGTGCGCCGCTTTCCGCTCGCGCCGATCGCTGCGATCACGCCCTTCAACTTTCCGCTGAATCTCGCGGCGCACAAACTGGCACCCGCCATCGCCTGCGGTGCGACGATCGTGCTGAAGCCGCCACCGCAGGATCCCCTCACGTCGCTCGTGCTCGCCGAGATCATCGCGGGCGCAGGGTATCCGGCGGGCGGCATCAGCATCGTGCCGTGCGAGGTGGAGGATGCCGCGCCACTGATCGATGATCCGCGGATCCGGATGATCACCTTCACCGGGTCGGCAAGGGCCGGGTGGGCGATCCGCGCCCGCGCGGTGGGGAAGAAGGTCACGCTCGAGCTCGGCGGCAACGCGGCCGCCATCATCGAGCCGGACGCGGACCTCGAGCATGCCGCGAAGCGGTGCGCCACCGGCGGATTCGGGTATGCGGGGCAGTCGTGCATATCGGTCCAGCGAGTCCTGGTGCACGCCGACGTGGCGCGGCGATTCACCGAGTTGCTCGTGGCCCAGGTGTCGAAGCTTCGCGCCGGGGATCCGATGGACGACGCAACGGATATCGGGCCGCTGATCGACGAGGCCAACGCGCGGCGCGCAGAGGCGTGGGTGGCGGAAGCGGTGTCAGGTGGTGCTCGAATGGCCGCGGGCGGCAGCCGCTCGGGCGCCGTGCTCGACGCCACCGTGCTGCTCGATACCACCGCGGAGATGAAGGTGAACGCGGAAGAGATCTTCGCGCCCGTGGTCTCCGTGCGAACCTACTCACAGTTCGGCGAGGCGCTGGCCATGGCCAACGACTCGCCGTACGGGCTTCAGGCGGGGCTGTTCACGTACGACATCCGGCAGATCATGCGCGCCTTCGAAGAGCTCGACGTCGGCGGGATCATCGTGAACGACGTGCCGACCTGGCGGGTGGACCAGATGCCGTACGGCGGCGTGAAGATGTCGGGGCTCGGCCGCGAAGGCGTGCGCTACGCGATCGAGGACATGACCGAGCCCCGGCTGCTGGTGATCTGATCAGTCCGGGTCAATGGGGGGCGCCTGGCTTGCCGGTCCATAGCCCATTCCGGCGATCTGTCCCTGCTTGTTGAAGGCCCAGCGGAAGAGCACGGGCTCCTCGAAAACGGTGTACGTGCCCGTGCGCCAGTACTGTGTCATCCCGTTGCGCCTGACGAACTTCTCCTCCAGGACCTCCGACTCGAGTCCGGCGCGGGCCGTGAGCTCCTCGAGGCCGCGCTGGAGCTCGGCGGCGGTCACTTCGTGGCCATCGTTGGCAAAATGAAGGAGCACACTGTCGTGCCGGGCGGTGAAGAACCACTCGGTCAGCTTGCGGGCGTGGGCCAGCGAATCGGCGGGCATTGCCGTCTGCGCGACGAGGCCGGGGCCGGCATTCGAGCCGACCAGGGTCGCCAGCGTGATGGCGGTCAGGAAACGCATCGGGCACTCCGGTTGAGGAGCCCCCTCGTACGCATAGATAAGGAAAGGAGTTTCATCATGAAACAGCGAAAGGTCGCGCGCGCAGGCGTGGTGCCGTCATGACGACCGAGCGACAGGCCCGTGAGGATGAATGGCGGGCCCGGTTGAGCCCAGAGCAGTACCGGATCTGCCGGGAGAAGGGCACGGAGCACGCGTTCACCGGCGCGTACTGGGACCATCACGACGAAGGCGTGTACCGGTGCGTCTGCTGCGGTGAGCCGCTCTTCGACTCGGACACGAAATTCGACTCCGGCACGGGATGGCCGAGCTTCTACGCTCCGGTTGCCGACGACGCCGTCGAGACCGACACCGACGACTCGCTCTTCATGCGGCGCGTCGAGGTGCATTGCCGCCGCTGCGGGTCGCACCTGGGGCATGTCTTCGACGACGGGCCGCGGCCAACGGGGCTCCGGTACTGCGTCAACTCCGCGTCGCTCGAGTTCAGGCCGAAGGAATAGAACGCGCCGGGGGTGAGGTGAATCTCGAAGCGAGCGCGATCGATGCGGGTGGGTGCCTCAGTCCGGCGGGCGGGCGCCGAGCCGGCGCGCGATCACGTCGCCGCCCCGCTCGGCGGCCGCAACCGTGCGCGCGACGACGTTGATGAGGCAGCGGCCCTGATCGGGAGCGGTGTGGAGCACGATGTGTCCGTCATCGCCGATCAGACCGGCCGCCCAGCCGCGGGGTCCGCGCCGGACCACCGGTGGACCGAGCGGCGTGAGTCCCATGGCGCCGGCCGCCGCCACGAGCACGGCGGCAAGCGCGTCCGCATCGCCGAGTGTGGTCGGCGTCAGCTCGGTGAATTCGACAAGCTGCTGCGCGTAGTCGCCGGACATTCAGCGGAGGGATTTCGGCAGGGCGCGTGCACGGCGGAACGGATCACGATCCATCATGGCGCCGAAGCCCGAGGAGAAGGTGTCCGAAGCTAGTCCGCCCCCGAGAGCGGAGCAAGGTCGAACGCGCGTCACCGTCGCGGACGTCCTCACCGTGTCGCGCCTCCCGATGGCGCTCGCGTTCGTGCTCGTTCCCTCGAGCGCGGCGCGCCTCGCGATCCTCGCTGCGGTGGCGGCGACGGACCTGCTCGACGGCTTCATCGCGCGCCGCATCGGCAGCTCCCGTTTCGGATCCTTCCTCGATCCGGTCGCCGACAAGCTGTTCATGGTCTGCGCATTCGGGGTCGTGGCGCTTTCCGGCCGGCTCGCGCCGTTCGAGGTGCTCGCGGTGCTCCTGCGCGACGTCGTCGCGACGATCGCCTTCGCGGCCACGCTCGTGTCCGGACGCCCTGCAGCCATCCCGGCACGCGTCGGGGGGAAGGCCGTGACCGTCGGGCAGGTGCTCACCCTCGTGGCATTCCTTCTCGACTCGCCCTATCTTCGGCCCCTCGCCTGGGCCACCGGCGCCGTGGGCCTCTACGCCATCTGGGACTACCAGCAGGTGGCGGGCGCAAAGCGGCGCAGCGTCGGTCACTGAACCCCGACACCCTTCTTCCCGGATCGAGATGCCACAGGAAACGAAGACCGCTACCCTCACCTGGCGCGGCGGCATGCGGTTCGAGTCGGATGCTCCCGGCGGGACGCCGATCCTCCTCGATGGAAAGGCCGCGGCCGGCGTCAGCCCCGTGACGGCGCTTCTCCTTGCCGCAGCGGCATGCAGCGGCGCCGACGTCGTGATGATCCTCGAGAAGATGCGCATCGAGCTCACCGAGTTCTCCATCGAGGCGAGCGGGGTCCGGCGCGAGCAGGAGCCTCGGCGGTTCATCACGATGCACCTGATCTTCCGTCTGCGCGGCGCGGGAGTGGACGAGGCCAGGGTGCGGCGCGCCGTCGAGCTTTCTCTCGAGAAATACTGCTCCGTGGTGGCGTCGCTCGCAGCGGACCTGCCCGTGACGTATGACATCGACGTGGGGTAGCGGCGCCGCGCTCGCCCTCCTGCTGCTTCTCGTTCCCGAGGCAGCCACGGCACAGCGGGCGCGCGAGGTCGGGCTCCACGCGGTCTTCACCGGCCAGGAGGCGGAGCTCCTTGCCGGCGGAGTCTACGGTGCCATCCGGACGACCCGGCGGACGCGTCTGGCCCTCACGGCGGCCGCGGGATCGGCGGGAGGAGAGTTCGTGGCGCGCGGCGAGTTGCTGGGGCACTTCCTGCTGAGCCCGGCCTCGACCGGACCCGGCGTGTATGGCGGTGGGGGCATCGCGGGGATCGCGGGCGCGGACGAGGAAGGGTTTCTCGTCCTGCTCCTCGGGATCGAGCAGGGGCCTGGCGGCCGATCCGGCTGGTACCTCGAAGGCGGGCTGGGCGGGGGGGTACGGATCGCCGCCGGGTATCGGTGGCGTTCCTTCCGGACATCGGCTCGCTGATCAGTGAGCAGAAATGAAACGCCCCGGGAAGCACTTCCCCCGGGGCGATCGGCATGCTGACGAACGAACCAGCGGATCAGGCGGATCCGACAGGCTCCACCCGGCGCTGCACCGGCTGGCAGTACCGCTCACCGAGCTGGCGGAGCTGACCGAGCTGTTCATCGGCAAGATCCTCATAGCGGTCGGCGATGTACTGCATGGTGTCGTCGAACCAGTCCTTCTGGTGCTCGGGAAGCGCCTCGATGACGCCGCACCGGAGGATATGGCTGAACATCTCGTCCCGCGCCTGGTCGAACGACGAAGGAGGAGTGGCCGCAGGGGCACGCCGGGTAGTCTTCTTGCTCATGCACCGTCCTTTTTTGTGACAGTAAGTGTACCCATCAATATACTCAGGTTGCACTATTTGGTGCAATCGCGAGTTCCGCTTCAATCACCGCACGGTCCGTGTAGATTACCCGCTCACGGAACCAGGGGTTCGGGTGCGGCTGCATGTCCCGCACGCCGGACAAGGCGGGAGAATGGCAGAGCACGACGAGATCTATGGCAAGGAGCGGGCCGAACGGCTCGAGGCGGCGCTCAGGGAGCTCGCCGCGCGGCTCGCAGAGCTGGATGGGGCGGGACTGCTGCTGAAATCGGTGCCTGAGCTGCTGCGGCGCCTGGGGGACCTGAGAAGCGAGCTGTTCCACTACGAAGTGCGCTCGACATACGATACGCCAGAGGTGGCGGACAGCCGCCGGATCGTGGACGAAGCGTCCCGCGATCGACCCATCTTCACCGATGAGCCGGAGGACGACGAACCATGGCGGCATCGCCCGGGGGAATGAAGGGCTTCTATCTCGCGCTCGCGGCGGTGGCGGTCATCGGGGCCGGGATCCTGGTCTACCAGATGACGAAGCCCGCGGTGAGCATCCCGGCCAACGTCGCCGTCCTCCCCGCCGATACCGCCGGATTTCGGGGCTACGTGATCGGCTCCGACTCGGCGCCGGTCGAGATCGTCGAGTACGGCGACTACCAGTGCCCCGGCTGCGCCAACTTCGACATCGTGACGCTGCCCGATGTGAAGGAGCGGCTGGTGGCCACCGGGAAGGCGCGCTTCATCTACCGGGATTTTCCGCTCGACCAGATCCATCCGTACGCGCGCCTCGCGGCGCACGCCGCCGCCTGCGCCGACGAGCAGGGGAAGTACTGGCAGGTACACGAGCTCCTCTTTCAGGGACAGCCGGACTGGTCGAGCGGGAATGCGGAACGGATCATCCGCGGATACGCCCAGGCGGCATCGCTCGACATGGCGCGGTACGCGGAGTGCATGGAGTCGGCGCGGTACGCGGGTCGGATCCAGGCCAGCTACGAAGGGGGCGTTGCGCTCGGCGTCGGAGGAACGCCCCAGTTCCTGATCGGCGGGCGGATCTATGACGGCATGGGCTACGATGCCCTCCGCCAGCTGGTCGACTCGCTCGCGGCACTGCCACGGCAATGACGCGCCGGATGGGCGTGGCACTCCTGAGCCTCATCGGGATCTTCGTCGCCGCCTATCTCTATCTCTACAAGATCGGGAAGATCGGCTCCGTCATGTGCGGCACGGGCGGCTGTGAGACGGTGCAGCTGAGCCGGTGGAGCAGCTTCCTCGGCATGGACGTGGCGCTCATCGGCCTCGTCGGTTACCTGGGGCTGTTCGGGCTCGCGCTGGTATCGCTGCAGCCGCGCTTCGCGGCCGACCCGCGCCTCCCGCGGCTCCTCGCCGTGCTCAGCGGAATCGGCGTGCTCTTCGCGGTCTATCTCACCTGGCTCGAACTCTTCGTGATCCACGCCATCTGCCGCTGGTGCGTCGGATCCGCCCTGATCATCACCGCCATCTTCGTGCTGTCCCTCCTCGACGCCCGCCGGCCGATCCGACCGGACGCGGGATGACCAGCGCGGGCCCCGCCCGGAAGGAACCGGCCGGCAGGGCGCTCGCGGTGCTCTCGCTCGCCGCACTCGGAGTCGTCTACGGCGACATCGGGACGAGCCCGCTCTACGCGCTGAAGGAGTGCTTCACCGGTCCGCACGCGGTCGCCATGAACAAGGAAAATGTTCTCGGCGTCCTGTCGCTGATCTTCTGGTCGCTCAACTTCGTGGTGACGTTCAAGTACCTCAGCCTCGTCATGCGGGCGGACAACCGTGGCGAAGGCGGGATCCTCTCGCTGCTCGCGCTGGCGCGGCCAAGCGGCGACCCGAATCGGCGCTATCGACTCCTGATTGCCGCCGGCCTCTTCGGGTCTGCGTTGCTCTATGGCGACGGCATCATCACCCCGGCCATCTCCGTCCTCAGCGCCGTGGAAGGGCTCAGCGTCGCCACGCCGGCGTTCGATCGCTGGATCATTCCGATCGCCATCGTGATCATCTCCGCACTCTTCGCCGTGCAGCGGCGGGGCACGGCCGGCGTCGGGAAGATCTTCGGGCCCGTGACGGCGACCTGGTTTCTCTGCATCGCCCTGCTCGGAATCCGCGGCATCATCGGCCATCCCGACGTGCTCGAGGCAGTCAATCCGCTCCACGCCGCCGCTTTCTTCGGGCGGGAGGGCTGGACCGGCCTCACCATCCTCGGCGCGGTCGTGCTGGTGGTCACGGGCGGCGAGGCACTGTACGCCGACATGGGACACTTCGGCCGCCGGCCGATCCGGCTCGCGTGGTATGGAGTGGTGCTTCCGGCGCTCGTGCTCAATTACTTCGGGCAGGGAGCGCTTCTGCTCGAGCGATCCGCCGCCGTCGAGAACCCGTTCTACGCGCTCGTCCCGGCGTGGGCACTCTATCCGATGGTGGTCATCGCGACGGGCGCGGCCATCGTGGCGTCCCAGGCCCTCATCTCGGGCGCCTTCTCGCTGACCCGGCAGGCGGTGCAACTCGGCTTCTGCCCACGCATGAACATCGTGCACACCTCCGGTGAGCAGATCGGGCAGATCTACGTGCCTCAGGTCAACCTGTTTCTCTGGGTGGCGTGCATCGGGCTCGTCCTGAGCTTCCGCTCGGCCAGCGCGCTCGCGGCGACGTACGGTGTCGCGGTGACCGGTACGATGACGATCACCAGCATCCTCTTCGCGGTCGTTGCGCGGCGCCGGTGGGGCTGGGCCATGTGGAAGGTCGTGGGGCTTACGACGGTGTTCCTGATCGTGGATATCGCCTTCTTCGGAGCCAATCTCCTGAAGGTGCCGCATGGCGGATGGTTCCCGCTTCTCGTGGCAGGCATCGTGTTCCTGCTGATGTCGAGCTGGAAGAAGGGCAGGGTACGGCTCAGTGCGATCGTGCAGGAGAACACGCTGCCGCTCGATCTCTTCCTCAAGGACATCGCAGCGCGGAAGCCGGTACGCGTGCCTGGCGGGGCCGTGTTCCTCACGTCGGTTCCGGGAGGGGCACCGCCAGTGCTGCTGCATCACATCAAGCACAACAAGGTGCTGCACCAGACCGTGGTCCTCATGTCCATCATTACCGAGGAAATTCCGCAGGTGGACCCCGGTGATCGCGTGAGGTGCCGCGAGCTCGGCGATGGGTTCTACGAGGTCATCGCCAAGTTCGGGTTCATGGAGACGCCGGACGTGCCGAGCGCCCTCGCCTCGCTCGGGCGGCTCGGATCCCCTGAGACGGGAACCGTCATGAAGCCGATGGAGACCACGTACTACCTGGGGCGTGAGACGCTCATCGCCTTCGGAAAGGGAAAGGCGCCGGGTGGCGCGGCCACCCGGGTCGAGATGATGCCGAAGTGGCGGAAGAAGCTCTTCATCCTCATGTCACGGAACGCCCAGCCGGCCACCGCGTTCTTCGGTCTGCCGCCGAACCGTGTGGTCGAGCTCGGGGCGCAGCTGCAGTTCTGAACCGGAGGCGCGGAGATGCGGAGGACGGCACTGAGGCTAGCGTCGGGATCGTGCGGGTTCAACGGCAGCACACGAAAACACGAAACCACGAAAACATGAAAGGGTCCGATCGTGGATCAGCTCCGCCCGCCGTGCCGGCAGCGGGCGGTTGGTTTTTTTTTGTCCTGCCCTGAGGCTCCGTGCGCGGGGCGTGCGGCGAGCCGCAAGAACCATCAGACAAATGCGCGCCCCGCCATCGGAGCCCGAACCCGCAGGGCACCTTTCGTGTCTTTCGTGTGCCGCTTTTCACTCCGTCCCGTCCCGATCTCCGGTCCGCAACTGCCGTGGTTCCCACTCAGATCGATTCCTCATTCCTCCTCATACATCGCCTTGAGCTTCGCCACGACCGCGGGATCGGCCAGGGTGGTGGTGTCGCCGAGCGTGCGGCCTTCCGCGATGTCCTTGAGGAGGCGGCGCATGATCTTCCCGCTCCGGGTCTTCGGGAGGTCAGCGGAGAAGAGGATGTCGTCGGGACGGGCGATGGCACCGATCTTCTTCACGACATGCTCGCGGAGATCGTCCTTCAGGGTGGAGCTCGCCGCGGTGCCTTCCTTCAGCGTCACGAATGCGGCGATGGCCTGGCCCTTGAGCTCGTGCGTTTTCCCCACCACCGCCGCCTCGGCCACCGACGGGTGGTCGACGAGCGCGCTCTCGACCTCCATGGTCCCGATGCGATGGCCGGCGACGTTGAGCACGTCGTCCACGCGCCCGAGGATCCACCAGTAGCCGTCCTCGTCCACCTTGGCGCCGTCGCCAGCGAAGTAGCGCCCGGGGAAGCGGCTCCAGTACGTCTGCTGGTACCGCTCGTCATCGCCGTAGATCGTGCGGAGCATGCCCGGCCAGGGGGCGGCGAGGGTGAGGAACCCGCCGCCGGACTGGAGCACCTTCCCTGACGAGTCGACCAGCTCGGCCCGGATGCCGGGGAAGGGAATCGTCGCGGACCCCGGCTTGGTCACCGTGACGCCCGGCAGCGGCGTGATCATGATCCCGCCGGTTTCCGTCTGCCACCAGGTATCCACGATCGGGCAGCGCTCGCCGCCGATATGTTCGCGATACCACATCCACGCCTCGGGGTTGATCGGCTCCCCGACGGAGCCGAGGAGCCGGAGCGTCGAGAGGTCGTGGCGCTGAGGGTGAGACGGTCCCCATTTCATGAATGCGCGGATTGCGGTCGGCGCCGTGTAGAATACTGTCACTCCATATCGCGCGATGAGACTCCAGAACCGGTCCCGCTCAGGCCAGTCGGGCGCGCCCTCGTAGAGGACGACCGTCGCGCCGATGGCGAGCGGACCGTAGACCACGTACGAGTGGCCGGTGACCCAGCCGATGTCGGCGGTGCACCAGAAGACGTCCTCGTCCTTGAGGTCGAAGACGTAGCGCGTCGTGGCGGCGACCTGCGTGAGGTACCCGCCCGTGGTGTGGACGATCCCTTTCGGCTTTCCGGTGGTGCCCGAGGTGTAGAGGATGAAGAGGAGGTCTTCGGCGTCCATCGGTTCGGGCTCGCAGCGGGCATCCGCGCCGTCGAGGAGACGGTGCCACCAGTGGTCCCGGCCCTCGGTCATCGTCGCGAAGGCCTCGTCGCCTTCGCCGCCCGCGCGCCGGCGCACGACGACGACGTGGCGGATGCTCGGGCACTCCCTGAGCGCTTCGTCCGCGAATCGCTTGAGCGGGACGACCTGGCCCCGCCGGTATCCGCCATCCGCCGTGATGAGCGCGACGGCCTGTGCGTCGTTGATCCGGTCCCGCAGCGACTCGGCGCTGAAGCCGCCGAACACGACGGAGTGGACCGCGCCGATCCGGGCGCAGGCGAGCATGGCGATGACGGCCTCGGGGATGAGCGGCAGGTAGATGGCGACGCGGTCGCCGCGCTGGACGCCGAGCGCCTTGAGGGCGTTGGCGGCGCGACCGACTTCGCGGGCCAGGTCCCAGTAGGTGAGGACGCGGCGGTCTCCGGGCTCGCCCTCCCAGACGATCGCCGCCTTGTTGCGGCGCGGCCCGTGAAGGTGCCGGTCGAGGCAGTTGGCGGCTGCGTTGAGCTTGCCGTCCACGAACCAGCGCGCATGAGGCGGCTTCCACTCGAGGACGCGGGACCACGGCGCGATCCACTCGAGCTCGCGGGCCTGCGCCTCCCAGAAGCGCTCGGCGTCGCCGCCCGCCTCGTAGATCCCGGGCCCGGCCGACGCCTGGGCGGCGAACGATGCGGTCGGCGGAAAGCGGCGCTGCTCGGAGAGGAGGGTGTCGAGTTGCTCGTTCATGTGCGTGCCGGAAGAGGGAGTAATGAAGGTAGTGCGAATCTCCAAACGCTGCCGCAGGGTGCGGTGTGGGACCCTGCAAGGAATGGCGCAAGCGCCTTGCAGCAGGCGGCACCACAACGAGTTACGCCATTGGCACCGCTCTCGCCTCTGGAGGGGGTGCGGCCGCATCGGCGGCTGCACACAACCTGATCTGCCCGATAAGAGCACACCCGGAGTAATCCGGGGCCGCAAAACTAGAGGTCCTGTGCGTGCGCACTCATGCCACGGCAGGATAGCTCGGTGCCGAAGGTGGACCGGCCGCGCGAATCTGCGTGTTGTTCATCGGGCGTGGGAGGCAGCATGATGGCCACGCAGGTGGACGCGCGCGAACTGGCGGGCCCGGTCAATCTGGGCCTCGACACGCGCATCGAATTCCGCAAGGCCGCGGTGGAGCTGATGGACGCGATGACGCAGCCGGGCAGCCGGCTGATCATCGACCTGACCGCGACCCGCACGGTGGACTCGGCCGGCCTGGGCGTGCTCATGCTCATCCAGCGCCATGCCGCCGAGCGCCGGCTCCGGGTGGTGCTCAAGCGTCCCAACGACGAGCTGAAGTTCCTGCTCGCGCTCACCAAGCTGGACGACCTCTTCGACCTGGACGCCGCCTGACGCAGCGCGCCGGCGGCCCTCGGGATGGACGCCGCCAATGCGCAGCATTAACGTAACGCGTGACGTGGCACGCTGGTTGTCGCATTCCCGGCGCGGTGCGCGGCCCGCCGGGGCGCTGCCTGGCTCCCGACAGCGATTGGCGGACATGGATCATCCGAAGCGGCGGCGCGTGCTCATCGTCGAGGACGAGCGCGCCCTCCGAGTGCACTACGAGCGGCATTTCTCGTCCCGCTACGACCTCGTTCTCGCCGCCAACGGCGCGGAAGCGCTCGCGCGGCTGGCAGAGGATGTGCCGGACATCGCGATCCTCGACATGCGGCTGCCGGACACCGACGGCGTGGCGCTCCTGCGCGCCATCCGCGCCACGC
Organism: Gemmatimonadales bacterium; assembly: GCA_036741715.1. Lineage (GTDB taxonomy): Bacteria > Gemmatimonadota > Gemmatimonadetes > Gemmatimonadales > GWC2-71-9 > CAMLLJ01. Next base: position 20,057 of record DAINRR010000049.1, read on the forward strand.
ACCCCGATCTCCCCGTCATCATCACCACCGCCTACATGAGCATCGAGCCGCAGCTGCAGCTGCTCGACGTGCCCTATTCCGACTACATCGTGAAGCCATTCCGGCTCGAAGAGCTCAGCGCGCGGATTGATGCGGCCCTCTGAGGGGCCGCTCCTCGTCGCTGCCGGACTTTCGCGCGCCTTCGGCGCACTCAGGGCGCTCCGTGGCGTGGACCTTTCGCTCGGGGCGGGCGAGACGCTCGTCGTGTTCGGGCCCAACGGCGCGGGCAAGTCCACGCTGCTCCGCCTCCTGGCCGGCATCATGCGCCCCACGAGCGGCGAGATCCGGGTCGGCGGCCGTGCCGTGCGCCCGGGCGATGCCGGCTCCCGCCGCGGCATCGGGCTCGTCTCGCACCAGTCCTTCCTCTACGACGACCTGTCGCTCCTGGATAATCTCGTCTTCGCCGCCCGGCTGTACGGCTTGCCGCGGGCCGAGGCGGCAGCGCGCGCTGCGCTCGACGAAGCGGGGCTGGGCGACAGGATGACCGAGAGCCCCCGCTCCCTCAGCCGCGGCCTGCAGCAGCGCGTCTCGATCGCGCGCGCGCTGCTGCACGACCCGGTGCTCCTCCTGCTCGACGAGCCGTTCACGGGTCTCGACAGCGCCTCGGCGGCACGGCTTCGCACGGCCCTGGCCCGGCGGGCAGGGGAGGGGCGCGCGGCCGTCCTCGTGACGCATCAGCCCGCGGAGGCGTGGGAGCTCGCGACGCGCGTGGCGGTCCTGGCGGCCGGCCGCTGGGTGCTCGAGGAGGAGCGCCACGGCGGTTACACCGACTTCGCGGCGCGCGCGGAGGCGCTCGTGAATGCGTGACGCGATCGCCGCGGCGCTCGCGATCGCCGGGAAGGACCTGCGTGCGGAACTGCGGAGCCGCACCGCGCTCGTGTCCGCGCTCGTCTTCGCCGCGCTCATCCTGGTGGTCTTCAGCTTCTCGCGCGATCCGGCGCGGCTCTCGCCGGCCGACCTCGCGCCGAGCGCGCTCTGGATCACGTTCGCCTTCGCGGCGATGACGGCGCTCAACCGTGCCTTCAGCGTCGAGCGCGAGCACGCGGCGCTCGACGCCCTGCTCCTCGCGCCGATCCCGCGGGAATCGATCTTCCTCGGCAAGTTCCTGGGCAACCTCGCCTTCGTCTTCGTCATCGAGGCCGTGACGCTCCCGCTCTTCGCGATCTTCTTCAACGCGCGGATCGGCGCGTCGCTCGGCGCGCTCGCGCTCACGAGCGTGGTGGCGACCATCGGGTTCGTCGCGGTGGGCACCGTCTTCAGCGCGATGACGGTGCGCACGCGCTTCGCGGAGCTGATGCTGCCGGTGCTGCTCCTGCCGTTCATGATCCCGCCGCTCATCGGTGCGGTGCAGGTCACGGTCCGCCTCTTCGCCGACCGGCCGTTGAGCGAGGTGGCAGGGTGGCTTAGGTTACTCGCCGTCTATGACGTCGTCTTCGTGACACTCTCCCTCGTCGTCTTTCCCTCCGTGGTGGACGAATGATCCCTTCCGGGACTGCTCCGGCACCGGCCGCCCGGCTCACGCGGGTGGGCATGGGCATCGCGCTGGCGTCGCTGCTGGCGCTCGCCGTCGTCTATTACCTGGCGATCTGGCAGACGCCGCAGGAAGCCTCGCAGGGCTTCGCGCAGAAGATCTTCTACCTGCACGTGCCCGCAGCGTGGAATGCGCTGTTCGTGTTCTCGGTGGTCGGCATCGTGAGCGCGCTGTATCTCTGGCTCAAGGATGCGCGGCTGGATCATTTCGCGGCGGCGGCGGCGGAAGTCGGGGTCATCTTCAGCGCGGTGATGCTCACGACGGGCCCGCTCTGGGGTAAGCCCGTCTGGGGCGCATGGTGGCAGTGGGACGCCCGGCTCACGCTGACGCTCTTCCTTTTCTTCCTCTATGTCGGCTACCTCTCGCTCCGGTCGGCCCTGCACGACCCGGCGGAGCGCGCGCGCTTCAGCGCGGTGGTGGCGATCCTTGGCCTCGTGCTCGTGCCGTTCGTGCACCTGAGCGTCTATCTCTTCCGGACGATCCATCCGCTGCCGGTGGTGCTCAAGCCGAGCGCGCCGTCGCTCCCGGGATCGATGCTGCAGGTGCTCCTGACCTCGCTCGCCGTGCACACCCTGCTGGCCCTGGGCTTCATCCTCGCGCGCTACGGGCAGCTCCGCGCGGAAGCCGCCCGTGAGACGGGAGACCGCGATGGATGAGCTTCCGCGCAACGCCGGCTACGTCATCGCGGCGTACGTGATCGCCGCGGTCGTCTACGTGGGGTACTACGTCAGGCTGGTTCGCCGCAGATAAGGTCGGCGGCGGGGCGACACCAACTGCGCACACGAAAACACGAAAAAGACGAAAGGCGCCCTGCGCGGGCGGGCGCCCCGCGCCCCACGGGAATCGCGGTCTGGGCGGTGCGGCAATATCGCGAAAGCGCGAAAGAGGGAAAACGCGAAGGGGCCCGCTCGAGGTGGCGCGCCGCGCGCCAGGCGAAGTCCGAGAAGAAGTGTTCGTGGGCTCCCGGCACCGTCGGCGCGCGGAGCCCCCTGAGCAGCCCACAAAACAACAGCTCCGGACCCGCCCGGGATCCGGAGCCAC
>DAINRR010000050.1:0-22664 GCA_036741715.1 Gemmatimonadales bacterium
GGATGTGGTTCGTGTACTTGAGCACGAGCCGCGCGACTTCGCTCGGCGTCTTGATCCCCTCGAGCGCCGCGACCGCTCCCGCGCGCTTCGTGGGGCCGTGCATGCACGACGCGTCGAGCTGGACCACGCCCTCCTCGTTCGGCAGCCCGCCGTAGCCGACCGAGTTGTCGGCGGGGTCGAGCTCCTGGATCTTCACTCCTTCGACCGCGGCGTCGAGCGTATCGGTGCCCGCTTCGACGAGCTCGTAGGCGCGGTTGACGGCGCGGAGCCCGTTGCCCGAGCTCACAGCCGCGAAGTGATTCTGGACCGGACGCCGGATCGCTGGAGCCTTGACGGCACCTGCCGGAACGGGAAGCGCCGCGGCAGCGGCGGCGGCGCCGGCCGTACCGATGAAGGCGCGTCGGGAGAAGGTCTCGGGCACGTCGACAACCTCCGTGTGAGGTAAATGGCCAAGGAGACCGGATTTACGCGCCGCCCGGGGTCCCTGTCAACTTGCCGAGGCTCCTGATCCGCCCCTAACTTGCGGCCTTGGGTGCCGATTCCGCTGTGACCTGGATACGGGCGCATGCCGCCGAAGCGTCGGCGAACCCGCTGACGCTGCTGCGCGTCGTGGTCGGCGCGCTGCTCCTGGTCGCTACCCTCGTGGCGCTCGGGCTCGCCGCCGCCGGCCTCGGCTGGCGCGGTGTCGAACTGGCCGGAATCTGCTGGGCGCTGTACGGCCTGGCTCTCGGGGTCCTGGCGCTGGTGGACGAGGGGGTGGACGGGATTGCGGCGATGCTCCAGAGCGTCGGCCTCATGCGCGCCGGCGGCGGATTTTCCGAGATCGAGGCGCTCGAAGCCCGGGGTCGCTTCTCGGAAGCAGCCGATGCCTGTCTCGAGCGCGCCCGGCAGCCGCGCGACCGGGCAGGAGCCACCTTGCGCCGGGCCGCCCTGCTCGGCGGTCCGCTCGGCGATCCGCATGCCGCCGTGCAATCGCTTCTCGATCTTCGCAGCGGAACGCTCTCGCCTGCGGAAGACATCAGCACCGGACTCGCCCTCGTGGATCTCTACGACTACCGACTGAACGATCCCGGCCGCGCCATGGCCGAGCTCCGGCGGCTGATCGACGCCTATCCGGATGCCCGGCACCAGCGGCGCCTGCGACGGCTGCTCGCCGACCTCAAGGAATCCCACTTCGGCGACGTGGCCGACGGGGTGACCCGATGACGCGCCGTCCGCGCCTGGACCCGGAGATCTTCAACCTTCCCGTCGAGAAGATGCGGGCGGGGTACTACTCCGATAAGTATTTCGTCCGGGCGCGGGAGATCCTCCTGGCCGACGGGCACCGACCACGCGTCACCATGCAGGTCTTCGGCAAGCAGCACGCCTTCCTCGGAGGCATCGACGAGGCCATCGCGATCCTCAAGCTCTGCTCCGACGACTGGAGCGCCCTCGAGGTCCATGCGCTCTACGATGGCGACGAGGTGGAGCCCTGGGAAACCGTGATGCTCATCGAGGGGCCCTACGACACCTTCGCCAATCTCGAGACCCTCTACCTCGGCGTGCTCGCGCGCCGCACGCGGGTGGGCACCAACACCCGCCGCGTAGTCGAGGCCGCGGCGCCGAAGCAGGTCATGTTCTTCCCGGCGCGCCACGATCACTGGCTGGTGCAGACCGGGGATGGGTACGCGGCGCACATCGCGGGGGCCATCGGCGTATCGACCGACGCGCAGGCCTCGTGGTGGGGGTCCGAAGGAATCGGCACGGTGCCGCATGCGCTCATTGCCGCCTACGGTGGAGACACCGTGCTCGCGACGCGGAAGTTCGCCGACCTGATCGATCCCTCGATCCGGGTGGTGACGCTCGTGGATTTCGAGAACGACTCGGTCCGCACGTCGCTCGAGGTGGCCCGAGCGCTTGATGGCCGCCTCTACGGAGTCCGGCTGGACACGAGCGAGATGCTGGTGGATCGTTCGGTGCTGCCGCAGATGGGGCGGTTCCGCCCCACGGGCGTCAACCCGCAGCTCGTCTGGAACGTGCGGCGCGCGCTCGACGCCGAAGGCTTCGAGAACGTGCGCATCATCGCCTCGGGGGGCTTCACGGTCGAGAAGATCGAGATGTTCGAGCGGGAGGGCGTGCCGGTGGATGCCTACGGCGTCGGCTCGTCGCTCTTCCAGGGGCGGTTTGATTTCACCGCAGACGTGGTCCGCATCGATGGCCGGCCGGTCTCCAAGGTGGGGCGGGAGTACCGGCCGAATCCCAGGCTGGAGCTCGTCACATGACTGTTCGCATCCTCCCTGCGGCCCTGGCGCCGCTCCTCCTCATGGCGGGCGCCGGTGCGCTCCGCGCTCAAGGGTCCGTCGTGAACGATCCGTATCTCTGGCTGGAAGAAGTGCAGGGGGACACCGCCCTCGACTGGGTGCGCGCCCAGAACGCCCGCACCGAGGCGGCACTCGGTGCAGCACCCGGATTCACCGCACTCGAGTCCCGCATCCGCGCCATCCTCGACTCCGACGCCAACATTCCCGATGTCTCGAAGATCGGGCCGTACTACTACAACTTCTGGCAGGATGCCGAGCATGAGCGCGGCATCTGGCGCCGCACGACGCTCGAGGAGTACCGGAAGCCGGATCCCGAGTGGGAGACGGTGATCGATCTCGACGCGTTGAACCGCGAGGAGAAGGAGAACTGGGTCTGGCACGGCGCCGACTGCCTCCGGCCGGACTACGAGCTCTGTCTCGTCTCGCTCTCGCGCGGCGGCGCCGACGCGGACGTGACGCGCGAGTTCAACCTGAAGGAGAGGAAGTGGGTGGAGGGCGGCTTCTACCGTCCCGAGGCGAAGGGCTCGCTCGGCTGGATCGACCGCGACCGCGTGTATGTCTTCACCGACTTCGGTCCTGGTACCCTCACCGAGTCGGGATATCCCCGCATCGTCAAGGAATGGCGCCGCGGAACGCCGATGGCCGGTGCGAAGGTGGTCTACGAAGGCACCGCGGACGACATGTACATCTCCGCCTACCACCACGACACGCCCGGCTTCGAGCGCGACTTCGTGAGCCGCACCATCGCCTTCTACAACGACGAGCTCTACCTCAGGGAGCCGCACGGCAAGCTCACGCGCATCGACGCGCCGAACTCCGCGAACAAGAGCGTCTTCCGCGAATGGCTCCTCCTCGAGCTGCGCGAGCCCATGACGATCGGCGGCACGACGTGGGAAGCCGGAAGCCTTCTCGCGGCGCGGTTCGACGATTTCATGGCGGGCAAGCGCGACTTCACGGTGCTCTTTGCGCCGAGCCCCACGACTTCGCTCGCGGGGTACACCTGGACGAAGTCCCGGCTCATCCTCAACGTGCTCGAGGACGTCAAGAACCGGCTTTCGGTGCTGACGCCCGGGCCGAACGGATGGGATCGCGCGCCGTTCGCGGGCGCGCCGCCGCTCGGAACCGTGGGCGTGGCCGCGGTGGACCGCGACGAGAGCGACGACGTCTGGCTCTACGTCACGGACTACCTCTCGCCCACGACGCTTTCGCTGGTGACGGCGGGGAAGCCGCCCGAGAAGCTCAAGTCGATGCCGGAGTTCTTCGAGGCCGGCGAGCACGTCATCGAGCAGCACTTCGCGACCAGCAAGGACGGGACCCGCGTTCCGTACTTCGTGGTGCGGCCGAAGAACCTGGCTTTCGATGGAACGGCGCCGACGCTGCTGTATGGCTACGGTGGGTTCGAGATCTCGCTCATGCCGTACTACTCGGGCACCGTCGGCGCGGGATGGATCGAACGGGGCGGGGTGTATGCGGTCGCCAACATCCGCGGCGGCGGGGAGTATGGGCCGCGCTGGCATCAGGCGGCACTCAAGGCCCACCGGCCGCGGGCGTACGAGGATTTCGCGGCGGTAGCGCAGGACCTCGTCGTGCGGAAGATCACCTCGCCGGCACGGCTCGGCATCGAGGGCGGGAGCAACGGCGGCCTTCTCGTCGGGAACATGCTGACGCAGTACCCCGAGCTCTTCGGGGCTGTGGTGGTGCAGGTGCCGCTGCTCGACATGCAGCGCTATCACAAGCTGCTCGCCGGCGCGTCGTGGATGGCGGAGTACGGCGATCCCGACGATCCGAAGCAGTGGGAGTTCATCCGGACCTATTCGCCGTACCACCTGTTCAGGGCCAATGCGACCTACCCGCCGACGCTCTTCATGACCTCCACCCGCGACGACCGCGTGCACCCGGGGCACGCCCGCAAGATGGCCGCGCGCATGATCGAGGCGGGCAAGAACGTCCGCTACTACGAGAACATCGAGGGGGGCCACGGCGGCTCGGCGACGAACGCCCAGGCGGCGCGCATGGCAGCGCTGGCCTGGACCTTCCTCTGGAGCGAGCTCGCCGGGCCGACCCCGTAATGGGCACGCCGCTGATCTTCTGGGACGTCGACACGCAGCATGACTTCATGCGCGCCGATGGCAAGCTGTACGTGCCTGGAAGCGAGGAGATCATCGGCACAGTGGGAGCGCTCACCGACTACGCCCACGCGCATCACATTCCGATCGTCGCGAGTGCCGATGACCACGTGACCGGCCATCGCGAGCTGAGCGACACGCCGGATTTCCGCGAGACCTTTCCGCCGCACTGCATGCGCGGCACGCCGGGCCAGGCGAAGATCGCCGAGACCGCGCTGCGGAACCCGCTGGTGATCCAGCCCGAGCGGGCGACGCCAGCGCTCCGCGAGCGCATTCGCGCGCACGACGGCGATTTCCTCCTCCTCAAGCACTGGTTCGACGTGTTCACCAATGAGAACGTCGACCTCCTCCTCGAAGTCCTCGCACCGGAGCGGATCGTCCTCTACGGCGTGGCACTCGACGTCTGCGATCGCTATGCGCTCGATGGGCTCCTGCAGCGTCTCCCCGCCCGCTCGCTCACGCTCGTCGAGGACGCGACGCGCGCGATAGACGCGGACGCGGGCCGTGCGCTGCTCGCCGGCTGGCGCGCAGCCGGCGTCGAGGTCGTGTCCGCGGCCGACGTGCTGGGCGGCCAAATGCTGGAGTGGGTGCCATCGCTGGCGACCCGTCGCCGTCGGAGCTTCTGGCCCGCCTGGAACGTCCGCTCCGCCATCTGTTCCGGACCACGCGCCCGGTCCTCGTCGCCCAATCCGCCGCAGAGGGAATGATGGAGGCGGCCGTGCGGAACGGCGTGCAGGAGCGGATGCTCGCCGTCGTCGGCGGCGCCGAGGGCGAAGTGTTCGCGCGCGTGGCCGAGGGGTGCGGGAAGGAAGTCGTCCGGGCCTTCGTGCGGCCGGGCGAGGCGCTGCAGGCCCGCCATCTCGCGCGCTTTCTCGAGGGGCCGGGCGTCGACGCCGTCGCACTCGTGCATGCCGAGCCTGCGCCGGGCGCCGTGGCGCCGCTCGAGGAGCTGGCGCGCGCCGCTCGCGCGGCGGACGACGTGCTCCTCTTCGTGGATGCGCGATTCTCGCTGGGTGCGCAGCCGATGGAGTTCGACCTGTGGCAGCTCGACTTCGTCCTGGCTGGCGGAGGAGCTGGGCCGCTGGGCCTGCCTGCGGGGCTGTCCCTTGCCGCGGCCTCCAAGCGGCTCATGGCGCGCGCGACGACCCTCTCCGATCGCGGCTGGTATTTCGACCTCGCTCGACTGGAGCGTGAAATCCGGGCCCGCGCGCTCACCAACTCGCCCGCAATCCACACCCTGCTCGAGCTCGAACGAGGCATTGCCGGCTTGAGCGCCACCGTGTGACCGCTCGCACGGCGCCGGGTGGTCAGGACCGGGAGCTTCCCTCGGGCAGGTGACTCCACCGAGGAGGAAGCGATCGATGCCACAGGGAGACAAGTCCGCCTACACGGACAAGCAGAAGCGCCAGGCACGGAAGATCGAGGAGGGCTACGAGGAGCGCGGGGTTTCCGAGGACGAAGCTGAACGCCGGGCCTGGGCCACGGTCAACAAGATGACGGGCGGGGGAAAGAAGAGCGGCTCGGGACGAGGGAAGAAGATCAACAAGGCACCGGCCAAGAAGGGCGGACGGAAGGGCGGCGCCGCTGCCGCGGCGAGGCCGAAGGCAGCGCGATCCCGCAGTGCGAAGAAAGCCGCCGCAACGAGGAAGCGCCGCGCGTCCCGCTAGCCGCGTGTGATGCACCGCACAGCGGCCCCTATCGGAGGGGATGATCTTCCCGTTGGCAGGCGGAGCGGACGGTCGGTGAGGTGCGAGACGTCCGGAATAAACCCGAGGCTCCCAGCCAAACGGTCGGATGAGCCGGCTGACGCAGCGCCTGTTGTGGTCCCCTTTCCCAACCCCTCTCTCTCTTCTAATGATCTCGCCTGAGGACGGGCGTCACCCGACGCCCGTTCTCCCCTCCTTTTCGCCTGGCAGCGGCGCGATCCGCCCCGGAGCCGTTCGGCGTCGTTCCCACCAGAGCCAGCCCGCTGCACCGGTGAAGAGCGCCATGAAGATCCACGGTGCGATGGGCACTGAGACCCTCGTGCCCGCGGCGCCTTGGGCGCCGGGATGCAGCGCTGCGTGAAGCGTGGTCGCGCGCGTGCGTTCGGCGGCCCTCGCGGCTCGCCAGCTGCCGGTCGCGACGGCCCGGATGCGGAGTGTATCGCCCGGACCTTCCGCGCGGTATTCGCCCTCGAGACGAGGCCACCAGGTGGCGTTCCAGGCAAGTGAGTCGGAGCCGGCGGCCGGAAAGAGGGTATCGACGGTGCCCGCTCCGCGGATCACAACCGTGTCGAGTCGGCCTGGCCAGGCAAGACTGAGCGGCCGGCCAGTCTCCGCCGGAAGCGCCGCAGGGGCCCGCCACCTCGCAAGCGGCCGTCCGAGGCTCGCAAGGATCGTCATCCAGTAGCGATCGTATGCCGCCTGGTCTCCTTCCAGGAGCCAGCGACTCGGATTCCGGACGGCGCTCACGCCGACGCGGCCCGTTCCCGACGCCTCCCATGCCGCAATGGCTCCGCCGGCATTGTCCTCGAGGATCGCCGCGCCCCGCTCCCCGGCGATCGGTGTCCAGGCCTCGACCGTGACCGGCGGGAGGAGCTCCGCAGAGCCGGACCCTCGGATGCGAACCGTTCGTGCGCCCGATCGAGTGCTCGATCGGGGCATCGGAAGTCCGTCGAGTCGAGGCGCGCTCCCGACGAGGAGCACTCCCATTCCATCCCGCCGTACTGCCTCGCGCAGAACGCCGATCTCGCGGCTGGAAAGCGTGCGCGCAGCGGCAGCGTCCATGACGACGATGTCGAACTCGCGCAGCGCTTCCGGGCTCAGCTCCCGGCCCGGGATCGGCGCACCGTTGAGCGCGGCCGTTCGCACGCGTCCCCGGCTCACGGTGGTCCTCGCCGCGACGCGTCCACCGCGCCTGGCCAGCCAGCGGCGCAAGTGCGCGAGTTCGAACCCGGGCGTGCCCTCGAGGACGAGCACCGCCGGAGGGCGGCTCAGGCGGACGTCCACGGCGCCGGTATCCACCGCGCCTGAACTTCGGAGCTCGAACGTCCGCAATCCCGGCGCCCGCGGAGTGAATCGCAGCTCGAAGCGCCCGTCGGCGCCGGTTTGCGTCGAGTCGGGAGCGCCGCCGTGGACGGCGAGGTGGACCCAGGCACCCGGGTCGGCTGCGCCACGCAGCGCGACGACCTCGCCGAGCACGGTCCGGGACGGCCACACGACCGATCGGATCCCGTTGGGGAGCGGCGCAGGCACGAAGCTGATACGAAGATTGCCGGCGCGGGCGAGGTCTGCAGCGGAGAGTCCCCATCCGGCAACGACGAGCTCGGCGAGGTCGGGATACCGTCGTCGCAGTGCCGCGAGGTCGCCGCTGGCATGGTCGAATTCCAGTATCTCGCGGGCGGCGACCGAATCCGCGATCCGCCGCGCGGCGGCCGCCGAAACGCCTTCCGTGACGAGCACGGCCCGGGCATCGGAAACGCGCCGGGGCAATGCCGGCTCCAGGGCGAGCCCCACGAGCGAGGCCACTGCTATCAGCGTCGCAGCGATGCGCGAGGCGAGATGCCGCCGATCCGTGCGGCGCACTTCGAGAGAGCATGTCACGAGCGCAGCGAGCAACGCGAGCACCAGAACGGTAGTGGCGCTCACTCGCTGCTCTCCAGCAATTCGACATACCGCCGGGCGAGCGATCCCGCGGCGTGGCGACCCGGGGCACTGGGACGAGGCGTCGGCAGCGATGCAGTCAGCGCCTTCTCGGCGGCCGCGACGCACCCTTCACAAAGTTGCCCCTCGCCCAGCGATGCCCTGAGCCTTCGGAGCGCGCGCAGCGCTTCGAAGAGGCTGGTCCCGCCCTCGACGGCCAGTTGTGCGAGCTCCTCTTCGGCCGCCGCCAGCGCAGCACGATCCGCGAGACCCGGAGCGCCCGACGTGGACGTGCCGGTGCCGGCGGCGAACTCCTGCAGCAGGTCGAGCACTTCGCGCGTGGCACGTCGCGGGTCTTCGCCGGCGATGGAGTCGCGCACCGTCCTGCTGCGGATTCCGTCGAGCCGTCCGGTGAGACGCCGGCGATCGATCTCGAGCGGCGGCGGCTCGAAGCCGACACGCTGCACGTACGCGCGCGACGACTGCTGCACGGTCTTGAGCAGCTCGAGGGCGCGATACTCGTAGGGCAGCGCCTCCGCGGGCCGGTAGGTGCGCAGCCGGAGCTCAGCCTCCCACATCTGGGCGATGGCGCCCTTGAGCGTGGCCTTCACCGAATCGGCGAGGAGTGTCGCGTTCTCCTCGCTGTCGTGCTCGTGCGTTTCGCCGGCGTCGACCGCCTCCTCGAATTCCTCGCCGGTGAACTGGCCGTAGCGGAGACGGAGGAGGCCCTGGTCGATGCCGATCGCATTCGCGCGCTCGCGGAAGATCTCGATCGGCAGGCGGGACCCGTCGGCAACGAGCCGCTCCGTGTCGATGATGATCTGACGCTGGCTGCGGAAATACTCGGGTGCCGTCGGCAGGGCGACCCCGGCGATCAGCGGTGCGGCCGAGCTCGCCGTATCCGCCAGCGACAGGAAGACGGTGGCGGAGCGGCCGGTGTTGGGCGCAGGTCGCCGGTCGCGAGCGAGGACGTGGAAGTAGAGCTCGTCCCCCGGTGCCATGCCGAGGGCGGCAAGGTCGAGCTCCGTGCGGAAGACCGCGCCGCCCCGGGCGGTGCGAGGCGGCGGGAGCGGGATCCGCTGCTCCCGAAAGCGGACGCTCTCTCCCGATCCCGTCGTCACCGTCGCGACGAGCTCGGCCGAAGCGGTTCCGTAGTCGTCGGTCGTCAGCACCTCGACCGGAACGCGAACGGGCGCACCGGAGGCGATTTCGGATCGAGGCGCGGGCCGCAGGACGGTGACTTCGGGCGGCGCGTCGGGCCGCACGGTGAGGCGATGTATTTCCGGCGCGAGCGAACCGGAATCAGGCAGGAGCTGGTAGAGCAGGGAGCGGCGGGCCGTGAGGTGTGCGGTGAAGACGCCGGCACCTGCCGATGCCAGCCGAAGCGAATCGCCGATGGAGGTCACGAGCCGGGGCGCCAGCACGGCGCCGGTTGCCCGGAAGGTCCACCGGATCTCCGCGCCTTCTTCGGCGTCGATCGCGAGCGAATCCTGCGTTCGCGGAGTCCGGCCAGTATAGCGCGGAGGGCGGATCTCGACGTGCGACAGCTCGAGGCGTCCGCCTGTCGCGGAGACGGCGTCCGGTGCACCCGGGCCGATCGGTGGGCGCGCAGCCTGCGGCACTCGCAACGGGACGAATGCCAGCGCCACGGCCATTGCCGTAGCAGCGGCACCGGTCGCTGCGATTTGCCGGGCCCGCCCGTCGCGCGGTACCGGAAGCGGAGCGCCTGCCAATACGCGCTCGGTCCGGCGGCGCTGCATGCGCCCGAGGAGCGTCAGCTCGGCCTCGTTCCGAAGAACGAGCTCGCTGCTCTCCTCGGCCTCCGGCACCGTGCGATCCAGATGCCAGGCCACTTCGGCGTCGGTGACATCTCCGAGGAAGCGCCGCGCGAAAGCACCGCCCAGCATTGCGACCGGGATCGCGATGCCGCCGCCCGCCACCACGCCTGCACCGCCGCGCCACGCCATGACGAACGCGAGGCACCCGAGCCCGGCTCCGAACACGGCCGCCGCGACTCTCCGCTGGCGTCGACGCCGGCGCGCCAGGCTGGCGATGCGCTCCGCCGCCGTCATGCCGGCGGTGACGTCAGCGAACGATGCGCCAGCCAGCGTTCGAGCAGGAAGAGCGCGAACGCGATACCCAGCAGTATCCTGCCGAGCGAAGTCCGGGGCGCTTCGTGTGGCGGGACGGAGCCGGGGGCAGGCAGCAGCTGGCCCGTCGAAATCCGTCTGACTGTCGGCTCCACGGGCGCGAGCGACGCGGGATCGGGCCAGATCCGCGCGATCAGCTCGGGAAACGCCGCGTCGACGGCCGGATTGCCGATGGCAGGCACGATGAGGATGCGTCCGCGTCCGGCCGGCTCGGCTTCGATCGATCGATCAGCGAACGTACTACTGTCGTCCGCAGCGGCACGCAGCAGGGTCGCGCCGGCTCGAACGTCGGCGAGCACGTCCGGCGGCGGCGCGGAATCCGGGAGCCAGACGATCCAGCCATCGCGCACCGGCGCGCCACCCAGCGCGAGGGAATCGCCGCGCAGCTCGGCCACCGCGCGGAACGCGGCCGCGTGCCGCCGGGCGGCGATCCGCGTCGAGGCGTCCTCGGCGATCCGCACGTGCAGCGTGCGCGGCGCCTTCGCTTCCGCGGTCCGATGCGGTCCCTCGAAGCGGTGCAGCGTGATCGCCGACCGCAGGGCCGGACGCGCACCAGCCATCGGCAGCACGAGCGGCGTTGCCACCGCCATCGAGGATCCGTCCGGAAGGCCTGCGTCGAGCTCCGCCAGCTCCGACCAGAGATCGGCCATGGGCAGCCGATGCACCTCGAGCCCGGCGCCCAGCAGGGAGTCGCCGGCCGGGAGGAGACGACGCAGCGAGTCGTCAGGGAGGCGGGCCGGAAGCACGAGGAGCGAGCGTGGGGAAGTCATGGGTGGGGCGGCGCGACTGAAGGCCTTCGCGACGACGAGCACAAGCAGCGCGAGGATGAGCATCCGCACCGCGAGGAGCCACGGCTCGACGATGCGGGCGCGCGACCGCTGCGGTGCCGCCGCGTGCGGCAGGTGCCTCAGCGTCCCGACCAGCACCGCCCGCCGCGCTCTCCGTCGCGCCAGGTGAATCAGGATCGGCACGAGCAGCGTGGCGAGCGCCACGAGGCCCGGGGGCCAGCCGAATCCCATCAGCGCCTGGCGCGGCGCGCGAGCGCCTGGCGCAGTGCGGCGTCGAGCGGAAGGTCGAGGCGGATGCGGGTGTATTCGATGCGCTGCTCGCCGAGCTCGAGCTCGAGGCTCCTCAAGGCGGCGTTGAGCGAGGCGAGATACTCCTCACGCACGGTGGCACCGGACACCTCGAGCGTGCGTCCGGTCTCGAGCTCCTCGAAGATTAGGTCGTCCCCGTAATCGAACTCGAGCTCACGCCGGCCGACGAGATGGAGCACCGCGACGTCATGGCCGAGTGCCGCGAGCTTCGAGAGTGCCGCGCGGATCTCGGTGGTTCGCTCGTGAAGGTCGGTGAGGACGAATGTCACGCTGCGGCCGGCGCCCGAGAGGAGCGCACCCTCGGACGCGCGCCATCCCGGCCACGGGCCGCCGGGAGTGAGCTGCTCGAGCTCGCGCAAGATCCTTGAGAGGTGCGCGCGCCCGCGGTTGGCCGGCAGGGCGCGCGCGCCACCGTCGAGCAGGGTCGTGAGGCCCACGGCATCGCCCTGCCGGAACGCGAGCGTCGCGATCGCGGCCGCAAGGAGCTGCGCAAAGGCGAACTTCGATACGCCGTCCTCCGCCTGCCGCATCGAGTCACTGGCGTCGAAGACGACACGGACGGACACGCTCGTCTCGACCTCGGATTCGCGGAGGAAGTAGCGGTCGGAGCGGGCAAAGAGTTTCCAGTCGATCCGGCGGATGTCGTCACCAGGCTGGTAGCTGCGGTACTGGCTGAACTCGACCCCGGCCCCCTGCAGCCGGCTCGGGTGGGCACCGAACATGAAGCCGTCGACGATCCGCCGCGCTACGATCTCGAGGTCGCCGAGCGAGGCGAGCGTGCGCGCGTCGAGCCCGGTCACCTGAGCGGCGAGGCGGGTGCCGGGACGGTGGCGAGGAGGCGCGCCGTGATGGCATCGGGCGAGATGCCGTCCGCCTCCGCGCGATAATTCACGAGGATCCGGTGCCGCAGTACCGGTGGCGCGACCGCGCGCAGGTCGTCGAGCGTCACGGCGAAGCGGCCGGCCAGCAGCGCGCGCGCCTTCGAAGCCAGCACCAGTGCCTGGCCCGCACGCGGCCCGGCGCCCCACCGCACCAGCGAGCGGACCTCTTCGATCGCCGACTCGGCGGGCCGCGTGGCGCGCACGACGCGCGTCGCGTACTCGAGCAGCGGATCGCTCAGTCGCACGTCCCGCACGAGTGCCTGTGCGGCGAGGATCTCGTCGGCGGAGATCACGGCCGCCGCGGACGGCCGCGCCGCGCCGGTGGTGCGCGCCAGGATCTCGCGCTCTTCGGCTTCGGCCGGATACGCGACGCGGATGTAGAGGAGGAACCGGTCGAGCTGCGCTTCGGGAAGCGGGTACGTGCCGCTCTGCTCGATGGGGTTCTGCGTGGCCAGGACGAAGAACGGGGCGTCGAGCGGATACGACGTGCCGCCGTACGTCACCGCGTGCTCCTGCATCGCCTCGAGGAGCGCCGCCTGCGTCTTCGGCGGCGTGCGGTTGATTTCGTCGGCGAGGACGATGTTCGCGAAGATCGGGCCGCGGGTGAACTTGAAGAAGCGGCGCCCGGAGGCGTGGTCCTCCTCGAGCACCTCCGTGCCGAGGATGTCGGTCGGCATGAGATCGGGCGTGAACTGGATGCGCCGGAAACTGAGGCGCACCGCGTCGGCGAGGGTGCGGATGAGGAGGGTCTTGGCGAGGCCGGGCACCCCCTCGAGCAGCGCGTGGCCTCCGGCCAGGAAGGCGATCAGCAGCTCGTGCACGGTCGCGTCCTGGCCCACGATCACCTTGGCGATCTCCGCCCGCAGCTCGCCGATCCGGTTCAGCAGCGCCGCGACTTCCCCTTCGGTCCGGGGGAGGGCCGTCATGCCGTCATCGCGTGGATCACGATGTTGACTCCGAATTTCGTGTTGTCCTCCGCCAGAAACCGCTTGTTGCGGAAATCGTAGTCCCACTCGCAGCCGTAGTCCTTGTTGCTGTAGAGAAGGCCGATGCGCCCGTCGATCTCGACCGCCTTGAGATACTCGTGCACCAGGTCGTCTCCCCAGCCATTGAGCTCGAGCCCCGTTGGTGGCGGGCCATCGGCGAACTCGAAGAAGGCGCGGTAGAGCGCGTGGTCGTTCGGGATCTTCCGCAGGGCCTCCTCGCCGAAGATCGCCGCGACCTGCGCCTCGAACGACCGCGCGAAGAGGCCGTCGATATCGTGGTTGCAGTCGTCGGCGAAGACGAAGCCGCCGCCGCGGACGAACCGCTCGAAGACGTCCCGCTCGCGCGCCGTGAACTCGACGAGCCGATGGCCGGCCAGGTACGCGAAGGGGGAATCGAAGACCGCCGGGCTGTCGAGCGCCACGACCCGCTCCACCGGCGCCACCTCGACCGTCGTGTACTCGACGAGCGAGTTGAGGAGATTGGACGGCATGCGCTCGTCCACATCCCAGTCGCCGGAGATGTACTGGAGTCGGGTGAAGGTGAAATCGGCGCGCCGGCGTGCGAGCGCGGCGGCCCGCTGCTCGGCGCCCGGCGCGAGATGGTCGCCCGGTGAACCGCTCACCGCCCGCCGACGCGGTAGAGATCGATGCCCTGGAAGCCTTCCTCGTCTCCCTCGGTCCGCTCGGTCAGCAGCGCCACCCTGGGCGCGCGGAAGGCGAACGCGACGACGCGGCCCGGGGTCGACACGGTGCCGAGAAACTCCCCCGCGGCCGAGAAGACATCGAATTCGGTTCGCGTCGTTCCGCGCATGGTGAGGACCCAGGCCCGGCCGGCCGGATCGACGGCGATGCCGCCCATCCAGGGGAAATGCGGCTTCGGCTCCTTGCCGAGGGCGTCTCGCAGTCGCGTCGCGAGGTCGCCGCGCCGGCCCTCCGGCACCGGCGCACCGGTGAGCATCCGCCCGCTCTGCGCCAGGATGGAGTCGATCTCGGCGGGCGTGCGGAAGACGGGCGGCAGTGGCCGGCCGAACCGCCGCACCACGCGCCCGGTCGAGTCGAACCGGGTGATCCGGTAGTGCCGCGGCGATCCGACGAGCACCCCGCCGTCGGGTGCGGCGGCGAAGGCCAGGAACGGCGTGCTGCCGGTGCCGCCAGGCATCGGGCTGGCCAGCGAGGAATCGCGCGCGAGCACGCGGAATCGCTCGGCGAGGCTGCCGTCCGCGAGTGTCAGGTCGCCGATGTAGGGGTTGCCGTCCGGCATGAACGAGGTCCACGCCATGTGCACCAGCGCGCCGTTCCAGCCGAGCAGCTGCAGCGTGGCGCCGGGCGTCGGCGCACTCTTCACGAAGCGCAGCGCCGCATCGAACCGGCTCACCCGGCGCGTCGAGATGTCGTAGACGACCACCTCGCGGCCGCCGGACACGACGAAGGACGGCGCGCGGAACTCGCCCGGGCCGTTCCCTTCCCGCCCGGACCGGCGCAGCGTCCCGCGCCGCAGGTCGGCCGTCACGAGCTGCTTCGCATCGGTGTCGATCAGCGCGAGGGTCGTGTCGTCGACCCACGCGAGCGCGGAGCCGGTGAACTCGAGGGTGGCGAGCGATGCGGGAACGGGGAGCGGCACCAGCGCCGGGACGCGCTGCGCGGTGGCGGTGACGGGTGCGGCCGCCACGAGAAGTGTGACGGCCGCGGAACGCGCACGAAGCATGAGACCTGCTAGATCGCGTCCGAGAGCGACGTGAAGGTGAAGTCCCGCACGCGCATCGGCGGAATCAGGTTGCCCCGGATCCGCTCGGGCCGGCCCAGCGCGTCGAGATTGTTCAGCATGATCACCGGCGACTCGTTGAACCGGAAGTTCTTCACCGCGTGCCGGATCTGCCCGTCCTCGATGTAGAACGTGCCGTCCCGCGTAAGACCGGTATAGAGCAGGGTCTGCGGGTCCACCGTCCGGATGTACCAGGTGCGCGTGAGGAGAATGCCGCGCCGCGTGCCGCGGATCAGGTCCTCGAGCGACTCGGTGCCGCCTTCCATGATGATGTTGGCGGGACCGGGCAGCGCCTCCTTCCCCTGCTTCTCCGCCCAGTAGCGGGAATAGGCGAGGTTCTTCACCACGCCCTTCTCGATCCACATCGTCCGCTTCCGCGCCTGGCCATCGCCGGACCAGGGCGAGGCGGGGACCTCGGGATTCGCCGGATCGGAGTAGATCGTCACCCGCTCGTCCATCAGCTTCTGCCCGAGCCGCGTCCCGCCGCCCGGCGCCGCGAGCCAGCTGCGGCCCTCCTCGGCATTGCGTGCATCGAAGCCCATCATGTTCTGGATCAGCTCGACCGAGGCCTCGGGCTCGAGGATCACGGTGTACTTCCCCGGCTCGATCGCGCGCGGGCTGCGGCTCGCCACCGCCTTCTCGAGCGCGATCGCGCTCGCGGCCTTCGCGTCGAACTTCCGGACGTCGTTGGCGTCGCGCGTGACGTACCCGGACCCCGAGCCGTCACTGGTGCGCACCGTGAGCGAGAAGTCCACGTCGCTCGAGCGATGGTACGCGAAGAGGCCCTTCGAGTTGAGCATGGAGGAAAAGCCGGCGCCGTCGTTGAGGAAGCCGGCCGCCGTGCAGTCCTTCGCTTTCGCGGGAAGGATCCCGGCCGCAGCCACCTCGGCGCGGTATTCGGGCGTGATCGACGCGGTGGACTCGAAGTAGGCGGGTGTGGGCGTGAACGCCTGCGGGCCGAGCACCCCCATGTGCTCGGGGTTCTCCGGTGCGAGCCGGGCGAGCTCTTCCGAACGGCGCACCGCGCGCTCGATCGATGCGTCGTCCAGCTCGTTGATCGACGCGTTGCCGGTGCGCTTGCCGAAGCTCGAGGCGACGCTGAGGCTCGTGTTCTGCGCCACGCCGGCCGTCGTGACCGTGTTGCGTGCGTAGCGGATGTTCCCACTGGTGCGCCCGTTGAGCCGGACGGTGCACTCCTCTGCCTTGCTCAGCCGCAGCGCCTTCTCGAGGATCGCGCGTGCCTGGCGTTCGTCGAGAATCATGTCAGATCTTCCTCGCGGTGTTGATGACATTGACGCCGGTGATGTGGGTGGTGCTCGAGCCGTGGGAGACGGCGCTCGACTGCGCCGGCTGGCCCTTGCCGTCGTTGAACGACCCGCCCATGCGATAGTCGCGCTGGTCGCAGATCGCGGCGCAGGAATTCCAGAACTCCTGGGTGTTGGCCTGGTAGGCCACGTCGCGGAGCATGCCGGTGATCTTCCCGTTCAGGATCTCGTAGAAGAGCTTGCCGCTGAACTGGAAGTTGTAGCGCTGCTGGTCGATCGAGTACGAGCTGTCGCCCACGATGTAGATCCCCTTCTCGACGTCGGCGATCATCTGCTCGGGCGTGAGTGGCGTCGTGCCCGGACGCAGCGAGACATTCGGCATGCGCTGGAACTGGACTTCGCTCCAGCTGTCCGCGTAGCAGCAGCCGTCCGACTCGTTCTGCCCCACGATGTGCGCCTGATCGCGGATCTTCTGGTAATCCACGAGGACACCGTCCTTCACGAGCATCCATTCCTTCGTCTTCACGCCTTCGTCGTCCCAGCCGACCGCGCCGAGGGAATGCGGCTGCGTCTTGTCGGCGACGAAGTTCACGATCGGCGATCCGTACTTGAAGTCCTTCGCGCGCCACTTGTCGAGCGTCGCGAAGCTGGTGCCCGCGTAATTCGCCTCGTAGCCGAGGACACGGTCGAGCTCGAGCGGATGGCCGACCGATTCGTGGATCGTGAGCCAGAGGTGCGAGGGATCGAGCACGAGGTCGTACTTGCCCGCCGTGACGGACCTGGCGGCCAGCTTCTCCCGCGCCTGCTCCGGCGCGATCGTCGCATCCTCGACCATGTCGTAGTAGGCGCCGTACTTGACCGTGCCCGGACCCTGATGCTTCCCGGCGGGCCTGCCCGAGAGGTATTCCCAGCCCATTCCCATGGGCGCCGAAAGCGCGCCGCGATTCTCGAACTTCCCACTCGCGCGATCCACCACCGTGGCGCCGAACCCGGCGCCGATGCGATGGATATCCTGGTCGATGTAGCTCCCGTCGGTCGAGGCGAAGTACTTCTGCTCGTTGACGAAGCCAAGATTGGCGTTGATGAAGTTGGCGCCCGCCTTGAGTGCGGCAGAGGCGACGGCACCGAGCAGGTCCGCCTTCTCGCTCACCGGGACCTCGAAGGCGTTCTTCTCGATCGGCGTCTTCCACGATACCTCGCCGTAACCACGCTGCGGCGCGAGCTGCACCGGCTCGGTCTGGAGCCTCGCGTTGGCGCGGGCGATGGCCACGGCCTGGCGCGCGGCCGCGGAGAGGCCGTCCGTCGTCACGTCATTCGTGGCGGCGAAGCCCCAGGTGCCGTTCGCGATGACCCGGATCCCTGCGCCATAGGACTCGGAATTCGATACGCCCTGAATCTTCCCGTCCCGCGAGAAGATGGACTGATTGAGGTAGCGCCCGATGCGGACGTCCGCATACGTGGCACCGGCGGAGCGCGCCGCGCCGAGCGCCGCGTCGGCGAGCGCCTTCTTGTCCGCCGTGGGAATCGGGGTCAGCGCGCCGTTCAGGTCGGCGAGCGGCCGGCCGCGCACCGGGAGCACGAGTGCCCCTGCGGCGAGGCCGGTGTACTGCAGGAAGTCGCGACGTTCCACAGGCGTGCTCCCGCTGAGTCGTCAGGTGAGTGGGGCGATGGGGGTCTGCTTCGGGATGCTAAACGTACCGTGACCGGAGGCCACTGCGCCATACGGCGCCGCGGCCCGGATTGTTGCGGAGCGAGGTCAGCCGCGCGCGGCCGCCCGGCGGACCTCGTCCGGCTCGCGATCGTGGCGGAGGCTGATGAATCTCGGCTGGCGGGGAAGCCCTGCCGGCGTCCAGTCGGCGAAGCCGATCTGCGCCACGAGGGCGGGAGAGACCCACTGGATATGGCCGCCATCCGGGACCGCGCCACCGAACGGCGAGGTCCGCCGGCGCAGGCGGGCGAGCGTCGGGGCCATCGCGGTGAGCGAGCAGGGATCGTACGCCGCGCTCACCCGACCCGCGTAGCGGAGGCGCCCGTCCTCGTAGTACCCGATGAGGAGCGCGAGCGCCGACCCGGGCTCGTTCGATTCGGCATATCCGCCGATCACGAATTCCTGCGCGTTCGCGCAGTCGAACGCAAGCCAGTCGCTGCTGCGCCCGCCGACGTATCGGCCCTGGGCCCGCTTCGCTACGATGCCGGCGCTCGACGGAATGACTCCCTCCCGTCCACCTCCACCCGGGCCCGTGCGACGGTGGGGGACGAGATGCACTCCTTCGCTGCAGACCACCGCGTCCCGGAGTACCGCCCGGCGGTCCACGAGGGGAAGCGCCGTCAGCGATGCGCCTTCATAGAAGAGGCAGTCGAAGAGCTCGAAGCCCTGGCTGGTGATCATTCCGTCGAGGATGGCCTCGCCGCGGCAGGCGTCGCGAAGCCGGGCGGCCAATCCGGGGTGGCGGGCGTCGAGCGAGTGCCGCTGGGCGTCCCGCAGCATCACGCCGATGTCGGAGGTCCAGGCCAGGCAGCGCTCTCCTTCGAGCCTAGGCTCGAGCAGCCAGTCCCCGCCCAGTGGCCGCGGATCCGAGCTCGAGGCCCGCATGGGCTCGATCCAGTCCGGCCGCGGGGCCCAGAGGGCCAGGCCTCGTGCGCGGCGTGAGAAGTTCGCCTGATTCATCCGTCGGGCCGGGAAGGGGTGGGTGTGTTTTCCACGAACGCACCGGCTTTTCCACGCCTGCAGCCGGGTTTTCCACTGAGTTCTCAACAGAAGTCGTTACCTATCAATGACTTACATGACATAGGTACGGCCCGGAGAACCCGGACGCAAGGGGAGGGATGGGACGCAGAAAGGGCGGCTCGGGGAGGACCCCGAAACCGCCCTTTCTCTCACGTCCGGCACCCGTTCGAAATCGGGTGCGGCCGGGAATTACATGCCGCGCTTCGGAATCGCGGCGCAGGCGACGATGCGATCGCCGTCGTTCTCTTCCGCGACGATGATGTGATTGCCATCCATCAGCGCCGTCATGCTCAGGTCGACTTCACTGTCGCTCGCCTGACCATTGCCCTGCACGTCGTCGAGATTCTTCACCTCGCCACCGGGCGCGGCGCACGTGCCGGAGTGGATCCGGACGTCGTGGTCCGTATTCGCATCGGTATTGGCCGGGGCATTCAGCGTGAAGGCGATCCGGGTCTTGCCGCCGCCAAGGTCGGTGAAGACGGCGTTGCCGGTGAAGCCCGAGCTGTTCTGGGCGTCGAGCGCCACGGTGTGCGTCATGCCGGCCGCGCCGGCGCCGCTGGCCTGGTAACCGGCCACGCTCGAGTCCGCGGGGCGGTTGGCCGCCACGTTCGTCGTGTCGGTCCGGGGCGCGGGGGCATCCGCTCCTGCCGGCACTCCTACTGCTACCGTGTCCACCGTCGGCGTCGCTACGACCACCGGGTCCGGAGTGGTTTCCACGGTGGTGGAAGAACACGCCGCCATGCCGATGGCGAGCGGTACGGCAAGGAGGCCTCGGAGCGCGAATCTATCAGTCATGACAGTTCCTCGTTCTGCTGGGGGTCCGACATCGGGCCATCGCATGCCCGCAACGAAGAACGCATGGTACACTCAGGGGCCGTTCGGCACGGTGCGCCGGGTCACGCTTGGCCGGGTCGCGGCCGTTCGGGAGGGTCAGGCCACATGATGGGGTGCCAAAAAACGGAACGGGGGCGGCCTGGCAGGCCGCCCCCGTTCCCGGACCGGCGGATCTCAGCGGGAGAGGAGTTCCGGGAGGCGAGCCGTCCCGAGGGCACGGGCCAGGCTCACCGCGACCGGGCTTCCGGAGTTCGCCGCCGTGGCAATACGACCGCCGATGCGATTCCTCAAGGCACCGTACTCCCGGGCCCGCGCGCTGTCCCGGAAGGTGATCTTCCCGCTGCTGATCTCGTACCCGCCCTCCTGGGCGGCGAGAATTCCGAGCGCAGCGTCGAGATCGGCCAGCAGCGCGTCCGCCATCCGGGCACCGGAGTCCGACTCGTCGATCGTCGCCTTCGCCCGATAGGTGCGCACGAGGCCCGAAGCCCCGGCAACCGCGAGCCGGGTGGTACCCACATTGCCCGCCGTGATGCGCGATTCCGCGAAGAGGTTCGTGAAGCCGGTCGCCCGCAGCCGGTTCTCCAGCTCGGCGCGATCGTCCTGCATCCCCCCGATGTTCGCCCCGACGCGAAGTGCCGCGGCCGACATCGAAGGAGCGCTCGGCACCATCGGAGCGACGGGAGCCGGCGTGGAGTCCTTCGCCGGAACCGCCTCCGAGGCGGGTACCGGCTCGGCGGCGCGGTTCCCGCGGAAGGCCACTTCGGGCTCGGGCGCTGCAATGATCTCGAAGCCCGGCTGCGGGGTTGCCGCGAGCGAGGTCGATGCGACTGCCAGCTCGGTTTCGGCTGCCGGGCTGTCGGACGAACCGCGAGCGAGCAGCGCACCGCCGGCAGCGGCTGCGAGCAGTACGCCAGCGGCCATTCCGGCGATACGCGGGTTGAAGCTGCGGCGCGGAGCGCGGATGTCGATCAGCACCTCCTCGTGCACTTCGGCCACCGGCGCCGGATGCTTCTCCGCCATTGCGACGAGGGCCTCGATGTGGCGAGGCGTCTGGGCCTGCGGCGAGGGCTCGAGGAAGCTCGATGCCGAAGGCGCCGACGATGCTGCTGGAGCCGTCGCGCCGAGCTCGATGAACTGGAGCTCCCGCGTCTTCGGGGCGGCCGGCGCTGGAGCGGGCGTCGGCGCTGGAGCGGGCATCCGGGCTGCGGCGACAGGAACCTGGGAAACCACCGGCGTGGAAGCGGGCGGAACGGCGCTCGGTGCCGCAGGAGCCTCGGAGACCGGCGTCGGTGCCGGGGGCGCCTTCGCTGCGGGAGCCGGCGGCGCAAACGGGCTCACCGCCGAGCGCGGCTCGGCGGGCGCGACGTGGATCGCCGCCGGCGCGGCGGGGGCGACCGGACGCTCCTTCGCAATCTTGTAATGCGGATGGAAATCGATGGGGAGCCACTTGTTCGACGCGCCATGCCAGATCCGGGCATGCGACCCGACCACGCCGCTGTGAATCGCCTTGGCGAGTTCCTCGATGTTGCGAAAAAGCGCTTCTTCCCCTGGGGTGAGCTCGATTCGATACATATGCCACGCTCGTCGTTGGGCGCTGTACTCATTCGCGACTGTAAAGCCGCGCGACAGTGGAGGGATTTCCCTGCAGCAACAGGGGAAGTTTCGTGCCTCGAATGGAGTGAGCCCCTTTAGCAACTTCGAGGCCCCGGTAAACCCTTATGAACGGGTGAGTTGGCGACGGGACGCGAGTGGACGGCACCGTGGCAGGATCTGCGCCGGCCCGGAAAGTCTCTGCGATTCTCGCAGAAAGAGGCAACCGCGAAGGGGGCTGGACGAAACCGGTTCCGCGTCGAATACTTCCGGCGTTCCCCCAATCCAATCGGAGACCCGGATGGCCACGACGCACAATCCCGTGCTGCGGCGCGGTGGTTTCGAGGACACGCTCGCGGAAGCCGAGGGCGCCACCATGACGCTGGGCGGCACCGTCCTCAAGACGCTCTTTCTACTGGGTATCGCAGCGGCGGGGATGATCTACGTCTGGGCGGGAATGCCCGGTCTCGGCATGTCGGAAACGGTGGTCTACCCGTTGCTGGCCGGAAGCTTCGTCTTCGGCGTCGCCATCCTCATCGGCACCTCCCT
Organism: Gemmatimonadales bacterium; assembly: GCA_036741715.1. Classification (GTDB taxonomy): domain Bacteria; phylum Gemmatimonadota; class Gemmatimonadetes; order Gemmatimonadales; family GWC2-71-9; genus CAMLLJ01. The sequence goes on from DAINRR010000050.1 coordinate 21,892, forward strand.
CCGCCCCGAGATCGCTTCCATCACGGGACCGCTCTATGCGGCGGTCCAGGGGCTCGTCCTCGGCGTCGTCACCTGGTACTACGAGGCGCGGTGGCCCGGCCTGCCGATGCAGGCGGCACTCCTCACGGTCACCACGCTCCTCGTCATGCTCGTCGCCTTCCGGACCGGTACGATCCGGGCCACCGAGCGCTTCACCACGACCGTCGTCTCGTGCACGGCCGCGATCTTCGTCTTCTATATCATCGCCTTCGTGCTCTCGTTCTTCGGGATCCGCATTCCCTTCCTGCATGAGGGCGGCGTCATCGGCATCGGCTTCAGCCTCTTCGTCGTCGGGCTCGCGGCCCTGAACCTGATCCTCGACTTCGACACCATCGAGCGCGGCGTCGGCAAGGCGCCTGCCGAGCTCGAGTGGTTCGCGGCGTTCGGGCTCGTCGTGACGCTCATCTGGCTGTACTTCGAGATCCTGCGCCTGCTCGGAAAACTGCGCCGATGAGCTGAACAGCCGCACACGAAAACACGAAAGCACGAAAAAGGGGGGACGGGTCGCGCTTCCGGCGTCAGGCAGGGCGAGAGGTGCGGGCAGGTTCTGGCAGAATCGCGAAAGCGCGAAAGAAAAGCGAAAGGCGCGAAAGGTTCCGTTCGCGGGCGGGCTCCGAATCAGTGGTGGGTTCGGAGCCTTTGCTTTTGTGGGCTTCCCGTGGGGCTCCGTGCGCCGGGCGCGCAGGGAGCCCACAAACAGTTTCTTCGGACCCTGCCGGACGAGCGGGGGCCGT
>DAINRR010000051.1:0-21494 GCA_036741715.1 Gemmatimonadales bacterium
GACCCTGCCGACGGGTAGCTTCAAGGGCCTTCCGGGCCCACCTATTCCTGCATCCTTTCGAGGCAGTGCGATGACTCCCCGTGATACCTCGGTGCTTCCGACGCTCCTCCAGAAGCGCAGCTCCGAGCTGCTCGAGGCGTGGGTCGCCCACCAGGCGGCCGCAGACAGTTATCGGCCGGACCTGATCTCCGATGCCGAGCTGCGCGATCAGTCGCGCGAGCTGCTGGCATCGGCAACCGCGGCCGTTTCGGGAGGCGGCCTCGAGAGTTCGACGCACCCTGCCTGGCAGGCGACGCGACAGCTGCTGACTTCCATCTCCGAATCCCGTGCGGCAGGCGGGTTTGCCCCTGCCGCCACGGCGATGTTCGTGCTTTCCCTGAAGCAGCCGATCTTCGAGGCCCTCCGGAAGGAAGTACAGGACCCGGCACGCCTGGCGGAGGAACTCTGGAGTGCCACGACGCTGGTCGACCGGCTCGCGCTGCAGACGATGGAAGCCACCCTCGACGCGCGGGAGCGCGTGATCGCCCGGCAGCACGAGGACATGCTCGAGCTCTCGACGCCGGTGGTGAAGCTGTGGGACGGCATCCTTGCGCTTCCCATGATCGGGACACTCGACAGCGCGCGGACCCAGGTGGTCATGGAATCGCTCCTGCAGCGCATCGTCGAGACCGGGGCGGAGGTGGCCATCATCGACATCACCGGCGTGCCCACGGTGGACACGCTCGTGGCACAGCACCTGATCAAGACCGTGACGGCTGCGCGGCTGATGGGTGCCGACTGCATCATCAGCGGAATCCGCCCCCAGATCGCGGCGACGATCGTGCATCTCGGCGTGGATCTCTCCGACGTCGCGACGAAATCCACCCTCGCCGATGCCTTCCGGCTCGCGCTCTCCCGCACGGGTCACTCCCTGGGTCGCGCCCCTGCACGCGAGAAGCGCTGAGCAGCATGGACCGGATCCCGATTCTCAAGATGGGGCAGTTCCTCCTGGTGACGATCCAGGTGGACATGCACGACCGCCTGGCCCTCCAGCTGCAGGACGACCTCACCGAGCGCATCGCCGCCACCGGCGCGCGCGGGGTCCTCATCGACATCTCGGCGCTCGAGATGGTGGACTCGTTCATCGGCCGCATGATCGCCAACATCGCCGGCATGGCCCGGATCCTCGACGCCCAGACGGTCGTCACGGGAATGCAGCCGGCGGTCGCGATCACGCTCGTTGAGCTGGGCCTCACGCTCACCGGCGTCCGCACCGCGCTCAATGTCGAGCGCGGCATGACGCTCCTGCGCTCGCTGCTCGACGAGGAAGATGGCGTCGCTCACGATGCCGTCGCCGAGGGCGAGGACGCCGATGTCGGTCCTGAAAAATGACCTGCTGCCGGTCCGCGCCCCGAACGACGTCGTGGTGGTCCGGCAGCATGTGCGCGCCCTCGCGATCGAGCTCGGATTCAGCCTCGTGGACCAGACCAAGATGGTCACCGCGGCGAGCGAGCTCGCGCGCAACACGCTTCTGCACGGGGGTGGCGGCACGGCACGCATAGAGGTGGTGGCGGCCAATGCACGGCGGGGACTGAAGATGACGTTCGAGGACCGGGGTAAGGGCATTCCCGACATCGAGCTGGCGCTCCGGGATGGCTATTCGACCGGAAGCGGGCTCGGGCTCGGCTTGAGCGGCACGCGCCGGCTCATGAACGAGTTCGATCTCCAGTCGAAGCCCGGGGAGGGCACACGTGTCTCTGCCACTCGCTGGCGGTAGCCCCCGGCCCGGCAGCGCGCACTCGCAGTCCGTCTCGCTCAGGCTCGGGGACGCGAGCCGCGTCGGCGAGGCGAGGCGGCTCGCCATGACATTCGGTTCCCGCGCACGGCTCGGCGAGTCGGAGCAGGGGAACCTGAGCATTGCGGTCACCGAGATCGCCTCGAATAGCGTCAACCACGGCGGTGGCGGAGAGCTGCTGCTCCGCACGCTCGAGGAGGACGGTCGGGCCGGCGTCGAGGCGCTGTTCGTCGACTCGGGCGCCGGCATCACGAACCTCACCGAAGCCTTCCGCGACGGCTTCTCGACATCGGGCACCATGGGAACCGGGCTCGGCGCGGCGCGCCGGCTCGTGCATGAGTTCGATCTTCACTCGATTCCCGGCGCCGGCACCGTCGTGGTGCTGCGCGTATGGAAGGGCGGGCCGATCCGGCAGAACCCGCGGATGATGGTCGGCAGCGTCTGTCTCCCGGTGGCCGGCGAGACGGAATCGGGCGATGCGTGGGCCGTCCTTTCCGGCGGGCCACGGACGCTGCTCCTCCTGGCCGACGGGCTCGGACACGGTGCCAGTGCCGCCGAGGCCGCCCAGCTCGCCGTCACGCTTTTCCGCGCCAACGCGAGCCGGAGCGCCGCCGACATCCTCGCACTGATCCACCTCGGCCTCCGCCCCACGCGCGGCGCCGCGGTCGCGATCGCCGAGGTGGACACGGCGCGCGGAGCGGTGGACTACGCGGCGATCGGCAACATCGCCGGCCGGCTGCTGACCGTGGGCGGCATGCGGTCCCTCGTGTCCCACAACGGCATCGTCGGGCACCAGGCACGCCCCGCGCAGGCTTTCACGTATCCCTGGACCGCCGACACGATGCTCGTCATGCATTCCGACGGACTGAAGAACCAGTGGAAGGCCGAGGCGTACCCCGGCATCCTGCGTCGTGACCCGGCGCTCCTCGCGGGCCTGCTCTACCGCGATTTCGCGCGGGAGCGGGACGATTCCAGCGTGGTCGCGTGCCGCCAGGTGAGCACCGCATGACGGCGCGCGACACACTCCTCCTCCGGGCGGACATCCGGAACGAGCAGGACGTGGTGCTCGTCCGCCAGCGGGCCCGCCACATCGCGATGCTCCTCGGCTTCGATTCGCAGGACCAGACCCGGATCGCGACGAGCGTCTCGGAGATCGCCCGCAATGCCTATGAGTACGCCGGCGGGGGCCGGGTCGGTTTCCTCGTGGCGGCCGGGGACCGTCCCACCTACCTGATCCGCATCGCCGACGACGGGCCGGGCATCGCGGACATCGATGCGGTGCTCGACGGCCGCTACGACTCGCCCACCGGCATGGGGCTCGGGCTGATCGGGGCCCGCCGGCTCATGGACTCGTTCGACATCCGGACCGGGAGCGCCGGCACGATCGTCACGCTCGGGAAGCGGATTCCGGCCGGAGCCGTGCGGCTCGACGAGGCGCGCCACGCCGAGATCGCGCGCCAGCTCCTCGCTGCCGCACCGCACGACCCGGTGGCCGAGCTCCAGTCCCGGAATCACGAGCTCCTGCGCGCCCTGGAAGAGCTGCGCGCCCGGCAGGACGAGATCGAGCGCCTGAACGGCGAGCTGGCCGAAACGAACCGGGGCGTGCTCGCGCTCTACTCCGAGCTCGACGACCGCGCGATGCAGCTGAGCCACGTCTCGGAGCTCAAGTCCCGCTTCCTCTCCGGCATCAGCCACGAGCTCCGCACGCCGCTGAACGCGATCCACAACCTCACGCGCCTCCTCCTCGACCGCCTCGACGGCGAGCTCACCGAAGAACAGGATCGCCAGGTGCGCATGATCAGGAGCGCCGCGATGACGCTCACGGAGATGGTGAACGACCTGCTCGACCTGGCGCGGATCGAGGCGGGGAAGAGCGTGCTCCGGCTCTCCGACTTCTCGGTCTCCGACCTGCTCACGACGATCCGCGGCATGCTCCGCCCGCTCGTCGTGTCGGACGCCGTCGCGCTCGTCGTCGACCCGGCGGACCCGGCGTGGCGGCTCTACAGCGACGAAGGGCGTGTCTCCCAGGTGCTCCGGAATCTCGTGTCGAATTCGGTGAAGTTCACCGAGCAGGGCGAGATCCACGTCACCGCCGCCTACGATGCGGACGCAGACCAGTTCGTCTTCGCGGTGCGGGACACCGGCATCGGCATCGCGCCCGAGCATATGGAAACGATCTTCGAGGAGTACGTTCAGGTGGACAGTCTGCTGCAGCGGCGGGCCACCGGAACCGGGCTCGGGCTGCCCCTCTCCCGGAAGCTCGCCGCACTGCTGGGCGGCACGCTGTCCGCCGAGAGCGAGGTCGGGGTCGGCTCGACGTTCCGCCTCGTGGTGCCCCGCGTCTGTCCGGATGCGGTCGTCACCGAAGAGCAGCCGCAGGAGGTGGAACGTGTCTGAGCGCGGAAACCCGCCGGAGGCACGGCTGCTCATCGTCGACGATACCGAGGCGAATCGCTACGCGGTGGCCCGGCATCTCAAGGCGAACGGCTTCGAGGTCCGCGAAGCGGGCACCGGAAGCGCGGCACTCGCCGAAGTCGAGCGCGACCTGCCCGACATGGTGGTGCTCGACATCAGGCTTCCGGACATCAGCGGACTCGAGGTGGCCCGCCGGCTGCGCTCCAACCCGCGCACCGCCGGCCTGCCGATCCTCCACATCTCGGCGAGCTTCACCGATTCCGTGAGCCTCGCGCGCGGGCTCGACAACGGGGCGGACGGATACCTCACGCACCCGGTCGATCCGCTGGTGCTCCTGGCCACGATCCGCGGCCTCTTCCGCGCCCGCGCCGCGGAGCGCGAAGCGTTCGCCATGGCGCGCGACTGGCGCGCCACCTTCGACGCGATCGGCGAAGGCGTCTGCGTCACCGACTCGACCGGTCTCATCACGCGGTGCAACCGGGCGTTCCTCGACCTCGTCGGCGGGCGAACCGGGGAGGCCTCGTCCTACCTCGCCGACCTGCTGCCCGGCGTGACGATGCTGCCGGAGTCGCCCTACGTGCAGCTGCCGGGAGGGGCAAGCGCGGCACGGCTCGAAGTGGGAGACCGGTGGCTGCGCGTGAGCTCGATGCCGGTCACGGGCGGCGTCGGGGAGGAACCGGGCGTCGTCTGCGTCGTCACCGACATCACGCGCGAGCGGCGCGCGGACGAGCGGGCGCGGCTGGCCATGCAGCTCGAGTCGACGGGCCGGCTCGCGGGCGGCGTGGCGCACGAGATCAACAACATGATGACGGTGATCCTCGCGAACGCGGAATTCGCGCTGCGCGGGCTGTCGCCCGGCGATCCCGTCCGCAGCGACATCGAGAGCATTCACCAGGCCGCGGCCCGCTCCGCGGAAGTGGCGCGCCAGCTCCTCACGTTCAGCCGGCGCCAGGTGGTGCGGCCGCGCGTGGTGGACGTCCATCTCCTCCTGCGGAAGTCGGAGGGAATGATCCGCCGGCTCCTCGGCGCCGACCGCCCGCTCCGCCTCCGCCTCGGCGCGACCGACACCTGGGTCAGCGTCGATCCACTCGGCCTCGAGCAGGTGATCATCAACCTCGCCCTCAACGCCCGCGATGCGATGCCGCACGGCGGCGAGCTCATCATCTCCACGTCGAACGTCCATCTCGGCGACGAGATGACGCGACGGCACCCCGAGATCGCGATCCGGCACGGGCGCTACGTGCAGGTCGCGGTGCAGGACACGGGGCTCGGCATGGATCGCGGCACGCTCGACCGGATCTTCGAGCCGTTCTTCACCACGAAGCGCGTGGGCGAGGGCACCGGGCTCGGCCTCGCCACCGTGTTCGGGATGGTGAAGCAGTCGGATGGGTACATCTGGGCGGACAGCGAAGTGGGCCACGGCTCCGTGTTCACCATCCAGCTTCCGCAGGCAGTGCCCGCGGTGGCAGAGCCGGCCGCAACGCCCGGCACCCGCAGCACCGGGCAGGGAGCGATCCTCCTCGTCGAGGACGAGCCCCTCGTGCAGAGCCTGCTGAGCCGCGCGCTCGTCGAAGCGGGGTATCGTACCGAGGTCGCGACCGACGGCGAGGAAGCGCTCCAGGTGCTGGCGCGCCTCGAGGGGAAGGTCGCGGCCGTGCTGTCGGACGTTGTCATGCCGGGGATGGGCGGCCGAGAGCTCGCGGAAGAGCTGAGGAAGCGCTGGCCCAATGTGCCGATCCTCTTCATGAGCGGCTACACCAACGAGGAGATCATCAATCGGGGGCTCCTCGGTCCCGACGAGCCCTTCCTTCAGAAGCCCTTCCCGCCCGCCGCGCTCGCGGCAGCGCTCGCCGGGCTGCTCGAGCGCGGATCGATCGCCTAGCGCGCGGGAGCGACGCTCGTGGTCGGAGCAGTGACCACAGCGAACACGAAAACACGAAAACCACGAAAACACGAAAGTTACGCAGACACGAAAGGCTCCTCTCGCGGCGGAGCCTTTCGTGTTTTCGTGTTTTCGTGTGCTGTCGTTTGCCCAGCCGGATCCGGTGCGTCGCGGCCGACCGTCACGACAGGCGATCGTCTCGCTCAGTGCGCTTCAGGAAATCGCTCACGCGCCCGCACACGGAGTCGGGCATTTCCTCGTGGGGCCAGTGACCGGCTTCGAGCTGGACGACCTCCGCGTGCGGGAGGGCATGCCTCCAGCGCTCGAGTTGGTGCGGCTTCAATGCAGGGTCGCGCGTGCCCCAGATGATCAGCGCCGGGATGTTCGCGAGCGCGGCCCGCCGGGTCCAGAGCTGCTCTCCGTGCGTGGACGGGCTGCCGAGTGAACGGGCCAGCGGCCAGAGCACGAGTCCCCGGCTGCGGCGGTCCGCGAAAGGCGCGAGGTACTGCCCGTGGACGGCCGGTGTCAGCCGCTTCCGGTCCGCAAAGGCCGCCGGGGTGATGACGCGGAGCGAAAAGTTCAGCCGCTCGTAGAGAAACCTCCCGAGCCCTCCGCCGAAGAGCCGGCCGGCGCGCCGGACACCGGGATCGTCGCCGAGGTCCCACATCCAGCTGTTGATCACGACGATGCGGCTGACGCGGGAATCCGCCTCCACCGCCAGCGGCAGCCCGATCATGCCGCCGAAGTCGTGGACCACGAGCGTGATGTCGCGCAGGTCGAGCTGTGCGGCGAGCTCGCGGAGCCGCGTCGCGTGCGACTCCGGCGAGTAGTCGGCGCCGGGGGGCCGGTCGGAGAGTCCGAAGCCGAGGTGATCGGGAGCGATGCAGCGGTGGGTGGCGGACAGCGCGCGGACCAGGTGGCGCCATTCGAACGACCATGTGGGCGTGCCGTGCACCAGGAGGACCACCGGCCCTGCGCCTTCGTCGATGCAGTGCAGCGCTTCGCCGCCGGACAGCGTGATCCGGCGGGTGGCGAACGGGTACTCGGCGCGGTCGAGCCAGGCCGGCAGGTCAGGTCTGGAAGCTTGCTGGCGTGTCGTCACGGTGACCTCGCAGTGCTATCGGCCCGGCTCCGGCGCGAGCCGGTTGTACTTCCTCAGGATGTCCCGCACGCGGTCGTGCGGAATGGCGTGAGCCCGCACGTCGTCGGCCCCGGTCATCGTCTCGGCGGCGAGCATGGCGTTGGTGATCGCCTCTTCCGTCGCCTGGATCGTGGCGGCGAAGAGCGCGTCCATCCGCTCGTTCGGCAGCATGGTGAGGGCGACGATACCTTCGTCGTCGGCGGCGCGCGGATTGGCCGTCGAGAAGGCGACGAAGATGTCGCCCGAGCCGTTGCTCGCGATCCCGCCCTCGCGGCCGATGCCGAGCGCGGCGCGCTTCGTCAGGCGCTGGAGCTGGTGCGGAAGGAGCGGCGCGTCGGTGGCGATGACGATGATGATCGACCCGAGCTCGGCGTGCGGGCGCTCCTCGCCGTTCAGCGAGCTCGCGCCGTCGCACTTCGTGAGGCCGCGCAGGAACGGGCTCGAGGGTGGCGCCCCCGCCGCGCAGATCCCGCGCATCGGGATCTCCCGCCCCACCGGAACGCCCGCGATCCGGAGCCCCTGCTGGCTCCCGTAGTTGCACTGCACCAGCACGCCCACCGTATAGCCGCCCGCGCGCTCCGCCACGACCCTCGAGCTGGTGCCGATCCCGCCCTTGAAGCCGTTGCAGAGCATCCCCGTCCCCCCGCCGACACTCCCCTCGGTCACCGGCCCGCCGCGCGCGCCGTCGAGCGCCGCGAAGACGTGCTCCGGCTTCACGTGGAATCCGTTCACGTCGTTGAGGAGCCCGTCGAACGTCTCGGCGACGACCGGAAGCAGCCAGAAGAACGTCGAATCCTTTCCGAGGGCCCACTTCACCGTCGCATCGCGCACGACGCCGACACTGTTGGTGTTGGTGATGAGGATCGGCCCCTCGAGAAAGCCGGACTCCTCCATCCAGGTGGTCCCGGTCATCTCCCCGTTGCCGTTGAGCGCGAACCAGGCCCCGAAGACCGGGTCGAACGATTCCCGCCCGCGGGGAATGACGGCGGTGACGCCGGTGCGCACCGGCCCCTTGCCCCGCTCGAGCCGGCCGGAACCCGAGATGAGCGTCGTGTGTCCCACTTCGACGCCGACCACGTCGGTGATGGCGTTCAGCTGCCCGGCCGTTCCCTCGAACGGAATGCCGAGCTCCCGCGCGCGCGCCCGGTCCTGGGCCCACGCGTCGGAGGCGACGAGGAGAAGCGACAGCGCGGCGATCATCCGCAGCCGCGGGCCCCACGGAGATCGCATGCTCATGCCGGCTTGCCCACGGTGAGGAGGAAGCTCCCGCCCGCTTCGGACGAGACGGTGTGCCGGACGCCCGGCCCTGCAGAGAGGAGCTGTCCCGGCGAGAGCTCGTACTCGGTGCCGAGCGCGGCGAAGCGGATGGTTCCTTCGAGCGGCTGCACGGTGATGGTGCCCTCGGCGTGGTGCTCCGCGATCGTGCCGCCGGCGGCGATCGAAACGAGGGTGACGGTGAGAGACCCGCCCTTGAGCAGGGTCCGTGCGCTCCGCCCGCTCCGCTCGAGTGCTGCGGGCTCCTCCGTCCGGGCTCGTTCGGCGTCGAGGTCGATCACGAGGACGTCACCGCTCAGCTGTCTGTCTATCGAGGACATGAGGTCTCCAGGATTGGCCGTTCCTGCATGGTAACGCAACCGGGGACCTTCTTCACGCCCGAGCGGCGAAGTATCTTTCGGCACTTCCCGGCGCCGTAGCCAAGTGGTAAGGCAGAGGTCTGCAAAACCTCCATCACCGGTTCGACTCCGGTCGGCGCCTCTCGCCGGGCTTCCTGCCCCGCCCTCATCGGCGGGGCCTTTTTCTGCCGAGCGATCCGCGATCGGGTGCCCCATCTCATGCCACGGCGGCGGCCGCGAAATCCTCCTGCGCGAGGGCGCCGTTCAGCATGACCGCCGCCTGAATGCCCGAGGCGGCGGCCAGCGCGACTTTCTGCGCCGGCCCCGTGGCGTCTCCCGCCGCATAGACACCGGGCACCGACGTCTGGTGGTCGGGGCCGATCTGGATCAGGCCCGACTCGGTGAGCTCGCATCCGAGCTGCGCCGGCAGGTCGCTCCCGAGTGTCTGCGGCGGGCGAATGAAGAGGGCCCTCCTCGCCTCCGTGCGCCCATCCTCGAAGACGATGCGATCGAGCGCATTCGTCCCCTCCAGGCACCGGATCGGCGTCTCGATGATGCGCACGCCATGGGCGGCGAGAATATCGCGATCACTCGCCGAGAGCTCGGCGGGTCCGTCGGTGCACAGCAGCAGGTCGCGACTCCACTGCAGCAGCAGCCCTGCCATGTGCATCGCGACCTCCCCGCGGGCGCGCACCGCGATCGGGGCATCGCGCACCTCCCAGCCGTGGCAGTAGGGGCAGTGGAGCACGCCCCGGCCCCAGAGGCCGGTGACACCCTCGATCGGCGGCAACTCGTCCCGCACGCCGACGGCCAGGAGGAGGCGCCGGGCCCGGAGCTCGCTGCCGTCGGAGAGGCCGATCGCGAATCCGCTGCCGTCCCGCGCTGCCCGGACGGCTCGGCCGCCCTGCAGGGAGACGGATTCGTAGGGCACGAGCTGGTCGCGCGCGATCGCGAGCAGCTCGCCGGGTGGCGTTCCATCGCGCGTGAACACGCCGTGCGCCGCGGCCGCGGGGGCATTGCGGGGCGGGCCCTCGTGCACGACGATGGTCCGCCGGCGCGAACGGCCGAGGATGAGCGCCGCCGCGAGCCCGGCCGTTCCCCCGCCGATGACGATCACGTCCTGCATCTGTCCCTCCCGGTCGAATCCACGTTCACCGTCCCCTGAGCCACTGCTCCATGTTCACCACGCGCAGCTCCGGCAGCGGCGCGAGCGACGCACGCAGCTGCGCACAGTTCTCCACGCCGACGAGCACCAGGATCCGCCGCCCGGGGTTCTCGCGCTGCGCCTGCCGGACGACGGACACCGCATGCTCGTTCCAGAGCCGCCACGCGTCGGCCACCTCCGGTCCGGCCGCGCCGTCCTGATAGGCGCGCCGCGCGCCGAGGAGCCGGTCGGTGAGGGCACCGTTGACGTCCGCCGGCGTCCGCCAGACCTGCGCAAGCGCCCGGAAAGTGGCCTCCTGATACGCGCGGTCCGCGGCGGCGGTTTCCGCGTGCGCGGTCCGGAATTGCTGGAGGGCCGCGCCGAGTCGCTGGACGATCCGGGTGAATTCGGGCTCGTCGGGCTCGCCCGCATAGGCGCGATAGCCGCGCTCGCGCACCAGGGGAAAGATCACCGCCGGGTACTCGCGCTTGCTCGGGTGGACCGTCTGCTCCCGCAGCTCCTTCGGCGAGACGTCGAGCACGACCACGTCGGGCGCGATGCGCTCGATCAGCACCCGGAGCGTGTCATGATTGTATGCCGGCGTCGAGTCGTGCCGCTGGTAGAGCGTTGCCAGCACGAAGACCTCGGACTGCGCGGAAACGGCCTGGCCGTCCGCGGATGGCGGCGAGGCCATGGCCCTGAGCGCGATGGCGATCAGGAGCGAGGCGGACAGCACGAGGCTGAGCGGTGGACGGGACATGGCGCGACTCCGGGAACGGCGGGTTCGATCCTGACACAACTCCAGTAACAGGCGCTTGACAGGTGGCAACCTAGATGGGGTGCGACACTTGTCAAGCCGGGAATACTGGTGCTACATTCGCGGGCATGGAAACCCCGACGCCGCTCACCTGGGGGCCGGACTCCCCCTTCAAGTACGTCGCGGGCGATCCGGGTCTCGATCTCGTGAACACCGCCGCCTGGACCGACCGCGGCCTCCTCAACGATCGGCTCACGGACTACGCGCGCCTCACGCACTGGGCGGTCGGTGCGGGGCTCATCGATCGCACCGAAGGCGAGCGGCTTCGGCGCGAGGCCGCGTCGCGACCGGGCGAAGCGGCCGCGGCATGGCAGGCGGCCCGCTCGTTGCGCGCCCTCCTGCAGCGGCTCTTCGCCGCAGTGGCCACGGGGGCCCCGCTCGACGAGCTGCTGCAGCGGTTCAACGTCGCCCTGCGGGAGGCGCACTCCCGGCTGCAGCTCGCCGCCGCCGGGCCCGCGGAGTGGGCGGCCGGCCGGGCGGCCCGCTGGACCTGGCACGGCCGGGAGGAGCGGCTCGATGCACTGCTCTGGCCGGTCATCCGGGGGGCCGCCGAGCTCATCGGTTCCGCGGAGGCCACGCGGATCCATCTCTGCGGCGGCGACGACTGCGGATGGATGTACGTGGACCGCAGCCGGAACGGGCTGCGCCGCTGGTGCGAAATGGAAACATGCGGCACTCGCGCGAAATCGCTGCGCCGGGCGCGCCGCGGAGGGCGCGCGGCCTAGGACGCTGAACGAAGGGGGTCTCACATGACACACGACGAGTCGACACGCGAAACGCGCCGGGTCGTCGAAGATTTTCACGAAGGCGGCACCACGATCGATCGCATCGTCGTCGACGGCCACGACGCCGTCGTGCTGGGGATGCTCCGCAACGTCATGCGCCGGACCGGTGAGCCCTACGAGGCCGCCGTCGCGCTGCACCTGTCGGTCGAGGACGGCCGGGTGCGCCGCTACCACGTGTACGAGGACAGCCTCGCCGTGGCGAACGCATGGCGTGGAACAGTGACGTCAGAGGCTGGAGGACCAGACGCATGACCGATATCGGCAACGAGCCGCTGCACCTCGCCCTCATCCTTGCGGCCGACGGGCCGCGTCTGCTGACCGCCGCGCCGACCCGCCCGGCGCTGCTCGAGCGCGTGGCCGGCTACGTCGCGCGCTACGCGCCCCATCAGCTCTGGCCCGACGACGCGGCGTACGTGTTCACGCTGCTCGACGGCGGGCATCATGAGCGGGCGATCCGCCACTACTTCGACGCCGACCGGCGGTGGGACCAGGAGGAGCTGCAGCTCTCGATCGTGGAGGTGGACGAGGCAGCGGCCACGGCATCCGCCGGCGCTGCCGATATCCCCGCCTGACCTGGTACGCTGCCTCGCCGGGGAAGACACCGGCGGGGCATCGTTACCTTCGGGCATGCGGATCATCTTCTGTAGTAGTCTCTGCCTCGGACTGGCGATCGTCACGCCGCTGCGGGTCGACGCGCAGGACATACGGAACCCTCCCGCCCCCGCGCCCCTCGCCACACTCGGCGTCACGGTCACGGCCGATGGGGTGCCGCTTCCGGACGCCGTGGTGCGCGCCCGTCGGGGGAATCGCACCGGCGATTCGCAGTCCACCAGTGCGTCCGGCCTCGCTGTCCTCAGTCTCCCACCCGGCACCTGGACGGTGAGCATCGCGAGGATCGGCTTCCGGCCCGACTCGCTCGTCGTCTCCCTCCGGTCCTCGCAGGATACGGGCGTGAGCTTCCGGCTCGACGCCGAGGCCGTCGAGGTCGAAGAGGTCACGGTCCGCTCGACGCGATCCGAGCGCCGGATCGAAGACCAGCCCCTCCGCATCGAGGTGCTCGCCCAGGAGGAGATCGAGGAAAAGCTCCTCATGACCCCCGGCGACATCTCGATGATGCTCAACGAGTCGGGCGGCATGCGGGTGCAGAACACGTCGCCGAGCCTCGGCGGCGCCAACGTCCGCATCCAGGGCCTCCGCGGCCGCTACTCGCTCCTTCTGTCCGATGGCCTGCCACTCTACGGCGGCCAGGCAGGCGGTCTCGGCCTCCTCCAGGTGCCGCCGATGGATCTCGGCCAGGTCGAGGTCATCAAGGGTGCCGCGAGCGCGCTGTACGGCAGCTCGGCACTCGGCGGCGTCATCAATCTCATCTCGAAGCAGCCCGCCGACGCCGGAGGCAGCCGGGAGCTCCTGCTCAACGGTACCACCCTCGGCGGCGCCGATGCCGTGCTCTTCACGAGCGGCCGCCTCGGCGGGCAGTGGGCCTACTCCTTCTTCGGCAGCGGCCACCGGCAGGGCCGTGCCGACCGCGACGACGATGGCTGGACCGACGTGCCCGGCTACGAGCGCATCGTGGCACGCCCGCGGCTCTTCTGGGAGAACGAACGCGGCCATTCGCTCTTCGTCACCGGCGGAGTCACGCTCGAAGATCGCGCGGGCGGCACGCTCGCCGGCCGCCTCGCGCCCGACGGAGCTCCCTGGGTGGAAGACCTCACCACGCGTCGCTTCGACGTCGGCTCGGTCGGCCGCTTCGAGCTGGGATCGGGCTGGCTGATGGTGACGCGCGCGTCGGGGATGACGCAGCGTCACGGGCACACGTTCGGCGCGGACCGCGAGCGCGACCGCCACACCACCGGGTTCGGCGAAATTGCCCTGAGCCGAGGCACCGTGCGCGGCGTCTCCGTCGTTGGCGTCGCCGTGCAGGGCGACTGGTACCGCAACCGCGACCTGCCGGCGTTCGACTTCACGCACGCCGTTCCCGGCGTTTTCGCGCATCAGGAGTGGACGCCGGGCGAGCGCATCACGCTGGCGGGCAGCGCCCGGCTCGATCGGCACTCGGAGTACGGCACCTTCCTCAACCCACGTCTTTCCGCACTCGCGCGGATGACACCCACCTGGACCGTGCGCGCCTCGGCGGGCACCGGCTTCTACGCGCCGACCCCGTTCACCGAAGAGACCGAAGTGACCGGCCTCGCCCGGCTCGTGCCGCTCGCGGGTCTCCGGGCGGAGAAGGCGCGGAGCGCGTCGCTCGATGTCGGCGGAGCGCTCGGGCCGTTCGAGGTGAACGGCACCATGTTCGGCTCGGTGATCGATCACGCCGTGCAGCTTGGCGCCGCAGCGGATGCGGGCCGGTTCGAGCTGGCCAACGCGGACGGGCCGACGCACACGTGGGGCGGCGAGCTCCTCGCCCGGTACCGTCGCGAGCCGTGGCATCTCACCGCGAGCTACACGTACACGCGCTCGACCGAGAGCGACCCCGGGTCCGTGGAACCCGCCGCGCGTCGCGAAGTGGCGCTCACGCCGCGACACAGTCTCGGTATCGTCGGCATGTGGGAGGAGGAGGGCCGAACCCGGCTGGGACTCGAGCTCTACTACACGGGCCGGCAGGCACTTGACGAGAATCCGTACCGGACGACGAGCCGGCCATACCTCGTCATGGGCCTGCTGGCAGAGCGGCGCTTCGGCCCGGCGCGTTTCTTCATCAACTTCGAGAACTTCACGAACGTACGGCAGACGAAGCACGATCCGCTCGTGCTCCCCGCGCGCGCGGCCGACGGGCGGTGGACGACGGACGCATGGGCGCCGCTCGAGGGCCGGGTGGTCAACGGGGGAGTACGGATCACCTTCTAGGTTTCGCCGGCGCCGGGCTCCGCTGCGGCCGACCAAGCTGGCGGGCCCCTGCGCGCGGGGCTACGATGCGTACTCCTCGAAGCGCCCTCAGGAGGCGTCATGACCGCATATACCGCAGGCTATTTCGTCGGCAGTCTCGCCAGGGCATCGATCAACCGCAAACTCTCGGTCGCACTCACTCGGCTCGCACCGCCCGAGCTCAAGCTCCGCGAGATCCCCATCGGCAACCTCCCGCTCTACTCGTACGACTACGACGCCGACTATCCGCCGGAGGGGAAGGCGCTCAAGGACGCCATCGCGGGCGTGGACGCGGTGCTCTTCGTGACGCCGGAGTACAACCGGTCGATCCCGGGCGCGCTCAAGAACGCGATCGACTGGGCGAGCCGGCCCTGGGGAAAGAACTCCTTCGCGCGGAAGCCGTCGGCCGTCATCGGTACTTCGCCGGGCAAGATCGGCACGGCGGTGGGCCAGCAGCACGTCCGGAGCATCATGGCCTTCTGCAACTCGCCGATGTTCAACGCCATCGAGGCATACCTCGAGTTCACGCCGGGCCTCGTCACCGACGACGGCGAGGTGACCGTGGACTCGACTCGCGAGTTCCTCGCGAACTACATGAAGGAATTTCACGGATACATCTCGCGCGTCTATACGGCGATCCCGCGGCCTGGCGAAGCCCCGCCGGCGTCGGCATGAGCCCGCGCCGTGCCGGCGCCCCGCTGACATATGCCGTCATTCCAGCGTGAAGCGGTACTCGAGTGGACGGGAGATGTGGTGAAGGGCTCCGGCCAGGTGGCGGCCGGGAGCGGGGCCTTCGCGATCGCGGCAACGTTCCCGCGGCTCGCCGGTGAGCCCGCCGGCACCACGACGCCGGAAGAGCTGCTCGCCGCGTCGCATGCGACGTGCTTCGGGATCGCGCTACGCTCGGTGCTGGCCCAGCGGGCCGCCAGCGCCGCGCGAATTCGTGCGACCTCGACGGTCACCGCCGAGAAGGGCGGCGGACGCATCCGGCTGGTGCGCGCGGACCTGACAGCACATGTGGAAGGGCTTTCGGGACTCGATAGCGAGGGACTCGCAGCTGCGGCGCGCGCGGCCGAGGACGCGTGCACCATCTCCGTTCTGCTCCGCGCCTCGGTCGCGGTCGCGGTGCACGTCGCAGTGGCGCCGCCATGACCCGCCGCTTCGTAGTGACTTCCGGTCACCCACGGCCGGGGCCTGAAACCGATGCGGGCGACGGGCGCCGGCGTCGAGGCGTGCGTGGTGCCGAATTCGACAGCCTCTAGCGCACGGCGGGACGCGGACCGATCCTTCAGTGCGTCCCGCCACGGAGGGCATCATGACGCACTCCAGTCGTTCCACCCGGTTGTCCTGCCTCGCGTTCCTCGGCGCGCTCCTCACGCTCGCATCCTGCTCGCCGCTCCGAAATTATGGCCGCTCGGTGGCCATCGCGCAGGAGTGCATCGCTGCCGACGAGCTTCGCGGCCAGCGCGGGCGAGGTGAGCACGAGCCGGTCAACGCGCCAGGGTCTCCTGTTCCGGTGACTCCGGCCGACAGCATCGCGCGGCCGAACGGGACGGCCGCGGCCATCACGTGCGACGGCGGCCTGACCCGGTAGCCGCCGAGCGGAATGCGTCTCGACGTCTACGTCAACTACCGCGGCACCTGCGAGGAAGCGTTCCGCTTCTACGAGACGCTTCTTGGCGGCAGGATCACGGGCATCGTCCGGCATGGGCAGCAGCCGAATCCGAACATCCCGGCGGACTGGGGCGAGAAAGTCCTCCACGCGCGGATCGAGATCGGCAATGCCGTGCTCATGGGCGCCGACATTCCGCACGCGGAGCCGATGCGGAGCGCCTACCTCACGCTCGGCTTCGATTCCGAGGCGGAGGCGGAGCGCGCCTATGACGCGCTGAGGGAAGGCGGCGAGGTGTTCATGAAGATGGAGCGCACGCCGTTCGCCAACCGCTTCGCGATGCTGCGCGACCGGTTCGGCGCCTCCTGGATGCTGCTGCACCAGCCCGGATGAACATCAGGGCGGTCGTCACGACGGGAATCCCTCCGCGGCGACCGACTCGTGCGGCTGCGACCGACGGAACGGCGCCAGGCGTCCGTACGTCATGCTTCGCCAGATCCACTCGAGCGGACCGAAGCGATAGCGGGCGAACCACCACCGGCTGGCCGCAATCAGCGCCACGAATGTGGCCACTGATCCGGGAATGACGACCCACGCCGGAAACGCCCCCAGTCCGAATCCATACCGCGACACGGCCAAGTCTATCAGCACGATCTGAATGAAGTAGCAGGTCAGCGCCGCGCGTCCCGGCCACGCGAACCAGCCGAGCCATCGCGCCGCCCGAGGCACGTGAGCGAGCAGCAGCAGCGTGACGCACACGTAGAAGAACATCAACCAGCTGCTGAACGGCAGCCGCTGAAGCGTTCCCGAGAGCCAGAGCGGCTCGAATTGCGGGATCAGCGGGCTCAGCCATTCGGCGGCCGCCCAGCCCATCACCCCGATCGCGGCGGCAGCGGCGATCAGGCGGCCATGCCGCCGCGGAGACTCGAGTACCCCGATCCGCACGGCGAGGAGCCCCCAGAGAAAGAGGGAGAGCTCAGCGCCATAAAAGAGGAAGAAGGGCTGGCGATGGAACCAGGCCATGTGCTTCATGCGCAGTGGAATCGCGGCGGTGAGCGTGGGCTGGTGGTGCGCCGTTTCGACCTCGTCCCATGCCGCGATGAACCGCTCCCGCGCCGCCGCTCGCTTGTTCGCGATCTCCTCGGCAGTCAGGGTCCGCGCTTCCACCGCGTCACGCGCCAGGCCGTACCATGTTCGGCCGAACGTCGCGATGAGTGCGATTACGATGAGTGCCCGGATCGGGAGCCGCTCGAGCGGCAGGAGTGCAAGTCCCCAGAGCGCGTAGCCGAGAAGCACCGGGAACCCGAAGACGCCGTGCGCCACGATGCCGAAGAGGGCCAGCCCCGCGAGGCGGCGCAGGTAGAAAGCGGTGAACGGTGATCCGCGCTCGCGCGCCCGGTGCAGCTGCACGGCGAAGCTCGCACCGAAGAGAAATGCGAAGGTCGCATAGGCGCGCTCGGACACGAGGAGCTCGATGAGTCGAGCCATGAGACCCTCGCTGCCGGACGCCTGGTCGTGGAAGTGCACGATGAGCATGCCGAACAGCGCGAGCCCTCGGAGAATGTCGAGCGCAGCGATGCGGTCGCCGGGTGCCGAAGACCGGCCCCGTTGAAGTTCCGTCGCGGCGGGAGACAAGTGAGGCACGCCTTTGCGGAGCAGGAGGGTGGAAGACTTTCCAAGAACGCATCCGGGCGGGCGCGCCGCCAGTAGAGCCTCACTGGAGCATCGACGGAGTGACCTGGGCGCCGAGGCGAGCAGGGGCTCGTTCTCGCGTTCGATTCACCGCACCGGCGAGTTGCGAGGCTCGGCGGGGCCGTGAGGCAGGCGACCGGGACAGGCGGGGCCACGAACCCCGCCGCCCGAATTCGCAACCGATTCCCTGATCAACGCTTACGCTGCGATCTCGCCCGCCTTGCGGGGGGTGGGCTCCGCTGCAGTCCCGGGCACATGCATTGCACCTCCCTCGCTCGTGCCGAACGATCCCGTCCACCGCCACCGCGACATCGAGAGCTCCCCCGGCGACTCCGCCTTCCTGCGGACCTTCGCGGTGGCGTTCGCGGCACTCGTGCTCGGGCTCGCGGCGCTCGTCAGGATCACCGATCCGCTGGCGGCGTTCGGCAGCGGGATCCTGCCGCCGGTGGTGAGCGCCGATCGCGACTACAAGGCCGCGCTCTACCGCGACGCAGCCCGCCGACCGGAGGTCGTCGTGCTCGGCTCCTCGCGCGTCAAGACGCTGCGTCCTGCGTGCATCTCCGAGCTGACGGGCCGTGCGGCGTTCAACTTCGGCGTGAATGCGGGAGTCGCCGAGGATTTCGTCGCGATCATGCGCTTCCTGCGGTCGGATTCCGCCGGCGCGGTCCGCGAGATCCTCCTCGGCGCCGATCCCGAGGCCTTCACGGGTGAGCCTGGCGCGGGGCGCGCGCTGCAGACGTCACGGATCCTCGGCACGTACGCGCCCGAGCGTGCGGCATCCGCTGCCTCACCGTCGCGCGGCGCGGCCGACCTGCTCTCGCTCGAGAGCGTCGCCGCCTCCTTCCGCTCGCTGCGCCGCCTGTTCCTGCCATCGGCCGAGCTTCCGCAGGAAGCGATCGCCAGCGACGGATGGCAGGTGCACCCGCGCTGGGACGCCGAGATCGCCGCGGGTGAATTCGCCCAGCCGGAGCGGGTGAGCGAATCGGTCGTCGCGGTGAGCCGGCGCTATCGCGACGATCTCCAGCTTTCGCCTTCGCGACTTCGCCTGCTCGAGCAGATGCTCCTCGAGGCGCGCGAAGCGGGAGTGAAGGTCACCGCATTCATTCCCCCCGTGCATCCCGGGTTGGAGCACGACGAATCCGCTCGCGCGCTTCCGCGGCTTACCACTGCAATGGAGGATGTGCTGCGCGACGCAGAGCGCCGAGGACTTCTCCGCTTCGTGCCGACGTCGGAAGCCGCCGGCTACGTGAACGACCCGGCGCTCTACTACGACGCCGTGCACATGATGGCCGGAAATGGCGACCGACTCCTCGGCCGGGTCTACGGCGCGGAGCGGGGAGCGGCCTGTGCTGTTTAACAGTTACGGCTTCCTCCTCGCCTTTCTCCCGGCCGTGCTCCTCGGCTGGTGGGTGCTGCCGTCCCCGCGCCTCCGCCTCGGCTTCCTCACGGCGGCGAGCTACTTCTTCTACGCCTGGTGGGACCTCCGCTTCGTCCCGCTCATGATCGTCTCCACCTCGGCCGACTATTTCGCGGGCCGGCTCATCGCCGACGCGAAGTCCGAAGCACGGCGGAAGACGGTGCTCGTCCTCCTCCTCGCGTTCAACCTCGGCCTCCTCGCCGTCTTCAAGTACTACGACTTCTTCGTCACGTCGCTCGACGGCGTCGGCCGCATGCTCGGCTTCGATCCGTCGTGGCCGCTGCTCGGGCTCATCCTGCCCGTCGGTATCTCGTTCTACACCTTCAACTCGATCAGCTACACGATCGACATCTACCGCCGCCGCCTCGAGCCGGCGCGGAGCTTTCTCGAGTTCTCGACGTTCGTCGCGCTGTTCCCCCATCTCGTCGCCGGCCCCATCGTGCGCTACGCCGACATGGCCGACCAGTTCGAGCGGCTCGCCCCGAAGCCGCGCGCGGACGAGTGGGTCGTGGGGCTCTGGATGTTCGGACTTGGGATGGCCAAGAAGGTGCTGATTGCGGACGTCGTGGCGCGGGGACTGGTGGACCCGCTCTGGGCGAGCGCGCCGGCACTCGACACCGCCGAAGCATGGATCGCGGCAGCAGGCTACACGGTGCAGATCTACTTCGACTTCTCAGGCTACAGCGACATGGCCGTGGGCCTCGCCCTCCTCCTCGGCTTCCGCTTCCCGCAGAACTTCGATTCGCCCTACAAGTCGGCGAACATCGCCGAGTTCTGGCGGCGCTGGCACATGTCGCTCTCGTTCTGGATCCGCGACTACCTGTTCATCCCCCTCGGCGGCTCGCGCGGGACGGCGCTCCGCGTCGCGCGGAACCTCGTCCTCACGATGCTTCTCGGAGGGCTCTGGCACGGGGCGGGGTGGACGTTCGCGCTCTGGGGCCTTTATCACGGCGGCCTGCTCGCGGGTCACGCCACGCTCGCGCGCCGTGGCTGGGTGCCGTCGTCGCGCATGCTCGCCACCGCCGCGACCGTGATCGCCGTCATGATCGGATGGGTGCTCTTCCGCTCCGCATCGCCCGGCCAGGCCTTCGCGCTCCTCGGCACGATGTCCGGCCTCGGCGCGGGCGAAGGCGGCAACCTCGCGATGGTGAGCGGAGAGGCAGCCGTCACGACGCTCCTCGCCGCCGTGCTCGTCTTCGCCGCGCCGAACACCTGGGAGATCCGGTTCCCGCGGACCCGGCTCGCCGCCGCTGCGCTCGCGGCGCTCCTCGTACTCTGCGTGCTCAGGTTCGCGGAGCCGAGTCCGTTCATCTACTTCCAGTTCTAGGCGACGCTTCACCGGCGGCGTTCGG
Source organism: Gemmatimonadales bacterium (assembly GCA_036741715.1). Lineage (GTDB taxonomy): Bacteria > Gemmatimonadota > Gemmatimonadetes > Gemmatimonadales > GWC2-71-9 > CAMLLJ01. Next base: position 20,510 of record DAINRR010000051.1, read on the forward strand.
CCGACGAGGCTATCATCCACGCGTGGATCGAGTGCAGGTCCCATCACCGCTGCGAGGAACGATGGCGTCGAAGCGCGCGTACGAAGGCAGGACGATGGTGCTCTGGGTAAGCATTGGACTGGCGCTCGGCGCGGGAATCGGAGTCGCGTTCGGCAACCTCGCGCTCGGCGCAGCCTTCGGCGTGGCACTCGGGGCTGGCCTGGGGGCGGCCCTGTCGAAGGGGCCGGGCGCCTCGCGCGGCCGCGGCGCCTGACGAAACCAATCCTGCTCCGTGTCGTTCTCGGCGCCGTCGTTCTGAGCGGCATGGCCTGGTATGGTGTCACGCGCTACACGCAGCCGCGCGCGCTGGGGCGCGCTGCTGCGCCGGTTCGCATGTTCCTGGCCGAGGCCTTATCGGCCGATACCCTGGCGCTCTACCAGCGAGCCGATTCCCAGCCGGTGCGGTGGGTTCTCGCGGCTGTACGGAGTGATTCGGCAGCGGTGCGGGAATGGGCCGGTGACCGCGGCCCGGTCCTGCTTTCGCGCAGTGGAGATACGAACAGGGTCACATTGCGGCGGAGCCGCAGTACCCCGCGCTGTTCCGTCACGAGTTTCCTGACCGCCGCGCTGGTCGGATCGGAAGGCGAAGAGCGCATCGTGCATCTCGCAGCGTCCTGCCCCAGGGTGGAAGGCGGTTGAAGGTGATCACCAGGCCGGCAGTTGCTCGCGGCGCATACCGGCCGGCGCCGGATGCGCCCCGCGCACGATCCGCCACGCGATGTACGCCGCCGTCAGCAGGTCCCAGCTGATGCACGGCACCGTCCACCACGTCGGCGCGAACGCACCGCCCGGCCCGTAGTAATGCAGCACTCCGTCCCACACCGGGTGCAGCGTCCATCCCGCCACGAGCCACCAGGGCGAGCCGTACACGCCCCGAACGGCCATCGAGCCGTAGATCACCAGGCCGAGCACCTCGAGCCCCATCCACGCAGCCGACTTCTCCGCG
>DAINRR010000051.1:21504-22236 GCA_036741715.1 Gemmatimonadales bacterium
CATTCCCGCGTCGTGGGCGAAGACGATGTAGCCGACCGCGGCGAAGATCAGCACGCCGGCGAGCACCGATCCCGCGTGGCGCCGCGTCGCGTACGCGCCCAGCGTCACCATCCCGCCCAGAACGGCACCCTCGAACAGCCCCGCCGTCATCGCCGCAGCGTCCAGCATCGTCGTCTCCCTGGTGAGGTGGTGCTGATCAGTCGCCCGTGGCCGGCGTGCTCAGTGCGCGCAGAAAGGCGACGAGCCGCGACTGTTCGGCCGGCGTGAGGTTCAGCCGCTCGAGCTCGCTGTGTCCGGCCGGCGCGGCGGGTGCCGAGCTGTAGTGGCGGACGACGTCCTCGAGCGTCGCGATCTGTCCCGCGTGCATGTAGGGCGCGCGCGCCGCCACGTTCCGGAGCGACGGCGTCTTGAACGCGCGGACGAGCTCCTCCCCCTCCGTGCTCATGAACTGGAGCTCGCCGCACTCCTCCGGCCGCGCGTCGCTGTAGCGGCCGAGGCAGTTGAACTCGTCGGCGAGCACCTGTGCCGCGCCCGCGGCGCGGCCGAGGTCTTCCGGAAGCGAGTCGACCGCCGGCACGCCGGTGTTGTGGAAGTGATCGTCGGTGAGGAGCGAGCCGTTGTGGCAGTTCGTGCAGCTCGCCTTGCCGATGAAGAGGCGCAGCCCCGCGATCTCTTCGTCGGTGAGCGCAGCGCCGACCTCGGGCGCATTGCCCTGCGCGAGCGCTTCCACGT
>DAINRR010000052.1:0-22198 GCA_036741715.1 Gemmatimonadales bacterium
GAACTGGACGAGGTCGTCGAAGCCGCGGAGCTCGAGCGCACTGCGCGCGCGCCGCCAGCGGACCGCGAGCGCCGCGCCGTTGGACTCCACGAGGCGCGCGATGCCGCTGTCCCCCATGAGCCCGTGCGCGAAGCGCAGCCAGGCATCCGGACCGGTCGAGTCGGCCCCGAACCGCGCGAGGATCGGGCCCCGGCTCCGGTAGCAAGCATCGGCCTCGAGGATGCGGGCCGTGTTCACGGCGTCGGTGAAGGCGCGCACCGTTGTGAAGCGATCCACGACGATGTCCACCACCTTCGTCGAATCGACCGCGCCGAGGATGCGGCGGGCCGTGCTGTCGTTCTCGAAGCAGAACCAGGGACGGCGCTCGTCGTCCGGCCAGCGGGGAAGCGTGAGCGCGGACGCGCTGTCCACCTCGAAGCAGGTCGAGGCGACCTCCGGAAAGTCGAAGTGGGAAATCCGCCGTCCGCGGAGCGGGATCTCGCCACGAAACCGGACGGTGCCGGTCCAGGTGGACATCGCCTCGCTCCACGCGACGTCCGCGGTGTCCACGGCGAGCGTGCCCACCTGCTGGCCGCTCCCGATGGCGGAGGGGTCGAAGGTCAGCTGCGCGCCGGCCGCGGCGCCGGCCATTCCGGTGGCAGGCGGCGACGACTTCATCTCCGGCTCCCGGATACAGCCGGCCGCGACGAGGAGGAGCGCGGCGGCGCCTGCGACACGAGCCATCTGAGTCTCCGCAGCGGGGTGGCAACGCACTGGCTGACCCTACCGTAAGCGGCCCCCGGGACGGTGGCAAGCGCAGCGGTCAGTCACCCCACCGATGTGCCGGACCGAAGTGCAGCGCCATGCCCAGCGACGGAATGACCATCCACCGCCCGTCGTACGACTGGCTGCGGACGACGCGTGCCGGCGAATGAAGCAGGCTCAGCTCGCCGAAGAGGTGGAACCTGCCGGTCCGCCCATGGATGCCGACGAGGAGGCCTGCGTGCGTCGTCTCCAGGGTTTCGCGCGGGTCGAGGCGATCCTCGTAATTCTCGAACACGACGCGCGGCCCGACATACGCACTGAAATCCTGCCGGCCGGCGGAATCTCCCCAGAGCATCCGCTCGGCCGGAACTGAGAAATCGAGCGAGGTGACGCGCTCGTCCTGCACGCTTCCGGCCTCCCGGCTGCTCAGCGCATACGCGAATGCCAGCGCCACGCTGCTGAGGGGGCCCAGCAGCGGACCTGCCCGGACCTTCCCTCGGATGAAGGTCCCGCCCTGATTGTTCGCGCGCGTCTCGCTGAAGCTGTAGACCGCGAGGCCGACGCGGTCACCGATCCCTCCAAGGAGCCCTCCCGCGAACATTTCCGTGCGCATCAGCTCCTGACCGAGGAAGCCGTCGCCGAAGTCGAACCCGAATCCAGCGCCGTTGGCCGGAACGACCGTGCCTCCTTGGGTGAGCGAAATCGGCACGGGAAGGATGATGCGCTCGGGGACCCCGCATCCGGTGAGCGCGCCGGCCACTGCCGCCAAGGCTGCGCGGGCGAAGCGCGCAAGGCACGTGACGTTCATGAGGATCTCGAGGAAGGGGTCGGCCCGATAGTCATGCAGCCCGGTCAAGCGGCCGTCAAGGCAGCGCACTCATTTCGGGCTCCCCGGGGCGGCGCTACCTTGAAGCGATGCTTCCCATCACCAGTGACGCCGTCATCCTCGGCCTTCTCGCCGCGACGCTCGGTGTCGTCTTCTGGACCGCACGGAGCGACCGTCCGGGGTTTCGCGCCTTCTACCGGTACGTGCCGTCGCTCCTCCTCTGCTACTTCATCCCTTCGCTCTACGGCACCTTCGGGCTCATCGATGCCGGGGGATCGCAGCTCTACACCGTCGCCTCGCGATACCTGCTGCCGGCTACGCTCGTCCTCCTCACACTGAGCGTGGACCTGAAGGGCATCCTGCGTCTCGGCCCCAAGGCGCTGATCATGTTCCTCACGGGCACGGTCGGCATCGTCTTCGGCGGGCCGCTCGCCGTGCTGCTCTTCTCGGTCATCAGCCCCGAGACCGTGGGCGGCGAGGGTCCGGACGCCGTCTGGCGCGGGCTTTCGACGATCGCCGGGAGCTGGATCGGGGGCGGGGCCAACCAGGCGGCGATGAAGGAGGTCTTCGAGGTGAGCGACGAGGTGTTCGCGTCGATGGTCGCCGTGGACATCCTGGTCGCCAACGTCTGGATGGCCTTCCTGCTCTTTCTCGCGACGCGCGCGGAGCGGATCGACGCGCGGCTCGGCGCAGACACCTCCGCGATCGACGACCTCCGGAAGCGGGTGACGGAATTCCGCGATCGTCATGCGAGGATCCCGACGCTGGCCGACCTCATGATCATCCTCGGCATCGGCCTCGGCGCGATGGGGCTCTCGCATTTCATCGCGGACCCGCTCTCCGCCTGGATCGCGCGAACGGCCCCGCATCTCGAGCGCCTCAGCCTCACCAGCTCGTTCTTCTGGATCGTCGTGATCGCCACGACGCTCGGCCTCGCGCTCTCGTTCACGCGGGCGCGGGAGCTCGAGGGTGCCGGCGCTTCGATGATCGGGACGGTGCTGCTCTACTTCCTGATCGCCACCATCGGCATGACGATGAACATCACCGCGGTGGTGGAGCGGCCGATGCTCTTCGCGCTCGGCGCCGTCTGGCTCGGCTTCCACGCGCTCCTGCTGCTCGTCGTCGGCCGCCTCATCAAGGCGCCCGTCTTCTACCTGGCCGTGGGGAGCCAGGCCAACGTCGGGGGCGCGGCATCCGCTCCGGTGGTCGCGTCCGCGTTCCACCCGAGCCTCGCGCCGGTGGGCGTGCTCCTCGCGGTGCTCGGGTATGCGCTCGGAACCTATGGAGCCTGGGTCAGCGCGCAGGTAATGCGGGTGATCGTCGAGTAACCAAGCCGCTAATCGGCTGGGCTCGACTGAACGATCCGGAAACGCATCACCGCCGGAATGTCCAGGGAGTCGGTGGTAATGGCGTAGAGGCGGTCCCCCCGGATGACCAGCGGGAACCAGCGGGGGGCCGTCACGGGCAGCGACGCACTCGCCAACTGCCTTCCCGATGTGTCGAACACGAAGAGCATCCACCCGGTGCTCGTAGCGGCGCGCACCCAGGGCCGCCCCTGGTCGTCGAAATCGAGCGCTTCAACTACCGGTTTCGTTCCGGGAATCAGGCTGAAATCCGGGTCCCACCCTGCGCCCTGCCCAAACCGCCGAATCTCGGCAATCGCCGTGTCTCGCTCCGCAGCCGTCACCGGCGCGGGCAGCACCTCGGCGCTGATTTCCCGGAGCGGCACCGAATCGCCCAGATGGAACTGCGCGAGACGGAGCTCACGCGTGTCTCCGCACCAGACGAATCCGCGCGGGTCGAGCCGGACGTAGCGGTCACCGGCGAAGGGAACGCCGATCACGCCGCCGCCCCGGTCACCGCGAAACGCGTAGGGCGGAGTGATTTCTGCCGGGCAGGTCGGCAGCGACAGCGTGTCTGCCTTTCCGGCCGCGAGGTCGGAACGGCGGATGAATGGAACCCAGGTCGTATCGACCTGCGCACCCTGCTGATCATAGAGACGACCGAGGGAGTCGATGGTTCCGGGCCAGACATAGGCGTACGAGGAAATCTGCAGGGGGTGGGTCGCGGAAACTGCGCCACTGGAATCGAAGATCGTGACTCGCCGCGCGCGCGGATCGTAGACCCAGAGGCGGTCCGCCGCATCGACCGCGATGCCGTTGGCCCCGCGAAATTCGCCGGGCCCATCGCCGTTCCGGCCCACCGGCCGCACGAACGCTCCGCCGGAATCGAACAGGCGAACCTGCTGCTCCTGGGCTTCCAGCACGTAGACCCGGCCGCGCGAATCCACCGAAATGCCCCGGATATCCGAAAAGCTTTCGGGCCCTTCGTCCGCTCCGCCGATCGTGATCTCCGGTGCGAGCGTCCAGGCGGCCGCCCCCTCCGGCTCCATCCGCTCGCTCCCGCATCCCGGCAGTACCAGCAACGCGAGCGCAGTTCCGCTGAGGCGCCTGCTATTCATCGTCAAGGCGGCCGGCCGAGCGGGGCGGGTCCGCCGCGCCCGGTTTCGGTATGTCGCGCTGCTGGAGCCGCATCCCGATCCCGGCGACGAGGGCGAGAACGAGCGCGACCGCGAATCCTCCCGCGGCCCACAGCATCATGTCGGACGCCGGGGCGCCCGCTGCCCGCCGCCAGAGCGCGAGGCCGGAGGCGAGGAGTATTCCTGCGATCACGGCGGTGGAATAGAGGCGGCGGTGGGTCATCGGTTCCTGCGGGCTCCGTCGAGAGAGATGCCGGCACGCAGCGGGTCCGGTGTTGCAGCGGGTCCGGTGTTAATGTAGGTGCTTCCCCCGCGGCCGCCACACCATCGCACGGAGCAGTCATGCGGCGCCATGCGTCGGCCCTGTCGTTCGGAGCGCTCCTCCTCGTCGCATGCGAGCGGGGAACATCCGGAGTGCGCGCCGAGTCGCCGCCGCCGCTGCCATCCGCCGGCAGTCCCGACTCCCTCCTTGGCCTCTTCCTGCTGCCTCCCGATTCGCTCGGCGGGCTCGAAACGCGCGAACATGGTTATGAGGAATCGTCCGCGGCCGTGTACGGAGTGGATGAGCGCTGGCTGCTGGTCGGCCTGCGCGACAGCGGCCGCGCCTGGCTCCGTCGCGACCTCGGCGAGTTCCTGCCGCTCGAGCCGCTGCTCCGCGAGCGATTGACCTACCTGACGGACGTGTGGGACGGCACGCTTCGATTCGCGCCCGACAGCGCGGCCGCGCCCCAGCCGCTTCCACGGCCCACCAGGAGTGGCGACGGGCCGCCGGTCCGGCTGCTCGGCACGCGGATGGTGAATGGGGCGCTGTGGCTCGAGATCGAGGTGGTCGATCAGGTCTGTGAGGGTCCGGAACCGCGGGCCGTGGCCAAGGGATGGATCCGCGCGTGGAGCGATGCGGCGCCGACGGTGTGGTTCTACTCGCGCGGGTGCTGATCCGGGACGGCGAATTCCTCAATACCGCGAGCCCCCGCCACCCCCGCCCGTCGATCCCGAGCCGCCGAAGCCGCCACCGCCGCCACCCCCTCCGCCGAAACTGCCGCCGCCGCTCGACGAGGTCGAGGCGGAAGGCGGGGTCTCCTTCGGAAGCACCAGCCGTTCGACGCGTTTCGTGCCGCACGCCTCGCAGAAATGCGTGTCTTCGGCAAGTCCCGTCGCTGTGTAGGAGGCCTTCTTCAGGATCTTCCGTGCGGTCCGCATCGTCTTGCGGCCGCAGGCATCACATTTCCGGTACGAGCTGAAGACGCGACCGTACGGAAGGACGATCGTCTCTGCGCAGCCGGGGCATTTCCACACATCATAGTCGACGCTCTTCACCCGCTCCTCGACGCGCTGGCCATGGTCCAGCTCCGCGTCGTCCGCGGACTCGCTGAGGCGCTCCATCGTCCTGCCGCAGTTCGGGCAGCGGCGGCGATGGTGACGGCGCCAGTAGAGCGCGCCGGCCGTGCCACCGCCGAGCGCGACCAATCCGGTCGGCAGCATCCACAGCCACGTCGGCGCGGGTTCGTCCGGCTCGGTCCCCGGCGACGCCGGCTCGGCTGCGAGCCCCTCGTCGCTGCGGAGCCGCTCCCCAAGCGCATCGAGCGCGGCGGACACGGCGGCGGCGTAATCGCGCTCGCGAAGATGCGGCACGATCTCGTCCCGGCAGATGCGGCCGCTCGCCGCGTCCGTGACGATACCCTCGGCTCCGCGTCCCGTGGTGATCCAGCAGACGCCCGAGCTGTCGGGAGACAGCTCCTTCGGTACGATCAGGAGGAGCACACCGAGGTTTCGCCGCGACGATCCGATCGAATCGATGCGCCCGACGCGCCAGGTCCGGTAGATCGCGACGCCGACTTCGGCGGGCGTGTAGTTCGCGATGGATGGAATGATCGCGACGCCGACGTCGCCCAGGCCCTCCCGCTGGAGCGCGCCGATGCGGGCGTTGAGGGCTGCCAGCGCTCCGGGCTCGATCAGGCGCCGCTCGTCCGAGATCCAGGTGCCGCCCGGCGGCAGCGGCGGGACCAGTTCGCGTATGCGCCCCTCGACGGCCGGCACATCGGGGCGCGAGGACTGCAGGGCGAGCCCGGCGAGAAGCAGCATCCAGGTGAGGCGCATGTTTCAAGATACGGCGTCTCCGCCGGACGGCGGGAGCCGCATGTCGCCTCCTCCGCATGCAGCGCGCCTGAGAGTGGGAGACGTACGGGAGCGAATCATGTGCGAAGATGGATCGATCAGGCCGGGGCGCGGGTCGTCGGCCCGCCGGAGGCCGCGGCGGAGGGCGCGATCCTCACTGGACCCATTTGCCGGCGAGGCCGGCAGCCCGGGACCGGAACGTCCGACTCAGCGGGACGCGGTCAGATCACCAGGGAGACGAGGCGTGGAAAGCAGCGCGCGGAACGCTGCCCAGCGAGCCTCCGGCGTGTTTCCGGCGGTCTCGACCCAGTCCGCGACGAGGTCCTTCCCCAGATTGTAGTTGATGACGTAGCTGCGGTACCCGTCGATGAAGCGGACCGTCTTCGCAGCCGCCTCCGGCGTGCCGAGCCAGAGCCGCTGCATCTCGGCGCGCGCGGCGGCGGAGTCGATGGCGCCGTCGAGATAGCGCCGAGCCACCTCATTTCGCGCGTAGTTGAGCTCCTCGACGACTCCCCGCACGCGCGCATTCATGGCCGCGAGTGACGGGTCGAGCCCGGCGAGCGGGAATAAGGAATCCCGCTCGAACGCTGTCCGCTCCTCGTCCGGGAACGCCATGTCGATGCCGTAGTTGGCCGAGCCCTCGGCGATCAGCGACTGCGGACTGAAGAGTGGATAGACCGAGATCTCCACCCATCCCCTCCCCCGGACGAGCGCGTCCTCCAGCAGCGCGTTGTAGACGTGATGGCCCGGATACCCCTCATGACAGGCGAGGTCCACCGCGCGGTCGATGCCGATCGGCAGGTCGGTGTTCACCTGGATCAGGCTGCGGGCATTCCCTTTGTACCAGTTGTAGGCATTCCACGAGGTGCCGGTGACGTATTCCAGATCGAACCGTTCACCCTCCGGCAATGGCATCTGCTCGAGCGTGCGTGCGCGGCAGGCGGCGATGGCGGTGCGGAAGACCGTATCCACGAGGGCGGGCGGAATCGAGACTCCGTCGCGGAACCGCAGGTAACGCACCGCGAGCGGCTCCGGTCCCGGCAGGATCGAGTCGAGCCGTGCGAGCAGCGCGTCGAAATGCGCGGGCGGCAGCGTCGGCGGGGTCACATCGTAGAGGAGCCGTGCCTCTTCATCGAAGGAAAATCGCTCCCCCTGAAGCATGCGTGTGCGCGCGATCATGCTGGCGAGCTGGGTTCGCAGGTAGCGGTGCCGCATCGCGACGAGCGAATCCGCGTACCGGGGGACGCTGTCGCCGAGCCTGGCGACGAGCGATTCGGCGGCGGCGCGGATGGCACCGAGCGGCAGGGAATCACGATCCGCGACGAGTTTCAGGGAATCCGGCCCGTAATAGGCGTCCACGTAGCTCGGATCATGGTGGCCAAGACCGAGGGCCAGTACGACATAGCGGCGCGCGATGCCATCGAGCGCGGACGGATCCGCAACGCGAGCCTCCGGGCGGCACGCGCTCCCGGCGATCAGCGTGCAAACAAGCAGAATTCGCGCTGCGGGAACGGTCATCGGTTCTCCGGGCAGGGTACGAAGCGACCGGGGTCACTACGGAGAGAAAGCACCTTTCTCCTTCAATTCAGCGCGCCAGATCTCGATCCGCGCCCAGCCGTCGTCGTGCTGCCCGATATGTGCGATGAGCCCATCGCCGAGCGGCAGCAGCAGCACCGCGTCATCGAAGCGGCGGGTGGCGATGACGGCGCCACTGAGCGAATCCCGCACTTCCAGGATGCCATCGAGGCGCTCGGGGTCGCCGGGCCTCGTGGCGCGCGCGGTGTCGGGTGCGGCAGGGTCGGTCGTGAAGCCGGACAGCCACAGATGGCCGAAGGCATCGGGCGCGATCCCGACCATCATCTCTCGCGGGAACGTGCCGCGCGAGGGGTGGGAGGGGAACCACGGTGCGTGGAGCGCGAGGCGCCTGACGAGCCGGCCGGCGGAATCGAACCGCGAGATCTCGAGCTCACCCAGCATGCGCGCCGCCCAGATGCCGCCGCGGGAATCGGCGCGATAGACGAAGCTGCCCTCCCAGAGGCAGGCCTCGGACTCGCAGGGAGCGCGCGGTTCCTCGAAGGATCGGACGAAGCGTCCATGGCGGTCGTACAGCTGGAAGAAGCCTCGCGCGCTGTCCCCGGACGGGAGGGGCCAGTTGACGACGAAGCTCCCGTCGGGGAACCCGGTGGCCGACATCACGGGTCCCGGCGCCGGGATGCTGCCGGCCCACTCGAGCGAAGGTCCGATGACGTTGACGCGGCGGGTTCCGGCGTCGAAGATCGCCATCGAGTCGCCCAGCGGGGTGACGACGTTCGGCTGGCGGTATTCGCCCGGCCCGTCGCCGATGCCTCCGAGGCGGGTGAGGAATCGCCCGGTGCTGTCGTACACTGCGACGAGCGCATCCGCCGCGCCGAATGGAGTGGCAGCGTAGAAGCGCCCTGCCTGGTCGCGGGCGATGGTGGGCGTCCCCGCGATCGCACCGTCGCCCGCGGTATCGCCGAAGGTCGCGATCGTCGTGACGACGATTTCGGGGGAGCTGCGTTCGCGCGTACAAGCGAGCAGCACGATGGGGAACAGGCTCGCCAGCAGACGCATGGAGATTCCCTTTGACGGGAGCGAAGGATCGCGCGATTCAGGGCGCATCTCCGCCCCCGGGCGCGCTACAGCGCGGCGCCGCACCTCCGACAGAACTTCGCGCCATACTCATGTCCGCCGATGCCGCAGGACGGGCACGCCTGGTTGCTGACCGGCAGGTCCCTCACGCGGGTCAGCTCCATGGTGACGATGCCGGTCGGCACGGCGATGATGGCGTAGCCCATCAGCATCACGATCACGGCGAGCATCCGGCCGAGCGGCGTGGCCGGGGACAGGTCGCCGTAGCCGACGGTGGTCAGCGTCACGACGGCCCAGTAGACGCCGACCGGGATGTTCGTGAAGCCGTGCGTCGGTCCCTCGACGACATACATCATCGTGCCCACGATGAGCACGATCGTGAGCACCGTGAGCAGGAAGACCGTGATCTTGCGCCGGCTCGCCTTGAGCGCGCTGACCAGCACCGACGATTCCCGCAGGTACTCGGCGAGTTTGAAGATCCGGAAGATGCGGAGCAGCCGGAGCACGCGGACCACGAGGAGCGTCTGCGCACCGGGCAGGAAGAGGCTGAGGTAGGTCGGGACGATCGCCAGGAAGTCGATGAGGCCGAGCGGCGTGAGCGCGTACCGGAGCGGACGGCGCACGCTGGACAGGCGGAGGATGTACTCGATCGTGAAGAGGATGGTGAATCCCCACTCGAGGGCGCGGAGGAGGGGGCCGTGATCCGCGCGGATCGTTTCGACGCTCTCGAGCATCACGACGCCGATGCTCGCGAGGATCAGGCCCATCACGGCGATGTCGAACGCCCATCCCGCCCGCGTGTCCGCCTCGAAGATGATCTCGTGCAGGCGGCGCCGGACGCGGCCGCCGTCGGGATGCTGATCGATCTGCGTCGTCACGCGGGGCGAGCCGGGAGGCGCCCGAACCGCTCGACCGCGGCGCGCTCCAGCGCCTCGCGGTCGTCGGGATGCGCGATCCCGATCAGTGCGCGCGCGCGGTCGCGCAGGCCCACCCCGTGCAGGTACACCGCGCCGTACTCCGTCACGACGTAGTGCACGTGCGCACGCGTCGTCACGATGCCGGCGCCGGGCCGGACCATCGCCACGATACGTGACTCGCCGCGCTTCGTACGGGAAGGCAGGGCGATGATCGGCTTGCCTCCCGGTGACAGGGATGCCCCGCGAATGAAGTCCATCTGGCCGCCGACCCCGGAGTACTGACGGGTGCCGATCGAATCCGCCGCGACCTGCCCCGTGATGTCGATCTCGATTGCGCTGTTGACCGCCGTGACCTTGGGATTGCGGCGGATGACCGTGGTGTCGTTGACGTAATCCACCGCGAGCATCGCCACCTGCGGATTGTCGTCGACGAAATCGTAGAGCCGGCGCGTGCCGAGGATGAACGCGCCGACGATCTTCCCCGGATGCGTGCGCTTGAGGCGGCCGTTCACCACGCCGCGCTCGACGAGGTCGATGACGCCGTCGGAGAACATCTCCGTATGCACGCCGAGGTCGCGATGGTCGCCGAGCGCGGCGAGGACGGCGTCGGGGATCGACCCGATGCCGAGCTGCAGCGTGGCCCCGTCCTCGACGAGCGACGCGATGTGCCGCCCGATCGCGCGCTCCACCTCGGTGAGCGCTGCCGGCACGCGCTCGTGGAGCTCGTAGTCGACCTCGACCGCCGCGTGGATGTGATCCACGTGGACCTGGCCGTCGCCGTGCGTGCGCGGCATGCGCGGGTTGATCTCCGCGATGACACGCCGGGCCACGCCCACCGCGGCGCGGCTCACGTCCACCGACGTGCCGAGTGAACAGAACCCGTGCCGGTCGGGGGGCGAGACCTGGATCAGCGCCACATCGAGCGGCATGCGGCCGCTCCGGAAGAGGGCCGGGACTTCGCTCAGGAAGATCGGGATGTAGTCGGCCTCGCCGGAGGCGACGGCGGCGCGCACGTTGGCGCCGACGAAGAGCGCGCTCGTGTGGAAGCTCGCGGCGAGCGGCGCGGCCGCATACGGCGCGGGCCCTTCGGTGTGCAGGTGGACCAGCTCGACGGCGCGGAGCGCCTCCGCGCGCGCCACGAGTGCGGCAATGAGGCGCTGCGGCGCGGCGGCGACGGAATGCACGAAGACCCGTTCTCCCGACGCGATCGAGGCCACCGCCTCGTCTGCTGTGACAAGTCGCATGGGCGTAAGGTCTAGCTGACCCTGCTCGCAGTCTAGGGCGCCCGGGGAAAGCAGTTGGCGCCGTTCGGCTCGCAGTTCGCGGCCCGGCTTGCCCGAGCTGCGGCCGCCGGCCCGTGGGCGCACCCAGCAACTGTATGAGCTACAACGGGTTGACGCACGCCATCGGGAGAAACGACGTCGGCACGCCTAATGCGCATTGGCACGACTGATGCCCACCCCGCCTTCCGCCGCCAACGCCGGGCCCCCCAACGAGATGGAGCCGCTGGGGGACGGACCGCTCGTGCCCCTCCTCCGCCCGGACGACGATCCGGCGGATCCGGTCACGCTCCTCACCTGGTACGAGGCTCTCTCGAGCGCGCTCGCCGCGGATGTGCCGCACGACCTCTTCGCGTTCTGGCTCTATCCTGCGAACGGAGGCGCCGTGCTCCTGGCACCGGAGGCGCTCGCTGCCGATGCGCTCCTCGTGCCGGAGCCGCCGTCGGTCGGCCGCGAGCAGCTTGCGCTCCTGGAGGAACTCGTCGAAGGGGCCGGGTATCGCTCCACGATCTGTGTCACGTCGGTGCATCGTGGCACCGATGTAGGCCTGCTCATGTTCGCCAATCTCGCCGCGGGCGCGCATGGGCCCCGGGAGCGCGCCGCCGCGCAGCTTGCCGCGGATTCCCTGGCCCCGGCGCTCGGCGCGCTCGCGCGACGGTGGCGCGAAGGCGGGGCCCGGCCGCTCAGGCGCAGCGATGCGGAGATCGCAGCCGCCATGACGGCGGCCGCCGAGATCGCGTCGAGCGCGCGGACGCCGCGCGAGCTGTCCCGCGCCCTCTCCGCGGCCCTGGCGAAGCCGATTCCGCATGACCGGCTCGAGCTGCTCGTTCCGGGTGCATCGGCGGAGCAATGGTATCGCATCGGCGAGCATCCGGGCGGCCCTCTCTGGGGCGATCCCGACCTCATCGTCTCGGGCGCGAACATGGACCTCGTGTCGCTCGTGGAGCGGCCCGAGGCCATCGTGCTCTCGGGGCTTCCCGGCGAACCGCTCGTCCTCCCGCCGGCGCCCGATGCCCCTCCAGCCCGCTCCGCCCTCGGCGTGCGGCTCGCGCTGTCCGATCAGGCGATCGGCTGCCTCCTCCTCTCGAGTGCCGACGACCATCGCTACGCGGAGGAGGATGCGATGCTGCTCCAGCGGATCGCTCCGATCATCGCCCCGCGGGTCGATGCGTTCGTGATGGCCGGGCACCTGCAGGTGCTGCGCGGCCATGTCGCCGCCCAGCGAAGCCTTCCATCGCGCATGGCGCGCGTCCTCGAGACGCTCGCCACCGTCAGCGATCCCGCCGAGGCCACCCGCCGCATCGAGTCGGAGGCCTCGGCGATGATCGGCTTCGACGAGATGTGGTTCGCACTCGTCCTCGGCGATCCGAGCCGCGTCGCGATGCTGCGTCCCGGCGAGCGCCGGCCCCTCCCCGACCTCCCCCAGGTGGCGACCGGAGAGACCCCGCTCGGGCGTGTGGTGCGCGGCGAGACCTCCTCGATCGTCGCCGATCAGGCCGGGCGCACCGACCTGATCGTGGCGCTGCGCGTGGCGGGGCGGGTCATCGGCGCGATGATGCTCGTGACTCGCCAGGAGGGCATGTTCGACGGGAGCGACGAGGATACGGCCCGAGGCCTCGCCGCGGCGGTTGCCCCGTGGCTCGAGCTGCTCCGCCGCGACGCGGTCGCGCCGCCGCCGATGCATCCGGGGTGGAAGCGGGCACCCCGGCGCTGACCGCCGCCGACTTGCCAACCGCGGTCCCGCCGGTAGAGTAAGAGGAGAAGCAACCGGAGGCGTCCGTGACGGCCGTTGCCCTGGGGAGCCGAGCCGTGCTCCTCGCCCTGTCCTGCCTCCTCGCCTGCTCGGGCGAGGAACCATTCACCCCGGCCCCGATCGAGCAGCCGGCGGAGCGCGCGCCGCTCCGGATGAATGCGCGCATCGACGGCTTCGTCTATACCGCAACCAGCGAGGCGAGTTTTCCGGTTCGCGACATCGAAGTGAACAAGGGTGGAGTGCGGATCGCTGCCACCTTCGCGAACGCCGGCGGCAATCTCACCGCACCCCTTACCGGCGTGGACTTCGAGCTGCGCGTGAGCGGCAGCGCCGCCGGGGGACCGCTGCCCAGCCGGGTCGAGTACACGCCCGACGATGCGTTCAGCGGGTCACTCTACTGGATCGCACCCGGTCAAGCGGTCCCGGTCTTCCTCGGACTCTTCCAGAAATCGACGGGTGCCTACGTCCTCGGACCCTGGCCGGTGACGATCACGCGCCGGGCGCACTGACCGCTAGAGGGCGGTGCTGACCCGGACGATGACGTTCCGCCCCGGGTCGAACGCCCACGCCTTGTAGCGGCTGAGGAAGTTCGTGTACGTGGCATCGAAGAGATTGCGGACCTGCACGTCGAAGCCGATCGTCCGCTCCCCGACCGGAATCCCGAAGCCTCCCCCGATGTGCGCGAGCGTATAGCCCGGCGGGGCGAAGTCCTGCGGGTCGGGATCGCCCTGCCGCAGGTTCGACTCGCCTTCCGCCGAGATGTACGGCCCGGCGATCGGACCCACCGGCGGTGCCTCCACGCGCACGGAATAGGTGACGCGCAGCGGCGGGATGAACGGCAGCGGCAGATCGAGATCGGTGTTCTGGCCGCGCACGTAATCCGCGGTGCCGCGGAAATGCAGCGCGGCCGTCGGATGGTATTCCGCCACGGCCTCGAGCCCGTAGAGCCGCGCGTTTCCCTGCGTGTAGTCGTAGATGGCGAAGCCGCTCTCGGGGTCCTCGAAACCGGTCGGGCGTGGATAGATGTAATCGTCGACGAGGTTCACGAAGCCGCCGATCTCTGCGCTCACCCGCTCCGACTGGACCCGAAAGGCGAGGTCGGTGTTCAGTGACGTCTCGTTCTCGAGCCCGGGATTGCCGCGCTCGAAGCGGGCCGTCCCCTCGTGGACGCCATTCGAGAAGAGCTCGAACGTGGATGGCGCGCGAAAGCCGCGGCCGATGTTGAGGACGACGGCGGTCTGCTCGGACGTGTGAAAGAGGAGCCCGAGGCTTCCGCTCACCGCATTCCAGCTGCGCTCTTCGGCCGACAGTCCCAGGTCGGGATCGGCATCCACATCGAGGCGGCGGTGATCGAAACGCGCACCGACCGACACCGTGACCGGCCCGAGCGGCGCCTGCTCCGAGACGAAGACGCCGACGTTGTCGGTGCGGCTTTCCGGCACGAGCGTCTCCTCGCCCGCCTTCTCGACGCCGGTCCGCAAGAGGCTGACGCCGGCGATGCCGTCGAGCGGCCCCACCGGCGTATGGTGGAACCGCACGTCTCCGGTCCACGTCTTCGAGAGAAGTCCGAGCTCGATCTCGTCGGCGTCGGCGCTTTCGAATTCCCGGCGGTGGTTGCGCTCGTACCCGGCGTCCACGTCGAAGTGCGAGCTCGCGACGGGGAGCGACATCTCGAAGTGAAGGCGGTCGTCGGCCACCCGCTGGTAGGGCGTGGCACCGGGATTCTCCGCAGGATCTTCGTGCAGCTCGAGCCGCTCGGCACGGCGCGCGTACGTGAGGTGTGCCGCGCCCCACATCCCGCGCATCCCCGCGGACGCCGAGCCGCTCAGGGTTTCGATGCCGCTGTTGAGCAGCGGTCCCGCCGGCGTCTGCACGTTGCCGGCCGAGCGCGCCGTGCCCGCCACGCGGAACCCGAATCCCTCGCGCGCGCCTTCTGCGATGAGCGTCCCCTCAGGCATCCGCGTGTTCGTGCTGAACGCGGTCCGGATCTGGCCCCGCACGAAGGGCCGCTTCCCGAGCGCATCCGGCAGGTCAGGATCGACGACGTTGATCACCCCGCCGAGCGCATCCGAGCCATAGAGCACGCTGGCGGGCCCGCGGATGACCTCGATCCGCTCCGCCGTCGCGGTCTCGATGTTGGGGCCATGCTCGTCGCCCCACTGCTGCGTCTCGAGGCGCTGGCCGTCGGCGAGCACGAGGACCCGATTCGAAGTGAGCCCGCGAATCACCGGCTTTCCGATTCCGGAGCCGGTGCTCACGCTGCGCACGCCGGGGACGATGCTGGCGGTCTCTCCGAGCGAAGGGGCGCCCGCCGTCGCCAGGTCGCCCGGGGTGAGCACCGAGATGGGCTGCGGAGCCGCGAGCGCCGTGGTGGCGAGTGGAGACGCGGTGACCTGGATGTCCGGCAGCTCCACATAGGACGCGCGAAGGATGACGTTCACGGTCGTGTCCGCGTCGCCGAGCCGCGTGCGGAGCACGCGCGGCGCGTAGCCGATCCGGGCGAAGGACAGCCCGTACGTCCCGCGCGCGAGGCCGGTGAACGAGTAGACGCCGTCGGCGCCGGTCTGCGTCGAGCGGTTGGCCTCGACGATCGTCACGCGCACGGCGTCGAGCGGATCGCCCTGTTCGTTCCTGACCCGGCCGGAAAGCACGGCGAGCGGCGCGCCGGCGCCGGTCGTGTCGGCGGGCGCACCCGCCAATGCGAGGAGCATCGAAAGGAAGTACATCGGAACCTCCACCCTGGGGCGCCAATGCGGCGCCGGATCGGTCGATCAGCGAAGAAGCGTCAGCCGATCCGGAGGGGAGGTGCGCGGGGCCGGGCGGAGGGCGGGACGAAGGTCGAGGGACGCGTTGCCGAACGCCCGATCGCGACCTGTGCGAGCTGTGGCGCGGTGCACGCCGGCGCCTGAGCCACCGCGCCGGCCGACGCCATCGCCGGGAGGGGAATGCCGAGCGAGCACCGCTCGCCGTGCGAGCCGGGAGCCTCGCCGTCGGCGAGGCGGCTCCGGCTGTCGGCCGTGCCCTGGAGATGATGAAAGAGGGCGTCGGCGACGGGCAGCCCGCTCCCGCCGCCCGCGAGCAGCAGCGCGAGGACGAGGGTGTTCACACGGGTGAGCCACGAATTCCGCATATCCAACTATAACGAGGACGGCAGGCCGCAGTTTCAGATCGACTGGACGGCTTCCCCGAGGTGCGCGGCAACGCGCCGCCGGATGGGGCCGTCCACTGGCAGGATGAACCAGAAGGTGCTTCCCTTGCCGACGATCGAATCCACGCCGATGGCCCCGCCGTGCAGGTCCACGAAGCTCTTGCAGAGGGCGAGGCCAAGCCCCGTTCCCTGTGCCTGGCGCGTGAACGAGCTGTCCACCTGGCTGAATTCGCGGAAGAGCTTCGGCCGATCCTCCTCGCGTATCCCGATGCCGGTGTCGATCACCGAGACCCATACCGCGTCACGGCTCATGAGCTTCGGCGCGTCGCCGGAGCGCTCGGACGGCACCGGCATGGGCGTGCGCGTTCGCACCGCGGAGAGCGTGATCGTGCCGCCGTCCGGGGTGAACTTGGATGCGTTGGAGAGGAGGTTGAAGAGCACCTGGCGCACGCGGAAGCCGTCCGCGAGGATCGTGAGGTCCACGGCCGGGTCGACCCGCACATCGCATTCCTGCGACTTCTCCGCGCGCAGGCTGGCCGTGTCGGCCACGGCGCCGACGATCGCCTCGCGGATGTCGGTCGGCGCGAGCGAGAGCGCCATCCGGCCGGCCTCGATCTTCGAGAGGTCGAGCACGCTGTTGATGAGGCCGAGCAGGTGCCGCCCGTTCCGCAGTACGGAGTCGAGGAAGTCGCGCTGGACCTCGTTGACGGCGCCGACCTGCTCCGTGAGCAGGAGGTCGCTGAAGCCGATGATCGCGTTGAGCGGCGTGCGCAGCTCGTGGCTCATGTTGGCCAGGAACTCGCTCTTGAGCCGCGTGGCGCGCTGCAGCTCGCGGTTCTTGGCTGCGAGCGCGACCTCGTTCTCGCGGCTCGCCTGGAGGCCGGCGGCGCGGTCGAGGCCCACGACCACCTGGTCGCCGAGGACCTCGAGCAGCTGAAGGTCCTGATCGCCGAAGCCGCGCCCGTCGAGCCGGTTGTACGCGGCCACGGTGCCGATCACGAGTCCCGCGGAGCGAAGGGGGGCGATCGCGGCGGTGGTGAGGGCCACGGGGAGGATGGCCTCGCGGTAGCTCCGCGGGTCTGCGTCGATGTTGTTGACGACGAGCGACTCGTTGTGCGTGACCGCCCATCCGAGCAGCGAATGGTCCACCGGCAGCAGGTTCCCCACCGTCACCTCGAGCGGGCCGGTCGCGGCCACGACCCTGAGGAACCGGCCTTCCTCCACCATGATCGTGACGCCGCCGCTCTCGGCCTGCAGGAGGTCCGCCGCGGCGAGCGCCACCTCGCGCTGCAGCTCCGCGACGCTCTTGCCCGAAAGCAGGGTCCCGCCGAGATGGCGCAGCCGGTCGAGCTCGCGGTTACGGGCTGAGGCCGCCTCGAGCGCGCGCCGGAGCGTCTCGCTCTGGGCCGCGGCGAGGATGCGCCCACGCCGCACCGCGATCAGCGCCGCGATGCTCGCGAGCAGCGCGACGGCGATGGCCGCGATGTCGCTGCGCCGGTCGGAGAGGTAGAGGGCACACCAGAAGAGGATGACCACCGCGGCGGCCAGCGGCCGCACGGTGTAGAGCCGGCGCGCGACATCGCGGATCGTCACGCGTCGTCTCCGGACAGGAGCTCGTGGAACTCCGTCTGGCCGGTGCGCAGCATGCGGCGAAGATACGGGCGGCAGAGCCCGCACTGGGCACCGCAACCCGTCTCGCGCATCACCGCGGCGAGGTCCCACCCCTCGGCGCGTGCCAGGGGAAGGAGCCGATCGAAGGGGAAGCGCATGCAGATGCAGCGTGAGACGAGGACCGTGCCCGTGCTGCCCGGATCGCTCACGGATTCGAGGGGCGGATGTCCAGCTCGCTCACGAGCGCGCGCTCGGGCAGGTCGAGCGCCGCGAGGATCGTGGCGGCGACGTCGTCCGGCAGGAGAATGCGCCTCGGCGGGGCGTCGGGGTCCTCCTGCGGCCGGATGAGCTCGGTGTCCACCGAGCCGGGGCAGATCGCGATCACGCGAACGCCCAGCGTCCGCACCTCGAGCATGAGGGATCGGCTGAATCCGAGCACCGCGTGCTTGGACGCGGAATACGCCGTGGCGCCCTTCACGCCGTTCTTTCCCGCCAGGCTCGCGACGTTGACCACGGCACCGCGCCCCCGTTCGAGCATGCCCGGCAGGACTTCGCGCGTCATGAGGAAGAGGCTCCGCACGTTCGTGGCCATCGTGCGGTCCCATTCCTCGAGCGACTGCTCGAGAAACGGCTTGAAGACCGCGATGCCGGCGTTGTTGACGAGGGCGTCCACCGGTCCGAGGCCGTCCTGAATTGTGCGCGCAATGCGCCCCGCATCCGCCTCGACACCGACATCGCCGGCGGCCCCGGCCGCCTCGACGCCGGCCGCGCGCAGCTCGGCGACGAGCGTGTCCACCCGGGACGCGGTGCGTGCGCAGAGACCGACACGCCAGCCGGCGTGCCCGAAGGCGAGCGCCGTGGCACGGCCGATTCCCTCGGTGGCGCCGGTGACGAGTGCGGTGGGCATGCCGGAAGTTAACCGCCACGCCATACTTGAACGATGTCGCAACCTCTCGCTCACCCCGTGATCCGGCAGACCGGGCCGCGCGGCGGCCGGAACCCGGGGCCTCCCGATCGTCCGGAGACCTGGCGGGAACGGCTCGCCGCCATGCGGCACCTGCCGCGCCTCCTCCGCCTCGTCTGGCAGACCCAGCCCGCGTACGTCGTGGGCGTGCTCCTGCTCCGCCTCGTCGGTGCCGTCATCCCGCTCGGCGTGCTCTGGGTGGGAAAGCTCATCGTCGACGAGGTCGTGGCCCGCATCGCCACGTACCAGGCCACCGGCGTCGTCGAATGGGAGCGCCTCGGGTGGCTCCTCGCGGCGGAATTCGGCATTGCGCTCATCGGCGCTGCGGCCGCGCGGGCGGGCGCGCTGCTCGAGAGCCTCCTCGGGGACCTCTTCGCCAACGAGACGAGCGTCCGGCTGATGAGCCACGCAGCGGCACTCGATCTCGAGCAGCTCGAGAACGCGGAGATCTACGACAAGCTCGAGCGCGCAAGGCGGCAGACGGTCGGGCGCATCGCGCTCTTCTCGCTCCTGCTGCAGAGCATCCAGGACGTGATCACGCTGGTGAGTCTCACGATCGCGCTCGCACTGTACGTGCCGTGGCTCCTCGTGCTGCTCGCGGTGGCCGTGGTGCCTTCGCTCCTCGGCGAGACCCACTTCGCCTCGCTCGGCTACTCCCTCCTCTATTCGTGGACCCCGCAGCGCCGCCAGCTCGACTACCTCCGCTTCATCGGCGCGAGCGACATCTCGGCGAAGGAGCTCAAGCTCTTCGGACTCTCGGCGTTCCTGGTGGGACGGTACGAAACGCTGGCACGCGAGTTCTACTACGCGAACCGCAATCTCGCGATCCGTCGAAGCGCGGTGTCGGTGGCCCTCAACACGCTCGGCACGCTCGGCTACTACGGGGCGTATGCCGCGATCATCTATCTGACGGTCACCGGGTATCGCTCGCCGGCAGGGCTCTTCACTATCGGCGTGCTGACGTTCCTCGCCGGGAGCTTCCGGCAGAGCCGGGACCTGATCCAGCGGGTTCTCCTCTCGTTCGCGCAGGTGTACGAGCAGAGCCTCTACCTCGACGACCTGTTCGGCTTCTTCGAGATCGAGCCGACCATTCGCGACCATCCGAAGGCGCGCCCGGTTCCGGCGCCGATCCAGCGCGGCTTCGCCTTCGAGAACGTCGGGTTCCGCTATGCGGGGTCGGAGCGGTGGGCGGTGCGCGGGCTCTCGTTCTCCCTCGCGCCAGGCGAGCGGATCGCGCTGGTCGGGGAGAACGGCGCCGGGAAGACGACGCTCGCCAAGCTCCTCGTGCGGCTCTACGACCCGAGCGAAGGCCGGATCCTCCTCGACGGCGTGGACCTCCGCGAGTACGACCTCGAGAGCCTTCGACGCAACGTCGGCGTGATCTTCCAGGACTTCGTGCGGTACGACTTCATCGTGCGCGAGAACATCGCGGTGGGAAGCATCGAGCAGCGCGACGACGAGGCGCGAATCAGGGAAGCGGCGAGCCGGAGCCTCGCCGACACCGTGGTGGAGCGGCTGCCGGGCCGCTACGACCAGATGCTGGGCCGCCGCTTCGAAGGCGGTGCCGACCTGTCGGGTGGCGAGTGGCAGAAGGTGGCGCTGGCGCGGGCATACATGCGCGATGCGCAGCTCCTCGTGCTCGACGAGCCGACCGCCGCACTCGACGCACGGGCGGAGTACGAGGTATTCCTCCGCTTCTCGGAGCTCACGCGTGGCCGGATGGCCGTGCTGATCTCGCACCGTTTTTCGACGGTGCGGATGGCGGACCGGATCCTCGTTCTGCAGGGCGGGGAGCTGGTCGAGCACGGGACGCATGAGTCGCTGGTGGAGCATGGCGGGCTGTACGCGGAGCTGTTCAAGCTGCAGGCGGCGGGGTACCGATAGCCCGCCGCGCGTCGCTTGACGTGCATCGCAGTGTGCCCGGCTTCGTCAGAATCGCGAAAGCGCGAAAGGGAAAGGGTCGCAGATGCTGAACCGGCGGTGGCGGGCAGTCGGCATGATGGCGGTCGTGTCAGGTTGCAGTCCTGGAACGGCCTCCGCACAGGACACTCCGCACACACGAGCGATCTGGGTGCAGGCCGGACTCGGAGTGAGCAGTGCGAATCTTGGCGGGCTCGCTGCCGCATCGGTGGCGATGGGGAGGCACCTCATATCCTCGCGGGCGAGCTTCATCGCGTCGGATTTCGAGGGTGGTGAGGAGGAGTCGTTCGACGTGGCACTTCTCTACGGCCGGCAGCTCGGACGCGGCGGATCGTTTCGCCCGTCGGCTTCCGCGGGTGTCGGCTATGTGAAGTGCGAAGGGTGCAATGCGGGCCGGAACGCTTCTGCCGTGGGGCTCGCGCTCTCGCTCGAAGCGGCGCTATGGCCGACGAAGCTCGCCGGGATCGGGATTCACGGGTTCGGCAACCTGAATTCGATCGGATCGTTCGCGGGCCTGGCGCTGACGGTGCACTTCGGCCGGCTTCGGTGAGCTGGCGAGTCCTCGTCCCCTGCGCCAGCTCTGCTCGTGACGGTCATTTCACCGCGATGGCCGCTTCGGCGAAGATGCGCGTGAAGCCCGCGCCGTGGTCGCGGCCGCCGCGATCGCCATCCGCGCCTTGCCTGCGCGATCCTGCTCTTCCCACTCCAGGGGAATATCCGGCAGGAGGCCGGCGCGTTCGTTTTCGCCGGTGAGGCGGAGGCGGGCGCAGTCGGGCGCCCGGAGCGTCATCGCTACGGAGGGAAGCGCGAGCTGCACTCCGCCGTTGGTATAGCCGCAACCCGCACCCCACGAGCGCTCGCCGACGAGCGTCGCGGCGCCGTTATCGTGCAGGAGTGCGGCGAAGAGCTCCGTCGCCGACGCGCTCGCCCGGTCCATCACGACGTAGAGTTTCCCGGTATATACGCCTTCGCGGTATGCGTAGGAGAGGGGATGGAAGAGCGACGGCGCGACCGCCAGATCCTCCAGCTCACCCGGGCCGGCGTACGACAGGATCCCGGTCGAGACCATTCCATCCGACACGAGCTGCCGGCACTCGACGCGTTCTCCGCGCCAGAGCGGGGTGACGTC
Source organism: Gemmatimonadales bacterium (assembly GCA_036741715.1). Classification (GTDB taxonomy): domain Bacteria; phylum Gemmatimonadota; class Gemmatimonadetes; order Gemmatimonadales; family GWC2-71-9; genus CAMLLJ01. Next base: position 21,497 of record DAINRR010000052.1, read on the forward strand.
GCAGGGCGACTCGAGCTGCCGGATCGTCTCGGTGACCCTCGCGTGGGCCGAGTCGAGCAGGGCACGATGTCGGTCGGGGAGATCGGTGCGTGCGAGCTCGCGCGTCAGGAGACTCTCCTGCCCGGCCAGCGCCTTCAGTGAGTGCGGGTGACGGATGAGCCCGACCGGGGCCGAGCGAAGCGGGACGGGCGACAGCTCGCGTGCGAGCGCATCGGCCAGGCCGCTCCCGCCGCCATTGCCGGTCACGTCCACGACGAGCGTGCGTGCCCCGGAGCGCTCGAGCTGCTCCAGCGTTCGTGCAAAGGTGGCGACGAGGCGGCGGCTCACATCCTCGTAGAGGGCATCCGCGCAGGACTCGTCGCAGGGCTCGCCGCTCACGGCCTCCCGCGCGCGCCAGGCTTCCTCGCAGACGGCTCCGAAATTCTGTTCGCCGAAGCTCGCGATGCGGATCACGGCGATGTCCTCGTTCACTCCGCGAAGGATCCCCGCACGGAAGGGTGCCGTTGCCATCGGCGCGTACCCCGGAAGGTCGTCGAAGGGAAGTCCGAAGCCGTGCGACTCCGCCGAGAATCCGAGGCGGCGGCATGCTGAGCCGGCGCTCGTGCCGGCCTCGATCGGGCCGCCCGAACCGCGGACCGCTCGCTCTGCGAGGCGGATGAACGGGTGAGCGGGAGGATCGACGTGCAGATGCCCGTCCTCGAA
>DAINRR010000053.1:0-22166 GCA_036741715.1 Gemmatimonadales bacterium
GTGGCGACGCCGAAGTCATAGAGCGCCACCGTGTGCGGGCTCCTCAGCGCCGCGACCGCTTCGGCCTCGCGGTAGAACCGCTCCACGACCATGTCGGCGAACGCCGGCGACGTCGCGAGCAGCTCCGGACGGATCAGCTTGATCGCCGCCGGCTTGGCGATCATGCGGTGGCGCGCTTCGTAGACCTCTCCCATTCCACCCCGGTCCAGGAGGCGGCCGAGCCGGTAGCTCCCGAGCTCGCGCGCGACGCCCGCCTCACGCCCCAGCCGGCGAATGAGCGTGGCAGGCACGAGGGCCAGGAATGCGCAGACGTAGCTCGGGGCAAGCATCCAGCCGAGCTCGATTGTGGACCAGTCCTGCCGGGGATCGCGAAGCACCGACACACCGAAGCCGACGGCATCCATCGATGCCGCGAGCAGGCCGGCGACGAGGACGCGCCGGGGCGCGGCCGGCGCGATCGCGGGATAGATCAGTATGAGGGCGACGGTCCAGGAGACCCGCGAGGCGTGCGGCTCGATCTTGTAGAAGGAGATGAGCGCGATCAGCAGGGCCGTGAAGACCTCGAGAGCGAGGCCTAGATCGATGATCGTCGCGGGTCGCATGCGGAACCGCGTGATCGCCCGTGCGAGGGCGAAGGATCCGACCACGCCCACGACCCCGTAGATCGCATTGGGGAACGCCCAGCCCGCGGCACCGGGGAATCCGAGCCTCTCAAAGAGCGGGGCGAGGATGACGTTCGCCGTGAGCACGAGCGTCCACAATACGCCCGATATCAGGGCCGCAACCCGCACGCGGCCCGTTGCGGCAGCGATGCCCTCCTCGCTGAGTGTGGTTGACCGGGTGGCCGACGACGCGGCTCCGCCCCCGCGCCAGTCGCGCGGGAGCTGGGTGACGATGCACGACTCGGAGGTCCGTGCTGCCATCGTGGTGCCGCATGGGGAACAGGAGGGAAGCCGCGCGTCCAGGTCCTGGCTGCAGGCCTCGGGGCGCTGCTTGCAAGCTACCCTCCGGTACCGTCGACCGCGAACGATGGGCCTCGGAGGAGGCCTCCGAGGCCGGCGTCGGGGTCCATGTCAGAAGGTGATCCAGCCATCCATCCGATACTCCCCGACTCCGCTCTGATCCGGCGCGAGCGTCGCGCTGCCTTCGGCTGCTGTACTGCCCGTGGCCTGCGCGAACCTGCCGCTGCCCCCGACGAAGGTCTCCGTTCCCGTGAACGTGATGTCTGGCGAGCCGGGAGGGGAGGTGGGAATTCCCGCGAATGCAGTGAACAGCGAGTCGCCGTTCGCCGCGACATAGACCGTTTCGTTCGAGAAGAGCCCGGTGGTCACATCGATGACCTGGGTGGCCCGCATCGTCGCGCGCCCGAGATGTCGGAGATTGCAGACGCCGTCGATCGTGACGGTGAGGTGAGGGAAATCGAACCCCGCGGGAGCTACGGTCGTGACGCAGCTTCCTCCGGCCGGCCGCGGCCGGGGTGGCGAGTCCGCGACGTTTCCGTGGAGCGCGATTGCTTCCTCGGGCGCGGTGGGTGAGTCACTGGCGCACGCACCGGCGCCGACAGCGGCGGCGAGCGGCAGGATCAGCAGAAGAGTGTGTCGCATGGCAACCTCGGTTCGATGGATGGAAGGTGTTTCGACCCGGGTGCAAAGTGCCGGCCATGCGTCAAGTGAGGGACAAGTGATGGCATCCATGGATTTGCAGTCGCCAGGCCGCGGGGGACGAAGCGATCGGCCGGCGATGAGTAACGGACCGGGCGACCGATCGTAACGCTTCATTACATCCCTTCGCCGCGATCGCACGGGCAACGGCCCGCAGAACCTGCTCCCGCTCCATTGCTTGCGCCTTCGAGCGTCAGCGAGCCCAAAGCGGCGGCGCGCTTGCAAGTCGAAAGGGGATCCCGGCTTCCCGTCGCCAATCACAGCGAGGATGCGCCAATGCTCCGTCTGCTCGCCACCCTCTGTATCGTCACCGCGCTGCTCACCCGGGCGCTCGCGGCCCAGACCGCCCCCGCCACCTCGTCCATCATCCGATTGGTGGCGAGCGACTCCAGCATCGCAGTCATCGTCGGAACGCCGGTCTCCCTGCGGGCCGACACGATCGAACTGATCATGCGAGGCTCGATGGACACGGTTGCCGTAGCGACGAGGTCGCTGCGCGGCGTGGAACGACTGGTGGGGCGGCGCGGATTCCTCCGGCGGGGTCGTACGCCGGCGTTGGTGGCGGGTGCCGTTGGAACAGTGCTGGGCTTGGTTGGCGGCGCGATTCAGGACTCCGACGCCGTCAGCATCCCCGGGGGCATGCTCGCCGGGGCGGCGGCGGGTGGAGTCATCGGCATGATGGCCGGCGGCACGCTGGGCGAGGGTGATGTCTGGCAGGCAATGCCGATGATATCGGCCGACCGGTCGCCATCAGATGACCAGGATGATGCCGGTGTCCGGGTGGGGTTCGTGACACGGATCAGCTTCTGAAGGAGACTGGGTGAACTGGCCGTGCGCCGGCGCGCAAAGCCGTGGCTGCGCGCCAGTCACCTTGATCGGGCCTGGGGGATTCAGACCGCTGCGTCGTGGACGATCACGCCTCTCCCCCCACGCTGGCGATTTTCCGATTTGCGCGATATTCAGAGGTATCCGGCATCGGGCTCCCGGTGCCCACGCGTCGAATCCCCAGGAGATCGCCCATGCCCAGCTGGCTCCGGAATGCGCTCGCCGCCGTCGTCGGGTTCGTCATCGGCGGTGTCGTCAACATGGCGCTCATCGCGATCGGGGCGCGGCTCAGGGATGCGAACCGCGCGCTGCGGATGCGCGAGGTCTGAGGGCGGACATGGCCAGCCGCCGAATGGGGAGAATCAAGAAGACCGCAGGGCGGGGAACTCCGGTGAAGAAGCGGGCTTCGACCGCCGCACCGAAGCTGCTCTCCGGGGGGAACCCCCAGATTCGCAAGGGATACGGGGATGCGCCGGTGCGCGCGTACCTCGCCGCACTCCCCGGCTGGAAGCGCGACGTGGCGCGCCATCTCCATGCGCTCATCGAACAGGCCCTGCCCGGCGTGCAGAAGGCTGTCAAATGGAACTCTCCACTCTACGGCATGGCCGACGAAGGGTGGTTTCTCGGCATGCACGCCTATACGAACTACATGAAGGTGACCTTCTTTCGGGGCAGCTCGTTGCGCCCGCGTCCTCCCGGTAAATCGAAGATGCGCGAGGTGCGCTATCTCGACGTCCGCGAGCACGACGTGCTCGACGAAGCGCAGTTCGTCGCCTGGGTGCTGCAGGCCAGCAGCCTGCCCGGCGAACGCATGTGAATCCCGATACCCCTGACGCGAGCGACTGTACATGAAGAAGGCAACGGGCGGCACGGGCGCGCGGGATGGCGGCTTTCCCCCTTCGCGCCTGATCGACGAGCGAATCAGTGAACTGGGCGACTGGCGCGGCGACACGCTCGCCCGCGTCCGGCGCCTCATCCGGGATGCGGATGCGGAGGTGGTCGAGGAATGGAAGTGGGGCGTGCCTGTCTGGTCCCACGCCGGGATCATCTGCACGGGCGAGACGTACAAGAGTGCGGTGAAGCTGACCTTCCAGAAGGGCGCGTCGCTCGATGACCCTGCACGGCTCTTCAACGCCAGCCTCGAAGGGCAGACGCGGCGCGCCATCGACCTCCATGAAGGCGACGCGATCGACGAGAAGGCGTTCAAGTCGCTCATTCGCGCCGCCGTGGCGTACAATCAGGCATCGAGTGCGAGTGGTCCCGGGCGGCGACGGAAGAAGTCCTGACGGATGCCGGCGCCACTGCGAATACCCGTGATTGCATTCCGCCTTCTGGTGCTCCTGGCGCTCGCCGGCGGTGCCGCGTTCGCTCAAGGATCGAAACCCGCGGTCCAGGCCGGACTCTCGATCACGTTTCTCGCCAACGAAGGCATCCTGCTCACCACGAGCGATGCCGGCGCCACGAGGAAGGTGCTCATCGATGCACTCTTCGAGCCCTACGAGAGCTTCGCGGTCCCTGCCGAGAGCACCCGGGTAGCACTTCACCATGCGAACGCGCCGTTCGATGACGTGGATCTCGTGCTCGTGACCCATCGCCACGGCGATCACTTCCACCCCAGACCCGCAGTCGACCACCTGCGCGCCAATCCACGCGCGGTGCTGGTGACCTCGCGGCAGGTGATCGACAGCCTGCAGGGGCGCCTCACGTCTGAGCTCTTGCGCGGCCATCGCATCGCCCCGCGCACACTCGCTGCCGGCAGCCGCCGCCGTCTGCTCGTCAACGGGATTCCGGTTGAGCTCCTCGGGCTTCCCCACGACGGGCGGCGCCACCGTGGCGTCGAACACCTCGCGTTCATCGTGGACCTCGGCGGCCGTCGGGTCTTGCATGTCGGTGACGCCGAGCTGAGCGAAGCCACACTGGCCGCTTTCCGGATCGACACGATGCGCATCGACGTGGCCCTGCTGCCCTTCTGGGCGCTGACGGACGACGACACACGGAATGCCGTGCAGCGCTGGATCCGCCCGCGGCACGTGGTCGCATTCCACCTCGCCGCCGATGACCCGCGGGCCGAGCGGGAGGTGCGATCGGCCGTTCCCGCAGCTCGCGTGCTCCGGCGTCCGCTCGAGTCCATGCACTGGTAACCCGCCCTCGACCTTCGCGACTCCTCGAGTCGGCAGACCTCGCACCGGCACGAATGCGCCCATCGGGATCGAACTCCCCCACGATCCATCGCCGAACTCCGCCGCCGCCGTCCAGGAGCTCCTGGACGGGAAGTTCGCGAGACGTGGATGTTCCTGAATACGCCTGCCAGACTCAGCGTCGAGCCGAGCCTTCCATGCGCGCCAATGCCCCCGGGCATCTCGCTCCCGGGGGCATTGCAGGGCGCGCTCATTTGCAGCGCGCCGTGTCCACTCGAATGCCACACCAGGGTGTGGCTCGACGTCAGGTCACCGGGTCCGGCGCGATCCTCTTTGCAGCAGCTCCGCCAGAGAGCGCGCGAGCTCGGGGATGGCGACCGGCTTGCGAAGCACACGGTCGATGCCGGCCACAGCCAGCGTTTCGCCAGGGAGTTCGTCCACGAAGCCGGTCAGCAGGATGGCAGGAAGCGCGGGAGCGGCCGCGCGCATGCGACGGACCACTTCGAGGCCTGACAGCTCGGCCATCGAGTAGTCGGTGATGACGAGATCGAAGGCCGAAGGATCGGTGAGGAACCGCGCGAGCGCGAGCTCGGGATGTGATTCGGCTACCACGTGATATCCGAGTTCCTCCAGGCGCCGCTGGCCTATCTGGACGAGCGTCGGCTCGTCGTCGATCAGCAGTACGCGCTCTCCCCGCCCGCGCGGGAGCGCTTCCGCGGCCGTCGCCTGCGGACTCCCCTCCTGATCGAGCGCGGGGAGGAGGCACTCGACGGTCGTCCCGGTCCCGACCGCGCTCGTGAGCTCCACGACTCCCTCGTGGTCCCGGATGATGCCGTGCACGATCGCGAGCCCGAGGCCGGTCCCGCTTCCCTGCGACCTGGTCGTGAAGAAAGGCTCGAAGACACGGTCCCGGAGGCTCGGGTCGATGCCGTGCCCGGTATCGCGGACCGCGAGCCGCGTGTATGTCCCCTCCCGCAGGTTCGGCCGGGCCCGCGCGACGCTGTCGCGGACGTAGAACGGCTCGAGCCTGATCTCAAGCTCTCCGCCGGTCGGCATCGAGTGGGCTGCGTTGGTGGACAGGTTCATGAGCACCTGGTGCAGGGAGCCCGGGTCCGCCAGCACACGGGGCGTGCCCGGAGACACGACCGTGCGAACGGCGATCGACGCGGGGAGGGTGGCGCGCAGGAGGCCGGCGACCTCCTTGACCAGCTCATCGAGTGCGAGCGGACGCGGCTCGAGCGGTTTCCGGCGGCTGAAGGCGAGCACCCGCTCGATGATCTGCCGTCCCCGCTCCGCCGCCTGGAGCGCCTCCGTCAGGTCGGCTCGCACCTGCGGGTCGGTCGTCGCGTTGCGGGCGAACTCGGTGAACCCGATGATGGCCGAGAGCACGTTGTTGAAGTCGTGCGCGACGCCGCCGGCCAGCGTGCCGATGGCCTCCATCTTCTGCGAGTGCCGCAGCTGCTCCTCGAGCTGTCTCCGCTCCGCCTCCGCCTCTTTCCGGGCGGTGATGTCCACGATCGAGCTGAGGACGAAGAGCCCATCCTCGGTGGCCACGGGCGTCAGGCCGATCTCGACCGGCACCTCGGTGCCATCCTTCCTCAGCCCGAAGAGATCCCGTCCGGCGCCCATGGGGCGCACCTTCGGGCTCCCGATGAACCCCGCGCGAAAAACGGGATGGCCTGCGCGGTAGCGTTCGGGGACGAGGGTATCGACGGAATGGCCCAGCAGCTCTTCACGCGAGTATCCGAACAGGCGCTCGATTTCGCGATTGACGAGCACGATCCGCCCCTCGGCGTCAATCATGAGCAGCCCGCTCGGCGACGATTCGACGGCCGCTCGCAGGCGCGACTCGACTGACCGCGAATTCCCGGTCATTCAGGATCGGCGCAGTGCGCCGGATGTCTCTGGGCAGTTCGTCACCGGCACCGGTGCGAACGACGTCGGCAGGTCCAGGCCACGACACCACCCTGCTGAAGGAAATGCCACGGTCAGGGGACACACGATAGGAAATGGGCGGCAAAGGCGCAAGCCTTTGCCGCTCGTCGGCTTCGGGTCACAGGGTCACGCGCCGCAGCAGCTGCGCGTTGATCGCGACGATGACCGTGCTCAGCGACATCAGGACGGCGCCGATCGCGGGTGAGAGGATGAGCCCGTACCCCGCGAGCACCCCGGCGGCGAGTGGAATGGCGACGATGTTGTAGCCCGCCGCCCACCAGAGGTTCTGGACCATCTTCCGATAGCTCGCCCGGCTCAGCGTGACGATCCGCGCGACGTCGCGGGGATCGCTTCGAACGAGCACCACATCCCCCGCCTCGACGGCGACGTCCGTGCCCGCGCCGATCGCGATGCCGACGTCGGCCGTGACCAGCGCCGGCGCGTCGTTCACGCCGTCACCCACCATCGCGACCCGCTTCCCCTGGCCCTGCAGCTGCTCGATCCTCGCCGCCTTGCCCTCCGGCAGGACCTGCGCGAATACCATGTCGATTCCCAGGTCTCGCGCGACGGCGTCGGCCACGGCCTGCGAATCCCCGGTCATGATGGCGACTTCGATTCCGAGCGCGTGGAGCCGGTCCACTGCCTCCTTCGACTCCGGTCGGATCGCATCCGCGATGGCGAACGCCGCTCGCACCGTACGGTCCACGACGAGATAGATCACGCTCTGTCCCCGGCCGGCCGCGGACTCGGCGAACGACTGCAGCTCGCGCGGCGCCGAAAGCTGCTCCCTGTCGAGCAGGTTGGGGCCGCCGACCGCAACGTGCTTCCCTTCGACATGCGCTTCGACACCGTGGCCTGGAATCGAGGTGAATCCGTGCGCCGCCGGGATCGGCAGGGATCGGTCGCGTGCACTCGCCACGATCGCCTGGGCGACCGGGTGCTCCGAGTCCTGTTCCGCGGCGGCCGCGAGGCGCAGCGCTTCGCTCTCGTCCTGGCCGCTCGCGAGGCTCGTCGCGACGATACGGTGGGATCCGAGCGTGAGCGTGCCCGTCTTGTCGAACACGACCGCGTCGAGGAGCCGCGCTTCCTCGAGCCCGCGCCGATCACGCACGAGAAGGCCGCTCTGCGCCCCGAGGGTCGTCGAGATGGCGATCACGAGCGGGACGGCCAGACCGAGCGCATGCGGGCACGCGATCACGAGCACGGTGACCGTTCGCTCGACCGCATAGGACACCTCGCTGCCAAGCGACATCCAGGCGATGAATGTCACCACACCGGCGCCGAGCGCCACGATCGTGAGCCAGAAGGCGGCGCGGTCGGCGAGTGCCTGGGCCCGGGAGCGTGAGGTCTGCGCCTGCGCAACGAGCCGCATGATCCCCGCCAGCGTCGTCCGGTCGCCGGTGCCGGTGACTTCCACCCGGAGCGACCCGGCCCCGTTGATCGTGCCGGCGATGACCGGGTCGCCCTGATGCTTGTCCACGAGGCGGCTCTCGCCGGTGATCATCGACTCGTTCAGGCTGCTGTGTCCCTCGCGCACCCTCCCGTCGGCAGGGATGTTGGCCCCAGGCCGGACCAGGACCAGGTCACCTTCGCGAAGCGCAGAGAGCGGCACCTCCTCCACGCGCTCGCCCGAGTCGTCCCGCACGAGCCGGGTGGCCGTGTTCGGCAGCAGCTTCGCGAGCTCGGCGAGCGCGCCCTCCGCCTGCGAGATCGACCGCATCTCGATCCAGTGCCCGAGGAGCATGATGGTCACGAGCGTCGCGAGCTCCTCCCAGAGCGGCATCCCCTCGTACCCGAGCGTCACCGCGGCACTGAAGACGAAGGCCACGGTGATGGCGAGCGCGATGAGCGTCATCATGCCAGGCAGCCGCGCCCGCAGCTCGTGCACCGCGCCGAGGAGGAATGGCCAGCCGCCGTAGAGGAAGACGGCGGTCCCGAACACTGGGGCGATCCAGTGACCTCCCGGGATCATCGGCGGGGTGTAGCCGAAGAGCCGGGGGAGCATGTGGCCCCAGATGAGCGTGGGAATCGTCAATGCAAGGGAGAGCCAGAACTTGTCGCGGAACATGCCGGGGGAATGGCCCGCGTGCTTGTCGTGTCCGGCGTGCTTGTCGTGTCCGGCGTGAGGTTCGTGCTCCCCGTTGGCGGAGTGCGCGTCGTGCCGGCCGCCGCGGTCCTGCGATCGCGGCGGTTCATGGTGATGTGCATGCGCATCCGGTCCATCATGCTCGTGTCGCATCGCGCGCTCCTTCAATGGTGCTCGTGCGTGGCGGGCACAGCCGGTCCCGGCGCCCTGCCGCTCGCCGGCCCACCCATCGCCCCGACGCCGCCCATATGATCGGCCATCATCAGCCACTCGTCCATCGTGATCACGTTGGTCGCCGGATTCCGGAACTCGGCCAGCTGGTCGTAGATCGTCGCGCGCTTCGCGTCATCCGCAACCAGGGGTGATGCCAGCACATCCGAGATGATGTCGTGCATCATGTGCAGGTTGTCGAAAACGACGGCCGCTCGCGGATGCCGCCGACTGAACTCGGGAGCGATCGCCGACGTCATCGGCATGACGGTCGGAAATTCCCGGGTCCGGACCATCTCCCAGAACCGCGCGACCGTGGCCTCCACCAGGGTTTCTCGCTCCGAGGACGACGTCCCGGCGATCAGTGGCTCGTAGAGTCCCACCTGCAGCCAGTGGTATGCCCAGATGAGCCCGTTGAACTCCGGGTGCTCCCTCCTGAAGACCTGGCTGAATCGCTGCTCATCCATGAGAGCCATGGATTTCGGAACGGGCGTGAAGGCCACCTCGGTACGGCTCAGGTAGTAGTCGGTCAGCCGCTCGATGAGCGAGTCCTTTGCGGCGATCGTCAGGCGCTCGTCGCTGTAGACATCGTAGATCTGGCGGTGGAGCACGTGTGCCCAGTCGAACATCTGCTTCGCCTCCCATGCGAGCTTCGCATAGGAAGGCATCACCGCCTCCTCCGCCACCGCGAAGCGGGGAGGACGAACCAGGAGCTCGGTGGTCAGGTAGTGGTATTCGTCGGCGAGGCGCGCGGCGCGAACCTGCCCGCCGGTGGTGAGGAGCCGTTCGTACAGCACGGCATGCCCGTAGTCGAACGCGTTGAACAGCCTCGCGGCCTCGGGATAGGTCCGCAGAAAGCGCCAGTTGAATCCGCCCGGGAAATAGAACTGCTCGTCGCGGCGATCCTGTGCGGCGGCGGGTGATGCCAGGACGGGTGCCCCGACAGCGAGCGCGAGCGCAAGCGCAAATGTGCGCATGGTGTCCTCCCTACCTGGGGCCTGGCGGCATCAGGCCGGCAATGGCAAACGCGTGGGAAAGTCCGACCGTGAACCCGATGTCGGCGCCTGCGGCGCTGGTCAGCCGTCGATTGATGCCGGCGTCGAGCACGAACGTCGGCGTGAGCTGCATCCGCGCCCCGAAGGCGAAGCCGGCTTCGGTCGGAGCATCACCCGGGCCTGCGAGGACCGCGATCTCGCCGATCACGATGAGGCTCCGGCGCAGGAACGTTCGATCGATGGCGGCGCTTACGCTCCAGGCCGGGATCGCGTGGGCCCCTGTATCGTCGGAGTCCGTGGTCTCTGGTCCGATGCCGGCGGCGGCATTGACGTGCACGCGCGTACGGCCCCAGCTTCTCGTGGCAATCGCCGTCAATGATCCCCGGACTTCGTCTCCGGCGAGGTTTCCCACCGGTAGCGAGGCGTCAGCCCGGAGCGCGAGAGCGGGAAGTGCGGGGCCCTCGGTGTTGAAGTTGTAGAACGCGAAGGCCTCCGGATCGGCGAGGCCCCACCGCGTCTCCAGCGGGGCGCCTTCGTCGAGCGCGGCGAAGGGCAACCTTACCCCCACCATCGCGTTCGCGAGAATTCCGTAGGCGAGCTCCGGCGCTACCGTATGACTGCGCCCCGGACCGCGGACATTCTCGAATTCGTACGGAAGTACGAGCTCGAACGCATACCGCTCGACCGGATAGGCGTCCTCGGTCCGGACCGGACGGCCTTCATCGAGGTTTCTGTAATCGATCTGGGCAACCACCGGGCTGCCTCGGAGTGTACCCGCGGCCAGCATCGCAAGGAGGGCGATGAGCCTCCGGGGCACGGCACGTCTGAACATGTGAGTCCATCCTCTGGGTTGAGCGCGAACAGGCGATGGAGGCAGGGCCTGGCGCCGGATGGCGCGTGCCATGCCTTCGTTCGACGATCAGAGGATCGGCAGCGGGGGAGGGATGGGCGGTGTTGGATTCTCCGCCAGCGGGCGATCGGGGAGCCAGCTGCCTGGAGACCGATCCGTGCCGGCGAAAGTGATCGCAGGCGGCGGCGAGGCGAGCAGCGGAACTCCGCCGGTCGTGCAGTCGCGCCACTCGCAGCCGCGTCCGGCGTCGCAGTCATGGCACGATGCGGGAGCGGCCTGCCACTGCGCCGCGCCTGCGCCATCCTCTGGGGAGACATGGTCGTGGTGCGTACTGGTTTGTGAGCCGGGGTGCTCGGCTACGATCTTCTTCGGGTGCGAATGCGCCCAGGCGCTCGCGGGAATGAGCCCCCACACGAGGAAGATCAGGACCAGACGGAGGCCGGCTCCGTGACGCGCGCTGCCTGCCATGAGTGCTACTAGACCCCCTCCCCCTATAAATGCGCAAGGCGGGGCAGGGGCAAGATCTCGGGGACACCTGTCAACTTCGGCCCCTGGGTACCGGCGCAGGCAGACCGTGCAGGGCTAGTTTCAGGAAACGTCGAGGCGAACCCGAGTCCTGCGAGGCCCTGCGATGAGGCACACGATTCACGTCGAAAAGCACTACGGCGAGCGGATCGGCTGGCTCCGCGCGGGCGTGCTCGGCGCCAATGACGGCATAGTCTCGACCGCGAGCATTGTCGTCGGTGTCGCCGCGGCGGGGGCCAGCCGCAGTAGCGTCCTGATTGCCGGTGTCGCCGGGCTCGTTGCGGGCGCCATGTCCATGGCCGCGGGAGAGTACGTATCCGTGAGCTCCCAGCTGGACACGGAGGGGGCGGACCTCGCCCGTGAGCGCGGCGAGCTGGAAAGCAGTCCGGAACGCGAGCTGCAGGAGTTGCAGGAGATCTACATGGAGCGTGGTCTTGATGCCGGGCTGGCGCGGCAGGTGGCGCTGCAGCTGACCGCCCACGGTGCGCTGGAAGCGCACGCACGCGACGAGCTGGGCTTTTCCGCAGTACACAGCGCGCGTCCGGTGCAGGCCGCGCTCACGTCGGCCGCGACGTTTGCAGTGGGCGCCGCCCTTCCGCTCGCCGTCGCCGGGGTGGTGCCCGCGGGGCGGCTCATCGTCGCCGTCACGGTGAGCTCGCTCCTGTTCCTGGCGCTTCTTGGCAGTGTCGCCGCCGGCGCGGGTGGTGCAGGCCGGTTACGTGGTGCGCTCCGGGTGACGTTCTGGGGAGCGCTTGCGATGATGCTGACGGCCCTGGTCGGCCGCGTGTTCGGGACGGCCGTCTGACGTCGATGGCGGCCCGCCCGAGGCCGGCAGTCACCCGAAACCCGGGTGGGCGGAGCCCTGCCATGAAATGCCTCGCACACCGATAGCCGATGGCGAGGCGACGACTTCGATCGAATGGGCCCGGCGCGATTCGAACGCGCGACCTCTTGCTCCGGAGGGGCCTCCGCCCGTTGAGGGGCGCCCGTGAGCGCCGAAAACCTCCCGGATCAAGGGCGTCCCGTTGGTTAGCGCGTGCAGGGGCGTGAGGCGTATGTCACCCGGAGTGGCACCCGACTGCCGACCTGGCGGGAGGTTCATAAAGCCGTCGCGGGCAGAGTTAGGTTTCTATTGTAACGATTGCAGAAACTCAAGCGTCCCCGACCAAGTGGTCGGGGGCGCGCTCTCGGTTCGTGTGTCAGCTATCGCAGCAGCAGGCGGGTGTTCCGCAACAACAGACTTCGCTGCAACACGACCCGGTACAGGTACAGGCGTTCTTTTCCATTCGAACTCCCTTGCAGGGGTGGCCACCACCTTGCAATGGCAAACTATGGGCCGGAGCCGTGGCGCGCTAGGCTAGCGGCGTGGTCCATCAAAGCTACTCGATGCGACGTGCCGAGTCAGGTTCGACTCGCAACAGACATGCTCGCTCAGCGGCTCGAAAACTGGCTCATCACCTGACAATCTATTTTGGACCGAAGCCCCCACTCGAAAGCGATCGTTTCCCTGTTAGTCGAGGGCTCCGAACCATGAGCTCCACTCCTGGCAGGACGTCGGGGTGGAGGCTACTGGGACGGTCGAGCAACGTTCAAATGACATTCTCTTCACGGTACGGCCGTCCTCCGGACCAGTATCCTTGGACAAGGTTCGCGCAGCGCTAGATGTGTTCTTGACTCGCCCGATCAGGCTTTACCGCTTACTGCCGAAACGTGCGTCGGCGATCTCGCGGTGGATCGTCTACGAGCGAATATCCTCCATCTGCAGGGCCAGCTCCGCCTCGCAGAGGCGACCATTGCCGCCCAAGGCGCCACGATCCAAGCGCAGAGGTATACGATTGACCTCAGCCGAGCGTTTCACGGCGAAGGCTTAGGGGCGGAATCCCGGTACCCCAACAACCACGATCGGGAGGATCTTCTCGGAGGCACGGTTTCGATCACTCGTTCGCACGGTCGAGGGTATGAGATTGATCTACCGGGAATTCTCCGCCGGCTTCGACAATTCTTTCGGGGTCATGAGAAATGAGGGTAGGTCGGGCTTACCAGAGCACGACCTTCCGGCCGCCTATGGATGGATCGAGTGCCTACATCAACCTGAGCGGACTAGCTACTTCAGGCCGGCTCCTCTTGGAGGGCTGCTGCTCGAACTCATCCGAAGGCGCCCGCGTACTGGACTGCTGACGCTGACGCTCGCCGTCTTTCTAGCGAGCTGCGCCTATCAGCCGGAGCCAGAGGCGTTTGACCCGCCAGGTTTCCTCTTGGGGGCGGTTCATGGCTTTACCATGGCGTTCAGCCTTATCGCGGAAATCTTCAGTGACGTTCGGATCTATGCATTTCCCAATTTGGGCGGCTGGTATGACCTGGGCTACGTCATCGGAGCCGGCCTTTTCTTGGGCGGCTCAGGGGTGGGCTCAACGCGAAATGCCTAGGCTTGCGCAGCCTGATTGACAGTTGGTCGAACATGAGACCTTCTGATTGCTAGCTGATAGTCACTCCCACGCAGGGAGCGTGATATGATGAACGCTGAACGATGTTGTTGCGTTGCGGAAACGACTGCTGCGGCGGAGACCTGTTGCCGCGGAATGAGCCCAGATTAGCCACAAGACAAGTTTCTCAGAGCGCCCGCGTCTCCAAGGGCCACTTTTATCGATTCGAGGACACGCTGGCCGCGACCCATTGGGTCGGCCGCCAGTCTATCGATGCCATGGGCCTAACCGGGCGCGAACATGGCGTCTTTCACTGCGAACTCCGCCGCCGGGACGACCAGTGGATCGCCTGAATCTCCCATGATATCTCCGTCCGGCGAAGCACAGTGAGCTCCGCCCCCTCACTGTCGACCTGTCGGCCTCCCAAAGATCCTCGGCTGGTATACCTCGACACCGCCCACGCGGCGTCGCCTGATACGCTTAGCTGTTGAATCGTATGGTCGCCTTCGAGTGCCCGGGCAGCCGCCATGTCGTTCGCAAGATGGTGAGCAGCGTACTGTGCGCGAGTTTCCACGTTCCCCGCCTCGAGGATCCTCGCATCCATGCCCAATAAGGCCAGTGCCTTGGCTGAATCCCCCTGCTCCAGAGCATCGTGGAAACCGCGTATGACGGTCGCAACGGTGGCGGAATCGCTTCCCAGCGCCTCCTGGGCATGCAGACCGCCAGACGCGGCGAGGCCGAGCAGGCTGGCTGCGATCATGAACCTCATGAATGTCTCCTGCGAAAGGGGCGGGCTACGGTCCGGTGCCAGGAGGCGGCGTTGCCACCAGCACTGCGGTTATGGCGATGACCACTACTGCTACGGCGAGCTCGACTCCTGCTGAAATTCGCAACTTCGGGATGGTTCCGGGATCGTCAAGTCGCGGCTTTACAACCAGCCAGTTGTAAGCCCCGGTCGCCGCGACGATCGAGAGGACACCCAGCTTGAGCAGCAGAACGCGCCCGTAGGGACTTTCCCAAAGTGCTGACAGCGTCTGGAGGTGCACCCATGCCGCAAAGATGCCTGTTGCGGCGGTCACGGCAGCGCAACTGAGCGCGAACGGCGAGAACGCTCTTACGAGCGCCGATACCACCCCGCCGCGCTGATCGAGGGGGAGAATGGTTGAGGCGCCCAGGCCCGCACCGAGCATTACCAGGAGTGTCCCCAACCACCCTCCGGCGCTCAGTATATGGGTCGCGTCAGTCAAGAGCGTAAGGGGGAACAAGCCCGTAGCCGCGGCATGTCCTGAGAATCCTGGCGAGAAGGCGAGCGCGACCGTCGCAAGCCCGATCCAGAACCAGGCGGCGGTCCGGCCTCGCTGCGCAGCTCGGATACCGAACCAGGCAAGCACGGCACCGACCGAGTGCAACAGCCATCCGCCTCCCCAGCCTGTCTGGAGCAGCGATTGAAGCAGTTCTACACTGAGGGGTTCGCCCGACCTGCGTGCGGCGAAGGCCTGCGCACCGAGGCGCAGCGGGGCGACCAGGATCAGCAGCAGCGAGGCGACCAGGCCGATCGCCAACGCGCGGCGCCGTGCCAGCCTCGCAAATTCATCGGCGAGGGGGCCCAGCTTCTTGATGGCCGTGCGAAGCACGAAGCCGGTGAATCCGACGACGCCGAACCACATCAGCAGCCCTAGAAACGTGAGCCACCGAATCGCGACAAAACCCGGGCTTTGGACGCCGAATTCTTTCCCCTGTTCGGGAAACGCCTCCGGGGGATGATGCTCCGGGGAGCGGTCAGCGGCGCCCTGCCGCTCTGCGGCGGTTGCCGCCACGGCGAAGCGAATTGAACCCCGGATCGGATGCCCGTCCGCGCCGGCTACTTGCCAGCGAATCTCGTACCTTCCTGGGGAGAGATCGAACCCGGGAACGCCGACGAGCTCGAGGCCGCGGGCAACGTAGACCGAGTCGACGGGGATGCGTTCCCCGCCGGGCCCCCAGAGTTCCAGGGAGGAAAAGCGTGCTTCGATCGGCTCACCGAAGACCAATCGGAATTCCGAGGGCGCAGTCTGGAGCGTGTCGTTCGCAGACGGCGACGAACGGCGCAAGTCAGGATGCGCGAGCGCTGGCGGCGCTACCGCCAGGAGGCAGATCGATGTGGTCAGCGGCGCAACAAAGCCTCGTCCCAGCCGACTTCGAAGGCAGTTGCGGGTTCGCGATTTCGGACGCAGTGAGATCAGCCTCCAGACGGCGGATGATGGCCGTCATGCGCTGGCGTGCTGTCCGGTTTCGGCCGGGGCGGAGCTGCCGGCCGGGCCGGGCGTGGGCGCCGCACTGGAGCGGGTCGCGCCGGCTCCGCCCTCGGAAGAGGTGCAGGCCTGGCTCCACGCTCGGGTTCCGGATCGTGGCGGTGCACCGTTCCCGGCACCATCTCCATCATCATCCGGTGCATGGTCGTGTCCGCCATGATGCGCTGACGGATCACAGTGTCCTGCATCATCCGCCGATGGAGCTCCATCATCTTCCTATGCTGCATCTCCGGGCTGGAATCTCCGACTGTTGCGCCGGGCCGGTCTACCGCTGCGGGCGCCCCAAGCGAGGCCGAGTCCAATGGGACGCCATGGGCGGCATGCCCGGCGGCATTGTCATCACCGGCGACTGGCGCCTGTGCCATGATTGGGCGAATGATCCCTGTGGCCGGGCCGCCCATCGCACCGACGCCGCCCATATGGTCGGCCATGTCGCGCCACATCTCCATCGTGATCACATTGCGAGTCGAATCCTGAAATTCGTCAAGGGCCAGCTCGATCGTCTCGCCCTTTCTCGCCGATGGGACGGTATCGCTCTGCAGAATATCTGAGATGATATCGTGCATCATGTGCAGGTTGTCGAAGATGATCGCCGCCCGAGGGTGTGCGGCGCTGAAGTTCGGCGCCACCGCCGAGGTCATTGGCATGACGGCTGGGAGGCGATTGGGGGCATCCTCGAGCATTGACCAGAAGCGCGCAACCGTCGCCTGAGCTCCAGCCTTGGTCTCGGCCGGACTGCGTCCCTCGATGAACGGCTCGTAGAGCCCGACCTGGAGCCAGTGATAGGCCCAGATGAGGCCGTTGAACTTCGGGTGGGCCTCCCGGAACGCCTTGCTGTAATACTGCTCATCCATGAGGGCCATGGACTTCGGCACAGGAAGGAACGCGTAATCGGACTTGGTCAGGTAGTAATCCGTAACGCGCTCGATGAGGCTGTCCCGGCGTGCAGGTGAGAGACCCGGGTCCGCATAGATATCATAGATCTGACGGTGGAGTATGTGGGCCCAGTCGAACATCATCTTGGCTCGCCACGCGAGCTTCGCGTAGCTCGGCTCGACGACCTCCTCGACGATCGCGAATCGGGGCGGGCGGACGAGGAGGTCGGTGGTGAGGTACTGGTACTCCCGCTCCAGCTTGTCGGCCCGTTCGAGGTCGGGAGCGGTATAGAGCGTCTCGTAGAGTACAGCGTGCCCGTAATCGAACGCGTTGAAGAGCCGCGCAGCTTCCGGGTAGCGCTTGAGGAACTGCCAGTTGAAGCTGCCCGGGTAGTAGAACTGCTCGTTTCGTTGAGCGAGTTGCGCCTCGGCCGGATCCGGGGAACCGGCAAACCCGGTGAACACGAAGGCTCCGAGCACTAAGGCCCGTCCGGGCCAGCGGGAAAGATTTCGCGACGAAGCCATGGTCAGTCCGCTCCAGGCATGAGGCCCGAGAATGCAAAAGCGTGGGACAGGCCTCCCGTCAGTCCGATATTCGGGCCCACGTCCGACCGAAGCCGACGCTGAACTCCCGCGTCCAGGACCAGACTCGGTGTCCACTGCCAGCGCACGCCCAGGGCCGCGTTGACTTCGGTGGGAGCGCCTGCCACTTCCTCGGAAGCCGCCACTTCACCGATGAGCAGGAGGCTCCGCCGAATAAAGGCACGGTCCAGCGCAAAGCTGGCGCTCCACCGGTCGGCACCTTCGGCAATCGCAGGAGCACCGTCGCTGCCGAAGCTCCATGCGCCATTCACGTGGGCGCGGATCGAGCCCCAGCTCCGCGTCGCAATTGCTTTCACGGTAAACCGGGTCGCGTCGCCGCCCATCGAGCCCGCTGGAAGACTCAAGTCGCCGCGCAGGGAGAGGCCCGGAAGCAAGGCGGCCTCGGTGTTCAGGTTGTAGAGCGCAAACAGGCGGATTCCCGAAAGACCAGTCTCTCCAACTCCGGCCTCGCGCGCGTGGGCGATGGGGGCTTTCACCCCAACCTGCGTATTAGGCAGGAGTCCATATGTCAGCTCCGGCACGGAGACGTGGAGCCGGGCCCCGTCCGTTTCCGACTCGAAATGATATGGTAGAATGAACTCGAATGCGTACCGCTCGACGGGATAGGCATCCTCTGTCCGGACGGGCCGATCGTCATCGAGATTCCTGTAGTCGATCTGCGCATCGAGCCGGCCGGTAAGACCGTACCCGACCAGCAGACCACCCCCCAGCAGCCGCGCCCACTTCTTGCCGCACATCGCTGCTCTCCTGGTAACCGTGCATCACCCTGATTCGAACCACCGAAGGATAGAAATGCTGGCACAGATCGGAACTCGAGCCGAGATTAAACTTCGTTGAGATTTCCCCATTTGCGTTGGCCCCTGAGTCCGTAGGAATTAGCCTATGTCGCACATCCCTGACCCGGACGATGATGTGCGCATTCTCGTTGTGGAGGACGATCCGAAGGCCGCGCGCTTCGTCAAGCAAGGCCTCCAGGAGGAAGGGCATGTAGTCGATGTAGCCGATGACGGGAACGAGGGAGCTCGTCTCGCGCATATCAACACCTATGACCTGTTCATTCTTGACATTCAGATGCCGGGTATCTCGGGGCTCGAGCTCGCGCGCGAGCTTCGGCGCAGCGGCTTCGAGACCCCGATCCTGATGCTGACTGCGCGTGATTCCACGCAGGACGTGGTACGCGGTCTTGATGCCGGCGCCGACGACTACCTGACCAAGCCGTTCGCCTTTGACGAGCTGCTCGCCCGGGTTCGTGCACTTACCCGCAGGCAGGTGGCCGGACCCGCCGGCGTTCTTCGATATCGCGATCTCGAAATGGACCGTCTGGCCCGATCCGTCAAACTCGCCGGCCGCTCGATCGACCTCTCCCCGCGGGAGTTCAGGTTGCTGGAGTATTTTCTGCTCAATGCCGAGCAGGTCGTCACTCGAACCCGGCTTTTGGAGAAGGTCTGGGACATGACCTTCGATCCGGAAACCAACGTCGTCGAGGCGCACATCTCCAATTTGCGCCGCAAGCTGGAGGAGCGCAGCACGCCCAGGCTGATTCAGACCGTTCGCGGCTCCGGCTATGCCCTCCGCTCGCGCAGCTGAGCCGGCGCGTTCGTTTCGCCAATACCTTGCCCTGCGCATGGCGCTGGGGATGCTTGCCCTCTTCGCAACAGTGGCGCTGGCCAGCGTCGTTGCACTGCGTTCGCTGCTCTATGCACAACTCGATGGGACGCTGCTGCATATTGCCGAGGTCGAGGCGCGACATGGTGCGGCGTCTTCCGGGTCCGAGTTCGCCTTTCACGAGGGCGTGCTGATGCAGCCGCGTGAAGGGGCGTCTACTCCTCTCACCCGGTTCGCCCAGTTGTGGACCAGCGACGGCCGCCCTCTCGTTCGAAGTCGCAACCTCACGCGCGACCTGGAGCTCCCTGCTGAGGAGCTGGGCCGGGCACGAGCAGGTCAAATCGCGTGGTCGACCCACGAATGGGGCGGCGAGCAGATTCGAAGCGTCGTGTTTCCGCTCGAGCTCGTCGGGGCTGCACACGGCGTTCACCTTCTGCAGGTCGCCGCGCCGACTGCACCGCTCCTGAGGACGTTGGGGCAGTTCGGGCTCCTGCTGGGCGTACTCTCGCTGCTGGCGCTTGGGGGCGCGTTTCTCGTTGGGTGGCGTCTTGCCGGTGCCGCACTTGTCCCGACGCGTGAGATCACAGACCAGGCAGAGCGAATCCGCGCCGGAACGCTCTCCGAGCGAATCACCGCGCATGCCGATGTGCAGGAGTTCGGTCGGCTGGTGATGGTCCTGAATGGCATGCTCGACCGGCTCGAGGGCGCCTTCGAGGGTCAGCGGCGGTTCACCGCCGACGCGAGCCATGAGCTGCGGGCGCCGCTCAACGTGCTGCGTGGTGAGATCGACGTTGTGCTCCGGCGGGAGCGGTCGGCTGCCGAGTATCGGGAAGTGATCGAGCGCTGCCGTGAGGAAGTGCTGCGCATGGGCACCCTGGTGCAGGACCTGCTGGCGCTCGCGAGAAGCGACGCCGGTGTGCTCGTCGGGCAGAGCGCCGAGATCGACCTCTGCGATCTGGCGCGGAGCGTTGTGGAGCGGCACCGGCCGCTGGCTGTCGAGCGCGAGGTCCGACTCGATCTGTCCGGAACCGCCGCGCCGGTGCTGTGCGATCCCGCCGTACTGGAGCGCGCCGTCGAAAATCTCGTAGTGAATGCGATCCGCTACAGCCCTCGCGGCGGGACGGTCACAGTTGAGATCGAGCCCTCGGCTGATGGCTCACACCTGCTCCGCATCCAGGACGAGGGCCCCGGGATTTCCGCCGATCTGGTCGATCACCTGTTCACCCGCTTCTTCCGCGGGGACCCATCCCGAGGCCGAAGCGTAGTGTTTCCACAGGAGGGGACGGGACTCGGGCTGGCGATAGCCCGGGCTGGAGCCGAGGCCCACGGTGGAGCGCTCCGATTCGCCGGGAATGCCCCCGGAGCGGTCTTCGAGCTTCGCGTGCCAGGCTATCTCAACAAAGATTAATCTCCGCTTCACTCCTGTTCCCCCTTCCAGTTTCTATGCTTCCGGCAGCGGATCGTGGCCGGTATTGCCGGCTGTGTCTTTCCCTCGGCGACGCGAGCATGCAAGAGACCCTCTCATCTGCCTCAGTCTTTCGCCTCATTTCGCTCATTCTGGGGCTCGCCGTTCCAGCGACTACCGCCGCGGCTCAGGCAGGAGCGCCCGATAGTACGCTGACGCTTGGCGTGGTGTATCGAGAGCTCGCCGAGAGCAGCCCGCGCCTTGCGGCCGCTGACGCTCTCGTCCGGGCGGCAGAGGCGCGGGTCGCACCGGCTCGGCGCCCTCCGGACCCGCGGCTGCAGCTCGGACTCATGAACCGAACCCTTCCCGGATTCGGCCTCGCCGATCCACTCGGCATGACGGAAGTCCAGGTGATGCAAATGGTGCCGTTTCCGGGAAAGCTGAGCTTGGCAGGCGAGGTGGCGAGTGAGCAGGCTCGGGCCCAGCAAGCTCGGGCGTCTGATCTCGCCTGGGACATCCGCGCCCGCGCCGCGATGGCCTTCTACGAGCTCTACGAGATGGACCAATCACTTGCCGTGGCTCGCAGGACTCTGCGCCTGTTGCAGGATCTCGGCGAGACCGCCCGGACAATGTATGCCGTGGGCGAGGGACGCCAGGCGGATGTCCTGCGGGCACAGGTGGAGATCGCGCGGATGGAGGAGGAGATCACGCGGATGGAGGTCGAACGGGTCTCCGCTGCGGCGATGCTGAACGGATTGCTGGCGCGCGGCGGAGGTGCACCGGTGAGCTCGCCGCTCCTGCCGGCGTTTCCCGACACGCTTCCCGCGCTTGACATTCTGATCGCAGAAGCCGAGGCGCGGCGTCCGATGGTTGCGGCCGGCGAGGCGGAAGTCCGAGCCGCCGCAGCGGCCCTGCGGCTGGCCCGGCGGGAAATCTGGCCGGATCTGGAAGTGGGCGTCCGCTACGGCCAGCGTCCGATGGATACCGGGGGCACCGACCGAATGCTCAGTCTGATGTTCGGCGTGAACCTTCCCATCTTCGCGAACAGCCGGCAGTTCGCCATGCGCCGAGAGGCGGAGGCCATGCGACTGATGGCTGTCGCGGACCTCGAAGCCATGCGTGCGGAGACCCGTGGACGCGTGGCCCAGCTCTTCGCTGCCGTCCAGCGATCAAAACAGCTGGCGAAGCTCTACCGCACGACGATCCTTCCCCAGTCCGAGACGACCGTCGCGTCGGCCCTCGCCGCGTATCGCGTCGGCAGTGTCGACTTCATGACGCTCCTCGACAACCAGATGACCGTGAACCGCTACCGCCAGGAGCTGTATCGCCTGGACGCTGAACAGGGACAGGCAATCGCCGAGCTGGAGATGCTCATCGGCCGCGAGCTGCTGAACCCAGACTCGGCTTCGCCTGACACGGGAGCCACGACTCGATGATGACCGACTCCACGTCCACCTCGTCCCCCACACTCGATCGGCCAGACGATCCGTCGCCCTTTGGCGCGCCCCGTCGAAGCACGCGGACACGGGTCCTTCTATTCGGTGGGGTACTGCTCGCTGCCGGCGCCGGGGCGTGGGCCCTCACCCGCGATGCGGCGCCACCGCCGAGTGGCGCCGGACATGCGCATGGAGCGGGGCCTGCGGGCGATGCGATGCCGGTGACGCTTGGGCCCGAGGACCAGCAACGCATCGGCGTCACGTTCGCCGCGGTGGAGTTTGCAGCGCTGGACCGGGATGTGC
>DAINRR010000054.1:0-22115 GCA_036741715.1 Gemmatimonadales bacterium
GCTCCGAACAACCTACATGCTCCGCCTACCTAGCTACCTAGCTACCTAGCTACCTACCTACCCGCCTACCCCTCCAACCCCAACGCCTCCCCATACCCCATCCCCTGCGCCATCCGCTCGTACAGCGTCGCCATCGTATCGGGGGAGCCGGCCAGGAAGCGGCAGCGGGCTTCGCCGCGCGAGCGGCACTCGACTTCCATGACGGCCATCGTGCCGCCGGACATCCGGCCGAGGAAATCGGCGAGGAGGCCGCAGGAAAGGTGGCAGGAGGGATAGACCGCGCCGCCCTGATCGGCCGCCTCGGCCCACTCGGCCGAATCCAGCGCGAGGACCGCGTTGCCGAGCGGGCGCACCGCGAGCGAGCCCCAGCCGGTCTCGCTGAAGAAGGCGGAAAGCACTTCACCGAGCCGCGAGGCATCGAGCGACGCCGGGTCGCTCACACCGAACTTCGACGACAGCCAGGCAACGTACGCCGAGAAGAGCTCCTCGCCTCCGGCGAACCCGGCCTCCTGCAGGTAAGCGGCCGCCTGCACGCCGGTGTCGCGCTCGAGGCTCGTGCGAAGCTGCTGCAGTGCCCGCCGGCCGAGGCCGACGCAGCTGTGAGCGGGGAGAAGCGCAGTCGTCATGGGTTTCGCATGATAGAGGGTGAGCGAAGCTAGGCCGTTTCGCCGACGCGGCGCAAGAGTTCGGCTTCGTCGATCACGTCGACGCCGAGTGAGCGCGCCTTCTCGAGCTTGCTGCCGGCGTCGTCGCCGGCCACCACGGCGTCGGTCTTCCGGCTCACGCTCCCCGCCACGCGGCCGCCGGCACGCTCGATCAGCTCGGTGGCGCGCGCACGGGAGAGAGTCGGCAGCGTTCCGGTCAGCACGTACGCCTTCCCGCTCAGCGGACCTTCGCTCGAGCCGCCGGTGGGCTCTTCGAGCGTGAGCCCCGACTCCCGCAGCCGCTCGATCAGCGCCTGGTTCCTCGGCTCGTCGAAGAAGCTCGTGACCGCCTCCGCGATCGTCGGGCCGATGCCCGACACCGCGCCCACCGTCTCGGCCGACGCCGCCATGAGTGCGTCGAGCGTCCCGAAACGTCGCGCCAGGAGCTGGGCGACGGTCTTGCCGACGTGCCGGATGCCGATCCCGAACAGCAGGAGCGAAAGCGGCTGCGCCTTCGACGCGGCGATGGCGTTCACCAGCTGCTCCGCCGACTGCGCGGCGAAGCGGTCGAGCTGCACGAGCTGCTCGACCGTGAGGTGATAGAGGTCGGCGACGTCCTTGATCAGCCCTTCGCCGAGCAGCTGCCGCACGCGCTCGTACCCGAGTCCGCGGATGTCCATCGCGTCGCGCCCGGCGAAATGGACGATGCCTTCGAGCACGCGGCCCGGACACGATGCGTTCGGGCAATAGCGCATCGCCTCGTCGGTCGGGCGCTCGACCGGCGTGCCGCAGCGCGGGCACTCGTCGGGCATGCGGAAGATCCGCTCGGTGCCCTCGCGCCGGGCCGTGATCGGTGCGACGATCTGCGGGATCACCTCGCCGGCGCGGATGACCTCGACCCAGTCGCCCTCGCGGATGTCCTTCGTGGCGATCAGCTCTTCGTTGTGCAGCGTCGCGGCGGAGACCGTCACGCCGCTCACCTCGACCGGTTCCAGCTCGGCGTACGGATTGAGCGCGCCGGTACGGCCGACGTTGATCCGGATCGCACGGAGCCGGGTGACCGCCACCTCCGGCGCGAACTTCCGCGCGATGGCCCAGCGCGGATCACGGCCGCCCACGACGCCAAGCTCGGCGTGGAGCGCGAGGGGATCGACCTTGATGACGACGCCATCGGCCTGAAACGGGAGCACGCCCAGCAGCGCTTCGAAGGATGGAATGGCGCGCTGTACGTCCGCGAGCGACTCGAAGCGCTGGCGGTGCGGCTCCACCTGAAAGCCCCAGGCCTCGAGGAGGTCGAGCGTCTCCCAGTGCGTGCGCGCCGGGAGCTTCCCCTCGATCGGCTCGATCGAGAAGGCGAACATGCGCAGCCGCCGGCGGCGCGTGCTCTCGGGGTCGAGCTGGCGCAGGGCGCCGGCCGCCGCATTCCGCGGATTGGCGTAGAGGGATTCGCCGTCCCGCTCGCGCTGCAGATTGGTCCGCTTGAACATCTCGTACGGGAGGTAGACCTCGCCCCGCACCTCCATGAGGGCGGGCCAGCCCTTCCCCTTGAGCGCGAGCGGCACGTCCGCGATGGTCCGCAGGTTGGCCGTGACGTTCTCGCCGATGATGCCGTTCCCGCGCGTGGCGCCGACGACGAATCGCCCGTCGCGGTAGGTGAGGTTCACCGCAGCGCCGTCGATTTTCACCTCGGCCGTGTACCCCGCCGTGCGCACCTCCGCGCTGTTGCGCGCGTTCCGCTCCTCCCACGCGACGAGCTCCTCCTCGTCGAAGGCGTTCGCGAGCGAGAGCATGGGACGGAGATGAGGATGCTTGGCGAGCGACGACGCCGGCTCGGCGCCGACCCGGCGGGTGGGACTGTCGGGTGTCTGCAGGTCGGGATGCTCCGCCTCGAGCGCCTGCAGCTCGCGGAAGAGACGGTCGTACTCGGCGTCGGCGATCGTCGGCGCGTCCGCGACGTAGTACGCCCGGTTCGCGTCGTCGATCAGGCGGCGCAGTTCCTCGGCGCGGGCGGCGGGGGCCCCGCGGCCCTTCGTCACTGGCCGGTGGCCTCCTGCGAGATGACCGCCATCGTGACGCCGACCAGACGATCGATTTCCTCGGCGCTCGCCCTGGCGAGCGCATCCTCGCCCCAGGGCGCCTCGCGGTCGTCGAACTGGTTGAGCAGGCGCCGCAGGTAGCCGACGAGTGCCGCGCGCTCCCGCTCCCGGCTTCGGTGGGCAGTGAACTCGCCGCGGCGCTCCTGCAGTCGCTCGAAGCGGTGCGCGTTGCGTAGCGCACGCGCGGTGAGGCTCGCCACGACCTGGCAGAACCGCACGTCCGCCTCGGAGAACGCAGCGCTGTCGCGGAACGCGCGAAGGAAGATCGCGCCGATCGGCGCCCCTCTCCAGGCGATGGGGATCACCGTGATCGACTTGACCTTGCGATTGAGCAGCGCGCCGCGCGCGTGGCGGAGCGTGAGGTCCGTCGACACGTCGTCGATGTGCACCGTCTGGCCGGTCTGCAGCGCCTGGCGGAGCTCGGGGTAGCGCTCGAGATCCACGACGTAGTTGCGGATGCTCGGATCCTCGTAGCTCGCGACGAGGCGCACCGTGCGACCGCCGCGCTCCGTCAGGAAGATCGACGAGCGGTCGAGCCCGAACGCCTCCCCGAGGCGGCGCGCCACCGACTGCACGATATCCACGAACTGCAGCGAGCCCGCGATCTCCTGCAGGATCTCGATGATGGCGAGCAGGTGCCGGCGCTCCTGCTCGAGCGCCTGCACGCGCGTGGTCAGCCGCTCGATGTCTTCGTGCGCAACCGTGCCGGACGTCGTCATGGGAAAGCCAGACCCTTCAGGGGGTGGAGTCCGAAGATAAGAGGGAATCGCCCGCCCCGAAACGGTGGCGCAAATCCCACAGGTGCACGCACTTGCGTGTCAAGAAACCGGTCGCGTCGCGGAAGTTGACGGCGCGGACGGCCCCGGCTTCCGGGACGCGAGTCCCGCGCCGCGAGTCTCGCGTCCCGGCTCCCTCCCGCATACGTTCCAACATCCACCTGAACTGCCGAGGCCCAATGAAGGATTCGAGCGACGAGCGCGGGAGCGGAATGATTGCCGGGGTCATCCTCGGCGCAGTGATCGGCGCGGGGATCGCGCTGCTCTTCTCGCCGCGGACCGGAGAGGAAACGCGGCGTCAGCTTGCGCGCCGGGCCCGCGAGCTCGGCGACGACGCGCGTGAGCGCGTGGGTGAGGCCTCGCGCCGCACCCGCCGGGAGCTGCGGCGGCGGCGCCGCGAGCTGCGCGAGCGCATGGAAGAAGGCATCGACTCGGCGCGCGAACGGTACCGCGGCTGAGTCCTCCGGTCGGCGCGACCCTCGATCCGGATCAGGAGCTCATCGCCCGCCTGGCGCTCACGGCCGTCACCGTAATCGACGTCGGCGAGTCGTGCCGCGGCGTCGAGTTGCGCACGCGCATCCGTGTAACGGCCCCGATCGGCGTAGACCGCCGCCAGGGCCACCCGATGCACCAGGCGCTCCGGATCCAGCGCCACCGCGCGCTCCAGGTACACGGTGGCGCTGTCCCACGACGCGTCTCCCAGCGCACGCCCGCCGAGGAAGCTCCGCGCGAAGAATCGCTGCACCCCCGACAGCCGCATGACCTCGGCATGCCAGCGCCCGAGCACGTGCCACGCCCCCGCGTGGCGCGGATCGAGCGCCACGGCGCGGCGCGCGGCGTCACGAATCTCGGCCGCGCGCCGTACCCGCTCGCGACTGCTCCGCGTGAGCGACGCCCGGCCGATCGCATTCGCGAGCACGAACCATCCCTGGACGTCGCCGGAGTCCGCTGCGACCGCGCGCCGCGCGAGCGCCTCCGCGCGGCCGTAGAGCGCGTCGCGTCGCGGCGATTTCCCGTCCTGCGGGAAGTCGCTGCCGAGCTGGAGCAGCGCGAGCGCCATGCCCCAGTTGGCCGCGTAGTCCGCCGGATCGAGCTCGAGCCCGGCCGTGAAGTGCTCGACCGCTACGCGCGGGTCCCGCCGCTCGAGCGCCGCGTGGCCGAGCACGGAAAGCTCGGCGGAGCTCTGGGCACCGATCGCGCCCGGCATGACCGCCAGCGCGACGAGCACCGGGGCAATTCTCCCTCGCATCCGACCGCCTCCTTCGGGAGCCGCGCTCCCGGATGACATTCGTCGTCCCGACCCTGATCGAGCGGAAGCGGAACGGCGAAGCGCTCACCCCCGCCGAATGGCGGGAGCTGATCGCGGCCTACGCCACGGACCAGGTGCCCGATTACCAGATGTCGGCGCTCCTCATGGCGGTCTACTTCCGCGGACTCACTCCCGACGAGCTCACAGCGCTCACCGATGCCATGCTCGACAGCGGTGACCGCCTCGAGCTCGGCCGGCGCACCGTTCCCGCCGTGGACAAGCACTCCACCGGGGGCGTCGGTGACAAGACTTCACTGCTTCTCGCGCCCATGGTGGCTGCCTGCGGCCTCATGGTGCCGATGATGTCGGGCCGCGGGCTGGGCCATACCGGCGGCACGCTGGACAAGCTCGAGGCGATTCCCGGTTTCCGGACCGACCTCTCGCTCCGGGAAGCCGAAGACCAGGTGCGGCGCCTCGGCTGTGCCCTGATCGGGCAGACGCCCGAGATCGCCCCTGCTGACAAGCGTCTTTATGCCCTCCGGGACGTCACGGCCACTGTCGAGTCGATCCCGCTCATCGCCGCCAGCATCATGTCGAAGAAGCTCGCCGAGGGAATCGACGGCCTCGTCCTCGACGTGAAGGCCGGAAGCGGTGCGTTCCTCCCGGATCCCGAGTCGGCTCGCGCCCTGGCGGAGACGATGATCGGGCTGGGCGAGGCACGCGGCTGCCGCACGGTCGCGCTCCTCACGGCGATGGATCGCCCGCTCGGCCGGGCGGCCGGCAATGCGCTCGAGGTCGAGGAGGCGATCGAGGGCCTCCAGGGCCGCGGGCCGGATGACCTGATGGATCTCACGTACGCTCTCGGCGCCGAAATGCTGCTGGTGACCGGGGCCGCCACCGACGGGGACGACGCACGCCGGAAGCTGCGGCATGCCGTGGACTCGGGCGCTGCCCTCGATCGCTTCCGCGCGGTCGTGGAAGCGCAGGGCGGCAACCCGGCGGTCGTCGACGATCCCGCCGCGCTGCCGCAGGCGCCCGTCGCGCGGGTCTGGGAAGCGACGGCAGCGGGCATCGTGTCCTGCATCGAGCCCCGGCGGATCGGCCGGGCGATCACCACGCTCGGTGGCGGGCGCCTGAAGGTGGACGACGAGGTGGACCCGGCGGTCGGGTTCGTCATCACCGCGCGGCCCGGCGACCTCGTCGAGCGCGGGCAACCGCTCGCCACGATCCACGCGCGCACGGAAGCGGCGGCGGACGAAGCGGCGCGCGCCTTGGCGGAAGCGATCGTCATCGGCGAGCCCGCCGCACCGCTGCCGCTCATCCTGAGCCGCATCACGCGCGGCGGAGTGGAGGCCCCATGATCGGCCTGATTCTCGGCATCGCGGCTGTGATCGCGTTCTTCGTGTGGATGGCGCGGCGCGGCGAGCGGACTGGAACCTGGCGCCCCCCACCGCGTACGGACGATATCGACTACGCCGAGCTCGAAGCCGCCGAGCGTGAGGTGCGAGACCTCGGAGCCACCGTCCGGCCCGACGAAGAGGTCGAAGGTGGCGACTGGGGGCCCGGCACGCCCAAACCTCGTCCTCCCGAGCTGCTCTGAGTCACGGAGGCTACGCTCACCGGGACGCATCGCCTAGCTTTCGCTCGTGACGATCCCCGCCGAATCCCGTCTCGACCGTGTCCGCGCCGCCTTCGGCGCGGAGTACGAGATCATCCGCCTCCTCGGCGAGGGCGGCATGGCCGCGGTCTACCTCGCGCGGGAGCGCGCGCTCAAGCGGCTCGTCGCCATCAAGGTGCTCGATCCCGACCTCGGCGTGAGCCCGGGATTCCGGGCGCGCTTCCAGCGCGAGGCGGAGCTCGCCGCGGGCCTCCAGCATCCCCACATCGTCCCGATCTATCGCGTCGGAGAGGCGGAGGGGCTCTCCTATTTCACGATGGCGTACATCGACGGGGAGAGCCTCGCCGACCGCCTCAAGGCGGAGGGACGGCTTCCGATCGGCGAGGCGGTGCGGATCGGACGCGAGACGGCAGCCGCGCTCGCGGCCGCGCATCGCCGGGGCATCATCCATCGCGACGTGAAGCCGCAGAACATCCTCCTCGAGGGCGAGTCCGGACGCGTGATGGTCACCGATTTCGGCATCGCGCGCGTGAGCGATCCGGAATCGCCGGGCCAGGGCGATCAGCTCACCGGCATCGGGATGGTGATGGGGACGCCGCGGTACATGAGCCCGGAGCAGGCGGCCGGGACGCGCGAGCTGACGCCGGCCTCCGACCTCTATGCGCTCGGCGTGATCCTCTACGAAGCGATCACGGGCGCCTTCCCGTACAAGCTCTCGCACACGACGCCGAACTACATGGTCGCGCACGTCACCCAGCAGCCGGTGCCGGTCGTGGCACGCCAGGGCGATGTGCCGGAGGACCTCGAGCGCACGATCCTCCGGCTCCTGGCGAAGGAGCCGGGCGACCGCTTCGCGACGGGCGAGCAGGTGGTGGAGGCGCTGGGCGCCGTGTCGCCCGCGGGCACCCGCACGCCGGCGCAGGGAGTACCGCAACGGCGCAGGGGAGTCATGCTCGCGCTCGTTGCGCTTGCCGTCGCCGTCCTCGTCGGCGCGCTCGTCGTGCGCGGGCGCAGTGGCCCGGGGCAGGGGATCGACCCCCGCCGCAGCATCCTCATCGGCTTCTTCTCCAACACGCGTCAGGATCCGGCGCTCGACTGGCTCCGCGTGGGTGGGGTGGAGCTGCTCGCGCAATGGCTTTCGCGCTGGGAGGACGTGCAGGTGGTGGACGCCGAGCGGCTGCTCGACCTGACCCGCCGGGCGGAGCTCGACGAGAGTGCGCAGCTCTCGCAGAACGACGTGATCGGGCTCGCGAAGCAGGCGGGCGTCTGGACCGCCACGACCGGCAGCATCTTCCCGCGCGCGGGCGACTCGCTGGACATCACGGTGAAGGTCTACGATGTGGCCCGGGGGCAGCTGCTCTCCACCGAGACGGTCACGACCGCCGCGTCAGCCGACCTCACGCTCGCCTTCCGCGAGCTGGCCGGTCGGATCCTGCAGCTCGCCGGTGCCGACGCGGGCGTGCTGAGCGGCGCCGAGCCGCCGACGCACTCGATCGAGGCGTACCGCGCCTACGTCGCCGGCATCGAGGCGCGGAGCCACTGGGACATCGCGCGGGCGGAGAGCGCCTTTGCGCGCGCGGTCGAGCGCGACTCGTCGTTTGCCCTCGCGTGGTACGAGCTGAGCCAGGCGATCAGCAACCGCCAGTTCGCCGCCGGCGAGACCGAGTTCATCGGGTTTGCCGACCGCGCGGCCCGCCTCGCCGCCGACCGGCCCGAGCGCGAGCGGCTGCTCCTCGAAGGCTATCAGGATTTCCTCCACGCGCGGTTCGCCGAGTCGAAGCGGACCTACCGCGAGCTGCTCGCGCGCGACTCGACGATCGCGGATGCGTGGGCCGGGCTTGCGGCCGCGGAGCAGATGGACCGGACGCTCGTGAATGATCCCCAGGGGCGGGAGACGCTCTCCGGTTCGTACACCGAGGCGCTGCGTGCCTATCGCCGCGCCCTCGCGCTCGACGGCACCGATCACCGTCTCTATCTCTATCTCGGCGGCATTCTCGGCTCTCTCTCGCTCGAGTCGGAAGCGCGGATCCCGGGCTTCAGGGAGCCGCCCGCCGGAGACATCACCACAGCCTACTATCGGATCCCCGACAACTACTTCATTCCGCTGCTCGTGGGGGAGGATTCGGTGGTGCTCGTGGATTCGGATTCGCTCGCGAGGCGATTCCCCGCCGCCGACGTCGATTCGATGCGAGGCCGGGCGCGGCGCGCGGGGCTCGAGGTCGTGCGCGAGTGGCTGTCGGTGGCTCCCGAGGAGGGCACGGCGCATTTCCTCGATGCCCAGCTGATGCGCGCCGATCGCCGGTATGACGAAGCCATCGCCGCCTTCGCGCGCGCGGAGCGCTATGGGGTGTCGACGGCAGCACCGTTCCCGCTCTTCCGGCTCGACCTCCTCCTCGAGGCGAGCCGCCTCGCGGACGCCGGGCGCCTCGCCGACTCGATCGCGGCGAGCCCCCGCGCCCTCGACAGCGCGTTCGTCGCCTCGGGCTATTCGCTGGCGCAGCCGTTCGCCAACGCGCTCTACCTGCTCGGCCGCGTGAGCGAAGCGAGCCGCATCGAACGGAGCCAGGACTCCTCCATCCTGGCGCGCGCGCAGGAGCCGTCGATCCGGCGGTTCCAGTCGGTGAACGCGGCGACCCGGCCGCTGCGGATCTCGATGGCGTCGGGGCGGCTGAGCCCGGCTCGCCTCGCATCGGTCGAGCGCGAGGTCGAGCGCATCCTGAGCACGGCACCTGCGGACGAGCTGCAGCGCCTCACGCCCGTGTCGCTGAGCTTCGCGGCGGCCACTCTCGGGGATACGGCCCGCGCCCGGCGCTGGGCGGCCGACATCCCCGCGGCGCGCCGCGTGGCGACGCTCGCGCTCGCGAATGCTGTCGCCGGAGACCGGGCCGCCGCCGCGCTGCTGTACGCGGAAGCCATCCGCGACACCATGCGGGACACGCGCCACTACTGGGGCCTCGCGCGCACGGCGGAGCTCCTCGGCCGGGCCGATGAAGCACTGTCGCACTACGCGCACCTCGATTCCGCACGGCTCGTCCTGACCTCGGGCCCTGACTGGCTCTTCCGCGCCCGCGCCTATGCGGGCCGCGCCGCGCTGCTCGAGGCAAAGGGCGATCGCGAAGGCGCCCTCGCCGCGTACCGCCGATTCCTCGCCCTCTGGCGCGACGCCGATCCCGAGCTGCTCGAGGAGCGCCGCGCAGCCGAACGCGCCGTCGCCCTCCTCGAACGCGGCGAACGACGGTAGCGAGGACGGGACTCGCCCTGCAGCAATCGATGCGCCCGTCGAGAACAACTGCGCACACGAAAACACGAAAGCACGAAAGTCGCCGTTGACACTCGACCTTCCGATTTCCTGGACGGCATCGGAAGGTTGAGGGTTATCGGTTTTCGTGCTTTCGTGCTTTCGTGTTTTCGTGTGCGCTCTTCAAAGCCCCGGCTTAGCCGGATCCGCTCGCGACCGCCCCAGACCTGCAACCAGTCCCAGGTGGACGGGCAGGGCGAGCGCGATGATCTCGCCGTTGACCTGGTTGCCGGGCAGGAGCTTGAGCAGAAGCCCGAGGACCGAGAGGACGGCGACAGTGGCCGCGATGCGTCGCGCAGCCGCGAGGGACGCCGGCCGGTGAACGGCGAGCGGGATCAGCGCCACGAGCGCGAGCGAGAGCGGGAAGAAGTGCAGGAGGTTCTCATTCGCGTACGAGGTCACGTGCGCGGTGAAGAGCCAGAGGTACGCGAGCGCGAGACCGGCGATCCCGGCCACCAGCGCCCAGAGCATCCCGAGCAGCACGAAGCCGGTGCGCGCGCCCCGGCTCGCATGGCGCCGCCGGCCCGCCAACGCGAGCAGCCCACCGACGAGTACCCCGACGGCCAGGTACCTCGGCCACCAGCGCGGCGGTGACTCGGGTGGCGGCTCGAGGGTGCTCAGGTAGAGTGTCTCCTCGGAAGTGACGAGCGGCCGCGCCGCTCCGTTCGCATCGGGCACCGTGATGGTCCGGACATGCTCGCGCAGCGCGAGCGGCAGGAACATCTCCTCCCAGGCGGTGATCGGCCGGTCGGTCGGCCGGCCCAGGCCGATGTTGATGCCGGTGTAGATGAAGAGATCGTTCTCGGTGAGGCGCCGCGAGTGCGAGCGGAACGTGGCCCCCGTGGGAACCGAGTCGAACGCGCTCCGTATCGCTCCGCCGAGGACGCGATCGAGGGCGTCGCGGACCCGGGTCGAGCAGTTGTCGTAGTAGTAGTGGTAGCGGTAGAACCGGTTCTCAGGCCGCTCGTTCCATCTGAGGAACTCGAGCAGCTCCAGGCGCTGACCTGGCGTCAGGTCGAGGACCTGGACCCAGACCGATCGGTCGTCGCGCATGTACGCGCGGAACATCCGGCTCGCGTCCGCCCCTTCCATCCAGTAGTCCATCTCCCCATTGGCGAAATTGCTGAAGAAATTCTCGTGGCCGAAGTCGAACATGCCGTAGTTGTACGCGGTATCGGCGCCGGTGCTCGTGTCGGTCACGCGGATCGCGTTGTGCCCGAAGCGCTCCCACACGTATTTCCCGGGGCCCATGGTCACGAGCGAGATGGTGAGCTCGGAGCCCGGTTCCGCCGTCGGCGCCTGGGCGAACGCGCCACGTGCTGCGGCTGCGGCGATGCACAGCGCAGCAGCGGCAGCGCGCTTCATGTCCCGGCCTCCCGGCTGCCCGCGTGCGGCCGCGGGGCGGGGAGGAGCGTGGGTCGCTGCATGAGCCCGCGCTGCAGCGCGCGGAGGTCATCGGTGCTGCCATGGCCCCAGAGCGCGAGCACCGCCATGGCACCGTAGATCGGCAGGTGGCCGACGAGCTCGACCCATCCGAACGCGGCGAGCGTGAGATTGAACGGCAGCCAGAGCACGAGGATCCCCAGGCGCACGTAGATGTTGGCGAGGAGGAGAAGGCCGGCCAGCAGCTCGACGGCCCCGGCCCCGAGGAGAAACGCCTCGTCGCTGAGCGGTATGCCCCACTTCGGCAGGAAGTTCACCGGATAACGCTCGAGAAAGGCCAGGCCGAGCGGAAGGTTCCAGAGCTTCTCGGTGAAGGCGAGCGTGACGAGCGAGACACCGGTGCCGATGCGCAGCGGCGTCAGCGCATTCGCCAGCCACCGTATCCTCGGCAGGCCGAGCCGCGGATGGAGCAGTGCGTCCACGGCGAACGGGCCACGGCCCATGATGTAGAGCGTGAGCGCGATGCCGGGCACGATCGAGTGCTCGAGCAGCAGCACGGGGCCGAACCAGAGCATGCCGCCCAGCCAGAGCGCCACGAGCAGTGCCGCCGCGATCCGCGTGAGCGCCCCGTAGAAGAGGGCGAGCCCGATGGCGATCTGCGCCAGCGCCGCCACCGCCCCGCCGAACGAGCCGATCGGCACCGCGCCCGGCTCGTGCAGGACGAGATTCGGCGCGAAGAGGTGCAGCGACACGCCGCTCACGAAGAGCGTGACCGACAGGTGGAGCGCGAGAATGAGCGGGATCGCACCGTAGAGCACGGCGAGCGAATCGGCGTCGGCGCCGAGCTTGAAGGGGCCGGGGACGAGCGGGCGGCGGCCGGTGTGGCGCCAGACGAACGTCGCCGACAGCAGCAGCATGACCGCGGTTCCCACTGCTGCCAGCGCCCCCGGTCGGGTGGCGCTCGCCCAATCCAGCGGGTAGGAAGAACTGTCGACGAACCAGCGTTCGTGAAGGAGAATCACGGGTGCAAGTTAGCACCCCCCCGACGCCCGTTCAGGCGCCGGGGTTCGCTCAGCGGCGGCCGACGCGAGTGCGCTCGGAGAACGAGGGCTGGTGCGATTCCGCCGCCGGGAGCGCATCGATCGACCCGGCGTCAGCGAGCTCATCGGGCTGCGTTCCTCGCGCCAGCGCGTCCGCACGCCGGGCGAGGAGGATCGAGCCTCCGGCGGCAGCGGCGCCGAAGACGGATGCCCAGATCCCGTCGTCCATGACCAGTCCCCACGGGATCATGCTTCCGCCCGTGAGCAGGTTCATCGTCTGGAGGTACAGTGGCACCCCGACCGCCCCGACGATCGCACCCAGCAGGGCGAATCGTACGGGGTGAATGTCTCGCACCCGGCGCCCCATGTAGGTGATCCGGACGGCGGCGGAGAAGACCGACCCGATCACGGCCCCCGCGATCGCGAATCGTACGCCCCAGGAGACGCCGGCGAATATCGCCATCCCCACGCGCTCGGGGAGGGATTCGATGGCCGGATTCGGATCGAAGAGGCCGAGAATCGCCGCGAGCCCGCCGCCCGCCGCGCCCCATGCGGCACCCCACGTGAGCGCCGTGCGGAGGACGGCCCGGAGCTGCCTCGATCTGGTTTCCGACATTGTCGCCTCCTGGGCGGTGCGCGCGCGGGTCAACTTTGTACTGCAAAGTAGCCCGGGCCGCACCGCCCGGCAAGCCCGCATGGGCTACGATCGGCGACTCGTCCGCCCTACTGCCCCATGTCGAGGCGGACCACCTGGTACTCCACCTCCGGTCCCGGAACCACGTCGAATCGCGCGTTGACCGCATAGAGCGCGCTGCCGAACCGGGCGATGGTGGACGGGAACTGCAGGGCGACGTCCTCGACGAGCCGCTCGACCGTTCCGCTGGCGAAATCGGGATCGAGCGTGACGACCGTGATCCGGTTGAACGGACCTTCGACCACGTACAGCGTGCGGCCGACCAGCAGGAGCCCATCTCCGGCCAGTGAGGCACCCGCGAGGTCTACCACCGTCGCATGGCCGGTCCGGGCATCCACGCGATAGAGCATTCCGACTGCGGTGTTCATGACCACGAGGTA
The DNA here is from genome assembly GCA_036741715.1 of Gemmatimonadales bacterium. GTDB lineage: Bacteria > Gemmatimonadota > Gemmatimonadetes > Gemmatimonadales > GWC2-71-9 > CAMLLJ01. The sequence continues at coordinate 13,179 of DAINRR010000054.1, forward strand.
CCGCTCGTCCGGGGAGGCGACGATGCCATTCTGGTTGCCGATCGGAGTCTCGGGATCGAGCGTGAAGTCGCCGGAGATCGGAAGCACCTCGACGTCGCTGGCTGCAGCGGGTGCGCCGTCGGGCAGCAAAGGAATCCGGTAGAGGACCGCCCGGTACGAATCGGTGAGGTACGCTGCGTCGTGCGTGAGCACCACGTCGTTTACGAGCGTGGGCCCTTCTGCCGGGTCGGCGAGCTGGTAGTCGACCAGCGTGGCGCCGGTCGTCGCATCGTGGATGTAGGCCTGTCCCGTGAATCCGCCGGCTACGACGAGCCGGTCGTTCCGCGCGTCGTGCTTGAGGCCGACGACCTCGCGCTGTGGCTGTGCCGGGACGAGCAGGTCACCCTCGCCGGTGCGGGCATCGCCGCGGAAGATGGCCCCGGTGGCGAGCGAGGTTACGTAGAACGTCGATCCGCGGCCGAACGTGATGCCTTCGGGCCAGAAGCCGTCGGGAAGGGCGATCACGTCCGGAAAGGCGCGGGCGGATCCCGCCACCAGCTCGGGTGATGCGGGAGCCAGTGGGCTCTCCGCGTTGCACCCCGCGAGCGATAGCGCGGCGAGGACGGTGAAAGGGGCGAGCGTATGCATCGTCTGCTCCGGCACGGGTAGGGGTGATGGTGGACGTCGGTCTTCGCGGCACCCCCGGTTTGCCCCTGCCGCCAAGGCCTCGTAGCTTCGGCTGCAGGGCCGGCATCGGCGCCGGACGCTGACGCGCAATCGGCTCGTGAACCCAGACATCGCCTCTCCGCGACCCGATGCCCGCTGGTCGACTCGCAGGCACACCATGACTGCATCCGCACGGCAGCATGCGATCACGGACGCTCTCGGCGCCGTGCGCGACGGCGTGCCGGGCGCACTGGACCGGCTCATTCCGCTGGTCTATGCCGACCTGGCGCGCATCGCGCACCGCCAGCTCGGTCTCGAGCGCTCCGGGCATACGCTTTCCACGACCGCGCTGGTCCACGAGACGTATCTCCGCCTCGTGGACCAGACCCGCGTGCGGTGGGCCGATCGCGCGCACTTCTACGCGGTGGCCGCACACATCATGCGTCGAGTGCTGGTGGACCACGCGCGGCGGCATCGGGCTGCCCGCCGGGGCGGTCCGCAACGGCGGCCGATTCCACTCGAGGCGCTCGAGGCGTCGGGCGGCGGAGACCTGGGCATCGGTGAACGGGCCGAGGTGCTGGTGGCACTCGACGAGGCGCTCGATCGCCTGGCACGCCTCGACGCGCGGCAGGCGCAGGTGGTCGAATGCCGCTTCTTCGGCGGGTACACCGAGGCAGAGACCGCAGACGCGCTCGGCATCACCGCGCGGACCGTGGCGCGGGACTGGGTCAAGGCGAAGGGCTGGCTCTATCGGGAGCTCAGCGATGGAACAGCGTGACGCCAGGCGCTGGGCCGAGCTGCAGCGCATCGTGGACGGGGCGCTCGATCTTCCACCGGAGGCCCGAGCCGCTTTTCTCGATTCCGCGTGCGGTGACGACCTCTCGCTGCGTCGGGATGCCGGGGAGCTCCTCGACTCGTGCGAGCGCGCTGGCAGGGCGGAAGGCCTGCTTGCCGCACCGGCCGGCGCGTTCGCGGCCCGATTGATGGGGCAGGTCTCGATCGACACGCTGCAGGATGCGCTGCGCGGCCGGTACGAGATCGAGCGGGAGCTCGGCCGCGGAGGCATGGCGACCGTGTACCTCGCACGCGATCTCCGCCATGACCGCGTCGTGGCGATCAAGGTGCTGGCGCGCCACCTCGGCCCGATCGGCGCCGAGCGCTTCCTCCACGAAATCCGCATCGCCGCTCGCCTCACGCATCCGCACGTGCTCGGCGTGCACGACTCGGGAGAGGCCGGGGGCTTCCTCTATTACGTCATGCCCTATGTGCAGGGAGAGACGCTGCGCGCGCGTCTCGAGCGGGACGGGGCCCTGCCGGTCCGGGAGGTCGAGCGCCTCCTGCGGGAGCTCGCCGAGGCGCTCGCGTGCGCGCATGGCGCAGGCATCGTCCATCGCGATCTCAAGCCGGAGAACATCCTCCTCTCCGGGGGCCATGCGGTCGTCGCCGACTTCGGCATCGCCAAGGCCATTGCCGTCGCGACCGAGGGAGGGGCCGCGGCCGAGGCGGAACTCACCGGCACCGGGATGTCCCTGGGCACCCCCGCATACATGGCTCCCGAGCAGGCCGTCGGGGGCGGGACGATCGACTACCGCACAGACCTGTACGCGCTCGGGGTGATCGCCTACGAGGCGCTCGCGGGCGCCCATCCATTCGGCGAGCGCTCTCCTCAGGCAGTCGTTGCGGCGCACCTGACCGAGACCCCGGATGCGATCGCAGCTCGCCGTGCGGATACCCCGCCGGCCCTGGCCGCGCTCGTGATGCGACTTCTCGCCAAGGGTCCGGAAGACCGCCCGGCGAGCGCATCGGCGGTCCTGCGTGCTCTCGACGCGGTGGCGTCGCCGGCTTTCGAGCCAGACCGTCGCCGACGTTCCGGAACACGCCGAATCTGGATGATCGCTGCTCTGGTACTCGTTCTTGCGATCGTCGCCTACGCGCTCTTGATCAGTCGCGAGGCGGCGGATGACGGTGCCGCTCGCGGCCCGGCGGCGGTACGGTCGATCGCCGTGCTTCCGTTCGAGAACACCGGAGGCGACCCGGCCGACGATTACTTCAGCGACGGTCTCACCGATGAGCTCGCGCACGCCCTGTCGCGTGTCCCGGAACTCCGGGTGGCGGGTCGCACGTCGAGCTACGCCTTCAAGCGGCGGCAGGTCGCAGCCCAGGACATCGGACGCACGCTCGGCGTCGGCGCCATCGTGAACGGGACCGTCCGTCGTGCAGCGGGGCGGTTGCGGGTGAGGGCACAGCTCGAGAACACCGCGGATGGTACGGTGATGTGGGACAGTGTCTACGAGAGCCGCTCGAGCGATGTGTTCGAGGTGCAGGACGAGCTCACGCGGGCCATCGTGACCGCGCTCGCACCCAGGCTCGCCGGCGGGTCGCCCGCGGCGGCAGTGTCACCCCGTTCTGTCCGCGGGACGCGCGACCAGGAGGCGTACGACCTCTATCTCAAGGGCCGCTACCATGTGCATGAACGAGGCACGGCGAACCTGACGCGAGCCATCGGCTATTTCAGGGCGGCGATCGCCCGGGATTCCGCCTTCGCCCGCGCGCATGCGGGCCTTGCACTCGCCTACGGGATTCTCCCCTCGTACGTGCCGGACGCCGCCGATTCGACGATGCCGCTGATGATGGCCAGCGCGGAACGGGCGGTCGGGCTCGATTCCTCGCTCGCCGACGCGCACCTCGCGCTCGGGATCGCATCGGGTATCCGGCTGAGATTCGCGGACGCGATGGATCGCCTTCGGACGGCGATCGTGCTCGAGCCGACGAACCCGTTCGCGTATCATGTCTACGGCATGACCCTGCTCAGTGTCAGCCGGATCGATGCGGCGATCGACACACTGAGCCTGGCGACGCAGCTGGATCCACTCGCGAAATCGGCTCTGTCTGCTCATGCCGGCGCGCTCGCGGATGCGGGGCGCTTCCCGGAGGCGGAAGCCGTTGCCCGGCGCGTGCTCGCACTCGATTCGACGTTCCCGATCGGGCGGTGGGCCCTCGGGTATATCCAGGCGTTCGGCGGCGACCCGGAGGGCGCAATACGCACCCTGGAGGGGGCCCTTCGCCTTCAGCCGGACCATCCCGGCCAGCGCGCGCTGCTGGTCTACGCATATGCAGCAGCCGGCCGATGGAGAGATGCGGGGCGAGCTCGCATGGAGCTGCACCGGATCGGCGCCGGCGGGGGACGGGCAAACCGGCTGGAGGCGGCCGTGGCCGAGCTCGTCTTCGGAGACCGCGAGCCGCTCGTGCGCCTGCTCGCGACGGCGGAGGGTCTGCAAAGCTGGAGCGAGGTGTATGCCTGGTTCGGGTGCAACCGACTGCTCGATCCGGTCCGGTCCGATTCCCGGTTCCGTGACGCGATGCGCAGGCTAGGCGTGCCGCCATGCCCGCGGACACAGAGCTGGCAGCTGGCTCCGCGACCGGGATGACCCGCTTCGCCGTCGATGCCCGCATCCGGATTGCGCTGTCGAGCTATCTATCCGCGGTCAGGCAGGGTAACCTCCGGTGGGGCCCGTATTCCGGACCTGCCTCTTCGGGCCCTCCAGCGGCCCCCCACTGAGCGATTCGCATGACTCCGAAACCCGATGAGAACGCGGCCGAGCAGGCCCGTGACGCCGCTGAGCGCCGCCGTGACGACGCCGAGCTCTTTCGCCGCCAGGCGGAGCAGGGGCGGCAGATCCAGGAGAGCTTCCGCTCGCGAGGCGAGAACAATCGCATCGCCGGGGAGGACAGCCGGAGTGAAGGCGAGGAGAGCCGCAGCGAGTTCGAGACGATGCGCGATGTGCAGGAGCGGGGACGGGAAGTGGCCGAGCAGAGCCGCGAGTTCGATGAGATGCTGCGCTCGGCCGCCGAGGAGGCGCGCGCCGCGGCGAGCGATGCGCGAGTGGCGCTGGGAGAGCTCAAGAAGCTTGCCGCCAGCGTGCGCGCCATGACCGATCGGCAGGAAGCAGCGATCGCGAGTCTCGAGCGAAAGGCGGCCGCGCGCCGGGAGTAGTGCAGCAAGCTCCCCGGCCGGTAGCGATTCCAGGGGCGCCTTTCAGGCGCCCTTCGCATTTCGAGTGTCAGCGATCCACCTGCCGCATTCTTTCCGCGTTGTACCTCGGCCCTGCCACCTTGTCCGGTGCGAGGGCCGATTCGAGCCGCGTCATCTCCGCTGCCGCGAGTGCCACGTCGGCCGCCGCGACGTTCTCCTCCAGGTACTTCCGGCGCTTCGTACCCGGGATCGGGACGATGTCTGATCCCTTGTGGAGCAGCCACGCGAGCGCCACCTGCGCCGGCGTGGCTCCCTTCGCTGTGGCAAGCTCTCGCACGGCGGATGCGGCCCGCACGTTCGCGTCGAAATTGGCGCCCTGGTATCGCGGGTCGTCATGGCGGAAATCCTCGGCTGGATACTCCTCCGCCCGCCGCACCGTGCCGGTCAGGAAGCCGCGGCCGAGCGGTGCGAACGGGACGAGCCCGATGCCGAGCTCGCGAAGCAGCGGGATGATGCGGGGCTCGGGGTCCCGCTCCCAGAGGGAATATTCGCTCTGCAGCGCCGAGATCGGGTGTACCGCGTGCGCCCGGCGAATGGTCCGCTCTCCTGCCTCGGATAGCCCGAGGAATCGCACTTTCCCCTCGCGCACGAGATCGGCCATCGTGCCGATCACGTCCTCGATCGGCACCGCCGGATCCACGCGATGCTGATAGAGAAGGTCGATCCGATCCGTCGCCAGGCGGCGGAGCGAGCCTTCCACCGACGCGCGGATGTGGCCCGGCCGGCTGTCGAGCCCGGTGCTCGCGCCGTCCTCGATCCGGAACCCGAACTTGGTCGCGATCACGACGCGATCCCGGCCGCCGGGCAGCGTGCGCAGGGCACGCCCGAGGAGCTCCTCGTTCACATACGGGCCGTACACCTCCGCCGTATCGAAGAAGCTGCATCCGAGCTCGACGGCGCGATGGATCGTGGCGATGGATTCACGCTCGTCACGCTCCTCCGCGCTCCCATAGGCCTGGCTCATGCTCATGAGGCCGAGGCCGAGCGTAGAAACCGAAAGGCCTTGCGATCCGAGATGTCGTTCCGGCAGCATCGTCCCTTTCCTCCTGCGATGACAGCCGCATGATACAACCGGGACGCCCATTTCCGCTTCGCGGGTGCCGGGGATATCGTCCACGCGTCCGCGGCCGAATCCGGAGGTGCGATGCAGGTTTTCGAAGTCGTGATTGCGCTACTCCTCGGCGGCGCCGCGCTCGCGGCGGTGGCGCGACGGGTGGGTGCGCCGTATCCGGCGCTCGTCGCGCTGGCCGGTGCCGCGCTGGCGCTGATTCCCGGCGTACCGACCGTGGCGCTCGATCCCGAGCTCGCGCTCGCGCTCTTCATCGCGCCCGTCCTCGTCGATGCGGCGTTCGACGCCTCTCCGCGCGACCTCCGCGCCAACTGGCGCGCCATTGCGGGGCTCGCGCTCGGCGCCGTCGCCCTGACGGTGGTCGTGGTCGCCGTCGTGGCGCGGATGCTCGTTCCGGACCTGCCGTGGGGGGCCGCGATCGCGCTCGGCGCCATCGTGGCGCCGCCCGACGCCGCTGCCGCGACCACGGTGCTCAAGCACCTCCGCCCGCCGCACCGCCTGCTCGTGATCCTCGAGGGCGAGAGCCTCTTCAACGACGCGAGCGCGCTGCTCATCTATCGCCTCGCCGTCGGCGCCACGATGGCGGGATACTTCTCGGAGTGGACCATCGTGCCGACGCTGCTCGTCGTCACGATCGGGAGCGTCGTGCTCGGGCTCGTCCTCGCGCGTGCGACGATGGCGGTGAACGCGCGCATCGACGACGTCGCCACCGCGGTGATCGTCCAGTTCTGCGGCACCTTCTTCGTCTGGATTCTCGCCGAGCAGCTGCATCTCTCGGGCATCATCACGACGGTGGTCTTCGCGATGGCGGCGGCGCGCCGCGCGCCGGAGATCATGCCGGCGCGTATCCGTATCCCGTCGTTCGCCGTGTGGGAAGTGGCGGTGTTCGTGCTCAACGTGCTCGCCTTCATCCTCGTCGGGTTCCAGCTCAAGTCCATCGTGGCCGAAGCGACGGGAGCCGAAGGGGCGCGCTACGCTGCGGTCGCGGCGGCCGTGTGCGCCACGGTCATCCTGGCGCGCATCGCCTGGGTCACCGGGGCGGCGGCGTTCAGCCGCTGGCGCTGTCGCCCGCGGCCGGACGGCGCGCCGGGGCCGAAGGACGCCGTGGCGCTCTCCGCGCGCGGCGCCGCGGTCGTGGGATGGTGCGGGATGCGCGGGACGGTCACGCTGGCCGCCGCGCTGGCGCTGCCCCTGGGCTTTCCCCATCGCGAGCTCATCCTGACCTCGGCATTCGGCGTGACGCTCGGCACGCTCGTGCTGCAGGGGCTCACGCTCCGGCCGCTCATGCTGAGGCTCGGCCTCGAGGACGACGGGTCGGTCGACCGGGAGATCCGCCTCGCGCGCGTGGAGACGCTCCGGGCCGCGGTCGGCGCCATTACGGCGTCGAGCGCCGCTGAATCGGCGGAACTCATCCGCGACCGCTACGCTCTCCAGCTGCGGCGCGCGGAGGAGGAGCTGGCTGCCGACGTGTCGCCGGGCACCGCTCCGCGGCGCGTCCGGGTCCCCGCGGCCAACCGCGCGGAGCAGGAAGCGGACGGAGCCGTGGTTCACGCGGCGACCGAGGCGCAGCGCCGGCGGCTCCTCGCCTTGCGGACCGCGGGCACGATCGGTGACGCCGCGTTCCAGCGTGTCGAGGAAGATCTCGACTGGGCCGAGCTGGGCTGGTCGCATATTCTCCGGACCGAACCCGGGTCGGCGTAGGGCAGGCTGCACTGGAGGCATCATGCGAATCGGGATACTGGGATCGGGGCTGATGGGCGGCAAGCTGGGGACGCTCTTCGCGCGGGCGGGCCACGACGTCGTCTTCAGCTATTCACGGAGCGCGAAGAAACTCGAGCGGCTGGCGCGCGAAGCGGGCGACAACGCGCGGGCCGGATCGCCGGAGGAGGCGGCGGCCGATGCCGATGCCGTCCTCGTCGCCGTGCACTGGAACCGGATGGAGGATGTGCTGCGCCAGGCGGGCGATCTCTCCGGCCGGATCGTCGTCACATGCTCGCTGCCGATGAACGATGCCGACACGGAGCTCGTCGTGGGGCACACGTCGTCCGGTGCGGAGGAGCTGGCGAAGCGGGTGCCGGGCGCCCCCGTGATCGCCGCGTTCGGGAGCGTGCCGAGCGAGTTGCTTTACGCGGTCTTCAACGCCCGCGATACCGAGCCCCCACCCAACCTCCTCTACTGCGGCGACGACGACGAGGCGAAGGAAACCGTCGCGGAGCTCATCCGCGACATCGGTTTCGATCCCACCGACGCCGGCCCCCTCCGCTCCGCGCGCTATATCGAGCCGTTCACGATGCTGATGGCGAAGCTCGCGTACGAGGGAGACGAAGGGCCGGCGGTGGGGTACCGGTTCGAGTGGCGGGGGGAGGAGGAGGGGTAGGGGCGAGCCGGGAATGGGGACGCGAACGGGGAACGGGAGCAGGGAATCCGCCTCCCGTTCCCCGTTCCACGTCTACACGTCGAGGTTGCTCACGTATTTCGCATTCCGCTCGATGAACAGCCGCCGCGGCTCCACTTCATCGCCCATTAGCTCGTCGAACAGCTTCGACGCCTCGACCGCGTCCTCCATCGTGACGCGGAGGATGGTCCGCGTCTCGGGATTCATCGTGGTCTCCCAGAGCTGCTCCGGGTTCATCTCGCCAAGACCCTTGTAGCGCTGGATCATGACGCTGCCCTTGCCCTCATTGCCGGAGAGCCGCTTGACCGCTTCCTCCCGCTCCGCCTCGGTGTAGGCGTAGACGATCTTGTCCTTCGCGGTGCCGCGCGCCACCCGGTAGAGGGGTGGCTGCGCGATGTAGACGTAGCCCGCCTCGACCAGCTCCTGCATCTGCCGGAAGAAGAACGTGAGCAGCAGCGTCCGGATGTGCGCGCCGTCCACGTCGGCGTCGGTCATGATGATGATCTTGTGGTACCGCGCCTCCTCCAGCTTGAAGTCCTCCTTCACGCCGGTGCCGATCGCAGTGATCATCGAGCGGATCTCCTCGTTGCCGAGGATCTTGTCGATGCGGGCCCGCTCGACGTTCAGGATCTTGCCGCGGAGGGGGAGGATCGCCTGGAACTGGCGGTCACGGCCCTGCTTCGCGCTGCCGCCGGCGGAGTCGCCCTCGACCAGGTAGATCTCGCTGTGCGCGGGATCGTCGATCGAGCAGTCGGCGAGCTTGCCGGGGAGCACGCCGCCCTCGAGCGCGCTCTT
>DAINRR010000055.1:0-21297 GCA_036741715.1 Gemmatimonadales bacterium
GCCGCCTAGCGGTCGGCCCTGCGCCGGAACGCCTCGCGGGCCGCGCCGAGGGCGAGCCAGGCACACAGGGCGCCGAAGACGTACGCGGTCGCGCGCGGGAGGGCGAGGAAGAGCGCCGCGAGGAGGACCAGTGCGGCGCTCATCGGCCCGAACAGGGAGCGCCGGGCGCCGCTGGCCACCGTGCGCAGGGCGAGTGCGGCGCGCTGCCGCATCTCCCGGCCGCCGTGCCGATGCGCCACCCGGCGCTCGGGCTCGATGTGCGTCAGGGCGGTGGGGAGCCGGGCACTGATCCGCTGCGGGCCGCGCACCCGCCGCCGGGACACCTCGCGGCTGCGCGAGACATCGCGCCGGAACTGATTCTCCAGCGCCTCGGCGACGGAGGCGTCCTCCACGAGCACGTCGAGCTCGTAGTTCCCGATGAGGCTCGCCGGGTTGATGTTGCTCGACCCGACGCGCACCCAGCGCTGATCCATGGACACGGTCTTGGCGTGGAGCATGGGGCCATCCCACTCGAAGATGCGCACGCCCGCGCGCAGCAGCTCCCGGTAGCCGATGCGAGTCACGTTGCGGACGATCGGGATGTCGCTGCTGCCCGGTACGAGGAGCCGGACGTCCACCCCGTCGGCCGCGGCATCGCGCAGGGCCTGGAAGAGGCGCGCCGGCGCCACCAGATAGGCATCGGTGATCCAGAGCCGCTCGAGCGCGCCGGCGGTGAGCAGCTCGATCACGCGGTAGACACGCTCCCGTCCCGGCTCGCCGGCGATCACCCGCACCGCGGCGGAACCGGCGGGCGGAATGTCGGCGGCGGTATCGCCCTCGGGGATCGCCCCGCCGGCGATGCCCCAGGTGGTCGCGAACGCCTGGTCGAGCGCCGCTGCCGCCGGTCCCTGAATGTCGACGGCCGTATCGCGCCACGGCTCGCAGTCGGGGCCGGTCTCCCCCGTCCATTCGCACCCGATGCAGAGGCCGCCGATGATGGCGCGGCCGCCATCCGCGACGACGAGCTTCCGATGGTCCCGCGTGAGGACGGGAATGACGTCGAAGGGGCCCATGCGATTGAAGGCGCGCACTTCGATCCCCGCCTCCCGGAGTGCGCGCCAGTAGCTGCGCCGCGTGCCGATGGACCCGAACCAGTCGTACAGCACGCGGACCCGCACGCCTTCGCGTGAGCGCTGCATCAGCAGGTCGGCGAATCGCAGGCCGACGCTGTCGCTCCGGATGATGTAGTTCTCGAGATGGATCCAGCGTTTCGCGCGGCGGATGAGGTCGTACATCGCCTCGTAGGTGTCCGGACCGTCGATGAGCGGGGTCACGCAGTTGCCGGGGATCGGCCGGCTGCCGGCGGCGCGGCTCAGCGCGCTGTCCACCACCTGCGCGCGGCGGTCCGCTCCGTCGTCGGTCATCCGGCGCCGAGGCCGAGCTCCCCCTCGTGCGGCCGGAGGGCCGCGAGCACGAAGGCGATGTGATCGTTCAGGGGTACGCCGATCTCCTCGGCGCCCCGGACGACGTCCTCCCGGCTCACCCCGCGCGCGAACGCCTTGTCCTTCAGCTTCTTGCGCACGCTCGCCACCTCGAGGTCGGCCAGGCTCTTCGACGGGCGCACCAGCGCGCAGGCGACGAGGAAGCCGCAGAGCTCATCGACGGCGAAGAGCGCCCGCGCCATGTCCGTCTCGCGCGGGACGCCGGTGTAGGTCGCGTGGCCGAGGATGGCACGCTGCATGTCGTCGGGGAGCCCGCGGGCGGCGAGGATGCGCACGCCTTCCGCTGGGTGTTCGTCGGTGGGTGAGTGCGCGTCGTTGGGGAAGCGCTCGTAGTCGAAATCGTGGAGGAGGCCCACCAGTCCCCAGCGTTCCGGATCCGCCCCGGCGCGCACCGCCATGGCCCGCATGGCGAGCTCGACGGCGTGCATGTGGCGCCGCAGCGCCTCGGAGGCCGTGTACTCGTGCACCAGGTCGAGGGCCTGCTGCCGGGTGAGCGACATCGAAGCTCCTGGCGCGGAGGGTCAGCCGCTCTCGGTGAACGGCTGCGCCGAGCCGGCGGTGAGCGGCACGCGGGTCATCGCATCGCCGTCGAGCGTGATCTCGAAGGCGTACGTGCCGGCGCGGGGAAGAGGGACGTCGAAGACGAGCACGGCGCCGGCCTCGACATCCACGACGCCGGCGGGCGGCTCGCCGAACTGGACCGTTCCGTCACCGCCCACGAGCTCGGCCCCCTGCTCGTCCACGAAGCGGATCCGGATCGTATGCGTCCCGATCTCGGTGCGCCTCCCGCGCACGCGCAGCACGAGGTGCGTCCGCGGGTGGACGGCCGGGAACGCCTGCACCCAGACGTGCTGGAAGATGCCCAGCACGCTGAGCTTTCCCTGCTGGTCGATGAGCGCGTAGTCCGCGACGACCGCGAAGTCGATCTGCAGCTTACGCCACCCGGATGGAATTGACGACGTCGTTCTGGCGGATGGAGTTCACCACGTCCATCCCCTGCGTCACCTGGCCGAAGACCGTGTGCTTGCGGTCGAGGTGCGGCTGCGGCGCATGGCAGATGAAGAACTGGCTCCCGCCGGTGTCCTTGCCGGCATGCGCCATCGAGAGCGTCCCGGCCACGTGCTTGTGCGTGTTGAGGTGGGTCTCGCACTTGATCTGGTATCCCGGGCCGCCGGTACCGACGCGCGGGTTGTTCGGATCCTTGGAGAGCGGGTCGCCGCCCTGGATCATGAAGTTGGCGATGACGCGGTGAAAGCGCGTGCCGTCGTAGAAGTGCTCGTTGGCGAGCTTCTCGAAATTCTCGACCGTCTTCGGCACCTCGGTGTCGAACAGCTCGGCCACGATGGTCCCCTTGCTGGTCTCGATCGTTGCTGTCTTTGCCACTGAATTCCTCCCGATCAGTAGATCCTGTTCTGCGATCCCCCGAATCTAGCGGGACGCGGCGAGCGTCGCCGCCCAGGCGGCGTCGCTCCGCGCCGGCATCCGGCACGAGGTCCCGATGCACAGGTACGCTGCGGCGCCGGCGTCGACCTGGCCGATCATCGCCCGGAGCGCCGCCGGGAGCGGCGCGCCCGTGATCGCGCCGGGGTCGAGGCGCCGGATGGTGCGTCGCGGCAGGAAGGTCGCCAGGGCGCGCCGGTGCATGCGATCGGCCTCCGCGTCGCCGGCGGCGCCGACGATGACGACGTGCGTTGCCGGGTGGAGCATGCGATCGACTGCGAGGAGGTACGTGGCCGCATGCAGGCCGAGCGGAGGCGCGCTTCCACCGAAGGACCGGATCAGCGCCTCGCCCCTCGAGCGCCACTCCGCCGAATCGAGGTGCTCCGCGAGCCGCAGCGCGGCCAGCGCCGCCACGCCGTTCGGCGCCGGCGTCGGCGAGTCCTGCACCGGCTTGGCTCGCGCGGGGAGCAGTCCTTCGCCGCCACGTCCCCGCGGGGTGTCGAAGAGGCCGCCGGCTTCCGGATCGAGATAGTCGATCCAGGTCCGCTCCAGGATCGCGCCGGCCCAGCGCACCCACCGCTCGTCGCCGGTGTGCTCGAAGGCATCGAGCGCCGCCGTTGCCGTCTGGACCTGGTCGTCGAGGAACCCGGGCGCGCCATCCGGCGTGTGGGGCACGGCGTCCGGATCCGCGTCGCCCCGCAGCCGCGCGAGCGAGCGCAGCGCATGCCCGGCGGCCCACGATTCATCGATGATCGGCGCCGCATGCAGCAGCGCGGAGGCGAGCATGGCGTTCCATGCCGTGTAGCGGGTCCGGTCGATGACAGGCGCGGTGCGGCGGGCCCGGGCCTCGATCATCTTCGTCATCGCCGACTCGAGGAGGGCGCGCACCGCGTCCTCGCTCCGCCGCGTTCGCAGCGCGATCGCCGGAATCGTCGCGGCGAGATACAGCACGTTGCGGCCTGGGTCGTGGTGCATCTCGCCGGCGGTGCCGATGTCGAACCGCGCCGCCGCGACTTCGAGTTCGTCCGCGTCGAGAATCGCGGAGGCCTCCGGGAGCGACCAGGTGAAGTAGTCGCCGTCGTCCTCGAGCCCCACGTCGGCATCCTGGCTCGCGCCGTAGCCTCCCTCCGGATCCGCCAGCACTTCCCGCACGAAGCGCACGATGCCGCGCGCGACGAGCCGGTATTCCTCGCGATCGAACGCGGCGGCCGCGTCCGCATAGATCCGCAGCAGCTCGGAATTGTCGTACGACATCTTCTCGAAATGCGGGACGATCCACTGGGCGTCGACGCTGTAGCGGTGAAAGCCGCCGCCGAGCTGGTCGTGGATCCCGCCGGACGCCATCCCGTCGAGGGTGCGAAGGATCATGGTGCGCACGTGCTCCTCCGGCGCGTCGGCCCACCGCTGCAGGAGCAGCGCGATCGCCGAGGGATGCGGGAACTTCGGCTGTGCGCCGAAGCCGCCGTTCACCGGATCGAACGCGTCCCCCATCTGCGTCACCGCGTTCTCGAGGGCCGCGGCACCGACCTCGCCGGGGCGCGCCTCGTCGAGGTCCTCCTCGACCAGGCGGCGGATGGCGGCGGCCTGCGCGCCCACCTGTTCGCGTCGCTCGCGCCATGCGGCGAGCACGCTCTCGAGGATGGTGCGGAAGCCGGGCCGCCCGTATTTCCCTTCGGGCGGGAAGTAGGTCCCGCCGTAGAACACCTCGCCCTGCGGCGTGAGGAAGGCCGTGAGCGGCCAGCCACCCTGCCGGGTCAGGGCCTGCACCGCGCGCTGATAACGGGCGTCCACGTCGGGCCGCTCGTCGCGGTCCACCTTGACGCAGACGAAGTTCGCGTTGAGGAATTCGGCGAGGGCTGGGTCCTCGTACGATTCGCCGTCCATGACGTGGCACCAGTGGCACCAGACGGCGCCGATGTCGAGCAGCACCGGCCGATCATCGCGCTCGGCCGCCTCGAACGCATCGCGCCCCCAGGGATACCAGTCGATCGGCTGGTGGGATGCGCTCTGCAGGTAGGCGGAGGCGGCGGCGGCGAGTCGGTGCGCGCTCATCACGGAAGCTAGACGATATATTCCCCGGGATGAACCCGGATCACGCGCTCACGCAGGCCCGCCACGAGGCGCGCGAGCTCCTCCACGCCGCGGTCGAGGAGCAGCGGATCTCTCCCGAAGTGCTCGAGCTCCGCCTCGCGCTGATCGGGGAGGCGCCGTCGGCGGCCGCCGTGGCGGCCATCGTGGCCGACCTGGCGCCGACCGGCGGTTACGACCTGGTCGGCACCGGGACGCAGACGGCATGGGTGAATGCCCCCGACTATCTCCGGCTCTCGGCGCTGTTCGGCTCCACGAAGCGCGAGGGCGTGTGGACGGCCCCGCTCTCGCTCGACATCGAGTGCATCATGGGCGAGGTGCACGTCGACCTGCGCGATGCCATGTTCGGATCCGACCTCCTCGAGATTCACGTGGAGGTGTACCTCGGGGACGTGGTGATCACCGTTCCCTCGGGCACCGAGATCGAGAATCACTGCACGAACGTGCTCGGCAGCTCGAAGCACAAGTCAAAGAAGCACGAAGCCTCGCCCCCGAACGGGCTGCTCGTGCGCATCACCGGGAAGGTGGTCCTCGGCGACCTGACGACGCGCGAGCGTCTGCCGAGCGATCTCGCGCCTTTGCCTCCGCCCGGGATCCGCGGGTGGCTCGCCCGCGTGACGGGGCAGGCCGACTGACGGGGCGCGGCGGCGCGCCCGGCGCGAGGAACGCCGAAGGGCAGAGATCGGCGAGGACGCACCGGTCGCACTGAGGCCGGCGCGCGATGCACACGCGCCGGCCGTGGAAGATCAGGAGGTGGGAGAGAAGGGCCCATTCCTCGCGCGGCGCCAGCTTCATCAGGTCCTGCTCCACCTTCTCGGGGTCGTCGTGCTTCGTCAGCCCGAGATACCGGCTCAGCCGCCCCACGTGGGTATCGACCGTCACCCCTTCATTGATGCCGTAGGCGTTTCCCAGGATGACGTTGGCGGTCTTCCGTCCGACGCCCGGAAGACTGCGCAGCTCCTCCATGGTCCGCGGGATCCTGCCGCGATGCTCCTCGACGACCGCGCGCGCCATGCCGAGCAGGCTCTTCGCCTTGTTGCGGAAGAAGCCGGTGGGACGGATGATCGCCTCGACGTCCTCCTGCCGGGCATCGGCGAGCGCCTCCGGAACGGGATAGCGCTCGAAGAGGGCCGGTGTCACGAGATTGACGCGCGCGTCGGTGCATTGCGCCGACAGGATGGTGGCACACAGGAGCTCGAAGGCGTTGCGGTGATCGAGCTCGCAGTGCGCGTCCGGGTATTCCGCCTTGAGCCGCCGGATCATCTCGGCCGCATCCGCCGCGCTGCGGCGGCCACGCGGCTTCCAGGTCACCGGCGTCGGCTCGCGAAGGAGCGGAAGTCGTCCGCGCCGAGCGAATTCACGATGTCGCTCCCCTGCAGCCCCGCCTTCCGCGCCATCGAGATCCCGAAAGAGATGTAGGCGAGCCCGGCAACGTTGTGCGCATCGGTGCCGAGGGAGATGGCCGCCCCTGCCCGGCGGGCCTGTGCCGCCATGCGCCAGTCGAGGTCGAGACGGTGGGGATCCGCATTGATCTCGAGCGCTACGCCGGTCGCTGCGGCCTTCGCGATCACGGCGTCCATGTCCACCGGATACGGATCCCGTGCGAGGAGAAGGCGCCCGGTCGGGTGGCCGAGGATCGTGAGGTAGGGGTTGTCCATGGCGGCGAGGATGCGGGCCGTCATCGCGGTGCGGTCCATGTTGAAGCGGCTGTGCACGGAGGCGATCACGAAGTCGAGCCGCGCGAGGATCGACTCGTCGTAGTCCACCCGGCCATCCTGGAGGATGTCGGCTTCGACGCCCTTGAGGACGGTGATGCCGTCCAGTCGTTCGTTCACGGCATCGATTTCGTCGGCTTGGCGCTCGAGGTCTCCCGGGGTGAGACCGCCGGCGTACGAGGCGGCCGCACTGTGATCGGTGATGCCGACCCAGGAATAGCCGGCGGCCCGGGCCGCGAGGGCGATCTCCTCGACGGTGTTCGACCCATCGGAATATTTCGTGTGACAGTGCAGGAGTCCGGCGAGATCGCGACGCTCGACGAGATTCGGCAGTGCCCCGGAGGCGGCGAGATCGATTTCGCCGAATCCCTCGCGCAGCTCGGGCGGAATCCAGGCGAGGCCGAGCGCCGCATAGAGGCGGTCTTCGTCCGGGGTGGGGATGAATTCGCTGCCACGCCAGAGCGCCGCACCATGCAGGCTGAAGCCTTCGGATGCAGCGCGTAGCGCGAGATCGCGCAGGTGCTCCTCGCTTCCGGTGGCCTGCACCAGCACCGCGCCGGCGTTCACCGGTGTCGTGACGATCACCTGGGCGCTCGAGCCACCGGTGAAGCGGAGCGTGACGCGCCGCTCGTCCTGGCCGGCGAACTCGTCGACGCCCGGCATCTGGCTGAGGCGGCGGAAGAGATCGGCGGGGGGCACCTCCGCCACGAGCACGAGCACCACCTGCCGCACGATCTCGGTGCAGCGCCGCACCTCTCCCGCGACGTGCGCCGCGAGCACGCCGGGAAGTCGCGCCAGCGCGCTCCGCAGGGTGGCGGCCTCGTCGGCCGCGTGATGAAAGAGGCGATGCCCCGCGGACTGCCGGACGAACGCGATTCCGCGAAGCACGTTCTCCGCGGTCCTCGGGCCGAACCGGGGGAGCCGGGCGAGCCGGCCATCGCGCGCTGCCTCCTCGAGCTCCGGCAGCGATTCGATGTCCAGCTTGTCGTGGATCTGCCGGATCTTGGCGAGCCCGAGGCCGGGCACGCG
Source organism: Gemmatimonadales bacterium (assembly GCA_036741715.1). Lineage (GTDB taxonomy): Bacteria > Gemmatimonadota > Gemmatimonadetes > Gemmatimonadales > GWC2-71-9 > CAMLLJ01. The sequence goes on from DAINRR010000055.1 coordinate 7,754, forward strand.
CATCATTTCGACGAGTCCGGGCGGGATCTGCTCGCGCAGCTCCTCGAGCATCGATGCGCGTCCTGTTTCGGCGAGCTCCGTCACGATGCGATGGGTGGCGGGGCCGATGCCCTTCGCCTCGGCGAGCGCGCCGGTCGAGAGCGCGGTGCGAAGGTCCGTGGGAAGCGATGCGACGGCACGCGCCGCGACGCGGAAGCCGCGAATGCGGAAGGCATTCTCCCCCTTGAGCTCGAGGAAGTCGGCGATCTGCTCCAGCACGTGCGCCGCGGCCTGGCGGTCGAGCGGGCCCTGCAGCCCCGGACTCATGCTGCCGGTCCGGCCCGCGCTCGCCATCCGAGCTCGAGCAATTCTTCTTCGCCGGCGATCGATCGGAGGCCCGCAGCGGCGCCGCCTTCCATGCGCGATGCGAAGAGCGGCTCGCCCGATTCACGTGCGAGCCCCTCCGGCCGCGGGCCCGAGGCTTCCACGACACTGAATCCCGGCCGGTCGGGGTGCAGGCCGAAGACCCCGAGGACACGAAGGGAATTCTCGGCGTGCGCATGGACGAAACATCCGTCGAGCGGCTCGTGCGCGGCTCCCTCCACGACCTGTGCCCAGACGCGGCGCTCCGGAAACTGTGCATACCACGCTCCGGTCGGCACGGCGTCGTTCGCACTCGCTCCATCGAGGATCTCGGCGCCGACGTCCACCACCACCTGCCCGGCCGCCCAGAAGAGATAGGCATGATGCACCAGGGCGACGAGCTGGTCGATGGCTTCGCCGATTCCGTCGTCGGGGCGCAGGTCACGCACCAGCTGGATCGCATCGCGCGTCATGATGAACGCGTCGCGGTCGGTCGGCTCGACGCCGTCGAGCGCCGTGCGCAGGCCCGGAAACCGTTCCTCGGCGAGCCGGCCGAAGACGAGGGCGAAGGGGGAGAGCCGCGGCACCATCAGGCCGCGCGCGTGCCGGCGAGCCCGGCGCTCGCGAGGCGCACGAACTCGTCGAAGCGCTCGACGTGCGGGACGTGACCGCACCGCTCGATGAGATGGAACTCCCCGCCGAGGAGCTCGGCCGTGGTCCGCGCGAGGTCCGCGGGAATCGGGTCGGAGTTACCGTGCAGGATGGTCGCGGGAAGGCCGAGGGCACCGAGCGCTGGCCGGAGATCGTACTCGCCGAGGCTGTCCCAGACCTCCTGCTGGGTGCGCCCCGTGACGCGGAAGGACGTCAGCTTCCCGACCAGCGCGGGATTGTGGAAATACGGCGCCACGCTGAGCTCGAAGAGTCGCCGCTGATACGCCTCGGGGTCCTGATCGCGGAGCCCGCTCTCCCGGAGCGCTTTCCGTTCCGCCTGCAGCGCGGGCGCCGTGTTGCGCTCGGCGAAATTCGCCTCGAACTGCGCGCGGCCTTCGCGCCACGCGGGGGCAGGGGAGACGAGAACGAGCCGCTCGACCCGATCGGGATGCTCGACCGCATACAGGAGCGCGAGCAGCGCGCCCCACGAATAGCCGACCAGGGGCAGGCGTTCGATGTGCCAGAGCGTGCGGAGCGCTTCGAGATCGGCCACCTGCTCCTGCCAGCCGACCGGCACGTCACGAGGCACGGCCGACCGGCCGCCGCCGCGCTGATCGTAGTAGATCAGCGTCCGGCCCGCGGCCAGCGCATCGAATCCGGGAAGGAGGTAGTCATGGTGCGCACCGGGGCCGCCATGCAGCACGACGGCCGCCGGTCCGCCGCCGATTCGCCGCTCGAAGAGCTGCACGCCCCGGATATCGCGGGTGAAAGTCTCGACCATGCGGGAAGATAAGGAAGTTCTCCGGGCGCGGCGGCGCGGAGGGGGCTGCTCTACAGCAGTACCGCCAGTGCGTCCGCGACCTTGCGGACCTCGGCTTCCTCCTCCGGCGTGAACGGGTCGGGCTCGTCGCTGTCCACGTCGATCTGGCCGAGGATGAGCTCGCCCCTGCGGATGAGCACGACGAGCTCCGAACGCGTCCAGGTATTGCACGCGATGTAGTTCTCGATGGCGCGCACGTCGGGGACATTCTGGTCCGTGCGCGTCGCGACGGCGGTGCCGCACACGCCATGACCCACCGCGATGTGCGTATGCTCGGTCTCGCGCCCGGCGTGCGCCTCGAGCACGAGCTCGTCACCGTGCAGCATGTACATGTAGACCGACGTGTACGGCTTCCCCACAGCGCGCATCCGTTCCGCGGCCAGGCGCAGGAGCTCCGCCCGCTCCGCATCGCGCGCGAACGCGCCGCGGAGCGCCGGGACGATGCGGTCCGCGTCGAGCACGGGCATCGCCTACTCCCGCCGGCCGAAGGTCACGTCGACCTTCAGGGTGTCGGTGCCGCGAAGGATGGTGATGGGCGTCGAGTCGCCGGGGCGGAAGCTCCGGAGGGCGACGGTCATCCCCTGAAGGTCCACGACCTCGTGCTCCCCGATGCGCGTGATGATGTCCCCCGCGAGGAGCCCGGCCTTTTCCGCCGGGCCGCCCTTGCTGACCCCCATGAGCTTCACGCCGCCGGGGCTCGACGTCATGTCGGGGATCGAGCCGAGATAGGCGCCATAGCCCTGCGTCACCACCCTGCCCGAGCCCGCGGAGAGGGAATCGGAGCGCTCCGCCATGGCGTGCGTGGCGCTCACCGGCACCTCGACGAAGGTGAGCGGCACGGTCCGGCTGCCGAGCGCCGCCGCGAGGCCCGACGTGAAGCTGATAACGCGCGCCATGCCCTCGAAGTTGATCTTCTCCCAGTCGTCCGTGGTGCGGTGATAGTCCTCATGGAGGTCGGTGAAGAGGTGCAGCACCGGCCGCTTCATGGCATAGAAGGACGACTGGTCGCTCGGTCCGTAGCCGTCGCCCTGCTTCTTCAGGTCGAAGCCCTGGTACCAGTTGAGCGAATCGAGGAGCGCCGGAAATTCCTCGGCGGTAGCGGTGCCGTAGACGATCAGCCGCCCGTTCCGGAGGCGGCCGACCATGTCGAGGTTGATCATGGCGACCGTGCCGGTCAGACCGTACAGCGGCTCCTTCACGTAATGCGCCGAGCCGAGGAGCCCGAGCTCCTCGCCGGAGAACGCGATGAAGACCACGGTCCGGAGCGGCGGCGCCGCAGCGAGCGTGCGCGCGATGTGGATCAGAGCCGCCGTGCCCGACGCATTGTCGTCGGCGCCATTGTGCACGCGACCGGTGCTGTCCGGATTGAGGGTGCCGAACTCGCCGCTGCCGAGATGGTCGTAGTGGGCGCCCACGATGACGGCCTCGCGCCGGAGGACCGGATCGCGGCCGGGCAGGATCCCGATGACGTTGCGCCCGCGCATGGAAGGCAGCTTTGCGCGGCGGACCCCCGGCGCATCGGGCGCGATGTCGAACGCCTGGAACCACCCCTCGCGCCCGGGTTGCAGCCCAGCCTCGACGAACCGGCGGGCGATGTACTCGGCCGCGGAATCCGCACCGGGGCTGCCGGTCAGGCGACCGGCGAGCCGGTCGTCGGAGAGGTAGCGCACGTCCTCGATGAGGCCCGCGGGAATGGTGACCGGACGCTGGGCTTCGATCGGGGCGACGAATGCAGTCACGCCGACGAGGACGGTGAGAACGGGAAATGCACGCATGGGGACCACGGTTAGGGCGCGAACGCAGTGACGAGGGTTGCCGGACGGTGCGCCGTCCGAGAGATTGGTTCTATCCAGCACTGAAATATAGACTCCCGCGCACCGGACCGACTACGCCCGTGTCTCCCCGGCTCCTGGTCCTCATTCCCTCGGCCGTCGCCATCAACCTGGCGATGGGGTTCCTGACCAATCAGCTGGGGCTCCCCCTCTACCTCGATACGCTCGGCACGGTCCTCACGGCGGCGCTCGCCGGTCCCGTCGTCGGCATCGTGACCGGCCTGGTGAGCCAGCTGGTGCGCTCGCTCTACGAAGGCTTCATCTGGCTGCCCTTCGGGCTCGTGCAGGTCGTCATCGCGCTCCTGGCCGCATTCGTGGCGCGGCAGCGCGGGTTCCGCTCCCTTCCCGTATCGCTCGCCTGGGGCGCGCTCGTCGGCGTGGCCGCGGGAGCGGTGTCCGCCCTCATTTCCTACCTCGTTTTCCGCGGTGTCACGGCCACCGGCGTCACGGCGATCACGACGCTCCTTGCGGGCGCCGGGCTCTCGCGCAGCGAGGCCGTCACGGTCGCAAGCATCGGCACCGACCTGGCGGACAAGATGATCGTTCTTGCGCTGGCCGGCGCCGCGCTGCGCGCGCTCCCGGTGCGCGTGGCGGCACGCCATCCCTGGGCGCTGCGAGCAGTCGGCCGGTGACGCTGCATCCGTACACGCCGTTCGTCCTCGTTCTCGCGGCCGCACTGCTCGCGTTCCTGCTTCCGGCACCGGCCGGACCGCTCGTCCTGTACGCGGTGGTCGTCACCGCGGCACTCCTTCTCCGCATGCCGCGGACGGTGCTGGCCGCGGCGCTCGTCACCGCGCCGCTCTGGGCGTTCCTCGTCGTGCTCCATGTCGTCCTGCCCGGTGGCGACGGTCCCGCTGCCGCTGCCGCCCAGGGCGCGCGGCTCGGCGCCGTGGCAACGGGTTCGCTCATGCTCCTGCAGACCTTCAACCCATCACGCTTCCTCGATGCCGCGTCGGCGCGCGCCTCGACGCTGGGCGCCGCGTACCTCGTCGTGTCCACTCTCGAGGCGGCACCGCGCCTTCGCCGGCAGGCCGCCACAATCCTGGAGGCGCAACGCGCCCGGGGACTTCGGGTGGGCGGGTCCCTGGCCGGCCGTGTCCGCGCACTCGTGCCCCTCACGTTGCCGCTCGTCCTCGGGACCCTCTCGGAGGTGGACGAGAGAGCGATGGCGCTCGAGGTCCGCGGATTCGGTGCCGGCGAGGCCCGGACCCCGCTCGATCCGCCGAAGGCCGGATGGATCGATCACGCGGCCGGCTGGGGAGCGCTCCTCGCTGTCGCGACGGCTGCCGCGTGGCGGTTCGCATGAGCGTCGTCGACGTGCGCGACGTGACGTTCCGGTATGCCGCTGCGCCGGTGGATGCGCTCGCCGGTGTCAGCCTCGTCGTGAAGGCGGGGGAGATCTGCTGGCTTTACGGTTCGCCCGGCGCCGGGGCGAGCACGCTCCTGCTCGCCACCGCCGGGTTCGCTCCGCGTTTCACCGGCGGCGTCCTCTCGGGTCAGGTGCGGCTCAGCGGAGACGACCCGCACGACGAGCGGGGACGCCGAGCGCTTCGCGGCCGGGTGGCACACCTCGGTCCCGTGCCGGAGGTGCAGCTCTCCGGCGTGGCCGAGAGCGTGTTCGAGGAGATCGCGTTCGGTCCGTCGAACCTGCGCTGGCCCATCGACCGGATCCGCTCCGCCGTGGATCGCGCCGCGGACCGGCTGGGCATCTCGCACCTGCTGATGCGCAGGCCGCAGCAGCTCTCCGGCGGTGAAAAGCAGCGGATCCTCTTCGCGTCACTGCTCGCGCTCGAGCCGGCGATCTGGCTGCTGGACGAGGCGGACTCGGCACTCGATGCCGAGGGGCGCACCGTGGTCGCCGCGCTGATGCGGGAGGAACGCGATCGAGGGGCAGCCATCCTGGTCGCGGCGGAAGATGCAGATGCCATGGTGGCGGTGGCAGGGCGGGTGGTTCTCCTCGATCGCGGCTCGATCGCCTTCGATGGGGATCCGCGTATCCTGCTCTCTTCCGAGCAGGCGTGGGAGCGCGGGCCGGGCGGAACGTCGATCGCAGGGCTCGCCCGCGCGGTGCACTCGCGAGCCGCGACTGGAGCTTTCTCACCGCCTTATCCGCTGGACGTGGCCGAAGCGCTCTCGCGATGGGCGTGAGCGGGGCGGGCCTGCTGCTTCGCTTCGGCGACGTACGCTTCCGATATCCCGGAGCGGACCGGCCGGCACTCGACGGCGTGTCACTGGACGTGAGCGCGGGGAACGGGATCGCCCTTTTCGGCGCGAACGGGGCCGGCAAGACGACGCTCCTCCGCCTGGCCATGGGCCTCGCACGCGGGGGGGAGGGCAGGGTCGAGCTCGCCGATCTGCCTCGGGATGCGCCGCCCGAGGATCGGGCGCGGATCGCCGGGTATCTCTTCCAGCAGCCGGAAGCGCAGCTTTTCGAGCGCACGGTCGAGCGTGAGATCGCGTACGGCCCCCGCAGCCTGGGCTGGGGAGAGGCGGCCGTGGCCGCCGCGGTGGGCGAGGCGCTCACGGAAGTCGGCCTGGAGCGGTCCGCCGGGGAGCACCCCTACAATCTCTCTGCGCCGCATCGGCGCCTCGTCGCGCTCGCCACGATCCTCGCAGCCAATCCGCCGCTGCTGCTGCTCGACGAGCCCACGGCCGGGCTGGATCGCGGCTCGCGTGCCATCGTGCGCGATGCCGTGCTCCGGCGGCGGGCGCAGGGCACTGCGGTACTCGCAGTGACACACGACGGCGAATTCGCGCTCGAGGCGCTGGACCAGGGCGTCATCCTGGAAGCGGGCAGGGAGTCGAAGTCGGGCCCGGTTGCCGAATTGCTTGGCGCACCCGGCGCACCGGCGCCTCCCGCGACGGCGGTGCTGGCGCGGCAGCTGGGTCTTCAGGTAGCGAACCCGCGGTTCGAACCGGTGGCGGCCGCCCTCGCGCGCACATTGCCGCATCCTCACACGGGGCATTAGTTTACCTCGCCAGCCCCTCTTACCTGGTTCCATGACCGCACCGTCGCAGGTCGCCCACGATTTCGCCTCCATGCTCTTTCTCCTCCGTGACCGCCCGGAGGCGAGGGACGAGCATGCTTCCGGCTCGCGGGCGCTGGCCGAGAGCCTGGAGGGACGTGGCCTCGATCTGCGCGCGAACGACCAGGGCCTGCGGGTCTACGGCGAGTCGGTGCCGGACTCGCTCCCACTCGCCGCCGCACTTCGAACGCATCTCCTCGACCGGGGCATCGGCGAGCTTCGGATCGACCCCTCCGCGTCGGCGCCGCATCTGCTGTCGGTCCTGCGGGCGCTGGTGCCGCCCCCCGCCGTCTTCCGTTCGATCCATGAAATGGAAATGTCGCTGGAGGCCGCCGTGCGGGACCGCGTCCACATCGCTCCCCCCGCGCCCGACGAGATCGACGCGTCGGGACCCTGGAGCGCCTACCGGTCGATCTCGCCCGGGATCGAGCGCCAGGCGGAGGAGCTCCATCGACCGGGGGAGGACGACTCCGGCCAGCTCCCGGAGCTCCTCGCCGATATCGAGGAGAACCCCGACGACCCATCGGTCGGCGACCGGCTGAACGACGTCGTCCGCGCGAGCGACGAGCTCGTCGCCCGGCATGACTGGGTGGGGGTGCTGCGGGCCGCCTCGGTGCTGGTCGCGGCGGAACGGCGCGCGCGGGAAGGAGGAACGAGCCGTGTCTTCGGCATCGCGATACGGCGCATGCTGCCCCGCTCGGTGCTCGAGCAGATCGCCCGGCTCACGCCGTCACCGGAGCACCGGGCGGAGGTGGTCCCCGTCCTGCAGCGGCTCGGTGCCGATTCCACCGAGACGCTCCTCGGTCTCCTCGCGTCCGCCGAACGGATCGAGGAACGTCGGGCCTACTTCGGGGCGCTCCGGCAGATGACGGAGGGGACCGACCTGCTGGTGAACATGCTCACGCACGACGAATGGTATGTCGTGCGCAACGTGGCCGACCTGTGCGGCGAGATGCGCCTCGAGACCTCGGTGTCGCGGCTCGCGAAGCACGCGAGCCATGCCGATGAACGGGTGCGCCGATCCGTGGCCGGTGCGCTCGCCAAGATCGGCACGCCGCCGACCGTCGAGCCGCTGCGCCAGATGCTGCGCGATCCCTCACCCGCCGTCCGCCTGCAGGGACTGCAGAATGTCGGGGAACAGAACCGCGGCCTGGCCATGAGCATCGCCGTGCTGCTCGATTCGGAGGGGCACCCCGATGTCCTGCGCGAGCTGATGATGGCGCTCGCCCGGATCGGGACGTCGGACGCGGTGCAGGCGCTCGTCAGGAGCGCGGAGCCGGGCGGACGGCTGTTCCGCCGGAAGCCGCAATCCACGCGCCTGGCGGCCGTCGAGGCGCTCGGCATGGCCGGCAGCACGGCTTCCGCGGCCGCCCTGCGCAACCTCACGAACGATTCGGACGAGGAGATCCGCCGCGCGGCGGAACGCGCCCTCGCCACGGCCGCGGAATAGGCTTACCGCGGAACGAAATCGCGGGTGTCGTCGAGCCTCCGCGCAAACGCCGCCAGCAGTCTCGCCGTCCGTTCCAGGTCCTCCAGCGCCACCATCTCGTTCGGGCTGTGCATGTACCGGTTCGGCACCGACACGAGTGCCGTGGCGATGCCGCGCGCCGCGTTGAAGAACCACTCGGCATCGGTATGGGTATCGCGCGAGGCCGCCTCGACCGTGTACGGGATGGCTTCCGCCTCCGCCGTCTCGGCGAGCAGGGAGAAGACCCGGTCGTTCACCGAGGACCCGCGGGAGAGGACAGGGCCCCCACCGAGCCGGTATTCGCCGTGCCGGCGCCTGTCGATCCCGGGGTAATCCGTCGCGTGAGTCACATCCACGACGATCGCCACCGTCGGATCGAGGTGCACCGCGAGCGGCCGGGCCCCGCCGCCACCGGATGCGATCTCCTCGCGCGTCGTGGCCACCGCGCTCACCGCCGCCGGGGAGCCGCCCTCCTCGGCCAGGAGGCGCAGCGCCTCGAGCACGACGAACGACCCGATGCGATTGTCGAGGCTCCGGCTGACGATGCGGCCGTTCGGCAGCTCCAGGACCGTCGACGCGATCACCCCCGGGTCACCGATGCGCACCCGTTCGAACGCCTCCTTCCGGCTGGCCGCGCCGATGTCGATCCAGAGATCCTCCACCTTCGAGACCTTCTCGCGGTCCTCCTTTTCCATCAGGTGGATCGCCTTCTTTCCGATCACGCCCGGCACATTTCCGCCGGCCGCCAGCAGCACGACCCGCTGGCCGACGAGGACCTGGCTGTCCCAGCCGCCGATCGGCTCGAAGCTCAGGTAGCCGTCCTCATCCACGTGCGAGACCATGATGCCGATCTCGTCCATGTGGCCGGCGAGCAGGACGCGGTGTGCGCCACTTCCGCCGAGAGACGCCCACGAGTTGCCGCTCACATCCACGCCCACGTCCTTCGTGAGCTTGTCCGCCTCGGCACGCCATACTCGTGCCGGCGCGGTCTCGAATGCCGACGGGCCGGGCGCATCGAGCAGCCGCTTCAGGAACGCGAGCGAATCAGGACGCACGGGAGGCCAGCGCTTTCTCGACCCGTGTCCGGTAGCTCGCAAAGAGCGACCGGCCCGTCTCCGTTTCCTGCGACACCCATTCGGTGCTGACGAGCACCGGCGCGGCCGACACCGAGCGGATCGCGGCGAGGTATGGTTGGACCCGGGCAAAGAAGAACATCCCTTCGGTGTTGTTCTCGACCAGGTACTCGGCGTGCACGATCCCGTGGCGCGCCATCCCGTACACCATCTCCCAGTATCCCGACACCTGACGGAAGGGCGCATTGAGGGGATGCTCGTTCTTCAGCACGGCGAGCGCTTCTTCGTCGCTCGCCGGCCAGAACTGGCGGTTGATGGCGCTGCGGGATTCCCGCATCACCGGCTCCCGTCTCAGCTCGTAGAGCCGGATGATGAGATCGGCGTCGTGATGGTCCGGCATATCCTTCTGGAGTTGCATGTGCTCGCGTCCGGAAAGGGGTGGCTGGGAGGAACACGGAAGGTAGGAGCGGCGCGACCGACCGTCCAGAACCGGTCTCTGCGCGTGGGAGATGGTATGTTGCAGTGCATCAGGCTGCATGCACCCGTTTCCGGAGGCGTCAATGAAAGTCGCAACTCTCGTCGGTATCCTGCTGATCGGGCTCGGCATCTTCGGGTTCGTGACCGGAGGGTTCTCCTTCACCAAGCGCGAGAAGGTGCTCGACGTGGGGCCGATCGAGGCCACCGCCGAGACGGAGGAGAACGTCGCGATCTCGCCGATCCTGAGCGGCATCGCGCTCGTGGCCGGGCTCGGTCTCGTGATCGCGGGCACGCGCCGATCGGTGTAGCGCGATGCGGTTGAAAGAAGAAAGGGGGCCACCGGAAGTGGCCCCCTTTCGCTTGCTGCAGTGGCGGCGTCAGTCGCCGGCGGGACCCGGGAGTGGTCCGGGAGTGGGCGCAGCATCGCCACCGAGCTGGACATCCACGTCGGTCGAGCCCTCGACCTCGGTCGGGATGACGACGCCATCCGCGCCGAGGACGCGGAAGAGCTGCCATTGCTGCTGGCGCGCTGCGGAGGTCTTCCGGCCGTTGTACATGAGCGAGACGATCAGGACTCCTCCGGGCCGCCCGAGGTAGCCGACCACGGTGGAGACCTCGTTCAGCGTGCCGGTCTTGGCGCGCACCACTCCGGTCTCGGGCAGTCCGGCCGCCAGGCGGCGAAGCGTCCCGCTGCCGTTGGCCGGCAGAAGGAGCGGGAAGTTCCGCCCTGCAGCGGTGGCCGGGAAGCGCGCCAGATACGACACGAACGTCGACGGGGCCACGCGATCCTCGTACGACAGGCCGCTGCCGTCCACGAGCCGCACCGGTGCCTCGGTTCCGGAAACGCGCCGGACGTGCTCCGTGAGCGCGGCCGACGCGGCGGGCCCGCGTCCCGCCGCCCACTGAAGGAGCAGCTCCGCGCCGATGTTGAGGCTTCGGCGGTTGACCTCACTCGCCACCGAGTCGAGCGGCGGCGATGTCACTTCGGCCAGCACCCGGCCCGATCCTTCGGTACGCGGGGCGGGCGCTACCTTCCGGTCCCACTCGATACCGGCGCGGGCGAGCGCCGAACCCCATACGGCCTGGAGCACGACCTTCGGCTTGTTGGCAGTGGCCCCGTACTGCCGGGCACCCGCCCGCGCGCCAAGGGTGCCGCTGATGAGCCAGGACCCGTCGGCCTGGGCAGTGAAGCGGAGGCGGGACCGCCGTCCGGCAACGGTCGTGGCCGTGATCCTGAGCAGGCTGCCGACTCCGTCGGGTGCTGCGGCGGTCAGCCGGACGCGCTGCCCCACCTTGGCGCCGGGACGCACCGTGAACGACACCACGTTCTCGTGCAGCGTCACCGGCCCGATGAGCGGGGCGAAGAGGCGGCCACGATGGCGCGAAGCCCATACGGTCGGCCAGGTCGCGTCCGCCGCGCCTTCCGAGCTCCTGACCTCGAACGGCCCCGTGATACGGCGGATCCCCTGCGCCTGCATCTGGCTCGCAAGGTCGAAGAGCGACGGACCATAGCCCGCGCCCCGTTCCAGGGTGACATCGCCGTTCAACTCGAGCGCCCAGGATCCGACCCACTGACCTGTCGTCCGGTCGAGGTGTCCCTCGCCGACGACACGCGTGGCACGCCGCGCATCGCTGCCGAGCACGCTGCGGGCAAAGCCGGTGGTGAAGAGCTTGACCGTCGACGCCGGGACGAGTGGCTCGTCGGCAGCAACGCTCCAGATGATCTGGCCCTGATCGTCCGCAATGGCGATGCCCCAGTTGCCGGGTGCAAGACGGGATGCATCCTGCCACCATTCCGCGACCTGCGTGCGGACGGCGTCGACTTCGCCCTGCGCCCGGAGCGGCTGCGCGACGAGGAGCGCGATGGCGGCGGCGAGTGCGCCGGGGCGCCAGCTGCTGCTACGGGGAAAAAGACGGCTCAGGGACACGGGCTTGGCATGCCTCCGTTTCCGGTGGTGCAGGTGGTCCGAGGATGTCGGCGGCGCTGCTGGCGGGGTCTCCATGCAACAGTACTGTGCAAGAGGCGCACCAGAGCAGTATCATCGCCCGCCCGGCTAAACTCAAGGGGCAGTTGTTCTTGATTCGAGCGGCCGGGCTGCTTCCCCAACCTGACGCGTCTCCCGCCCCGAGGGATTCATCCGGCCGCTGGCCAGGGGGGCAAGAACCGCACCCCCATAGACCCTCGAAAACGATAGGTCCAGAGGTGGCATGCTGACTGTGAGCAACGACTGACTGGGCGGCCAGTCTACGACTGAGCTGCGAAAACCCCCGGAAATGCCGGGGGCAGGCCGCCTCCTGTCAGCGCAGAACGGTCTTGGCGATCGTCTGCAACTGCATGTTGCTGGTTCCTTCGTAGATCGTCCCGATCTTCGCGTCCCGGTAGAACTTCTCGGCGGGATATTCCTTCGAATAGCCGTATCCACCGAACAGCTCGAGGCACTGGGACGTCACCCGGTCCGCCACCTGGGAGCTGAAGAGCTTGGCCATGGCCGCCTGCTGGGCAAACGGCTCGCCGGCTTCCTTGAGCCGTGCTGCGTTGTAGACCAGGAGCCGGGCCGCCTCGATGTCCGTCGCCATCTGGGCAATCTGGAACTGGACACCCTGAAACTCGGCGATCGCCTTGCCGAACTGGCGCCGCTCCTTGATGTAGGCGATCGCCGCCTCGAGCGCGCCCTGCGCCACGCCGATCATCTGCGCCCCGATGCCGATCCGCCCTTCGTTGAGCGTTTCGATGGCGATCTTGTACCCCTGACCGACCGGTCCGAGGACGTTCTCCGCGGGCACCCGGCAGTCCTCGAGGATCAGTTCCGTGGTGCTGGAGGCTCGGATGCCCAGCTTGTCCTCCTTCTTTCCGACGCTGAAGCCGGGAAAGCTGCGCTCCACGATGAATGCGGTGATCCCCTTGTATCCCTTCGAGAAATCGGTGTTGGCGAAGACGATGAAGAATTCCGCCTCGTTCCCGTTCGTGATCCAGAACTTCCGGCCGGTGAGCGCCCAGCCCCCGTCCTTCTGATCGGCGCGGGTTTCGAGCGCGAACGCGTCGCTTCCGCTCGCCGGTTCCGACAGGGCGAAGGCACCGAGCATGTCGCTCGTCAGGCGGGGGAAGTACCGCTGCTTCTGTTCGTCGCTGGCCCAGCGGAGGATCGCGTTGTTGACGAGGGTGTTGTGGACGTCCACGTAGATCGCGGCGGACGCGTCGACCTGGGCCAGCGCCTCGATGGCGAGCACCGCGAGAAAGATCCCGCCGGCCGAGCCGCCGAGCGCCTCGGGCACCTCGATGCCCATGAGGCCCATCTCGAAGAACTTGGGAATGATGTCGGTGTTGAACCTGGCGGCCTCGTCCATCGCGCTCACATGCGGCCGCACCTCCGCTTCGGCGAAGTCACGCACCGCATCGCGGAACAGCGTCTCCTCCTCGGAGAGCATCGTGAGCGGGTGCGGCGCGGTCGAGAGTTCCTGCATGGGAAAGTCTCCGCTGGAGTCCGTGCGATTGCCGGGAGGAGAAGATACCGCCGGGGTGGCCTCCCCTCAACGTAACGGGTCGCCGGCGCCGATCACCTCGAGCGCCACGGGGACGCGGCCCAGGGGCGCCGACACCTGCACGCCACGTACCCGGCTCCGCACGGCCGCCAGCATCTCCCGGGCGATGGCGACACCTTCCGCGAGGGCAGCCTCCTTCCCCTCGGCACTGGAGCGCCGCATGCGGTCGAGCACCGCCTCCGGCACGGAGATGCCGGGAACTTCGTTCGCGAGGAACTCCGCGTTCCGCAGCGAAACCAGCGGCCAGATACCCGCGACGATCGGGATCCCGAACGGCTCCACCCGCGCGAGGAAGCGGTCGAGCTGGGCCAGGTC
>DAINRR010000056.1:0-14761 GCA_036741715.1 Gemmatimonadales bacterium
ATCCGGCGGCCGAGGACGTCGTAGGCGTAGCGGGCGATGAGGGTGCCGTTGCGGCGGACGCTCACCAGGCGGTCGAGCGCGTCGTAGCCGTAGTCCCAGATCACGCCTGATGCCTCGCGAAGCTGGGTCAGGTTCCCGGCCCGATCGTACCGGAGACTGTCGCGCCCGGCGCCATTGACGCGCCCGAGCAGCCGGTCCGTAATGACGTGATAGTTCGCCGCGCCGGTCGGCTGACTGATGTTGCCGGTGCGGTCGAAGCTGTAGTCCTCGCCCTGGACCACGCTGCCGTCCTTCATGCCATTCCAGCGCGTGAGCCGGCCCCAGGCGTCGTAGGCGGTCGAATCCTGCAGCACCTGGGTGGCACCTGCACTGCCAAGCTTCTGCGTCCAGGTGGGAGACAGCGCCCGCCACCCCGTGTCGCCCGTGACCCGCGCAAAGGCGCCCGCGGAATAATTGCCGTTGGGACCGGTCGGCGTGCTCACGCTCTGGTTCGCGGTCGCATTCATCTTGAAGAGGAAGCTGTCCTCCATCTTCGAGCCGGTACTGCGGATTACTCGGTCCGACACCTGGCCGCGGCTGTTGACCGTGACCAGCACGGTGTCGCCGAGCGGCGTGATCAGCGTGTCGGCGAGCCCGCGAACGGTTTCGTAGCGGACTGACCATTGCCCGATGGCGTCGGTCGTCGTCGAGGGCCGTTCGTAGGTGTCATAGGTATACGTCGCGACCCGCGGCGTCGTACCCGTATACGCCGTATCCGCCTTGAGCCGGCCGCGGGTATCATAGCCGTAACGCACCTCACCGTTCACGCCGCCGATCGGGTCTACCGGATTGGCGATCCACAGGCGCGTGAGCTGGTCCTGGGGCCCGGCGTACGTGCGCTTGAAATCTCCGACGCCCGGCACCACCGTCAGCGTGTCCCGGTTCCGGCTGTCGTAATAATGCGTGATCGTCGTGTCCCGGCGCGTGATGACCTTATGCACGTTCCCGGCAATGTCATACACCGTCGAATCCCGTACTGCCGTGGAATCGGCCCACGGGCGCCGTCGAATCAGGCGGCCGAGGCGGTCGTAGTGATACGTAGTCGCCTTGCCGCGGGCATTGACCCGGGCCGTGTCCCGGCCCGCGGCATCATAGCGAAAGCCCACCCGCTGCGATGAGTTCGTGTCGCTCGGCGTGAACGTCGAGTCGGCGGTTCCCGAGGTCACGGGGCCGAGAAGTGAGCGAGTGGAATCGATCTGGTTGTTCGTCGCGTAGAACGTCTCCGACTTGGCCCACTGATAGAGCATCCCGCTGCCTTCCCCCGCGGCGGGCAGTCGGGTGCGATCTCGGCGCAGCGCCGAAGTGACCCTTCCATAGCTGTCGTACCGGTTCCAGGATACGGTGTCGCTGGTGTTGCTGATCACGCGCTCCGGATTCTTCCACGTCGCGTCATAGGTATACCGGGTGGCCTTTCCCAGGTATCCCGAGTGCTTCGTTGAATCGACGAGGCCGTTCGAGGCGTACCAGGTCCGGACACTGTCCCAGCTCGCGCCGTTGGGGGTCCGCACCTTCGTCACCCGTCCCTGCGCATCGTAGGTGTACTGGGCCGCCTGCCCTCGCGCGTCGATCCGGCTCGTGACCCGGTGGCTCGCGTCGTAGACGAGGCTGTCCATCCGGAGCACGTGACTGCCGGTCATGCTGCCGCGGTTGATATAGGTCCTGACCAGCCGGCGCGCCGCGTCATACGCGGAGTAGACCCGGCTCGAGTCACCATTCTTGCCTTCACTCCATTGCAGAAATCCATCCGCGTCGTACTGGGAGCGGCCCAGGAGCCCGATTGCGTCCCAGCTCCGGCGCGCCTGCGCCCAGCGGTTGAGGAGCGAACGGGTCCAGTTACCGCGCGGGTCCTTCATCTCGACATACACGCTGTCGAGCGAGCGGAGGGCGCCGTGCCCCTGTCGCTCATAGGCAAAGTACTCGACGATGGGAATCGTATCCGGATCGGCGGCGATAGCGACTTTCGGCAGCCGCACGGATGCCGGCCGCTCCAAGGTCACGTCGTAGACGACCAGGGTCGTATCGCCGAGGACGCCGTGGCGGCGCAGGAGGACCGCCGTGTTCGTGCCGGCGTAGGTCTGATACGCGTAGCCCACGGTGTCGGGCCGCGCCGCGTCGGCCGGGAGCTGGCGCTTGCGGAGCTGGTTGGTCCCGGCGTCGATCGTCACCGTGGTCACCCGGCTCCCGGGATCGGTGATCGTCGTGAGCTTGCTCGAGCCGTTGTACGCGAAGGTGAGCGTCTTGTTGAGAGGGTCCCGGATCGACGTGATGCGGTCCGTGGTGCCCGAGTAGAGGAGCGAGTCACGGTTCCCGCTCGGATCGGCGACGCGCACCAGCCGGCCATGGCTGTCGAAGGTCGTCACCGCCTGGCTCCCGCGCGCCCGGAGCTCCCAGACCCCGCCCACCTTCCGGAGCTCGGTGAAGTTGCCGGGCGGCGGGAGGTAGACCGAGTCGCCGCTGCCCCGGTAGACCACCGCGCTGCCAGTGGGACCAACGAGGATTCTGTCGCTCCCGGCTGCCACCACTTTCGCCATCGCCGAGGGCCACCAGCCGCTGCCATACGAGCTGCCGCGCCGGTCGACGATCACCGCCTCCACCGAGTCCGTTGTCATGCGGGACACGCCGGACACCACCGTCGTGGCCTCGACCTTGAGCCACTTGCGGGTGATCGTCACACTCGACCCGCCGCTCGTGAACTTGCCCTGCAGCGTCGCGCGGCACCGCCGGACGCTGCCGGTCAGGCAGGCCGTGTTCGGGCTCGAGAGCACGAGGGAGTCGAGGCGCGTGCTGCCGTCGATCAGCACGAGCTTGACCGAGGCGGCGCTCGTCGCGGGAAACGGCAGATCGAGATCGACGTTCACGAGCGCGCGCGCGTAGCTCTGCCGGGTGGAGTAGACGAGCCCCGTGCTGCGCGCCACGCCCATCGAGAAGAAAGCCGGCGTCGAGAAGCCCGTCTCGATCTCCGCACCCACCACGGTGAGCCCCGGGCCGAAGCCCGCGCTGAAGCCGCCGTTCAGCGTGCCGAGGGGCATGCCGGTGAAGCCGAGGATCGGGAGACTGTCGTTCGGGAGGATGACGTTCCGGGTTGCCGAAGTATCGCAGCCGCCCACCTGGCCGCAGGCAATGATCACGAGCCTGGCGGTGTCCGGGCCGCTGAAGCCGGAGAGTCCGGTCCGGAGCCAGCGGGTCGAGTCCACCTCCCACTCGATGAGCCGGCGGTTGTGCCGGGCGATCGCCGTGACCGTATCCCCGCGCCAGACGAGCCGCGTCTTCGTCGTATCGATCACGTCATTCGTCGGCGTCAGGAAGGCGCGGATGATGGGCTGGCGGTTGTGCACCGTGGCCGTTGCCCCGCTTCCGGGAACCTGGATGGTGACCGTCGGGGCGCCCGCCACCGGCACCGTCCACGCCCCGTCGTCGCTCGTCGAGCCCGACGCGGTGAGCGTCAGCGTCCCGACACCGGTGCTTCCCACACTATAGAAGACCGTGACCTGCTTCGACTGGTGCGCGCCGACCGAGACCATCTCCACGTTCACGCCGTTCACCTGGATGGTGCCGCAGGTCACCGGCCCGCTCTCCGAGCAGAAGAGGTCGTACGTGTCCGACGAGGAGTTCGGATTCTCCACGGTAAAGATGGCGGAGTAGCCGGAAGAATTTGCCGCCCGTGAGGGCGTCGAGGCGACATCCGGCGTCACCACGACCTCGTCGCTCAGCAGGCTTTCCTGCGCCGCGAGGGGCGCGGACAGGAACAGAGAAGAACACACCCCGATCAGGATGAAGGCGAAACAGGAGAGCTGGCGCGGCACGGATGGCTCCCGAAGGTGAATGCCACCACCAAGGGCAGGCCGCATGCCAACCATTCGTCATCACAAAGGTCTTGTCAGTCCATCACTTGCATTCTCCGGGCATCCGCCCGCAGTGAGAAATTCTCACCTCGTCTCAGGAGTTCCCGGGATTCGGGACTGGACGGCGGTTGCCTCGATCATCCTCTGGATGGCTGAGCCCGCTCGCACGGTCAGGAAGCCCGGTGGAGCGAATGCCCCTCGCGGCGATGAGTGTGACGGTGGCAGTCGGCCGGATCGGTAGATTCCGGAGCGCGCTCGTAACGACGCGCTCAGGAAAAGTTGCAGACTTGATCAGAAAGGGCGCAATGCGGAGCTGTCGGCGGGACCGGGACGCATGAGGGCGATCCTCGTCGAAGCCGCCGTGGACTACGCGGCGGCCGCGCTCGCCGCCGTCGCGGCTGGCGCGGGGCGCATCGAGCTCTGCGCCGATCTCGATGCCGGCGGCCTCACGCCGCCCGCCGGGCTCTTCGCCGAGCTGCGACCGAAGCTGGCCATCCCGATCCTCCCCATGATCCGCTCGCGCGCCGGGGACTTCGAGTACGACGCGAATGAGATGGATACGATGCTGGCCCAGCTCCGCGAGCTCCGGGCGCTCGGCGCCGACGGTTTCGTCTTCGGTGCGCTCCGCGCCGGCGGATCGATCGATACAGCCGCAACGTCACGGGTTGTAGAAGCCGCGAACGGGCTGCCGGTCGTCTTTCACCGCGCCTTCGATCGCACGCCCGACCTTTCAGCGTCGCTCCAGGCGCTCATCGGCCTCGGCATCGAGCGCGTGCTGACCTCCGGCGGCGCCGAGCGTGCGATCCTCGGCGTGGACCGGCTCGCGTCGCTCATGCGCGAGGCGCGGGGGCGGATCGGGATCCTGCCGGGGGGCGGCATCGATGGGGAGAACGTGCACGAGATCGCGGCGCGCACGGGCGTTACGGAAGTGCACGCACGGTGCGAATCAGACGGAGTCCGCGTCAGCGCGATTCAGCGGGCGCTCTCAGGTCGCTGATCGCGATCATTCGACGCTTGTGGCAAGCCGCCGCGCTTCGGTCCACTCGCGCTCGAGGCCCAGGCTTGCGACCCATCGCTCGATGTATGCGCGGTCCAGCTCGTCACCCCGCACCTGGAGCAGCCCGGCGACATCCTCGACTTGGCGCAGGGACCCGCCGAGCTTCGCCCACTCCAGCTTCGACAGGACCACGTCCTCTGCGGCCGCCACGAATAGCGGAATGCCCTCGAAGTCCACCTGCAGGCGCCGCGCGAACTCCGACCGGCTGAACGGGCGGGACTTCCGGCAGATGAGGTCGATCTTCCAGCCCGTGGCCAGATCGATCAGGTTGAACTGGGATTCGTGACGGAGCGCCTCGAGAGCGGCCCCCTCGTCGGCGTAGTACTCGTGAGCCGGGAGGTCACGAAGGAGATTCCGGATCTGGTCGGCCGACGGGGCGACGACGAGGTCGATATCCTGCGTCGCGCGCGGCCGCCCGTGGTAGGCGGCAGCGAAGGAGCCCGTGAGCATATAGGGTATGCCGGCTCGATCGAGGCGATGGACGATCCGGCCGAAGAGGTCCGCCGCGGTCACTCGCGCGACAGGGAGGGTGTGGAATCGGCGAGTCGCTGCACCGCGAGCCGGAGCTCGGCTTCTGACCAGTCTGGATGCTCGGCCCGGAGCCGCGCCGCGAGCAGCGAGCGCGCGGCGAGGCTCATCTCGACCGCGAGCGCGAGGCGGCGGATCGGGGGGAGTCCCCTGAGGACCTGAAGCTGGATCGCGGCGGCCGACGGCGCGGTATCGGTTCCTGAAGCGAGCATCGATCCTCCTGGGTCTCAGCAATATACGCGGCCGCCGACCGACGGGAGCGAGCACCTCACCGCCCCACGACAAAGGGCCCGCATCGAAGGATGCGGGCCCTTGTACTTCGACGCCGGATCAGCTGCGCGCGTCAGTCCTGCACGAGAATCAGGTACCGCGACGTCCCCCAGAACTGCTCCGGCGACGTGATGCGCAGCTCGCCGCCGCGGATCTTGCCGTTCTCTTCTGCGGCCGCGATGTACGTCGGGCTCTGGCGGGTGACGATCTTGTACGCCTTGTCGGCGCGCGGAAGCGTCAGCACGCTGTCGTTCATGCGGTGCACCACCGAGAACGCGGCCGGGTCGAGCTCGCGCGCCGGGAGGAGGCGGGTGCCGCCGAAGATGAGGAACTTCGAGCCTTCCTTGACCGCGACGCCGCGCTCGATGAGCTCGTCCTGCGTGCCGGCGATGTAGTACACGGTGTTCATCGTGTCCACGAGCGCCGCCTTCTCGGTCTCGACGCGGGTGCGCGCGGCAGAGACGGTGTCGAGGTCGGTGCGGAGCGCGACGATCTGGGTGTTCTGGCTGTCGATGATCGCCGTGTACTCCGCCTGCTGGCGCTCGATGTTCGTCTTCATCTCCTCGATCGTCTTCTGGTACCGCTCCACCTGGGCGACGAGGCGCGAGTCACGGCTCGAAAGCGAGGCGAGGCGCTTCTTGGCGGCCTCGAGGGCCTCTTCGCTCTGCTGGAGGCGGGTGATGGCGTCGCGGATCTTGCCGAGGACGACGGTGCGCTGGTCGTTGGCGCTCGTGGCCCCCTCGCCCGCCGTCACCGGATTGGCGCCGAGGTCGCGGACCTTCGCGAGCTCCGAATTGATCCCGCTCACCATTTCGGCGTTCGCGAGCACCTCGTTCAGGAGGCTGTCCTTCTCCGCGGAGAGCCGCTGCGACTCGGCGAGCGCAGTGTTCAGCTTCTGCTTGTCCTGACAACCCGTCGTGGCCAGAACGGCCGCGGCAACCAACAGCACCTTGCGCATGAATCCTCACATCAGACAAGCGCCGGGCCGCCGTCCCCCCGGACGACGTTCACGTGCGCGACAATAGGCTCAGGAGGCGGACGGAACCTATCGGGGAGGTACCCGCGCCGCGGTGACGTACGTCACATTCCAGCCGTGCCGGCTCAGGCGCCGGGCTTTCTATTATAGACCGGCCCCGCCAGAGCCTGATACCGTCCAAGAACTTGACGGGCCTCGTCGCGCCGGGGCCCGCGTTCCAGGCGGATCCCCCTGCTCCGCAGGTACTGGTGCGACTCGGCGAACACGGGTCCCTCGTCGAAGCCCAGCTCCCGCGCGTCCTCCCCCAGGGCGGCGTAAACCACCCGGGTGACACCGCTCCAGAGCGCGGCGCCAAGGCACATGGCGCATGGCTCGCAGGAAGTGAACAGCTCGTGGTCCTGCATTCCCGGCGCCGCGAGCGTGAACGAGCCTGCCCGCCGCTGGGCCAGCATGAACGCGACCATTTCGGCGTGCAGGGCGCAGTTGACGAGCCGGACCACGCTGTTGACGCCGACGGCGACGAGCCGCCCATCGCCCGTGAAGATCGCGGCGCCGAACGGCCCACCGGTCCCGCGGTCCACGTTCTCACGCGCGAGCGCGACTGCGAGGGCCATCCGGTCGTCGTCGGATTGGTAGGGATGATCCCAGTCGGCCACCGACTCGACCCATTCCGGGACGTCCACTGTGACCTCGCGGACCGGCTCGCTCACCGGGGACGCTGGATGAGGAAGACGCCGGCGATGACGAGCAGCGCGCCGATCACCCGGCCGGCGTCCATAGGATGCTTCGCGTACCCGACCAGCCCGTAATGATCGAGGAAGAGCGACGCGACCATCTGCCCGGCGACGACCGTCGCCACCAGCGTGGCGGCGCCGAGCCTCGGCGTGAGCACGACAGCGATGGCCACGAAGAACGCGCCGAGGATCCCGCCCGTCCAATGCCACCAGAGCGTGCGCCCGAAGGCGCCGGCCGGAATCGAGAGCCGGGCGGCCACGATGTAGGTACCGAGCGCGAGGGTACCGACGAGGAAGGAGATTCCCGCGGCGAGCGCGGGATGACCGAGCACGAGCCGGAGCTGATGGTTGACGCCGGCCTGGACCGGGAGGACGACTCCGGTCAGCACCGCGAGGAGGAGGAACCAGACCATTCGTCACCACCCCGGACGTGGGAGGAAGAGGAATGGGAACTACGATAGGCAGTGGCGAGCCGGGACGGTAGGGCGTGCGCCCTTACGCCGGCGCGGGTTCGGGTGTCGGCGGGGCGGCCCGGCGCGGCTTCGTCCTTCCGCCGAGCAGGGCCGGCAGGATGAACATCGCGCCGATCGTCCCGGCGATCGTGCCGCCGGTCGTCGCGAGAGCGATGGCGCCGAAGAGACTGTCCGAATCGGTGCCGATGGCGAGCGGGATGAGGCTCGCGATCGTCGTGAGCGTCACGAGCACGATCATGCCGGAACGGTCCTCTGCCGCGGAGACCACATCGGCGACGTCGAGCGCCGGCTTTCCGCCCTCGCCATCGCGCGCCATCCGGGCCCGGCGCTTCTCGAGCGCGGCATCGACGAGCAGGATCGCCTGGTTCACCGAGAGGCCGACGACGAGAATGACGCCCACCGCCGCTTCCCGGCTGAACGACGCCTTCGCGATCCAGAATGCGGCGATGACGCCGGCGAGCGCGAGCGGGAGGCTGAGGAAGACCATCGCCGACGCCCACACCGAGTCGAACACCATCGCCACCGAGAGGATGACCAGCACCACGCCGATGCCGAAGACGAGCCAGAGGCCCTTCCCGCTGTCGTCCGCGCCCCAGGCGAATTCGTCGTCGCCCACCCAGTACCCCGCCGGCACGGTGATCGACGCCATGAACGCCTTGTGCGTCCGCTCGGCGAGCTTGGGCGGGCCGCGGAACTCGTAGCTCACGATGCGCACGTATTGCTGGTCCTCGCGGCTGATGCTGCTCAGGCCTTCGCGCTCCTCGACGCGCGCGACGTCGCCGATGCGGATCGGCGTGCCGGCGTCGTTCGGCAGGAGCGCGTTCCGGAGGTCGGCAAGCTGGCGCTCGCGCGTGCCGGCGCTCTTGAGCGTCACCTGGATCTCCTCGCCGCCGATGTCGAGGCGCTGCGCGCCGACCGGGCCGCGCACTTCACGCGCAACGGCGTTGGCGAAGTCGGCGGCGGTGAGCCCGTTGCGCGCGAGCGCTGCGCGGTCGGGCTCGAGCACCACGGTGATGGCACGCTCGCGGCGGAAGAAGCTGCCGGCGTTGATGTCCACGCTCCGGACGCGCGGGATGCGCTCGAGCCGGCGCTGGAGGTCCTTCGCGAGCTGCTCGACGCCGGAGAAGGAGTAGCCGAGGATCTTGACGCGATAGCTCGAGATGCCGCCGCTGCCTCCACCGCCGTAGAAACCCGGGCCACGTCCCTGCACGGACACCTGGGCCCCGCCGATGAGGAGCGCGCGCTGCGTGAGCGCCTCCTGCATCTCGTACGGCAGCGGACCGAGGCCGGCCTCCTTCTCGAAGACGACCTGCATGAATGCGCCCTCCGGGCGCCCCTGTGTCGTCACCTGCTCGACACCCGGGACGCCCACCACGATCTCCTCGAACTCGCGCATGCCGCGGTCGAGGCTTTCGGGGTCGGAGCCGCGGGGGAAGCTGAGGTTCGCCGAGAGCGTCGTGCGGTCGCCGAAACCGAAGCCGAAGAACGACGACTTCGGCACTTTCTTCACGAAGCCCCAACCGAGCACGCCGAGCGCGACCGTCGTGAGCGCCAGGGTCACCCAGCGCCACCGGACGATCCGGCCAACGGTCCTCCCATATGCCGCGCGCATCCTCGGCCAGCCGGCGCCATGCATGCCATGTCCCGCGCCGAGTGCGGGGATCATCACGACCGCCGAGATCACCGACCAGCCGAGCGCGAGCGCGAACGCGGCGGCGAAGGGGATGAAGGCGGCGCGCGCGTTTCCCTGCAGGTAAAGGAAGGGGAAGAGCACCACGGCCGTCGTGAGCGTCGAGCCGAAGACGGCAGGGAGGATCCGTCGGCCGGCCTGGGCGCGCCCCTCGACGGTATCCGGAACCGACCGAAGCCGCTCGACGACGACGAGCCCGTTCTGCACGAGGATCCCGACTCCCATGCCGAGCCCGGCCAGTGTGAGGAGATTCGCGGGGATGTCGAGGAGGTAGAGGCCGAGTGCGGTGCCGGCGATCGAGACAGCGGCGCTCCCCATCACGAGCGCCACCGACTTCGCATTCCTGAGGGTGAAAGCCAGCACGAGCATCACCGCCGCAAAGGCGATGGCGCCACGGAGCATCAGGTCGTCGAGCTGCTTCTGCAGCGCCACGCTCTCGTCGTCCTGCACCTTGAGGCGGATGCCCGCGGGAAGCGAGGGACCGAGGCCGTCCATGAGCTCGCGCACCGACGCGGCCGTCTTGATGGCGTCGGCGCCGGGGAGACGCGAGATCGAGAGCGAGACCGCGGTCTGCCCGTTGATGCGGTTGAAGTAGCCGCGGTCGTCCTCGTCGAGGCGGATCGACGCGAACTCGCCGAGCCGGTAGACCCGGCCGCCGGGGCCCACCACCGGAAGGTCGGCGAGCTCCTCGAGCGCGCCCGGCTCGTCGCGAAGCACCACGCGCCGCTCCGTTGCGCCCTTTCCCTCCTCGCCGAGTGCCTCGACGCGCCGTGAATTGGCGAGCGCCGTGTAGAGGGCCTGCGGCGAGATTCCCGTCTGGCGCAGCTGCTGCGCGTTGTAGGTGACGGCGACGCCGATCTGCGCCGGGTTGTAGCTCGACGCGCTCGCGACACCCGGTACGGCGCTCACCCTCGGCTCGATCTCGTCGCTCACGATGCGGCCGAGCGCGCCGGGGGTGTAGGGGCCGGTGACGCCATAGCGGAGGAGCGGTGCTTCCTCGAGCTCTTCGGGTGCGTAGTTGCTGAGCCGCGGGCTCGATGCACCCGAAGGGAAGTCGGGTCGGACGACCTCCAGCCGCTCCATGATGTTGAGCCGGGCGAGCTGCACATCGGTGTCCGGCTCGAGATCGATCCGGATGCTCGCGGCGCCCTCGTTCGACTCACTGCTCGTCTTCTTCACCCCGCGCACCGACTGGATCACGGCCTCCATCGGCGAAGTGAGGTA
Organism: Gemmatimonadales bacterium; assembly: GCA_036741715.1. Classification (GTDB taxonomy): domain Bacteria; phylum Gemmatimonadota; class Gemmatimonadetes; order Gemmatimonadales; family GWC2-71-9; genus CAMLLJ01. Next base: position 10,834 of record DAINRR010000056.1, read on the forward strand.
CATCTCGACCAGCTCGGCGGCGGCACCCGGCCACTGGACCTCGACCGAAAGCCTCGGCAGCTCCACCGTCGTGCGCGAGGCGAGCGGCAGCCGGGTGAACGCCACGCTCCCCGCGAGGAGCAGCGCCGCGCAGGTGGCCCAGACGACGGCGGGACGGCGGGCGGACCAGCTGATCACGGGTCGGACCGGTTGGCGGAGGGGAGGACGGAAGGACGGAAAGACGGAAAGACGGAATCGGCACCGGCGGAGCCTTCCGTCTGTCCGTCCTTGCGTCCTTCCGTCCGCCTCACCTTCCACCGCTCCACGACTGCATACGCCGTCGGCATCAGGAAGAAGGTCACCAGCGTCGCCGTGACCGAGCCGCCGATGACGCCGGCGGCGAGGGGCTGATACAGCTCGCCACCGCTGCCCCAGCCGAAGACGAGGGGGAGGACGCCGGTGATCGTGGTGAGCGACGTCATCGCGATGGCCCGAAGGCGCTGGCGGCCGCCGAGGAGGACGGCGTCGTCGATCGAGTGGCCCAGGGCGCGGAAGCGGCGGATGGCGTCGAGCTTCACCACCGCGTCGTTGTCGGCGATGCCGATCATCACGATCATGCCGATGATGGACACGGCATTGAGGCTCTGCCCCGTGAGCCAGAGCGCGAAGAGGCCGCCGGTGCCGGCGAGCGGGACCGTGGTCATGACGACGAGTGGCGTGGTGAAGCTGCCGAACTCGCCCGCGAGAACCAGGAAGACGAGAGCGATGGAAAGCACGGCCACGATCGCGAGCTCGTTGGCGGTGCGGCGCTGCTCGACATCGGCGCCGGTGATCTCCCAGCGAAGGCCGGCAGGGGCTTCGAGCGCAGTGAGCGCTGCCGTGACATCCTCCGTCGCCCTTGCGGTGCCACCCTGCTCCACCACGCCCTCGACCACCGAGACCGGCCGCTGCCCGACGCGCACCACCTCGATCGGCGCGCGCGTCTCGCGCACGCTGACCAGTTGGCCAACGGGGACCCCGTCCACGGGCGTCGCGAGCGCGGTCGCGAGGTCTTCATTCGCCGTTCCCGCAAAGCGCACGCGGATCGGCGTGCGGCGGTCGGTCTCGCGCAGCTCACTCGCATCCACGCCACCGAGCCCGCCGGCGAGCGCGTTGGCCACGGCATCGATCGAGATGCCGCGCTCGGCGATGCGCTGCCGCTCGAGCTCGATCTCCACCTGCGGCTGGGTGCCGGCGTAGGCATCGCGCACGTCGGCGAGCGAGGGAATCGAGTCGAGCGCCGCGCGCGCGAGCCCGGCCCACTGTTCGGCGTCGAGCGCCTTCGGGGCCGACACCTCGACACGCACGAGACGCCCTTCCCGACCTATGAGGCTTCCGAACTCGGATTGCCCCGCCAGGTCGAGCGCGAGTGAGCCCGCCGCGAGGTCGGGAACGGCGCGGCGGAGATCGTCGGCGAACCCGGCCGCACCCTTGCCATCCGGCACCGGAATGATCAGCTGGCCCGTGGCCGCCGTGCCCGGATCCGCTCCGGCAAGCACCTCTTCGTCGGTGGCGAGGCCTACCCGCGCATAGATCCCCTCGGAGCCGAGCTGCTTCGCCGCCGCCTCGACACGCGCGGCCTGGCGAATCGTCTCTTCGAGCGCCGTCCCCTCGGGCAGCCGGAGATCCGCCACGACCGTTCCTTCGTCCACTTGCGGAAGGATCTCTCTCGGCAGCTGACGGAAGACGAGGACGGTGAGCGCGATCAATCCGAGCGCCGCCGCGAATACGGTGCGCGGGCGGGCGAGGCACCAGGCCATCCCGCGTTCGTAGAGCTCGGCGAGGCGGTGGCCGGCGGTCGAGAGGCGGTCGAGAAGCGGTCGTGGAGCGGTCGTGGAGCGGTCGACCGTTTTCTGACCGCTGTCCGACCGCTTTTCGACCGCTGTCCGCCCGCGTCTCCCCACCATCATCACCGGCATCAGCGTCAGCGCCAGGAGCAGCGACGCCGCGAGCGACGTGACGACGCTGAGGCTCAGGTCGCGGAAGAGCGCCGCGGCGAGGCCGCGCACGAAGACGATGGGTCCGAAGACGAGGAGCGTCGTGAGCGTGCCGGCGATGAGCGGGCCCGAGACCTCCTCGCAGGCGCGGATCGCTGCCTCCGTGGCCGGAAGGCCCTGCTCCTTGTACCGCGCCGTCGCCTCGGTGACGACGATGGCGTTGTCCACGAGGAGGCCGATGCCGAGGGCGAGGCCACCGAGGGAGAGGATGTTGATGGTGACGTCGAGCGCCTGCAGGATCACGAGTGCCATCAGCACCGAGAGCGGCACGATGAGGCCGATCGAGAGCGAGGCGCGGACGTCCCGGAGGAAGAGGAGGATCACCAGCAGCGAGAGGATGCCGCCGAGCACGATCTCCTGGATCAGGTTGCTGAGCGCGGCGTTCACGAACTCCGCCTGCGCCGCGACGACGGTCATCGTCAGATCGGGGAACTCCTCCTGAAGGACGCCGATCGACTCGTAGATCCCATTCGTGACGGCGACCGTGTTGCTGCCCGCATCCTTGTACACCACGAGTCCCACGGCCGCAGAGCCGTCGAGCCGCGTGACGGTCCGCGGATCGGCGAGCCCGGCCCGGATGGTGGCGACGTCGGCGAGGCGGATTCCCGACCGTGGCGGACCGATCGGCGTGCTGCCGATTTCCTCGACCGTGCGGAATTCGGTGAGCGCGCGGACCGAGAAGCGGAACTGCCCCCGGCGGATCGTGCCGCCGGGCGCGCTCCGGTTGGCGTTCTCGACGGCGGTCGCGATGTCGTCGGGGGAGAGACCGAGCGCGCGCATGCGCTCGGGATCCACGTCGATGCGGACCTCGTCGGTCGGCGCGCCGACGACGGCGACGCTCGCGACGCCGTCGAGCTGCTCGAGCCGGCGGCTGTGGACGTCCTGCGCGGTGCGGGCGATCGAGCGCAGGTCGCCCTTGCCGGTCAGCGCGAGCACCGCGATCGGCCGCTCCCCGGGGTCGCTCGTGAGGAGCGTCGGCCGCTCGGCCGCTTCGGGCAGCGCCTGCCGAGCGTTGTCGAGCCGCTCGCGCACGCCGAGCACGGTCGAGGGCATGTCCGTGCCCCAGGCGAAGCGCGCGGTGGTCGTCGCCTCGCCGTTCCGGCTCAGCGAGCGCAGCTCGACGAGCCCCGGTGTCGCGGCGAGCGCCTGCTCGATCGGCTCCGCCACGAAGCGTGACACTTCCGTCGCCGCCGCGCCGGGATAGGCGGTGCGCACGGTGAGGACCGGGAGCGTGACGTCGGGCAGGAGCGAGACCGGGAGCCGGCCGAGCGAGACCGAGCCGAGCAGCACGACGGCGATCGTAGCGGCGACGGTCATGACGGGACGGGAGACGGCGGAGGAAGAGAGGGACATACTAAACGGCCATCACTCGCTCTCCGCCTTCGTCACCACCCGCACCGGCGCATCATGCGTCAGCGTCAGGTGCCCTTCGACCAGCACCGTGTCTCCCGGCGCCACCGGGATCTGCCCGGTGGAAGAATCCGGCAGCACCTCCGTATCGATCCCGTTGGAGCGGCCCGGATTGATGTACACCCACTGCGCGCGCCCTTCCTTGACGACGAAGACGAGCGGGCGGCCGTCGCGCTCGAGGACGGCGGGGGCGGGGACCATGATGCGGTCGGTGAGGCGCGTGGATTCGAGACGGACGTCCGCGTACATGCCTGGCCGGAGCACGCCGTCGCTCCGGAAACGTACGAGCGCTCGGCCGGCGCGCGTGGTGCTGTCGATCATCGGGAGCACGGCGGCCACGCGTCCGATGATCTCGCGGCCCGGAGCGGCCGCAGCCGTGATCACGGCTTGCCCGCCCACCTTGATGAGCGGCAGGTCGTGCTCGAGCACCGAGGCCTCGATGCGGAGATCGTTGATGTTGACGACGGTCGCGACTTCGGCGCCCGCGCTCAGCCGCTCGCCCG
>DAINRR010000056.1:14861-20630 GCA_036741715.1 Gemmatimonadales bacterium
TCGTTGATGTTGACGACGGTCGCGACTTCGGCGCCCGCGCTCAGCCGCTCGCCCGGACCGCGCCAGTGCGTTCCGCCGGCGCTCCTCGGTCGGCGCCTGGCCGGAGACGATCGAGTCGGGGACGATGTTGTCGTTGTACTGCACCTCCGCCTGCTCCACCGCCGCCTGCGCCTCGGCCACGGCGAGGTCGAAGGGCCTCGGATCGAGGGCCACGAGGGCCTGCCCCCGCGCCACGCGCTGGCCGGGAACGATGAGAACCTTGTCCACCGTGCCCACGGTCTCCGAGCGCAGCGTGGCGACGGCGTCGGAGCGAACCTGGGCGGTGGTGGGAACGGTGAGGACGAGGTCGCCTTCGCGCACCGTCTCGCCGACGACCGGCAACGAGAGGGCGGAGGCCGGGGCCGCCGTCGAGTCGGCCGCCGTCTCGGCGCTGGCGTCCTTGTCCTTGCAGGCGGCGACGGGCGCAAGTAAAGCGAGCGCCAGCACCGCGTGGAGAGTTCGCTGAATCATGATCCGCCGCGATCGGGGATGAGGGTCACGCTGCAATCGAGAAGATGCGCCGGCATCGCGAATCGACGCAATCGAACCCGGGTCACGGGCCAAGAGTCATCCGGTAGACGCGCACAACCTGGCCTTCGGCGCCTTCGGCGGCGATGGCCAGACGGCCGCCGCGCACGGTGAACGGGACCTCGACATCCCGGTCCGCCGGCGCAGGCACCGAGGCAACGCGGGTTCCCTGCGCCACGTCCCATACATCGAACTGGAACCCCGATTCCGTTTCCGCCTCGACCCAGAGCCGCCCCCGGTCGTCGAAGTCGAAGGCACGAAGCACGTCCTTCCTGGGAGGGCGCGGCAGGTCGGAACGGTCGCATCTAGCGCCCGCCACCCGCTCGCGCCACCGGGCATATTCGGTCTCGACCGAGTCCCAGAAGACGTCGGGTATGCGCAGCGTGTCGGCACCGAACGCCATCATCCGGCGCACTTTCCCGGCGGAATCCACCCAGGTGAAGCGATAGTCGCCGGTGCGGGCGATCACGAGATGCCCATCCGGCGATACCGCCTGCATGCGCCGCGAGGCGTACGGCACCTCGAACCAGGTGATCGTACCGTTCTTGAGGTGGCAGGTGACGGCGGTAGCGGCGTCCGCATCCGTGTGCTCGGGGATCACGAGGGTGTCGCGCCCGCCGTCGGGGCCGGCCGACACGTACAGCATCTGCAGCTTCCCGTCCGCCGTGGGGCGGTACCCATCGAGGAAGAAGCGCGACGGTCCCGCCTGCCAGAGTCGCACCTGACTCCCGGTGATGCGCGAGCCGGGCCAGGTGGCCGCGTGCTTTCCGTCGCGCGTCACGAGCTCGAGGCGGCCGTTCCCGGGATCGAGCACGGCGAGCGTGTCGCCGGTCCACGCGAGCGAGTATGGCGTGGCGAACTCACCTGGCCCCGCCCCTTCCCGACCGATCGTCCTAACCGGAGCGCCGGTCGAGTCGAACACGCGGATTTTCCGGGCACCCTGATCCAGAACGTACACGTTGCCGTCATCGTCGAGTGCCAATGAACTGATGTTGAGGAATGGATCTAATTCTCCCGGATCAATCGCTGCGACAGGTGCGAATCGGAGCGCGGCCGGGTCCGCCGCGGTGAGCGGGGATTCGCGATGTCTTTCGCCCGTGCAGCTCAGGAGGGTCATCAAAGCTACCGCCGTTCCGATTCGCGCCCTCACATAGGCCTTTCGAGGTTCGATGCAGGACGGACCATTGGTACCGCGGAGGCAGAAAGAAGAGCAAATGACTGTTAACTCTGATGGCGGGCAATCCTCGTCATTCCACGTCAAGCCGAAATCGACCTTACGGTTCAACTCAGTCCCGACCGCACTTGTAAGGTGCACAAGCACAAACCATTCTTGCGTTACGCGACCTCAGCGCTAGCAATCTGGGAAGGTACGGACCAAGTCGTCCTTTGCAAGTATTCCTCGGTCCACCGCCTTTCCGTGCCTGTCAATTTGAGGCCGCTTCGCTCCTTTTCGCGCACATCCGGCGTGATGAGATGCGGGCTTCGCGTTTTCTATCTGATTGATTACGTGGAGACGACTTCAAGAAGGGTCTACCCAGGTAATGCTGGCTGCTCAAATCCCCGGATGGAATTAAAGGTGCGATCGAGCCACACGCCATGAAAAACGCGGTCGAGGGAAAAGCCAGCTAGCCGCCCGTCGTCGCGCTTAGACGGTGAGAACTTCCAGGAACTCACGTTGTGGGTGCCTAGGCAGACTGGTAAAGTCCTACGGTTCGGGGGTGCTCGCGCAATCAATCGGATGCACTCGATCGCAGCAAAGTGGTACCGATCCCAATTGCGTGCACATCCGATCCGCCGGATCAGTCAGTGCTGTTGTCTCTACCCAAGGCGTTCCGAACCATCAGATCAAGCGCAGCGCTATCTGGAACATTCGGCAAGAGCTTGCCGTTGATCGCAATCGTTGGTACACCTGAAGCCTGCACCGCCCTAGCCGCGAGAATACCTGCCTCAACGCTCGGAACTCTGGCTGTGTCGCTCATGCACAATTCGAAGCGAGGCATATCCACCACGCCTGCCTCGGCCGCGATCCGCGACATGGATACTGTCCCCAGCGAGTCTTGGTACTCGTACGCCCGATCGTGGAACGCGGTAAACCTGTCTGCCACAGCCGCACATTCCGCCGCTCGTGCCGCCTCATAAGCGTGTTCGTGATAAGGCAATGGCCAATGACGGAATACGATTGCCACGTCCTTGGGATAGTTCGCTCGAACGCCTCGGATCGCCCCTTGGGTAAACGCCCTGCACCCACGACACTGGAAGTCCGCGAACTCGAGAATGACCACCGTGGCGTCCGCAGGTCCAATCTACCGCCCGGCCTGCGCCTGCGCCGTGAAATCCGCCATTAGAGTAACACGTGTCGGTGGGCGCGCAGTCGCATCGCTCTCGTCGCGAGCCCTTGCGAAGGCAATGACTGTAATGCAAAGCGCGGCGATGGCGGTGAGGATGATGCCCGACTCGAGGTGACCGTCCCTCACGGCCTCACCGCTTTCCGGCGATGGCCATTGATCCTGTCCATACGTCTAGGAACGCGCCTCATACCGGTACACGACAACGTGATAGCCGTCGGCGGCTTCGTACGCGCCAAGGATATAATCGGCACCGACCTCGTACACATCTACTTCGAACGGCAAGCGAACCTCTCCCAAGTGCTTGCCCGAGGCGTCATAGACCTGCAACTCGGTAACGGCCTCGCCAAGAGGCGATGTGACAGCCCACAGACGCCCAGCAGGATCAGTGCGAAGCGCGCGGAATGCGGGCAGTTGCGCCGGCCGCTCGATCTCGAGGAGGCGCGACTTCATGTCGTCTCGTTCCGAGGCAACGGTCATCGGAGCAACCAAGCGATCGATCGCAGCTTCGTAGTGCGCAGGAGTCGCTGGACGCGTCCGATCCCCAACATTGAACTGCCCAACGGTGTCGCCATTCATGGCTAGCACCCGCACAATCCCTGAATCCGCAATTCCTGCAAACACCTGCGTTGCGGTGACCGCCAAGGTGGTCGTGCCAGTAAGCGGCCGATTCGGTCCCAGCGAGACGATGCCGAGCGATCCTATGCTATCACCCGATGTCGTGGCGAGAAGGATCCCACCATGAAATACCGGAGACTCCGCTGAAGGCCGCCCGACCGCCAGGGGTGTCGTCAGGATCACCACGCGACCAGGGCCGGCGCAGTGAACCTCCATCGGTCCTCCTGGAAGTCGAGTGCGACTTGCGACCGCCCCGGCAGAATCCAGCACGCTCAGTTCGCCTTGCAGACGGTCCCAGACAACGATGCCTTCGTGGGCACAGTTATGGACAAGGTCAACACTTCGGAACTCACCGGGACCGCGTCCTCGACGCCCAATCTGCCGGATATGGCGCCCGGACCCGTCAAACAACTGAATCCCCGATGCTCCGTAATCAGCGACCGCCATTTGGCCGCTGTTCAGGACGGTGGCGTCAACACCATTCTCTATCAGCGTACGGCCCTCCTCGCCGGATCCGGGCAACGTTCGCGCAGGTCGTGAATCAATCGTGACGGCTCCCGAGGAAGAGGCCTTGGACGGATCGGCAGCCTCAGCCATCTCCTCGCGACAAGCGAGGACGGCCGGTAGCATGCTGATCAGCATCATAGAACCCATGCGCACTGTCATTGCGTCCCTCTACTTTGGGAGGACATCGCGAGGTGGCGTCGTACGATCGCTTCAAAATCCCAGGGGAGGCCCGCGTATACGTCGTGCCCAATGACTACGATTGGGGTCATCGCCACTCCAAGTGACTCGGCGGCAGCGATATCCCGCCGGACAACCACGGAGGCGTCGCCCTCGGCTATGCACGCTTCGAAAGCCATTTGGTTGCGTACACCTGCCCGCCGAGCGAACAGCTTCCAATCTGCCTCCGCAATCCGTGCTTGGTCGGCAAATAGCACCTGATGATAGTTTCCGAATCGTCCGGCCTTTGCAGCGCATTCCGCCGCGACTGCCGCCTGACTCGCGTTCGGATGAACAGGGAAGTGCCGGACCACAGCTCCAAGGGAATCATGTTCCTCGAGCAGTGGAACGAGGCGGGCAAATAGGTCGCGGCAGGCGCCACACTCATAGTCCGAGAAGACCACAATCAGGATAGAAGCGCTTGAGCTACCGAGGCGGTGTCCGGACCCCGCGAGCTGGTCCGGGTTACCAACGACGTCATACGGCTGACTGGGAACGCGTCGGCCTACTGCCACCGCTCGACCAACGTTGAAGGTGGTCCAGGCAATTGCAAGCACGACAAGTACATCGACGGCAAGCCGTGTGACGCGTTCCTTTGAGGTCATGATGGCGATTCCATAAGCGAGCTGGGAGTAGCATTGCGCGTGTGGAATGCGTACCGCTACGAAGCTCCTGAGTTTAGTTGTTCGACGTACAGACCGGTCCGAACGGGTTCGGGTAGCAGATCTTGCACTTTACATAGTTCGGGTCATCGCAATCATCGTGACTGCTGCAGGTTGGTGCTGGACTCGGGCAATTTTGCGGCTCGGCCAGTGCAGGCGTGAACTGGGTGGCTGCGACGTTTCCCACGATGACCAGCGCAGAGATCATCGCGAGTTTCTTCATTCGCTTGTCCATATGGCCTCCAGCGGGGAAAGAACTCTGTGACGCAATCACTACTTCCATTGGTTTCTACGGTTGCAACAAATGCAGAGAGGGTGGGATGCAGCGAACACACGATAATGCTTTACGAGACCGCTCCGCTACTAGGGAAAATCCTAGGGAAGAAAATCCGAAGGCGGATCCCATGTGGGGTCTCCAGTCGTTGCTATTTGTGGGCAGTGAGCCGCTCAGGAATCGCCGGCCACCGCTCGCGGTGACATGAACGAAACAAGGCGCCACCTATGGGCGCGCTCCGTCCGATGCACAAACGATAGTCGCCGGTCTATGAGCGGGGGTAGGAGCCGGGCCAGAATGCGGTAGGCTCAGGAATTCGTTCAAGGATGGAGTCAGTGTGAACGGCTTAAAACAAGTCTCCGAACGCGGCGGAGGGCAAACGCAAGCTGCCATAGAGGGTGAACCGTCACCTCACTATGCGCTCAGGCAGATTGGAATCGGGTGCACTGAAAAGCTTCAGAACCGGGGCGAGACGTCGCAGGTCGTGGAAGTCTCGGGATCCATATCGAACAGTAAGACTGCTATCTAGATGTCATTACCGGACACATTGTTCCGGGTTGAGGGTATCGGGTTCGTCATG
>DAINRR010000057.1:0-20304 GCA_036741715.1 Gemmatimonadales bacterium
GACGTCCTGAGTGATCTCGTCGGCCTCCTCTTCGCTCAGCATCCGCCGGGCGAGGGAGTGAATGCGGGCCACGTGAGCCCGGTAGAGCCGCTCGAAGGCATGCGGGTCCCCCGCGGCCGCCAGGGCGGCCTCCACGGCATCGGCATTCGCTCTGGGCCGGGCCGGCTCGAATCGCAGGGCTCGAACTCCGCGGGTCGGGGTCGTCATGCAACGGATTGGATAGGAGAATGGGGTCCGGGGTTGCAGGCGACAAGCGGCGGCTGGCACCGCATTCCCTGCGGGGCCATCTTTCGCCGTCCTCGCGAATCCTGGAGTTGCAGATGACCGCCGTCGGCGCGCGTACCGTCAGGGCCCCCGTGGGAACCACCCTTTCGTGCAAGGGGTGGCACCAGGAAGCGGCCCTCCGGATGCTGATGAACAATCTCGACCCCGCCGTCGCCGAGCGGCCGGAAGAGCTGATCGTCTACGGCGGGGGCGGGAAGGCGGCCCGGGACTGGCCCTCGTTCGACCGCATCGTCTCGACGCTCCGGCGGCTCGAGAACGACGAGACGCTGCTGGTGCAGAGCGGGAAGCCCGTCGGCGTGTTCCGCACGCATGACGAAGCGCCGCGGGTCCTGATCGCGAACGCGAACCTGGTGCCTCGCTGGGCCACCTGGAGCGAGTTCCGCCGCCTCGATGCGCTCGGCCTCACGATGTACGGGCAGATGACGGCGGGCTCGTGGATCTACATCGGGACCCAGGGCATCCTGCAGGGCACCTATGAGACCTTCGCCGAATGCGCCCGGCAGCACTTCGGCGGGTCGCTCGGCGGGCGGCTCGTCGTGACCGGCGGCCTCGGCGGAATGGGCGGCGCCCAGCCGCTCGCTGCGACGATGAACGGCGCCGCCTTCCTGGGCGTGGACGTCGATGCGTCGCGCATCGAGCGACGGGTTCAGACCGGATACTGCGATCGCATCGCATTCGACCTCGACGAAGCGCTCGGCCTAGTGGACGCTGCACGCAGCAAGGGTGCGGCCCTCTCCGTGGGCCTCGTGGGCAACATCGCGGAGGTCCTGCCGGAACTGGTGCGGCGCGGGGTGGTGCCCGATGTGCTGACCGATCAGACGTCGGCGCACGACCTTCGCGTCGGCTATATCCCGGCCGGCATGTCGCTCGACGATGCGGCGGCGCTCCGTGGAGCCGACGCGCCCGCCTACGAAGCCCGGGTCCTCGACTCGATGGCCGTGCACGTGCAGGCGATGCTCGATCTGCAGCGCGCCGGCGCCGTCGCCTTCGATTACGGGAACAACCTCCGCGGCCAGGTGGCGGACCATCGCGGCATGCAGGAGGCCTTCGCGATCCCCGGCTTCGTCCCCGAGTTCATCCGGCCGCTCTTCTGCCGCGGCGCCGGCCCGTTCCGCTGGGCCGCGCTGTCGGGAGATGCGGCAGACATCGCCGTGACGGACGATGCCGTGCTCGAGACCTTCCCCGAAAAGGAGGGGCTTGCGCGCTGGATCCGGAAGGCACGTGAGAAGGTGCATTTCCAGGGGCTGCCGGCACGCATCTGCTGGCTCGAATACGGCGAGCGCGCGCGCATGGGCGAGCGTTTCAACTGGCTCGTGAGGAAGGGAAAGGTACGCGCTCCGCTCGTGATCGGGCGTGATCATCTCGATACGGGCTCCGTGGCCTCGCCGAATCGCGAGACGGAGGGGATGAAGGACGGGTCCGATGCGATTGCCGACTGGCCACTCCTCAATGCACTCCTCAACACGGCGTGCGGCGCGAGCTGGGTCTCGCTGCACCATGGCGGCGGGGTAGGGATCGGCTACTCGCTCCACTCGGGCATGGTCGCGGTGGCCGATGGCACCGATTCCGCCGGACGACGGCTCGAGCGCGTGCTCACCGCCGATCCCGGGACCGGGGTCATGCGCCACGCAGATGCGGGCTACGAGCTCGCGATCGAGACCGCGAACGAGCGTGGCCTCGACCTCCCGATGATCAACGGCGCGGACGGCTCGGCGTGAGGGTTCTGCGCAACATCGGCATGCTCGCCGCCTGCCGCGCGGAGGGAGGGCAGGGCGACATCCACGCGATCCCGGACGCCGCGCTGGCATGGTCCGACGGACGCGTCCGCTGGGTGGGTACGGCGGCGGAGCTGCCGGCCGAGTTCCGGAGCATCGCAGCCGAAGACGCGGGCGGGGGGCTGGTCGTGCCCGGCCTCGTCGACTGTCACACGCACCTCGCCTTCGGCGGATGGCGGGCCGGGGAGTTCGAGCGACGCATCCGCGGCGACTCGTATCTGGACATCGCGCGTGACGGCGGCGGAATCGCCTCGACCATGCGCGCGACGCGCGAGGCGGGTGAGGACGCGCTCGTCGATCGGGCCGCGGGTTTTCTCCGCGAGATGCGGCAGCTCGGCGTCACGACGGTGGAGTGCAAGAGCGGGTATGGCCTGGAGACGGCGGCCGAGCTCGCGCTCCTGCGCGCCTACCGCCGGCTCGCGTCGCTCCAGCCGGCTCGTCTCGTTCCGACCTTCCTCGGCGCCCACACGGTGCCGCCCGAGCACCGATCGGATCGCCGCCGCTACATCGAGATCATCGTGCGCGAAATGATCCCGGCCATCGCGGCGGAGGGCCTGGCGCGGTGCTGCGACGTCTTCGTCGAGGAGACGGCGTTCTCGCGCGCCGAAGGGCGCGAGGTGCTCCTCGCGGGGAAGGCCGCCGGACTGGCGCCCAAGGTGCATGCCGACCAGCTCACGTCGTCCGGAGGGGCCGAGCTGGCGGCCGAGGTGGGCGCGCTGTCCGCCGATCATCTCGAATGCGTGAGCGATCGCGGGATCGAAGCGATGGCGAGGGCCGGGGTGACGGCGGTGAGCCTCCCGATCGCGAGTCTGTACCTTGCACAGCGGCCGATGCCCGCGCGGCGGCTGATCGACGCCGGCGTTCCGGTTGCTGTCGCGACCGACTTCAATCCGGGATCGGCACCCAGCTATCACCTCCCGCTCGCGCTCACGCTCGCGTGCACGATGCAGCGAATGACCCCGGCCGAAGCGCTCAAGGGCGCCACGTCCATCGCCGCGCGGGCGCTCGGGCTCGAGGAAGAGTGCGGATCCCTGCAGCCGGGGCGGCGGGCGGACTTCTGTGTGATCGACGCGCCCGACGTGAACACGTGGCTTTACCATTTCCGTCCGAACGCCTGCGTCCGGACGGTGATCGGCGGCGAGACCGTGTGGGCAGCGAGCGCCGGGTGATCGCGGCGGATACTACGAGCCGAACTTGCGCTCGACGATCTGAAGGATTTTCGCTTCGCGCTCCGCCGCCGCGGACTCGAGGCGCGCCCCCTCGGCCATGATGTCGGCGACAGCGGATCGATCCTTGAGCCCCGCGACATTGGTGCGCACGTTGAGCCACGCTCCACGCACCGCGGCGCGTGCCGCCAGCGCGCCGACGCCGGCATCGGAGGCGGAGGCGGGATTGCCGTGCTCGGCCATGGCCTCGACGAGATCGAAGACATCGAACGCCGTGCGCATCACCGTCCACGGTACGTCGATGGCACCGCGGTTGGCGCGCTCGAGCGCCTGACGACGTTCGGTCTGCTCTTCGGAGGTCGAGCGGGGCAGTGCGATGGCGGCCATGACCTGCTCGTAGGCGGCGGTGTCGGCATCGACGAGGTGGAGCAGCTCTGCCTTGAGCTCCTGGCCGCGCTCCGCCCACCCGGAAAACTCCTCCCACCGCTCGTCCCAGCCCCGCTTGTGCGCCGAGAGATTCGCCACCATCGTGCCGAGCGCCGCTCCCAGCGCGCCGAGCAGCGCCGCGGTCGAGCCGCCGCCAGGCGCTGCGGTCTCTGCGGCCGTGGCATTCGCGAACTGCGCGAGCGTCATCCTGACGAGCCGGCCACTCTCGAGCTCCCTGAGTCGATACTCGATGATGCGCTCCTCGGGCTTGAAGGGACCGAGCTCATCGAGGCCGAGGGACTTGACCGCGATATGAATGATCTCGGCATCCGGCACGCCGAGCGAGCGCTGCTGCTTCCGGAGGAAATGGCGACCGGCATCGAGCATCGCCTGCAGCGGAACCAGGCCGACGAGCTCGGAGCCCGTGACGCGCATCCCGCGCGCCTCGGCCGCTCGCGCGACCTCCTCGAACGCCGCATGGATCGGCGTGATGGCCAGGTCGGTCAGGTTCATGGAAACCTGGGCGATGCCGTACTCCTCGATGTACCAGCCGATCGCCTTCACGGCCTTGAGCCTGCCCGGGATACTCACGGGCGTGCCGTCCGGGTTCGTCACGATCTTCCCGGTCAGCGGGTGGCCTTCGCGCTTCGGTCGGCCGGCCTCGCGCACGTCGAACGCCACGGCATTCGCGCGCCGCGTCGAGGTCGTGTTCAGGTTCACGTTGTAGGCCACCAGAAAGCCGCGCGCCCCGATGACGGTAGCGCCCGAGCGCGGATTGAACTCGGCGGGCCCGAAGTCCGGCTTCCAGGCGGGCTGCGTCATCCGTGCGGACAGGCCTTCGTATTCGCCGGCTCGGATGACCGCAAGGGATTTCCGCGCGGGATCCGGCTGCGCCGCTTCGTACAGATAAACCGGAATCCCGAGCTCCCGGCCCACCCGCTCGGCCAGCCGCCGTGCGCACTCCGCTGTCTCCTCCATCGAAATCCCGGAGATCGGCACGAGCGGGCAGACGTCCGTCGCGCCCATCCTCGGGTGCTCTCCGTGGTGCTGGCGCATGTCGATCAGCTCGGCGGCCGTCGCGATCGCGCGGAATGCGGCTTCGAGCACCGCGTCGGGCTCGCCGGCGAAGGTGACGACGGTTCGATTCGTCGCCTTCCCCGGATCGACGTGCAGGAGCGTCGCCCCCGCAACGGTCTCGATCCGCTCGGTGATCCGGCGAATCGTTTCCGGGTTCCGTCCTTCGCTGAAATTCGGGACGCACTCGATGAGGGCAGACATGCTCAGAGAGTTCGGGTGGAAGGCCACTGCTGGCTGACGCAGTGAAAGGCGCCGAGACCCCAGACGAGATCGATGCAATCGATCCCGACCACTTCGCGACCCGGGAAGAGGCCGCGCAGCGTATCGGCCGCGATCGCGTCGCGATCCGGATCGTAGGTGGGGAGGAGAACGAGGCCGTTGGCGACGTAGAAATTCGCGTAGCTGGCGGGGAGACGCTGTCCCTCGTGCTCGAGCGGACGCGGCATCGGGAGGGTCACGATGCGGAGCGGCTCGCCGTCCTGGTCCTTCATCTCCGCGAGCCGGGCGAGGTTTTCCTGCAGCGGCTCGTAGTTCGGATCGGCGGGATCCTCTTCGATCACGGTGACGACGGTCCGCTCGTCGGTGAAGCGCGTCAGGTCGTCCACATGTCCGTCGGTGTCGTCCCCGAGGATCCCGTCGCCCAGCCAGAGGATGTTGGTGACGCCGAGGTGGTCGCGCAGGTATCGCTCGATTCCGTCGCGGTCGAGGTGCGGGTTGCGGTTCTCGTTCAGGAGGCAGGCTTCGGTCGTGAGCAGCGTGCCACGCCCGTTCACGTCGATGGACCCGCCCTCCATGATGATGCCGGGATGAAAGACGGGAATCCCGAGCTCGGCGCCGATCCGGCTGGGCACGACGTCATCGAGATCGTACGGCGGATACTTTCCGCCCCAGGCATTGAAGCCCCAGTCGATGATGGCCTCGTCCACGACGCCATGATCGCGGCGCTGCACGAAGATGGGGCCGTGGTCGCGGCACCAGGCGTCGTTGGTGGGGTGATGGTGGAAGAAGACACTGGAAGCGCCCACCTTGCTCGCGCGCAGCACGCCCCGGACCTGCTCCTCCATGTCCGGCCCCGCGACGTTGATGTGCACCTCCTCCACTGCCGCGAGGTGCCGCACCATTTCCGCAAAGAGGTCGGGCACCGGCTCGAACTTGCCGGGCCAGGATGCCTCCTTGTGCGGCCAGCTGAGCCAGGTGCCGCGGTGCGGCGCCCACTCCGCCGGCATCGAGTAGCCGAGCGCGGCCGGCGTGGGGCCGTCGGGTCGCTGCCCTCCGTCGCTCACGGCGGAAGGATCGTCATGGTCGCTCCGGAGCTCGCGGCTAGTCGAGATAGCGCTTCGTCAGCTCGGCGTACGCGTCGATCCGGCGATCCCGGAGGAACGGCCAGTGCGTGCGGCTCACGTCCACCTTGCCGAGATCGACGTCGACAACGAGCACCTCTTCGCCGGTGCCGCCCTTGACCAGGATCCGACCGCCCGGGTCGGAGACGAAGCTCCCGCCCCAGAACTCGATTCCATCCGGCTTCGGGGCGCCCTCGTGTCCGACGCGATTCACGGCGCAGACGTACACGCCGTTCGCGATGCCATGGCTCCGCTGGATCGTCTCCCATGCGGCCTGCTGCTGCTCGCCGTGCTCCTCGCGCTCGGAGGGGAGCCAGCCGATCGCGGTCGGATAGAACAGGATCTGCGCGCCGCTCATGGCGGTCAGTCTCGCCGCCTCGGGATACCACTGGTCCCAGCAGACAAGCACGCCGATCCGACCGAACTTCGTGTCCCAGGAGCGGAAGCCAAGGTCGCCGGGCGTGAAGTAGAACTTCTCGTAGTATCTCGGGTCGTCCGGGATATGCATCTTCCGGTACTTGCCGAGATAGCGTCCGTCGGCGTCGATCACGGCGGCGGTGTTGTGATAGAGCCCCTCGGCGCGCTTCTCGAAGAGCGACGCCACGATCACGACGCCGTGCTCGGCCGCCACCGGTCCGAGCGTTTCGGTGCTCGGGCCGGGAATCGGCTCCGCGAGCGCGAAGTGGTCGTGATCCTCCGTCTGGCAGAAGTACTGGCTGCGGAACAGCTCCTGCAGGCAGACGATCTGCGCGCCCTGGCGGGCCGCCTCGCGGATTCCCGCGATGGCCTTCTGCATATTCTCAGCGGGGTCGGTGGTGCACGCCATCTGCACGAGCCCGAGCCGCACGGTCTTCGAAGCCATCTGACCTTCCTTCCTCAGTCGGTGCCACGTTCCGCGGGAATTCTAAGCCGGTGGCGCCGGTTCGTCACCCGCGGCGCCGCGGGACGGCCTTCGGGGTTGGGGAGGCAGACTCCCTCACACGAGGGCTTCGGCGAAATCGCGGAAACGCGGAAGGAACCGATGATCGGTGTGCTGTCGTCAGGTGGCCCCGAGCGTGATCGTTGCACGGCCGAGCGATGCCGGCCAGCGCAGGGTGACGGACTCACCCTGCACGGTCCGGTCGAGTCCGCGCTCGGACTTCGAGACCGTTTCGACCGGATACCGCCAGTGCTCAGCGTCGGGTGTCGCGGCAAGCTGCAGTGGCCGGTAGAGGGAGAGCTCGACCGCGAAGACGCCCCGGTTGCCGCCTGACTCAGCCCAGGCGTAGTCGACGCTGATCCCGCCGGCGGCGGTGAACCTGATCGTCTTTCGAAGGGAGCCGTCAGGAGCGGTGAGACTCACCACGGCTCCTTCGCCGGACACCGCGCATTCGGCGTCGAGCGGCGCAGCTTCCCAGGTCCGGAGCGGCGCATAGGCACCGAGTGCGTACTGATCCGCCGTCACCTCGGTGTCGAGCACGCGCTCACGGAAGAGTCCGCGGTCGTATCGGTCCACGGGTGGCGCATCGGCCAGGCGGAGTGAGCGCTCGATGTCGTGGATGCTCGCCGTGCCGCCTTCCGGAGCGATGGGGTCGGCCGGACGCAGGGCCGCGAGGTGGTATGCCTCGAGGCGGCGCGTGAGCACGTCCGCGTAGTTGATCCCGGTGGCAAACCGCGTCAGTTCTTCGATGGCTCCGCCGCGCCGGGGGCTGATGATCGCCGAAAAGTCCCCCGAATGAACCCAGAGCTCGTCGTGCCCGTCGGCGTCGATGTCGCACGTTTCGACGGCGAGCGGCTCGCCCGACCGAAGGCGCCCTTCGGCTTCCGAGAGATTCCGCCAGATCGCTTCGCGCAGATGCGGGAGGTACAGTCCCCCGAACACCCCGTGCCAGTATGCATCGTTGCACTGCGCGCGGCCGATCGCCTCGCGCGGTTCCGGCGGATCGCCGCGCTCACGGCACAGGATCGAGAGCCGCTGCGCCTTCTTGTGCATCCGATTGGACTCGGAGTACTTCGCGAGGAAATTGAGCCAGTGCGACCCGCGCACCAGCGCGCCGTCCGGGCCGGCCATGCGCTCCTCGCCGAGCTCGTGCTCGAGGCCGGCCAGACGGTCGGCGGGGCCGGGGGGAAGGGACCACCCTTCCATCTCGCGGTACGACGCGGTCGGCAGGTAGGCGAGCCCACCGCTCGGGACGGTCGCCAGCGCCTCCCCGAGTGTGCTGAGCTGCATCTCGCCACGCCCCGTGAGGTCCAGCATGCTGTCGAGAAACCGGGTGATCCACTCCCGTTCGTACACCCACTCATAGGTGCCCGGCCAGCCACCGAACTTTTCGCCATCGTCCGCCAGGACCGCGAGCTCACGGCCGTCCGCGCGCAGCTGCCGCAGGTACTCGGCGGTTTCCTCGGGCGGGCGGAAGGGAATCAGGTAGCGGAGGCGCTCATCGATGGGAAAGAGCGCGAGGCGCCGGCCATCGCTCTCCGTGCGGAAGGGCGCGTGGAGCGCTTCGCGGTCGAACCCGGCGACAAGGAAATGCCGATCGTCCACGAGCGCCGAGTCGATGCCTGCATCCGCGAGGTCCGCAGCGAGCTCGGGGCTCCAGACGCGCTCCGTGAGCCAGAGCCCGCGCGCATCCACACCAAACCGCGCGCGCAGCCGGTCGCGCATCCACTGCACCTGTTCGATCCGGTCCCGGCGGAGCAGCGACGCGAGCACCGGCTCGTGCCACCCGGCGGCGAGCAGCTCGACGTTCCCATCCGACGCCAGCCGGCCGAGGCGGTCGAGATAGGCGGATTCGTTCCGCTCGAGCCATTCGATCAGCGGGCCCGACAGGTGGAAGACCGCCGGGAAGAAGTGCCGCTCCGCCAGCCGTTCGAGCAGCGGCCGGTAGACCCGCTCGAAATGCTCGGCGAAGACATGATCGAAATTTCCCACCGGCTGGTGAAGGTGCAGGCCGAAGATGAAGCGAATGGGGGCGGTCACGCGCGAATGTGGTTCCTGGATCCGAGGGCCACGGTGAGGGCAGGGAGCACGTCGGGAAAGAGGTCGTCGCGCACGCGAAGCTCGGCCGCGGTCGAGCGCGCAGCGTGCAGCTCGTCCTCGCTCCCCGACGTGAGCGCCTTCACGAGCCGCTCCGCATCTTCGCAGTGGCCGAGGAAGCGCCGCTCCGCGTAATCCGCTACGGCGCCCGTCGAAATGATGAACTGCCAGTCCGATGCCTGCGCGAGGAGCAGTTCTCGCGCGGCCTGTTCCAGAATGGCGTGCACAGGCGGATCGGCGAGCGCGCGCGGGGCGGCTTCCCAGAACGCCTGCTCCAGCGGCCACAGGCGCTCCCAGGTCCAGGCGGTACGCTCGTTGAGCCACATGCTGAAGTCACCGTTCGCGCCCCAGGAACCGGTGGGGAGCCGGATTCCCGCCTGGGGTGGATGGGCCGCGAGGTGCGCTGCCGCCGATACCGGCGTCACCTGCCGTGCCGAAGCGAGCTCGCGATACACGTTCTCCACGAACGTCGGGCCCTCGAACCACCAGTGGCCGAAGAGCTCGGTGTCGAACGGCACGGCAACGACGCCATTCGTCTTTCCCGACTGCTCGGACGCGATCGTCTCGAGCAGCCACGCGAAGTGCCGCGCGTGCTCGGCTGCCCGGCGCGCTGCCGCCACCGGGTCGTACGGCGCCTTCTGGCCGAGGTCGGTGCCCGGGTCGCTCACGCGCCAGAGCCTGAGGCCGCCGGGCCACCGCAGTTTGTGGAACTCCAGATAGGCGGCATCCCCGGGATAACCCTGGTGGCGGCTCCACACCTGCATCGATGCGCGAGGATCGCGCACGAAGACGCCCGCGCGGGCACGGCCCGAAGAGAGGACGCCGTACGTGCGGTACGGCGTGCGTCGTGGCCGCATGGGAGGTACCGCACGACCCCCGCCCGGGTCGGCGGTCGCCAGGCCGCTGCTCAGGCCGAGCGCCTCGCCGCCGATCACGAGGTGCGAGTCCACGAAGAAGTACCGGAACCCGGCGTCGGCGACGTGCTCGTCCGTGCCGCGACGCACGGCTGAACGCGGAGCCCCCGGCCACGGCTCCCACTCTCCGCGCGGCCGGTACGCGCACTCGGGCACCCAGCATCCCCGCGGCTCGCGACCGAAGATCCGGCGATGCTCCGCGAAGCCGAGCGCGAGCTGCAGGCGAATGCTTTCGTCGCGTGCGAGGAGCGGGAGGAAGCCGTGCGTCGCGGCCGAGCCGATGATCTCGAGCCGGCCGGACGCCTCGAGCGCGCGGAACGCGCCGATGATGTCCCGGTCGAGGGCCTGCCAGAGTCCCCGCATGCGGACGAGCCGGTCGCGCCACCAGTCGACGAGCGGAAGAAGGTGGCCTTCCCCCGTGGCGGAGAGCGACGCCGGGGCTTCATCGCATGCAGCGAGGCGCTGCACGAAGAAGGCGTCGAGCTCGGCCGCGAAGGTCGGATGCACCAGCTGATTGGCCAGCACGGGCGTGAAGCCGATCGTGACGGGGGCGGCGATGCCGTCGGCGTCGAGCGCGCGCAGCGCTTCGAGGAGCGGGAGGTAGGTCTCGAGGGCCGCTTCGCAGAGCCAGTCGCTGCCATGGGGCCACCGGCCGTGATTCAGCACGTAGGGCAGGTGGCTGTGCAGCGCGAGGACGAAATCCATCCGCCCGGACGGGCTACGCGGCATGGGCGAGTGCCTGCCGGTAGACGGCGATGTACGCCGCGGTCGAGCGATCCCAGCTGAAATCGCGCGCCATCGCCTCCCGCATCATCCGCCGCCACCTCGGCTGGTCCATGAAGCGGACGAGCGCCCGGCGCGTCGCGTCCTCGAACGCCGCAGTCGTGTAGGGCTCGAAGAGGAAGCCGGTGGTCCCATCCTCGATGGTGTCCGCAAGCCCCCCCACCTGGCGGCCGATCGGCAGGGCGCCGTACCGCTGGGCCCGCATCTGCGTAAGCCCGCACGGCTCGTACAGCGACGGCATCAGGAACATGTCGGCGCCCGCCATGAGCCGATGCTCGAGCCGGTCCGTGAAGTCGAGCTGGACGCCGATCCGCCCCGGCTGGGCGAGCGCGAGCCCGGTGAGCGCATCCTCATAGCGCGGCTCGCCGCTGCCGAGGAACACGATCTGCACGTCGCTCTCGAGCAGCGAGGGTGCGCCAAGAATCAGGTCGAGTCCCTTCTGTGCCACCATCCGGCCCGTCATGCCGAAGAGCGGGACGCGCTTTCGCTGCGGCAGGCCGAAGGTCCGTTGCAGCGCCGCCTTGCAGCGGCGCTTCCCTTCGAGCTCTTCCCGCGTGTACGGCCGGGTGATCTGCGGATCGTTCGCCGGGTCCCACACGGCGTGATCGATCCCGTTGAGAACGCCGACGAGCCGTCCGCCCAGCTCACGAAACACATCATGCAGGCCGAAGCCGCCGCCCGGCGTCCGGAGCTCCTCGGCCTGGGTGGGGCTCACGGTCACGACGAAGTCCGAGAAGACGAGGCCGCCCTTGAGCAAATTGAGCTGCCCGTACCATTCGAGCTGCGTGAAGTTGAAGAGCGACCAGGGAAGCCCCAGCTCGGGCACGAGCTCGGCCGGGAAGTGGCCCTGGTACCCGGGATTGTGCACCGACAGGACGGTGGTCACCGGCTCCGCCGGGACTTCGACACCGGGCACGCCGCGCAGGTAGACCGGCGCGAGCGCCGTGTGCCAGTCATGCGCGTGCAGCAGCATCGGCAGCTTGGCGACGCGCGGGAGCGCCGCGACGCAGGCACGCGAGAAGAGCGCGAAGCGGTAGGCGTTGTCGGGATAATCCACCCCGCCTTCGCCGTAGAGGCCGGGGCGGTTGAAATAGCCGCGATGCTCCACGAAGAAGATCCGCGGACCGTCCGTCCGGTCCGTCGGCCGGAAGATGCGGAACTCCTCGGTGCGGGACCCGAGCTGGATGGAGAAGGGATCCCCCACGGTCTGGAGGTCGGGGGCCTCATCCCGGACGGTGCGATAGAGCGGAAGGATCACCGAGACATCGACCCCCGCCGCGTGCTGGAACTCGGCGAGCCCGCGCACGGCCTCCCCGAGGCCGCCGGTGCGCGCGAATGGCGTGTACTCCGCCGTGAGGTGCACGACCGAGACCGGCCGCCCGCTCGGATGCGCGAGCGGGGAGACGGTGCGGGAGGGCGGTGCGGTCGTCATGCCGTCGGCGGATCGTCCGGGAGCTCGGCGCCTGCCATGATCGGCGCGTAATAGCTGCGAGTGTAGTCCTGCACCATGCGCCGCGCGGTGAACGCGCTTCCGGCGAGGCGGATGGCGTGACGCATCACGTCCACCCACCCGAGCGGAATGCCGCTGGTCCGGCGGTAGTAGAGCGGCACCACCTGCTCCTCGAGGAGCGAGTAGAGTCGTTCCGCATCCGCCGCGTCGGCCGCCGACGTTTCCAGCTCCTCGGGGTTGGGCGGAATCGCCCAGCCGCCCTTCGCATCGTAGCCTTCCTGCCACCATCCGTCGAGCGTGCCGAGCTGCGGCACGCCGTTGAGCGACGCTTTCATCCCGCTCGTCCCGGAGGCCTCCATGGGAACGCGCGGGAGGTTGAGCCAGAGGTCCACGCCCTGCACCAGCAGGTGCGCCTCGTGCATGTCGTAATCCTCCATGAACGCCACGCGCCCCTCGAACGACGGGTCGCGCGTGAACTGGTAGACCTCCTGCAGGACGTGCTTTCCTGGATCGTCGGCCGGATGCGCCTTGCCCGCGAAGACGATCTGCACGGGGCGGTGGCGGCTCACGAGCAGGCGCCGCAGCCGGTCGAGGTCATGAAAGACCAGGCTGGCCCGCTTGTAGGTGGCGAAGCGGCGCGCGAACCCGATCGTGAGGGCCTCCGTGTCGAGCAGCGTGCCCGCGCCGACCACGTGCGCCGCCTCCTTCCACCGACTGGCGAACCGCCACCGGGCATGCTCGCGCATCAGCTTGAGGAGGATGCGCTTGAGCTCCATGTGCGCGTCCCAGAGGCGCTCGGGGTCGAGCTTGAGCACCTGCTCCCACATGCGCGGATCTTCCGGTCGCCGGTGCCATTCCGGCCCGAGCAGCTCGTCGAGCAGGCGCATGATCGGCGTCGCCATCCAGGTCTCGAGATGCACGCCGTTGGTGATGTGGCGGATGGGGACTTCCTCGGAGCCGCGGCCGGGCCAGAGCTCGTCCCAGAGATGGCGCGAGACCTGGCCGTGCCGGCGGGAAACGCCATTGACCGACCGCGACAGGCGGAGCGCCGCGATCGTCATGTGGAAGATGCCGGGTTGCTCCGGATGCGCGCCGATCCGCATGAAGGCGTCGCGGTCCAGCCCCATCTGGTCCCAGACGGGTCCGGAACAGGCGGCCACCTCGTCGAAGGAGAAGAAGTCGTGCCCCGCCGGCACCGGCGTGTGAGTGGTGAAGACGCTCGACGCGCGCACGGCGCGCACGGCCTCCTCGTAGGGCTCGCCGGCGGCAATGCGTTCGCGCAGGCGTTCGATCAGCATGAACGCCGCATGGCCCTCGTTCGCATGCCACGCCGCGGGATCGAGCCCGAGCGCGCGGAGCACCCGCACGCCCCCCACGCCGAGCAACCATTCCTGGCGGACGCGATGCCCCGGGCCACCGGCATAGAGCTGGCTCAGCAGACCGCGATCATCGGGGTGGTTCGGCTCGAAGTCGGTGTCGAGAAGGTAGACCGGGACCGTTCCCACCTGCATGCGCCACGCGCCGACGTGGACCGTGCGACCGGAAGCCTCGACCGTGGCGAGCGGCGGCTTGCCGTCGGCACCGCGCAGCTGCACGAGGGGCGTGGTTCCGATTTCGAAGCTGGCGTCGCTGCTTTCCTGCCAGCCATCGAGCCGCAGCTGCTGATCGAAATACCCCTTCCGGTAGAAGAGTCCCAGCCCGACGAGCGGTACGCCGAGATCCGAGGCGGACTTGCAGTGGTCGCCCGCGAGGACCCCGAGGCCGCCCGAGTAGATCGGCACGGAGGCATGAAGCCCGAATTCGGCACAGAAGTACGCCACCGGGCGCGCCTGGATCCCGGGAAACTCGGTGCCGAACCAGGTCTGCCGACCGTTCGCTCCATGCAGGTGCGCCATGACCGCATCGTAGAGGGCGACGTACTCGGGATCCGCAGCGCAGATCGCCATGCGCGCCGGGTTCGCCTGGCGCAGCAGCTCGAGCGGGTTGTGGCGGGTCTGGTGCCACAGGCGTTCGTCGATCTGCCGGAAGAGGGTGCGCGCGTCGCGGTGCCAGCTCCACGACAGATTCATCGCGAGCGTGGAGAGACCTTCGATGCGTGCGGGGATGTAGGGAACGCGGACGTCAGGTGTCATGGTCGGGTAAGAAAGACCGGATGGGGAAGGGGGACAAGCGGGGCCGGCGGATGCTCGAAAAGTCGGAAGGTCGGAACGCGGGATGGCCGATCGCCGCAGGCGGGCGACGCTGCATCGATCAACCGATTCCGACCGTCCGACCTTCCGACCTTCCGACCACTAATGCACCAGCTTCTTGTACCTGATCCGATGCGGCTGGTCCACCGACGAGCCCTTGCGGCGATGATAGTCGGCGGCGTAGTCGGCGTAGTTGCCCTCGTACCAGACCACTTCGCTGTCCCCTTCGAACGCGAGGATGTGGGTCGCGATGCGGTCGAGGAACCAGCGATCGTGGCTGATGACCACGGCGCACCCGGCAAAGCCCAGCAGCGCTTCCTCGAGCGCGCGGAGCGTGTCGACGTCGAGGTCGTTCGTGGGCTCGTCGAGGAGGAGCAGGTTGCCGCCGCTCTTGAGCAGCTTGGCGAGGTGGAGACGGTTGCGCTCGCCGCCGGAAAGATCCCTGACCCGCTTCTGCTGGTCGCCGCCGCGGAAATTGAAGCCGGCCGAATAGGCACGGGCGTTGACGGTGCGGCGCCCGAACTGGAGCTGATCCTCGCCGCCGGAAATTTCCTCGTACACGGTCTTCGACCCGTCGAGCGCGTCCCGGCTCTGATCCACGTAGGCGACCTGCACCGTCGAGCCCACGCGGAGCCGGCCGCTGTCCGGCGACTCCTCGCCGGTGATCATCCGGAAGAGCGTCGTCTTGCCGGCGCCGTTCGGCCCGATCACGCCGACGATCCCGCCGCGCGGCAGGGCGAAATTCAGCTTCTCGAAGAGGAGCCGGTCGCCGAAGCCCTTCGCGACGTCCTCGGCGATGACCACCTCGTCGCCCAGTCGTGGAGGCACCGGGATCAGGATCTCGGTGGTGTTGTCCGACTGCTGCTCGGCCTGGTCGCGCAGCTCCTCGTAGCGGGCAATGCGGGCCTTGTTCTTCGCCTGCCGGGCCCGCGGCGCCATGCGCACCCACTCCAGCTCCCGCTCCAGTGACTTCTGGCGCGCGGAGGACTGCTTCTCTTCCTGCGCGAGCCGGCGCTGCTTCTGCTCGAGCCACGACGAGTAGTTGCCCTCCCAGGGAATCCCGGCTCCCCGATCGAGCTCCAGGATCCAGCCGGCGACGTTGTCGAGGAAGTACCGGTCGTGCGTCACGGCCACGACGGTGCCCCTGAACTCCGCCAGGTACCGCTCGAGCCACCACACGCTCTCGGCGTCGAGATGGTTGGTCGGCTCGTCGAGCAGGAGCATGTCCGGCTGCTCGAGGAGGAGGCGGCAGAGCGCGACGCGCCGCTTCTCGCCGCCCGAGAGCGTCGCGACGTCGGCCTCGCCCGGAGGAAGGCGGAGGGCGTCCATCGCCATCTCCACCTTGTGGTCGAGCTCCCAGAGGCCGAGGGCATCGATCCGCTCCTGCAGGGTGCCCTGCTTCTCGAGGAGGCGGTTCATCTCGTCGTCGCCCATCGGCTCGGCGAACTTCATGCTGATCTCGTTGAACTGGTCGAGCAGCGCCTGCTGTTCGCGCACGCCGTCCATGACGTTGCCGCGGACGTCCTTCGACGTGTCGAGCTGGGGCTCCTGCGGGAGATAGCCGATGCGGACACCGGGGCGGGGCCGGGCCTCGCCGAGGAAGTCCTTGTCGACGCCCGCCATGATGCGGAGAAGCGTGGACTTGCCGGCGCCATTGGATCCGAGGATCCCGATCTTGGCGCCGTCGAAGAACGAGAGGTAGATCCCCTTGAGGATCTCCTTGCTGGGGGGCACGACCTTCCGGAGGTCGCGCATCGTGAAGATGTATTCGCCGGCCATAGGGTGCCAAACATACCGATGTCGTGGGGGATTTTGAACCACGGAGGCGCGGGGGCGCGGAAGGTTGAGCGGAGCGGAGATCGGCATGGGGGGGCGCAAAAAAGCGGCACACGAAACCACGAAAACACGAAATGGTCCGATGACGCAGTGATTCCGCCTGCCATGCCGGCGGTTTGCTTTTCGTGTCGACCCGGGAGGCTCCGTGCCCTGGGCATGCAGGGAGCCCATGGAACCCCAGGGCAGGTGCGCCCGGCCATGGGAGCCCGAACGCGCACGGCGTCTTTCGCGTTTTCGTGGTTTCGTGTGCTGCAGTCGAACCCACCCGACCCCGACGTCGCCTCCGCGTCCTCCGCGCCCCGCCGCACCCCGGTGGTTCAGAACGGACCAGAAACGCGAAGGGCGCCCCGACGGGGGCGCCCTTTTTCACGCGTGCTGCGATGGCTCAGCTGAGGTGCTTGTTCACGAGCTTGGTCATCTCGAACATGGAGACCTGGTCGCGCTTGAAGATCGGGCGGAGGTTCTCGTCCGCGTTGATCATGCGGCGATTCTTCTTGTCCTGCAGGCCCTTCCGCTTGATGTACGCCCACAGCTTCTTCGTGACCTCGGTGCGGGGCATGGCGCCGTTGCCGATCACCTCGGCGAGTTGATCGCTCGGCTGCATGGCCTTCATGAACGCAGCGTTCGGCTTCCGCTTGGCACCGGTGCGCTTGGCCGCCTTCTTCGTGGCCTTCTTCGCGGTCTTCCGCGCCGGCTTCTTCGCACTCGACTTCTTCGCTGCCTTCTTCTTGGCTGCCATCGTGATTCTCCCTGATAGAGTGAGAATGGTGGTCCCCAGCAGCACCCGCACGCGTCACAAAGTAAGAAACTCCTCGGCAGTTGCAATAGGGCAGGGGCCATTTTTCCCTCTGAGAACGCCGCCGGCGCCGTCGCGCCACGGGCGTTTGCGCACTCGGGAGCGGGGGATTGTCCCTCGGAGCGCATGGCCCGGCACGCCCGCGCGAGGTACTTTTCTCCCCTGAGCCGCAGCCGTTCCGCGCGTCGCATGCCTCGCCGGCGGCCGTGCCGCCGCCACTGATCATTCGCCCGGAGTCCCGATTCCCGCATGGCCACCGTGCATCTCACGCCGGCGCGCATCACCATCGCGCTCCTCTGCACCATTGCCGCGCTCGTGCTCATTCACGCCCTCTCGCTCTTCGGCTACTTCGAGCTGGGGCGCGACCATCAGCTCGGTCTCTTCCGCCTCTTCAACCTGAGCGAAGAGGGCAATGTGCCCACCTGGTTCGCGGCGACGACGCTGCTCCTGAGCGCCGGCCTGTTCGCGATCACGTGGCGGGTCGTGCGGGAGGCGGGCGAGCCGTACGCCCGGCACTGGGGATTTCTCGCCCTGATCTTCCTGTTCATCGCGATCGACGAAGCCGCGAGTATCCACGAGCTCCTGATCCTCCCGGTGCGAGAGCTGCTTTCCGCCGAAGGGGCGCTCTATTTCGCCTGGGTGGTTCCCTACGGCATCGCCGCAGTCTGCTTCGCGCTCGTCTATGCCCGCTTCATGCTGGCCATTCCGCGGCGCACGGCGCTGCTCCTCTTCGCCGCCGCCGGGCTCTTCGTGGGCGGGGCGCTCGGCATGGAGATGATCTCGCCCTGGGTGTACGACTGGACCGGGGAGGTCTCGCTGCCGATGTTCGTCCTGCTCCTGATCGAGGAGACGCTGGAGATGCTGGGCGTCGCGGTCCTCGTCTACGCGCTCCTCGATCATCTGGCGCGACGCAATGCGCTCGTCGAGCTCCGGTTCACGGAACCGGGCGCCGGACCCGGAATTTCCCGCTGATGCGCCTGGAGGTGCCTCCCATGCGTTCCCCGACACTGCTGCTTCTCCTCGCAGGCTGCGCACTGCCGACGGCGGCGCCGCCCGCGCCGACCGACGCGCGGCACACCGCGGGTGCGGCGGGTCCCGCCTGCGACGTCGACAACGGTGGACTCGCGCTCCCTGCGGAGTTCTGCGCCGCGCTCATCGGCAGCACGCTCGGCCCGGTACGCGAGCTGGCGGTTGCGCCGAACGGGGATCTCTACGCGGCGGTGAAGGCGGACCGGGAAGGTCGCGGTGGCGGCGTCCTCGCCTTCCGGGACACGAGCGGTGACGGCAGACCCGACGTGCGCGAGACGTTCGGCCCCGGAGGCGGTAACGATGTCGAGGTGCGCGACGGCTATCTCTACTTTGCGCGGAACACCGAAATCCTCCGCTGGCGCCTGATGCCGGGCCGGCTCGCGCCCGACGGAGATCCCGAGACGGTTGTGCGGGAGCTCCCCGGGGACGGCGGACACGTGGCCAAGAGCATCGCGTTCGACGGGGACGTGATGTACGTGAACATCGGATCCCGGTCGAACAGCTGCCAGCAGAACGATCGCGTCGCGGGATCCCCCGGGGAGAATCCGTGCTCCGAGCTCGAGCGCCGGGCGGGGATCTGGGCGTTCTCCGCCTCGCGCCCCGGACAGGCGTTCACCGATGGCGCGCGCTTCGCGACGGGGCTCCGGAATGCGATGGCCCTCGCCGTGCATCCGCGCACGCGGGCGCTCCATGCGGCCGTGCACGGCCGGGACCAGCTCGCGCAGAACTGGGGCTTCAGCGCCGAGGTGAATGCGAACAACCCCGCCGAGATCTTCGTCCGCGTGTCGCGCGGGGATGACTTCGGATGGCCCTACTGCCACTTCAGCAACGAGCATGGCCGTACCGTGCTGTCACCGGAATACGGTGGCGACGGCACCTCGCCAGGCCGGTGCGCCGCGGTGGCGGATCCACTCATCGCGTTCCCGGGGCACTGGGCCCCGCTGGCACTCGCGTTCTACGAACACGATGCATTCGGCGAGAAGTACCGTGGCGGGGCGTTCATCGCGTGGCATGGCTCGTGGAACCGCGCCCCCCTGCCGCAGGAAGGCTTCCGCGTGGTGTTCGTTCCCTTCCGGGGCAATGCCCCCGCGGGCGAATACGAAACGTTCGCAAGCGACGCCTCCTCCGCGACCGGCCTCCGCGCCTCGGGACTTGCGGTCGCCCCCGACGGAGCGCTCTACGTTGCGGCAGACCAGAACGCGAAGATCTGGCGCATCGTGCGCCGGTGACGGGGCGCGAGCGCGCGATCGCGATTTCGCCACAGCGCGTCCTGCGCCTGCTCCTCGCGATCACGGCGGTGCTGGTGCTCGGTCACGCGGTCGTGACGATCGCCGAGTTCGGCTTCGGACGGGACCACGCGTTGGGGCTTCGCCGGCTCTTCGATTTCAACGGCGAGGGGAACGCGCCGGCCTGGTATTCCTCGCTCCTGTTCCTGCTCGGTGCCGCGCTGCTTGCGGTCGTCTGGCACGAGCGCCGCGCCGAGGGACTTCGCTTTTCCCGCCATTGGGCGGGGCTCGCCCTGGTTTTTCTTTTCCTCGCGCTGGACGAGGCGGCGTCGATCCACGAGCAGTTGATCGACCCGGTGCGCGATGCGCTCGGCACGGGTGGCGCGTTCCTTCACGCCTGGATCATCCCGTACGGGATCGCGCTCGCGCTCCTGCTGATGGCGTACCTCCCGTTCCTGCGCGCGCTGCCGGCGCGCACTCTCCGCCTCCTGCTGGCGGCCGGCGGAGTGTATCTCGCCGGCGCCGTCGGGATGGAAATGGTGGGCGGGTACGTCTGGGATCGGCATCCCGTACGGGGCATTCCGATCATTGCGATCATGGCGCTCGAGGAGGCCCTGGAGATGGTTGGCCTCGCGATCTTCGCCTTCGCGCTGCTCGACCATCTTGCCCGGGAACACCCGTTTGTCGGCGTTCGGATTGCCGCATCGCATGCCGGCATTGCCGGGCGCGAGCCGCCGTCCCCCGGCGAGCTGCGTGCGTCGACGACGCGCGCGCCGTAGATTCCGTGGTCCTGATTTCCTTCCGGGAGCCGACATGAAGATTGCCGTGCCGCGCGAGACCGCCCCCGGCGAACGCCGCGTTGCGCTCGTCCCCGACTCCGTTGCACGCCTGCGCAAGGGCGGACACGACGTCTACGTCGAGCCGGGCGCCGGGGCGGCGGCGGGCTTCACCGACGAGGCCTACGCCGCGGCCGGCGCCGCGCTCGCCGACGGCGCC
>DAINRR010000058.1:0-20091 GCA_036741715.1 Gemmatimonadales bacterium
TCACCGTCTGGAAGCGGCGCTCGAGCGCGCCGTCCTTTTCGATGTACTTCCGGTATTCGTTGAGCGTCGACGCGCCGACGCACTGCAGCTCGCCGCGCGCGAGCGCCGGCTTGAGCATGTTGCTCGCGTCGATCGCGCCCTCAGCCGCACCGGCGCCGACGAGGGTGTGCAGCTCGTCGATGAACAGGATGATGTTCTTGTTCTGGGCGATCTCGTTCATGACCGCCTTGAGCCGCTCCTCGAACTGGCCGCGGTACTTGGTGCCCGCGATGACCGCCGCCATGTCGAGCGAGAGCACGCGGTGATCGCGCAAGACATCGGGGCACTGCCCATTGGCGATGAGCAGCGCGAGGCCCTCGACGATCGCTGTCTTGCCCACCCCCGGCTCGCCGATGAGCACCGGATTGTTCTTCTTGCGCCGGGCCAGGATCTCCATGACGCGCTCGATCTCCTTCGCGCGGCCGATGGTCGGGTCGAGCTGTCCCTCGGCGGCGAGCACGGTGAGATCGCGGCAGAAGTGGTCGAGCGCCGGCGTCTTGCTCTTCTTCTCCGACTTGGGCTGGGACGCCTGCTGCGGCACCCCGCCGGCGCCCTGCCCGCTCGAGGCCTGCGGCATGTCGCTGCCAAGAAGGCGGAGCGTTTCCGCCCGGCTCTGCTCGAGGTTCACGCCGGCGTCGGTCAGGACCTGCGCCGCGATACCCTTCTCCTCACGCAGGAGTCCGAGCAGGAGATGCTCGGTGCCGACATAGGAGTGGTTGAGCTCGCGCGCCTCGGTCATCGCGAGCTCGAGCACCTTCTTGGCGCGCGACGTGTAGGGGAGGTCCGGCCCGGCCGCGGCAGCGGCTTTCCCCTTCTTGACCGTTTCCTCGATCTTCTGCTGGATATCGTCGAGGTCGACGCTGAGGTTCGTGAGGACGGCGGCCGCCACGCCCTCCCCCTCGCGGATGAGGCCGAGGAGGATGTGCTCGGTGCCGACGTATTCGTGGTGCAGTCGGGCCGCTTCCTCGCGGGCCATCTGGAGAACCTTGCGGACGCGATCCGTGAAGTTGTAGCCGTTCATCGATTCACCCTGCGGTTCGGGACCGGCGCGATCACGCGCGTCGTCCCGCTTCGTCTTCGAGCACGCGTCGCACGTGCGTTGCGCGGCGGATGGCCAGCGCGGGATCGCCCAGCGGAAGTCCCTCGGCGGCGGCGAGGTGCGCGGGCTGCGTATGGACCAGCAGCTTGTTGAGCGTGTACAAGCTGACGCCCGGAACCAGCCCCGTGCCCACGCCGAGGCGGACGCCGCTCAGGAGGTTCATCGCCTCCTCGAACGAGAGGGAGCGGGCGTAGCGCAGCAGCCCGAACGCGCGCCAGACCTTGTCCTCGATGATGGCGGGCGCGCTCCGCAGCAGCACCTGCCGCGCCTGCTCCTCGTATTCCATGACCTGCCGGACCACCTTGCCCAGATGATCCAGGAGCTCCGCTTCGGTCTTGCCGAGGGTGGTCTGGTTCGACAGCTGGAAGAAATTGCCGACGACCTCGCTCCCTTCGCCGTACAGCCCGCGAAACGTCAGCCCCACCTGGGTCAGGCCCTGCAGGACACGCGTCACTTCCTTCGTCAGCACGAGTCCCGGCAGGTGTATGAGCACCGAGGCGCGGAGGCCCGTGCCGACATTGGTCGGACAGGCCGTAAGATAACCGAATTCCGGGTGGAAGGCGAAGCCGAGACGCCCCCCCAGCTCGGTATCGAGACGGTCCACTTCCGCGTACGTCGCCTCGAGCGCGAACCCGGAATGCAGCCCCTGGAGCCGGAGGTGATCCTCCTCGTTCAGCATCACGCCGATCCGGTCCTGCGCGAGGAGCGCGGCGCCGTAGCGGACCCGCCCGTTCGGCTCGAGTCCGGCCAGCTCGCGGCTGACGAGGTGCCGCTCGTGCAGCAGGAGCCGGTCGCCCTGGTCGAGCCGGTCGAGGCGGAAGCGGGCGGCCCGGCGCAGCAGGACCGTGTCCGCGGCGGCACCCTCGACCTCGCGCAGGATGGTCTCCCGCTCCCGATCGCTGTTCCGCCCGACGAAGGGATAGGCGGCGAGGTTTCGCGCGAGGCGGATACGCGTGGAGAGGACCAGGTGGCTCGCGGGGCCGCTCGCGTCGAGCCAGCCCATGCCGCCGTCGGAGAGGAGCGAGAGGTCGATCATTCGAGCACCCGCAGCCGGTCGCGCAGTTCTGCGGCGAGCTCGAAGTTCTCCGTCTCGATGGCGATGCGGAGCTGCTCGCGCAGGGTTCCGAGCCTCGCCCGCTCCACGCCTTCCCCGCTGCCCGCCGTGGTATAGCGCTCCCCCACGTGGAAGGTCGAGCCGTGCAGGCGCCGGACCAGCTCGCGCAGCTGCGGCTCGAAGCTCCGCCAGCACTCGGCGCAGCCGAGGCGGCCGGTCTCGCGGAAGTTCCGGAGCGTGGCGCCGCAGCGCGCGCAGGCCTCGCCCGTGATGGTCCCGGGCAGCGCGGCGCCTTCGAGCTCCTTCCCCATGGCCGCGAGGAAGCTGCCGAGCGGCGACTTCCCGACCGTGGGCGGCTCCACCCCCCGCTCCGCCGCGCATCGCTCGCAGAGGTGGAGTGTGGTCACTTCGGCATCGACGATCTGCGTGAGGTGCACGATCGCTTCGCGTTCGTGGCACTGGTCGCAGGTCATGACGGCATCGCCTCGATGCCGGGATGGGTCACCAGGCGTCCGCCTTCCATCGCGAGCACCCGGTCGGCGCGCGCCGCGAGGAGCCGGTTGTGCGTCACCACCACGAGCGCGGTTTCGAACTTCCGCGCCAGCGTCGAGAACAGCTCGTGCAGGCGCTCGCTGTTGTGGTGATCGAGGTTGCCGCTCGGCTCGTCGGCGAGCACGACGAGCGGGTCGGTCGCGAGCGCTCTCGCGACGGCGACCCGCTGCTGCTCGCCGCCGGAGAGGGCGTTCGGCCGGTGCGTCATCCGCCCGGCCAGCCCGACCGCGGCGAGCAGCTCCTCGGCCTTGGAGCGCGCGGCGCCGTCGGGGGACCCGCCGATGAGCAGCGGCATCATCACGTTCTCGAGCGCACTGAATTCGCGCAGGAGATGGTGAAACTGGAAGACGAAGCCGAGCTGGCGATTCCGTATCTCGGCGAGGCGCTCCTCCGACTGGTCGGCGTAAGCCGCGCCATCGAGGAGCACGCGGCCATCGGTCGGCTCATCGAGCGCACCGAGCAGCTGCAGGAGCGTGCTCTTGCCCGCGCCGCTCGCACCGACGATCGCCACGAACTCGCCGCGCGTGAGCGAGAGATCCACGCCCGAGAGGACCTCGATCGGCCGGCCATCGCCGCCGGTGTAGACCTTGCGCAGTCCCTGCGCCTCGAGCACGGGAATCATTCGTGCCGGATCGCTTCGACGGGCGCGAGGCGCGCCGCCGTGCGGGAGGGATAGAGCGTCGCCGCGAGTGCCACGAGCACGCTCGCGACCACGATGATGACGACGTCGCGGACTTCGGTGTGCACCGGAAGGCGATCGATGAAATAGACCGCCGGATCGATGCGGATCAGGCCCGATCCGTCGACGAGGTACGCGACGAGGAGGCCAAGCACGAGGCCGATGGTCGTCCCGACCAGCCCGATGATCCCGCCCTGCAGGAGGAAGATGCGCGCGACCGACGGCGCCGTGAGCCCCATCGCCCGGAGGATGCCGATCTCGCGCGTCTTGTCCGCGACCACCATGGTGAGCGTCCCGACGATGTTGAAGGCCGCCACGACCATGATGAAGAAGATGATCAGCCCCATCGCGATCTTCTCGAGCTTGAGCGCACTGAAGAGGCTGGCATTCTGGGTCTGCCAGTCGAGCGCGCGGTAGGGATACTCGAGCTGCTCCTCGAGGCGCGCACCGACGGCCGGCGCGCGGTCGGGGTTGGCCACGCGAACTTCGATCCCCGAGACCGCATCGCCGAGCCCGGCGAACTGCTGCGCCACTGCGATCGGCATGACGACGAACTGGTTGTCGTACTGGTACATCCCCGTGTTGAAGGTGCCGGTCACTTCGAACCGCCAGAAGGTCACCGTCGGAACGCCCAGGGCCCGATTCACCTTCGCCGCCGTGGGCGGGATCAGCTGCACGATATCGCCGGGATACGCATTGATCCGGCTCGCGAGGCGGTCGCCGAGAATGATGCCGCCGTCGAGACTGTCGCGGGTCGTCGCGAAGGACAGGTCGCCCCGGGTGATCGACTGCGGGAAGGTCGTGACCGACATCGCCCCGGTGTCGGGATCGAAGCCGAGGACGTTCACGGCCGTCGCGTAGTCCGCGCCGGTCGTGATGATCGATTCGGTGAGCACCTCGGGCGCGGCCGCCAGCACCTCGGGATCCCGGCGGATCGTCTCGAGCGCCTCGCGCCAGTCGTCCATGCGAAGCCCCGCGCCGTACGTCAGCACCCGCAGGTGCGGCGCGCCGACGAGGATGCGCTCGCGCAGGTCATCGCGCAGGCCGTTCATCACGCCGAGCACGACGATGAGTGCCATCACCCCGACCGCCACGCCGCCGATGGAAATCAGCGTGTTGAGCGAAGCGACCCCCGACGACCGGCTTCGGAGATACCGCAGCGCGATCTGACGCTCGAGCTTCCCGTTCCTTGCAGCCATCAGATCACGACTCCGGGCGCATCGCCGGAAAGAGGATCACGTCCCTGATCGAGGGCAGTCCCGTGATGACCATGAGCAGCCGGTCGATTCCCATCCCGAGGCCGCCGGCCGGCGGCATGCCGTACTCCAGCGCGCGGATGTAATCCGCATCGTACAGCTGGGCTTCGTCGTTACCCTCGGCCCGCTGGCGCGCCTGGTCCTCGAAGCGGCGGCGCTGGTCGTCGGGATCGTTGAGCTCGCTGAAGGCGTTGACCAGCTCCTTCCCTCCCACGAACAGCTCGAAGCGCTCGGTGAGCGACGCGTCGTCCCGGTGCCGCTTGGCGAGAGGGGAGAGCGCGAGCGGATAGTCGACCACGAACGTCGGCTGCACGAGGTCGGGTTCGAGGAAGGCCTTGAACATTTCGTCCTGCAGCTTGCCGCCCGAGTAGGCCGCCGACTCCTCCGCGGGAACGCCGCGCGACATCAGGAGCCGCCGCAGGTCGCCCTCGTCCGCCGTCCGGACATCCACGCCTGTCCGCTCGCGAATCCCCTCGACGAACCGGACCCGGGGCCACGGGGCCGTGAAATCCAGAGTCGTGCCGTCGCGCTCGATCCGCCGTGAGCCGCAGCACGCCTCGACCACGCCGCCGACCATCTCCTCGCAGAGCTGCATCATGCCTTCGTAGTCGCTGTACGCTTCATACAGCTCCAGCATGGTGAACTCGGGATTGTGGGTCCGGTCCATGCCCTCGTTCCGGAAATCATGCCCGATCTCGTATACCCGCTCGAGACCGCCGACCAGCAGGCGCTTGAGATACAGCTCGTCCGCGATGCGGAGGTAGAGCGGCATGTCGAGCGCGTTGTGATGGGTGACGAACGGGCGCGCCGCCGCCCCACCGTAGAGCGGCTGCAGGATGGGCGTTTCCACCTCGAGAAAGCCGCGCGCATCGAGAAAGGCGCGGAGCCACGTGATGGCGCGCGCGCGGAGCCGGAAGACTTCGCGGACCTCGGGGTGCACCGCCAGGTCGGCATACCGCTGTCGATAGCGCACCTCGGGGTCGGTGAGCCCGCCGAAGGTCTGGACGCCGTCCTCCCCCACCTGCGTCTTGCCGCGCGGGAGCGGCCGAAGCGACTTCGCCAGGAGCGTCACCGACTCCGCGCGCACCGTGATCTCCCCGGTGCGCGTGCGGAAGAGCGGGCCGCTCACGCCGATGTGATCGTCGAGGTCGAGCAGCTGCACGAGGTCCCAGGCCACGCCGAGCGCGTCGCGCCGGAAGTAGGCCTGGATGCGGCCCGACAGGTCCTCGATGTGCGCGAACCCGGTCTTCCCCTGCGAGCGGAACGCCGTGATGCGGCCGGCAACGGACACGCGCGGGCCGTCCTCCCCCATCGCGTCGTCATACAGCGCGATTGCCTCGCTGGCGGTGTGCGACCGCTCGAACGCATACGCAAAGGGGAGGATGCCGAGGGCCTCGATCGCGTCGCGCTTGGCTCGCCGCGCCGCTTCCACGTGGGATCGCTCGGCTGAGGCATTCCCCGGGGTGCCCGTCACGCGGCGCTGCCTCCGTACCGCTTGAGATAGGCCTGGATGAAAGTCTCGAGATCGCCGTCCATCACCCGCTGCACGTCCGTCACCTTCACCTCGGTGCGATGGTCGTTCACCATGGTGTACGGCTGGAACACATAGGACCGGATCTGGTTGCCCCACGAGTTGTCGGTCTTCGTCGCCTCGACCAGCGCGCGTGCCGCTTCCTGCTCCTCGAGCTTTCGCTGGTAGAGGGCGGCGCGCAGCATCTTCATTGCGGTCTGGCGGTTCTTCGTCTGACTCCGCTCCTGCTGGCACGATACCACCACGCCCGTCGGGACGTGCGTGAGGCGCACCGCCGAGGACGTCTTGTTGACGTGCTGCCCGCCGGCCCCCGATGCGCGAAAGACATCCATCCTGATGTCTTCCTCGCGGAGGTCGACCTCGATCGTGTCATCGATGTCCGGATAGACGAACACCGAGGCGAACGAGGTGTGCCGGCGCGCCTGCGAATCGTACGGCGAGATCCGCACGAGGCGATGCACGCCCTTTTCCGCCTTGAGGAAGCCGTAGGCGTACTCCCCCTTGATTTCGATCGAGGCCGACTTGATCCCCGCCTCCTCGCCTTCCAGCAGGTCGAGCACGCGCACCTCGAACCCCTGGCGTTCGGCCCAGCGTACGTACATGCGCATGAGCATTTCCGCCCAGTCCTGCGATTCGGTGCCCCCGGCGCCGGGATGGATCGTGAGCAGCGCATCGCGCGCGTCGTCGGGTCCGCGCAGCATGGTGCGCAACTCGAAGGATTCGACCGCGCCCGTCAGCCGCTCGACTTCCTGCTCGAGCTCGGCCGCCATCTCGGCATCGGGCTCGTCCTCGAGCAGCTCCGCCATCTCTCGCGCACCGCCGATGCGGTGCACGAGATCCTCGTACGGCGTGACCCATCCCTTCAGCTGCTTGATCTCCTGCACCACCGTTCGCGCGCGCTCGCTGTTGGACCAGAACGCCGGATCGCCCTGCTGGGCCTCCAGCTCGTTCAGCCGAGCGCGCTTGGCATCCAAGTCAAAGAAAACCTCGGAGATCGAGGACGCGGCGATCGAGCTCGGCGAACTGGTCGGAGAGAACGGACATCGATGCTCCGGATAGGGTGCGGCCGGGGCCGCCTGTGGAACGAGCGAGCCGCCCGTCCGCCCGGCGGCGGAAGAGCGGCTCCGGGTACCTAAATATAGGCGCCGCTAGAAGATCTGGCGACCGTCGGCGAGGATCTCGTTGAGCGCGTCCTTGAAGTGCGTCGTGCTTTCGGCGACGTCACGTCCTACCTGATCGGTGTACTCCTCCCAGCTCTTCTTGATCTCGTCTTCGAACAGCGTCTTCAGGGTGCCATCACGCAGCCCTTCCCGGCGCTTGGCCGGGTGATAGACCACCATGTCCGAAATGAGCGCCCGGGCCAGACGGCGCGCCTTCTGCCCGGGGTCCTGCGAGAGAAACGGGTTGACGGGCTTCCGTGCAGCCCCCGCCGCCCCGGTTGCGGCGGCCGCGGGGGCGGCGGGCGGCGTGGCAGGACGAGACGGCACAGCGGGTCGCTAGGCGCCTGTGACCGGGGGCAACCCTGCCGGACGGGCAACGCCCGATCTCGGGGCAGCCGGAGGGGTCACGGGAGGGGCCACCGGCTGCGCAGGACGCGAGGGCGGCGTCGAGGCGAATGCGGGTCGCGGGGCCGGGTCCGGGCGCGCCGGAGATGGCTCCGACTTCCCTGGCGGCACCGGGATCGGGGCGGCCGGAGGTGCCGCGGGAGCCACCTGGGGTGCCGGTGGAGCCTCCTCCCTCCGATGCGCCTCCGAGGCCGCCGGGCGAGGCGGCTCCGCGGAGCCCTGCGCCAGCGGAGCCGAGCGCGCTCCGGGTGCCGGGATTGCGGATGCCGGTACTGGGGGTGCCGGCACTGCGGGTGCCGGTGGCGCCGCCTCCGGTGCCGCACCGGCAGAGGCGACCGACGCGGCATCCCGGCGCACCGGGAAGACCGCCGCGCAGACCGCGCACCGGGCGCGGACGCCCGCTTCCGGAACCTTGGCCGGATCGACGCGATAGATCGTCGCGCAATTCGGGCACGTCACATTCATCGAAGCATCCTCATCGCGGTTCGCGCGGCGGGGCGCTGCGCGGTTCCCCATCGCTTCCATGGCGCCGGTCCACGACGAAGACCGACCCGGGAAGGGTCTTGGCGTAGCTCTTCATTTCCGTCGCCAGCTCGCTCACCTGGGCCGGGTGGGTGAAGGCACGATGGCGATTCGTCACGATCCCGATCGACAGCGTCATGAGCGGCACACGGTGCAGCTGACCGCGACGGTCCTTGCCGAAGAAGTATCCTGCCCGCCGGTCCTGCTCGTTGTACTGCAGCGGGATGAGCGTATCGAACACCGACAGCACCTCGCTGCAGACGGCGTGAATATCGCTGCCGGGGATCACGAAGATGAAGTCGTCGCCGCCGATGTGGCCGACGAAGCCGCGGGCACCGAGAAGTCCCTTGACGACATCGTGCAGGATTCGTGACAGCAGATAGATGACGCGGTCGCCGTCGTAATAGCTGTAGCGGTCGTTGAATTCCTTGAAGTGATCGAGGTCGGCGTAGCAGACCGCGAACTCACCGGCCAGATCCAGCCGGCGCCGGATTTCACGCTCGATCTCCGTCGTTCCCGGAAGCCGGGTCGACGGATGGACCGACACGTCCCGCTCGGTGCGATTGAGCATCGCGTTGATCCGCGCGCGCTGCTCGGCCGGCGCGAACGCGCCGGTCAGGACCTCGTCGGAGCCCGCCGCGAACCACTGCTGCACCGTCTCCGGCTCATGGGGGCCGATGAGGGTCGTGACCGGCACGATGGCGGTGAAGGCGTCGCTCTTGAGGCGCCGGATGAGCTCGAGTCCCTGCTGGGGCGAGACCGTGGCGTCCACGAAGAGCATGCTCGGATGCCCCCGGAGCACGATCGAGTGGATCTCGGCGGCGCTGTCGAAAACCCGCAGCGGGAATGCGTTGGAATGCGCCCACTGCTCGATCAGCGCGGGCACCGGCGTTCCGTCCGGCGAAAAGAAGAGAATCGTCGGGCGAGTCCGCACCCCGTTCCTTCAGATAAGAGGAAGTATCAAGCTAACTTACGGGCTCTCCGGCGCCAAGTCAAACGAAGAATGCCGCGATCGCGATGAGGATGTAGACCGCCAGCAGCTGGACCCCCTCGAACCAGTGCGACTCGCCGTCCGCCGTCCCCAGCGAAGCCACGATCGTCGCCAGCCCGACCGCCATGACCTCGAACGGCGTGAAGACGAGGTTCATGTCCTGGCCCATGAAGAGTCCGATGAAGACCAGCAGGGGGCCGATGAGGAGCGCGATCTGCGTGCTCGATCCGTACGCGATCTGCAGCGCGAGGTCCATCTTCCCCTTGCGCGCCACGACGACCGCCGTGGCATGCTCGGCGGCGTTGCCGATCAGCGGAATGATGATGAGGCCAAGGAAGGTCTCGGTGACACCCACCTGCACCGTCACTGCCTCCGCCGCGTGCACCAGCACCTCCGACATCACGGCGACGCCAGCCGTCGCGATGCCAAGCACCACGACGGCCTTGAGCGGCGTCCAGATCGGTCCCGGCATTTCATGGGCATCGCCGCCGATGAGCCAGCGATGCGTTTTCAGCGTGAAGAGGAGCGAGAAGCCGTACACGATCATGAGCACGACCGCCACCCCCTCCGACAGCCGGAGCTCGGTGAGGGCGCTCGGATCGGGATGCGTCGCGTGAAAGAGCGCGGGAAAAACGAGGCCGACGACAGCCGCGATCATCATCCCTGCACTCAGGCCGACGGCCGTGCGGTTGAACTTGAGCTCACTCCGGCCCACCCCGCCGGCCAGCAGCGACAGCCCCATGATGAGCAGCAGGTTGCCGAGAATGCTTCCCGCGATCGACGCCTTGACCAGGTCGATCAGGCCCGCCTGCAGCGCGACGATCGCGATGATGAGCTCGGCGGCATTGCCGAACGTGGCGTTGAGGAGACCGCCGACGGTGGGGCCGCTCCGGGCCGACAGGTGTTCGGTCGCATCGCCCATGAAGCCGGCGAGCGGGAGCACGCCGAGGCATGCCAGCGTGAAGACGACCACGGGCGAGAGGTGCATCGCATTCGCGATCAGTGCGGCGGGCACCGCGGCGAGCAGCACCCGTCGCCAGACCGGCCCCCATTCACTGCGGTCACGCCGGAGATGGGGCAGCGGCTGGCGCGGTGTCACCTTCTCGGCAGCCGGAGGGACGGGAGGGGATGATTCGATGGTCCCCTCGTCGGGTTCCTCCTTCGCGCCGCGGCGACGCGCGGACCGCTCCTTCCCCGCCGGCGGGGCGGGCGCCGCCACCGGGACTGCGGCGGTGTCGCCGGTGTCTCGCGTGCGGCCCCGGCGCTCCTTCCGTGCACCCGGCTTCTCGCGGGCCGGCGCGCCCAGCAGCTCGCCCTGGACCGGGACTTCCGGCGCCGCGCCGATGGCGCGGAGCACCTCGGCGCGCGCCGTGGCGGCGGGGATTCCCGATTCGTTCAGGAGTCGCGCGACCGTGCCGCGCGGCTCGCTGAAGGCGGCGAGAAGAAAATGCTCGGCACCGAGCTCGCTTCCCCGCTGGCGTGCTTCGGTCGTCGCGACCTCGAGGAGGCGCCGCGCATGCGAGGTCAGCAGGAGCTCTCCCGCTTCGGCGCCGCGCGCCTTCCCTTTCCGCGCACCCAGCTCGAGGCGCTCGCGCACGAGGTTCGGGTCGAGCCCGATGGCACGAAAGACCGAAGTAGCCGGCTCGTCGGCCGTCACCCGCAGCAGGATGTGCTCGGCGCCGATGGCTTCGCTGCCGAGCCGCTCGGCCTCGCTCTTCGCGCCGTCGAGCGCGCGCTGAGCGGATGGCCCGAGGGTATATCCGGTCATGGCGTTGCGCTCGCTACGGGAGGGGCTTCGCTTCGTCGATGAGCATCACGGGGATGCCGTCATCCACTCGGTAGACCAGACGGCAGGCGTGGCAGATCAGCTGCTCCGGCGAGGGCTGATAGGCGAGATCGCCCTTGCAGCGGGGGCAGACGAGAATCTCGAGCAGCTCGGGAGCGAGGCTCATGAGGTCTCCGCTTCGGACATGGGAAACCCGAAGCGGGAAAGCGCCGCAGCACTCTTCCGCCACTTCGGGAGGACCTTGACCCACAGGTCGAGATAGACCGCCGTGCCGGTCAATTCTTCGAGCCGGCCGCGCGCGTGCGAGCCGATCGCCTTGATGGTCTGCCCGCCGCGGCCGATGAGCATGCCCTTCTGCGATTCCCGCTCGATGAACAGCGTCACCCGAATGTACATCGGCCGCTCCGACTCGCGGAACTCCTCGACCTCGGCCGTGAACGCATAGGGCAATTCGTCCCCCAGCAGTGAAAAGGCGGCTTCGCGGAGGTACTCCACGACGAAGAAGCGAAGGGGCTGGGTCCCGATATCCTCCGCGTCGAATTCGAAGTCGCGCTCGGGAAGGTAGTCGCGAACGCGCTCGAGGAGCGCCGCGATCGAAGCGTCGTCGCCCGCCGAGACGATGAGAGCCTCGCCGGCGAGACGCTGGCGCTCGGAGGGGCGGACGAGGTCACCCTTGGTGTAGACGGTGAGCACCGTCGCCGACGGCGGGGCCTCGAGCTGCGCGAGCGTCTGGAAATCGGGTGCCGGCGCGTCGCACGCGGGATGGAGATGCAGGATCAGGTCGACGTGGCGAAGGGCGTCCCGTGCCGCGGCCACCATGCGCTCCTGCATCAGATAAGCGGGATCGAGCAGCCCCGGGAGATCGTGGAGGACGAACTGGGTGTCGTCGTCGGTCCGGATGCCCGTCACGGGCAGCCGCGTCGCCTGCGCCTTGGGGCTCACGATGGCGAGGTGCGTCCCGACGAGGGCATTCAACAGCGTCGACTTTCCCACGTTCGGCGCGCCGGCGAGCGCGACGTGGCCCGACCGCGTGGGGCGGACGTCGCGGGCTTCCACCTGGACCGGCTCGGGCTGGCTCATGCGACAAACCTAATCCCGCCATTACACTTCTCGAATGAATACGACTCCTCAGCCCGCTCAGGGCCCGACCCTCGTCATCCTGGCTGCCGGCATGGGCAGCCGGTTCGGCGGGATGAAGCAGCTCGCGTCCGTCGGCCCGGCCGGCGAAACGCTCATGGACTATTCGATTCACGATGCGCTGGGCGCGGGATTCGCCTCGGCGGTCTTCATCATCCGGCCCGAGATGGAGGAGACGTTCCGCGACTTCGCCGGCCAGCGCTACGGGAAGCGGCTCGCGTTCCGTACGGTGCATCAGCGGCTCGAAGACGTGCCTTCCGGTGTGACGGTTCCCGAGCGCCCGAAGCCGTGGGGAACGGGACAGGCGGTGCTGGCAGCCGCGCCCGCGGTCTCGGGCCCGTTCGCCGTGATCAACGCCGACGACTATTACGGTGCCGAAGCCTACCAGTCAATGGCCGACTTCCTGAACGACGTCGATCCGGGCGCCCAGCCGCCGACGTTCGGCCTCACGGGCTACCGCGTGGTGGATACGCTGTCCGAGTCGGGCGGAGTCAACCGCGGAGTGCTGCGCGTCTCGCGGGACGGCATGCTCGACTCGATCGAGGAAGTGATCGACATCCGCCGGGGCGATGGCGGGCTTGCCGGCCACGTGAACAAGGCGCCGCGCGCGGTCGACGCCGCCGCGCTGGCGTCGATGAACATGTGGGGCTTCACGCCCGCGGTGTTCCCGATCCTCCGTGACGGATTCCGGCGCTTTCTTGCCGCACCCGGAGCGGCGACGGCCGAGTTCCTCCTGCCGACGGCCATTCAGGATGCCATCGCGAGCG
The DNA here is from genome assembly GCA_036741715.1 of Gemmatimonadales bacterium. Taxonomy (GTDB): domain Bacteria; phylum Gemmatimonadota; class Gemmatimonadetes; order Gemmatimonadales; family GWC2-71-9; genus CAMLLJ01. Next base: position 12,979 of record DAINRR010000058.1, read on the forward strand.
GGAAGGCGCGCGTCAGGGTGCTCGATCCGCGAAGCAGCTGGTTCGGGATCACCTACCCGACCGATGCGCCCGCCGTCTCCGAAGCGCTGCGCCGGCTCGTCGAGCAAGGGAAGTACCCGACGCCGCTCTTCGGATGACCTCCGGGCGGGACCCGCGCGACGCCCTCCGCGCCTACGCGCTTCCCGATGCCGGGCCGGAATGCCGTCCGGTTCGCGGCGGGCACATCAACGAGACGTGGCGCGCCGGACCCTGGGTCCTGCAGCGAATGAATCCGGACGTGTTCCCTGATGGGAAGGCCGTCATGGAGAACGTGCTCGCGGTGACACGGCGGCTCGCGGAGCGGTCCGGCTCGCGTGCCGGCCTTCGCCTCGTGCCGACGTGCGACGGCCGCTGGTGGCACACGGGGCCCGATGGCGCCATCTGGCGCCTCTTCGCGTTTGTTGCGGGCGACTCGTTCGAAGTCGCACCGACGCCGGCTCATGCGGAAGGCGCCGCGCGAGCGTTCGGCGAATTCGCCCGCACGATGGCGGACCCGATCCTCCCACTCCACGTGACGATGCCTGGCTTTCATGACAGCCGGCGGCGCCTCGCGGCGCTCGCTGCCTCCGCCGATCGCGATGCCGCCGGGCGCGCCACCGATGCACGGGGCGAGATCGATGCGATCCTCGCCGAGCACGAGGTGGCAGCCGTGATTCCCGACCTGCTGGCGTCGGGGCAGCTGCCGCTCCGTGTGGCCCACAACGATGCGAAGATCGCCAATGTCATCTTCGAGACCGGCTCCTCCGCAGCGCTCGCCGTGATCGACCTCGACACGACGATGCCCGGATCGCCGCTGCACGATTTCGGCGACCTCGTGCGCTCGATGGTGTCACCCGCCGCCGAAGATGCGGCCGATCCCGAGACGGTGCTGATTCGCCACGATTACTTCGCACGGATCGCCCGCGGATTTCTCGCGGGAGCCGGCGGGCTGTTGACCTCGAGCGAGCGGGAGATGCTCCTGACCGCGGCCCGGAGCATCGCGCTCGAGCAGGCGGCGCGCTTCCTGACCGATCACCTCGATGGCGACCGCTACTACGCCGTGACTCTTCCCGCTCAGAATCGTGCGCGCGCCCGGACGCAGCTGGCGCTCTACCGACGCCTCTCGGCAGAGCGCGACCATCTCGAGGCATTGATCCCGGGCGCGGCATGAAGCGCGCCGACCTGGTCCAGCAGCTCCGGGCGCTCGGTGTCGCCGCAGGCGACGTACTGCTCGTCCACACCTCGTTTCGCGCCGTGCGGCCGGTCGAGGGCGGTCCCGAAGGGCTGATCGCTGCGCTGCGCGAGGCGCTGGGACCGGAGGGCACGCTGGTCATGCCCTCATGGACTGGCGATGACGCTACCCCGTTCGATCCCGCCGTCACTCCGGCTTCCGCCGATCTCGGCGTGGTGGCCGGCACGTTCTGGCGTCTCGCCGGCGTACAGCGGAGCAGTCATCCTTTCGCCTGCGCGGCAGCGGGACCACACGCCGGATTCATCCTCGGCGACCCGCTTCCCCTCCCTCCGCACATACCGGAAAGCCCGGTCGGCCGGGTACACGAGCTCGACGGCAAGATCCTTCTTCTCGGCGTCGATCACGAGGTCAATACGACGCTCCACCTTGCCGAGATCCTGGCAGGGGCTCGCTACCGGGTTCCGAATGTGATTACGGTGCTGGAGAATGGCCGCGCGAAGCGGATCACGTACGGCGAAAACGACCATTGCACCCTCCGCTTTGCCCTGATGGGGGGATGGCTCGAGGAACGCGCGCTGCAGACGGCCGGACCGATCGGGCGGGCGACGGCCCTCCTGGCTCGATCGCGGGACGTGGTGGAGGTCGCCCTCGAACGGCTCGAGCTGGACCCGCTCGTGTTCCTGCATCCGCGTGGGGCGTGCTCCGAATGCGACAAGGCACACCGGAGCCTCGATTGACGTCGCTCAGCTCCGGGAAACGACGTAAAGCATGTTCCCGGCCTGCCGCGCGTCGACGATGTCGAGGCCGGCCTCGCGCATGATGCCGAGCGCCGCCGCCCGCGTACGTGGAACAGCGACCTCGCCAGCTCGTCGGAGGAGATCCAGGAAGCGATCGCCACGCGGCCGCCCGAGGACGAGACTCGTCAGGTAAAGCGCACCGCGCGGTACGAGGGATTCGCGGAGCCTGGCGAGAATGTCGCGCGCAGTCTCGTGATCGAACAGGTGCAGCATCCCCATGCAGAGCACCGAATCGATGGCCTCGAATCGGAGCGGAATGGTCCGCAGATCGGCCTGCAGGAACCCGGAGGCGGGCGGGAGCGATCCGAGTCGCGCGCGGGCGCGTCTCAGCATGCCAAGCGAAGCATCGACGAAGAGGCAGGGTCGCGCTGGCCCCGACTGCGCGAATTCGACATACGCGGCAGCCGTTCCAACGAGGGAGCCGCAGCCGGCGTCGAGATGCCTGCCGGCGGCCGAACCCAGGGCCTGCCGTGCGAACGCGGCGTAGCTCCGGTGGTCTGCTCCCCAGATGAACCGGTTGTACCAGGCGCTCCCGATCAGCGCGTCGTAGACGGCCGCCTTTCGATCGTACGGCTGCCCCGGCGAGGATGGCGGAAGCATCGACCAGATGTCGGTCCCGGCCGGCCTGGGGGCCACACCCTCGCAAAGGTACCGGATGATGCGCTCCGGACCGGCGTCCATCGTGAAGTCACGCCGACTCAGGGCAGGACCACGCCTTCGATCCCGTCGATCATCCATGCGAGCCGTCTCGCGTCGGACGTGGAGAATCGGTAGGAGCGCGCTCCCGTCTTCTCGCCTCCCCATCCCGTGACGACTTCATCGATCCGCTGCACGAGCGAGTCGGCGTAGGACCGGCGAAGCGAGAACTCGACGCGGTACGGCTTCTCGAGCGTGAACGGCCTGAGCTCCCCGGCACGTGTGCGCCGCATCGCCTCGCGCGCCCCTTCCCGCAGCATCCGCTGGACCTCGGTCGGCGAATAGGTGATGGCCGCGGCGCTCCCGAGGGCAATCTTCACGCGGACGTACACGACGCGATCGCCGAGCAGCGCGCGAACCTCGTGCTCGAGCTCGTCATCGCCGCTGACCAGTGACACGGGTACGCCTCGCTCTCCGGCAACGAGGGCGTTGATCCCCACCTCATTGAGCGCGGTACCGTTCACGGTGAAGTCCGTGAAGGCGTAGGAGTGCGCCATGACCCCCCGGCGCGCCGGCGAGGCGTGCATCGCGAGCATCATCATGCTGCTGAAGGTGCTGTCGATGCCGGTGCTCATCACCATCGGTCGGGGATAGCCGCGGATGAGAACGGCTTCCTGGTCGAGCGCCCACGGGAGCAGATTCGCGAACCGGTTCCCGCCGTGACCCTCATTCACCACGAACGAGCGGGCGCCAGCTTCACGGGCGCCTCGGATCGCCGCGTTCGTCTCCGCCGTGAGCAGGGCCCGGTAGTGCTCCCAGTAGTCGGGGCCGGTACGATCGCGATAGGCCGGGCCCTCGTTGCCCGCGATGACCTCCTGCGACTTGACCGCCGAGCCCATGCCCTCCATGTCGACGAGCAGGTACACCCGAGGCGCCGGCTGCGACGGGACCGCCTTGTCCCAGCCGCTGAGCGCCTCCTGCGCCGCAACCGGCCCCGCAGCGACGAGGAGAGCGAAACCCAACCAGACCCGATGCGCCATATACCATTCCTGCTTTCGTGGAGGATGGAGAATCACGGCCAGCTCGCGCGCAGGAAAACAACCCATGATCGCCGCACCTGACAGTCGCGGTCAGCTGCCGGCTTCGCTGCCGGCGCCCCTCCAGAGACGGGGGACCGTCCGGAGAAGTCCCGCTCCGCTGATCAGGAAAACGACCAGCCACATCACGCCCTGGGCGGTGTTGCCGAACAGGAAGCTTCCCGTCCCGAAGAGTGCGGCGTATACGAAAGCGCAGCCGAGCACCCAGCCAAGCAGCGCGAGGCTCATGGAATCGGGTGAGGCGCCGATACCGGCCTCGGCGGCGACCGGACCCCAGCCGCTCCCGGCCGGCCGGACCTTCCGGTAGAACGCGAGGAGCTGCGCGCGGTCCGTCGGCCGCGTGAGGAGCGTCGTCGCGATCCAGGCCACGGTCGTGGTGGCGACGGTGACGAGGAGGGCCGTGTGGTCGGCAATCTCCGCACCCTGCGTCCGGGCGATGAAGAATCCAAAGGCGACGGCGAACGACGACACCATGGCTGCGATCTCACTGAACGCGTTGATCCGCCACCAGAACCAGCGGAGGAGATAGAGCAGCCCGGTCCCTGCCCCGATCGACAGCAGCAGCTGAAACGCCGTGCTCGCTGTTTCGAGGAACGTCGTGAAGAGCGCCGCGAACGCCATCAGGAGCGCCGTCGTGAGCCGGCCTGCCATCACGTAGTGCTTCTCCGAAGCGCCGGGCCTGAGGAAGCGGCGATACACGTCGTGGATCAGGTACGACGTGCCCCAGTTGAGATGCGTGGAGATCGTGGAGACGTAGGCCGCGAGGAGGCCCGCCACCATCAGTCCGAGGAGACCGGCCGGCAGGAAGCGGAGCATGGCCGGATATGCCATGTCGTGTCCGATCAGCTTCGGATCGACGTGGGGAAACGTGCGCGCGATGTCGTCGAGGCTCGGATACACGAGGATCGACGCGAGCGCGACGATGATCCAGGGCCAGGAGCGGAGCGCGTAATGCGCGACGTTGAAGAACAGCGTTCCCGCGAGGGCATCCCGCTCGCTCTTCGCCGCGAGCATGCGCTGGGCGATATAGCTCCCGCCCCCGGGCTCGGCACCCGGATACCAGACCGACCACCACTGCACCGTCAGCGGGATGATGAGCACCGACAGCGTAAGCCCCCAATCCCCGAAGTCGGGAAGGAGCGAAAGCGTGGCGGGGTCGATCCGGGAGACGAGACCGGAAAGACCTCCGACCTCCGGCTGCTTGAGGGCATATACTGCAGCCGCCACGGAGGCGCCCATGGCGACGCCGAACTGGAGGAAGTCCGTGACCAGGACGCCCCACAGCCCGGAGGTCGCGGCGAATGCCACGTTGAGCACCGCGCACACCAGCAGCGTCTGCCACATCGGCCAGCCGAGGAGCACGTTGGCGATCTTCGCCGCGGCGAGATTCACCGACGCCATGATGACGCAGTTGAAGAACAGGCCGAGATACACCGCACGGAACGCGCGGACCGCCGACGCGGCTTTCCCGCTGTATCGGAGCTCGTAGAACTCGAGGTCGGTGAGGACGCCGGAGCGGCGCCACAGGCGCGCGTAGAAGAAGACGGTGGCCATGCCGGTCAGGAGGAACGACCACCAGAGCCAGTTGTTCGAGACGCCGCGCTCTCGAACCAGGTTCGTGACGAGATTCGGCGTGTCGGTGCTGAACGTCGTGGCGACCATCGATACGCCGATGAGCCACCACGGCGCCGAGCGGCCCGAGGTGAAGAACTCCGCGGTGCTCGAGCCGGCCCGGCGTGCCAGGATGATCGCCGGGATGAACGAAACCACGATCGAGACGACGACGATGAGCCAGTCGAGCGAGGTCAGCTGCATGGGGATCTCACGGCCGCCCGCCGGGATGCCACTCCGGCCGCGGTCCGTCGGCCAGCTGGCGGACCATGGCCGCCGCGGCACGAATGACGGCCGTCATGTGGGGAATGTCCGCCGCACCGGCTTCGTCCGATGGGCGGTGATAATCCTGGTGGAGATTGAACGACGACAGCGTGTGCGCAGGAATTCCAAGGCGCGCAAAGGCGATGTTGTCGCTGCGCATGAAGAAGTTCTGGCTCGGCCGGGGATCCGGGACGATCGGGCTGCCGGCCGCGCGGAGAATGTCGCCCATCGTGGAGCGCTCATAGCCCGTGAGCCATGCCCTCCCGCTGCCGCCTGCCAGTGAGTCGGGGCGCCCGATCATTTCGATCTGCAGGTTCGCGACGGTGCGCTCGATGGGGTACGTGGGCCGGGCGATGTACCACCGCGTTCCGAGCAGGCCCATCTCCTCGCCCGTGAATGCGGCGAAGAGAATGGTCCGCTTCGGGGCCGGACCCTCCATGAGGGTCCCGGCGATGCCGAGGGTGGCCACGACGCCGGAAGCGTCGTCATCGGCTCCGTTGTAGACGGAATCTCCCCCCACCGGCCGGCCGACCCCGAGATGATCGAAATGAGCGCCGACGATCACGACCTCATCGCGCAGCACCGGGTCGGATCCGGGGATTGCCCCGAGCACATTGACGGCCTGCCGGGGCTCGCCGGTCGGGAGCGTGCCGGAGCTGTCGGGGAGACCGAGGCGGAGCCGGACCGATCCGTTCTGGCCCGTGAGCGCGGTGAGCGCGACACGCTGCAGGTACCCGCTGCCCCCCGCCGGCCGGAGACCGATCCGCTGCATTTCGGAGGCGATGAAGCGCGCCGCGCGCAGCTCGCCCGGCGTGGCGGTTCGCCGTCCCTCCATCGAGTCGTGCGCCAGGGCGCCGAGCTGTCGCGCGACTTCGGCCTCCGAGATCGGACGTCCGATGACAGCGGGGGCGGGCGCGGAGGACGACGGCGCTGCGGAACGGCAGGCAGCGAGCACCGAGAGGACGAGGAGCGCGCAGGCAACGCGTTCGGGGGTCATGAGACTCGCTGAAGTGGGGTGCGTCGAAGGTAGGTACTTCCGGCGGTGGCCGCCAGCGGAAGCGGAGGTGGCAGGAAAAAAAGGAAAGCCCGGCATCCAAGGCTGGATACCGGGCTTTCAAGATAAGGCTGGCGACGGCCTACTCTCCCACCACCTCTCGATGGCAGTACCATCGGCGCTACGGGTCTTAACTACCGTGTTCGGAATGGGAACGGGTGTGGCCCCCGCGCGCTAGTCGTCAGCCATTTCGGCGCGTGCGTCAGTGACGCACATCTGCGTTCGGAGGCCCGCGGGCCTCCCGTGCGAAATGACGAATTGAGTAGATGGATGGTGTGTCGGGCGGGTCAAAGACCCGCCTCTGATGCGGGGAATCGCTTGATTTCCCCCAAGGGGGAGAGATCAAACTTCACGGGCGATTAGTAGCGCTCGACTAAAGGCCTTGCAGCCCGTACATCTGCGCCCTATCAACCTGGTAGTCTCCCAGGGCCCTTCAGGGACCTT
>DAINRR010000059.1:0-19662 GCA_036741715.1 Gemmatimonadales bacterium
GCCGTGGCGCTCAGCACGATGCTCAGGTCGTCGGGTGCGGCGCCTCCTGTGGCCTGGGCACGCACCTGCTGCGCGCCGGCAGAGCCGCCGAGCGTCCACTCGACCGTCGCTTCCCCGTTGTCGTTGGTGAGCACCGTCACCGGCTGGACCGACCCGCCGCCGGTCATCACCGTGAACGTGACCTCCTGTCCGCGCACCGGGCGTCCCTGCACGTCGAGAACCTGGACAGTTACCGGATCCGGCAGCTCGCTCCGGACCGTCCCGGACTGGTTGTTGCCCCTGAGTGGAACGATGCTGGTCGGAACGCCGTCTTCTGGTAGTACGAGGTCGTCGCCACCGCACGCCACGAAAGTGGACGCGAGAAGAAGCGCGAGGGCACCGCCGGCATAACGTCTGAGTGCAGTCATGTCCTAAACTATTGAAAAGGAACGCTTGCGGTCTGGAATCTGCGTCACACGGAGCAGCGGCTCACTCCGAAATGCGAACGCGCGAAGGACCGGCCGCAGTCGCCGGTCCTTCGGAAAGATACGCCTCCCGGAGGGGCGCGTGAGGGTCATCGCTGGTACGCGATTCCGATCCCGAACGACGTGATCCGCTCGTTGTAGTCCCCCCCATTGCCGTCCAGCGCATACGCGGCGAAGTCCACGGTCGGCACGAGGAAAACATGCCGTCCGAGCCGGACGTCCCACCCGAGGCCGAGCGCGCCCACGAAGCCGGTGTCTTCGTCGAGCGTGCCGAAGTCGTCGGCGAGCGCGCTTCGGCCGACCCCGGCCCCGGCCTTCAGGAAGAGGCCATTGCGCTCCGAGGGATAGAACTGCCCGATCAGCATCGCGCCACCCACGGTCTCGGTGATCCCGCGGTCCTCGTTGACCCACGCCCCGACCTCACCACCGAGGCGCACGTGTGGCGAGAGGGTTCCGCCGAGACGGATCGCGAACACACCGCGCGTGAGGGGATCGCTGTAGCCGATGCCGTCGTTCCGGAAGTTGACCTGTTCCACGCCTGCCCCGAGGGAAAAGACTCCCCAGAAGCCGCTGCGGCCGTCCGGGCCGGCATCGCGGATGCCAGGGCGGCGTTGCTGGGCAAGGAGGGGCGACACGGCCAGCGTCGCCAGCGCGAGGACGAGGATCGGGAACCGCAACGCGGTGCGCATCGGAGTCACTCCGTCGGAGGTGTCGGATGGATGCGGAACAGCGGGCAGGAATCGCAAGGAGCGTTCCCCCGCCGGCCGAACATCGTATCTTCTTGTATCGCCGATTCTTGGACCTGGCGCCCCCGGCAGGGGCGACAGGCGATTCGTCCCCTTCGACAGACACCGATGTCATCACGCATGCGGATGCTCTTCCTCGCGGTCATCGCCGTCGTTGCCGCGGTGTGCCTTCGGCTCGGCTTCTGGCAGCTGGAGCGGCTGCGCGAGCGCCGCGCGGAGAACCTGATCGCGGAGGGGGCACGCTCGCTTCCCGAGGTGGAGATCACCGGCCGCCCCGATTCCTCACTCGCCCACCGGCGCGTGCGCGCAACCGGGGTCTTCGATCGCGCGGCGGACATCGTGCTGCGAGGCCAGTCGCACCGGGAGCGGCCGGGGGTGGTGGTCGTCACGCCCCTCCGTCCTGCAGGAGAGGACGCAGGGTTGCTGGTCGTCCGCGGATTCGTCCCGTCGGCGGATGCGGTCAGCGCGAGCTCGGTGCCGGCGGCGGAACCCGGCAAGGTCACGATTCGGGGCATCGCGCTCCCGCTCGGAGAGCGCGACGACGACGGTGCAAGGCTCGAGCGACCGGGCGGCGGCACGACATGGAAAGGCCTCGATCGGAGTGCGATCGAGGCCACGCTCGGCTACGCCGTGGGCAGCGTGTACATCGTCCAGGCGCCCGACTCATCTGGAGCCGCGTCCCCCCGGCGCCTGGAACCGCCGGCCCTCGACGACGGACCACACCTGAGCTACGCCATCCAGTGGTTCGCCTTTGCGGTCATCGCGCTCGTCGGCGCGGCCGCCCTGCTCGGCCGCCGGGGCTCAGCGGCTCGCCGCCCGGCTCCCTGAACCCGCCGCGACCGCCTCGGCCTGCCGCATGACGCGGACGATGTTGCCGCCCGCGAGCTTTCGAAGGTCGGCATCGGTCCAGCCACGCCGGATCAGTTCTGCGAAGAGATTGGGGTACGCCGAGACATCCTCGAGCCCTTCCGGCAGCCAGTCCGTTCCATCGTAGTCGCCACCGAGCCCGACGTGATCCACACCGGCCACGCGCCGGACGTGCTCGACGTGATCGGCGACGTCGCGCACCGTGACCGTCGGCCGGGGATTGGCGCGCATCCATTCGTCGCGCGCGCGCCGCCGCTCCGCCGTGTCGGCGATCTGCCGCATGCGGCCTCGCGCCTCGCCTGCCGTGCGCTCCCAGTCCATCGCCGCCTTCGACACGAACGACGTGACGAAGGTGACCATGACGACGCCGCCGTTCTTCGGGAGGCGGGCGAGGATCGAATCGGGGACGTTGCGCGGATGGTCGGTGACGCCGCGCGCGGACGAATGGGAGAAGATCACCGGCGCCTGCGTCACGTCGAGCGCATCGCTCATCGTGCCGGGTGATGCATGCGAGAGGTCCACGATCATGCCGAGCCGGTTCATCTCGCGCACCACGTCCCGGCCGAAGTCGGTGAGCCCGCCGTGCCGCGCGGAATCCATCGCAGCGTCCGCCCAGTCGAGCGTGACGTTGTGCGTGAGGGTCATGTAGCGGGCGCCGAGGCGGCGATACATGCGGAGCGCCCCGAGCGAATTCTCGAGCGCGTGGCCGCCTTCCATGCCGAGCAGCGAGCCGATCCGCCCCGCCTTGTGCGCCTTTTCGAGATCGTCGGCGCTCCAGGCGAACTGGAGCTTCTCCGGATACTGCGCGATCATGCGGTGCGCGATGTCGAACTGCTCGAGCTGGACGCGCGCGTAGCCGCTGTCGCGGACTTCGCCGGGGATGTAGATGGACCAGAACTGCCCGCCCAGGTGGCCCGCCGCGAGGCGTTCGAGGTCGGTGTGCCCCCGGGTCCGCTGGCGCAGGTCGTACGCGGCGACGTCCCCCGGGGATTCCGCGCGGCGGATCTCCCAGGGCAGATCGTTGTGCCCGTCGACGAGCAGGGTCGTTCGAAGGAGGCGATTGGCGCGCTGCAGCGCGGCATCGCCCTGCGCAACGGCAGGTCCGGCAAGCGTCATGAGAGCGGCGGCGACGAGGAGAGAGCGATGCATCGGGAACTCCCGGGGATTCCTGTGTGAGAAGCGACCTGATCTGCTGGCTGCTGCGTGACTACTCGCCGACCGCCTTCCGTCGTTCCTGGGTGAAGACCGTCCGTCCCAGGTGCACGAGCTCCGGTCGCGCCACGAATTCGGGACAGATGGTCCGGTCGAATTCGTAGGGCCCCCCGGTTTCCGCGTCGGTCCAGGGGAAGCCGCGGCAGACGGCCGGGTAATACGCCTCGCCGTGAATCACGCAGCGGTTGTCGCGAAAGAGCACGCAGCGGCGATTGCGCACGCGGGTGCGCCACTCGCCCCACTTCGTCTGGTACGCGACCGCCGGCCCGTGCACGGCGATGACCGCGGCAGCTTCCTCGTCCGTCAGGGTCGTGCCGTAGGCGCAGCACGCGGAATGGTACGGACAGGGAAAGCAGGGAAGCGGCACACTGTAGTCGCTGCCCCTCCTGGCGGCGGGAGGGGCGCCCATGTCGGCTGGATTGGACTGGGGCATCCCGAAGAATAGCGATCCGGGGGGCGAGGTTCCATGCCGGAGGCGGGATGGCTTGCGTGTCCCGGGTTCCGGCCTTATTGTCGCGGATGATTTCGGGTTTTCTTCGGGCTTCGACGCCGTGACTCCGTCCCGCTCCGCCGCCGCCCACGCGCTCCTCGTCGAGCACTTTCCCGACACGCTGCCTGCCGCGCAGCGGGGTCGAAGTGCCGTTCCCACCGGGATATCCGCGCTCGACCGGATCTTTCCGGCGGGGGGGTTCCAGCGCGGCCGCCTCGCAGTGTGGTCGCCGGGAATCGGTGCGGCCGCCCTGCTCCGTTCGGCCTGCCTTCGGACCGTGGCGGAAGGAGAGCGCGCTGTCTGGGTCGATGCCCGGCATCTCGTGGCGGGCGCCTGCTGGCGGACCGGGCCGCTGCTGGTCCGCCCGCGCGGGGAGCTCGAGGCATTGCGCGCGGCGGAGGTGCTCGCCCGGTCCGGCGGATTTGCGCTCCTCGTGGTGGACGGCGTCGAGCCGGAGACCGGCGCCATGGTGCGCCTTTCGCGCGCCGCGCACGAGGGCGGCGCCGCGCTCGTCCTTCTCACGCGCGTGACCGCGCTCGCCACGATCCGGCTCTCCTCGCGCGCGCGGCTCGAGCAGTACGGCTGGCGGCGAGGCCGGAGGGGCCGCAGCCCCGAGGTGACAGCCGTTTCTCTCCGGATCGAAGCGCGTGCCTCGGGATGGCACGCCGGCACCGACCTCCTGATTCCCGTCTGGCGCGATGACACTCGTCTGTCTCTGGAACCCGGCCGCCGGGACCGCCGCGGCGAGCGCTGAGCTCGCCTCGGCGCTCCTCACCCTCGCCCCCCGGATCCGCGCCGATCGCGCCGGGATGGTCTGGGCGGATGCGCGCGGGCTCGAGGCGCGTGGCCTGGCGTCCGGGCTGCTCGCGCTGATCCGCGAGCGCGGCGGCGTGCCGCGCGCGGGGATCTCCATCGTGCCGGTGGCCGCCGAGATCGCGGCCGTGTATGGCCGGGACGAGATCACGGTCGTCGAGCAGGGAGCGGAGCGCGCCTTTCTCGCGCCCTGGCCGCTCGAGGTGCTCGCACCGCCGAAGCAGCTGGTGCCCGCGCTCGAGGCCACGGGCATCGAGCGCTGCGGCGATCTCGCGGCGCTCGAGCTCGGGGCGGTGGAAGTGCGCTTCGGCTCGGCGGGTGCCGCACTCTGGCGGCGCGCACGCGGCGAGGACACCGCGTCCCTCTTCGCGCCGATGGCACGGGCGCTGCCGAGTGCGTCGCTCGAGTGGAGCGATTATGTGCTCCACGATCCCGAGCGGCTGCTCTTCATCCTCAACCGCCTCACCGGCAACGTCAGCGCGGCGCTCCGCGCCATGGGCCAGGGTGCCGAGCGGCTCGCACTGGTCTTCACGCTCGCCGGCGGCGGAAGCGTCGAGCACGGCGTCCAGCCGTCGCGGCCGAGCGCCGATGGAACCGCGTGGATGCGGCTGCTCAGGGACACGCTCGAGCGGATCCGCCTCGACGACGGCATCGTCGGGCTCGCGCTGCGCGTGGATGCGGTGGGCCCCACCGAATGCATCCAGGGAGACGTGCTCGACCGGGGCTTCGCGAGTGCGGGGGCCGCCGAGGCGGCGCTGGCGCGGGTCCTCGACCGCGACGCCTCCATCGTGACCCCGCGCAACTCGCGGCATCCGCTCGTGCGCCGGCGCACCGAGTGGATCGAGGAGCCGTCGTCGTTCGTGTGGGCCCGGCCGCAGGTCGGCAGAGGCGACACCGATCCCGAGGTGATGCTCCATCTCCTGCCCGAGCCGGAGCCTGTGGAAGCGGAGACGGCCGATCGCGAGGGCTTCGCGGTGCCGGTGCGGTATCGCGACGCGGAGCGATGGCAGGAGATCGTCGCCGCGTCGGGCCCCGATTGTCTCTCGGGGGGCCAGTGGGAGATGGCGTACGCCTACGAGGCGTACTGCTGCGTGCGCGCCGACGGCGAGCTCGTCCAGCTCTGCCGGGACGCGCGGCGCGACCGCTGGGAAGTGCACGGCGTCTGGCGCTGATGGCCACCGAGCTGCGCGCGCATTCCGCGTTCTCGTTCGGCGACGGCGCCGTCACCCCCGAAGCGCTCGTCACTCGCGCCGCCGAGCTCGGCTACTCCGCGCTCGGGCTCACCGACACCGCCGATCTCGGCGGCACGGTGCGCTTCGTGCTCGAGGCGCGGAAGCGCGGCGTGAAGGCGCTCGTCGGCGCGGAGCTCGAGGTGGATGGGCATCCCGTCGCCTTCCTCGCGCGGACGGCCCAGGGATACCGCCACCTCGCGTCGCTCGTGACCCGTGCACGCTCCGGCGCGCTCGCGACCTGGCGGCGCGAGCGCCCGCACGTGCCGCGCGGCATGCCGGGCGTGCGCTGGGCCGACGTCGCGGAGCGGAGCGCGGGCCTGCACGCCCTCACCGGCCCGGGCAGCGGCCGCGTGGCATCGCTCGTCCGGAATGGCGACATCGCCGGCGCCGCACTCCATCTCGCGCAGCTGCGCGAGGCGTTCGGGAGCTGCCTCGCCGTCGAAGTGCAGCGTCACCATGCCGGCGCGCGCGAAGCCGAGCTCGCCGATGCCCTCATCGCCCTGGCCGAGCGCAGCGGGGTCGCGTGGGTGGCGTGCCAGGACCCGCGCTATCTCGACAACCGGAGCCGCCTGGTGCACGACATGCTGACGGCGCTGCGCGCGGGGCTCACGCTCGAGGCCGCGGCACACGCCGGCGTGCTCCTTCCCAACGGGCGGTGGCGACTCCTTCCTCCCGGCGAGCTGCGTGCACTCTGGGCCGGCGACCCTGCAGGACTCGACGCATCGGACCATATCGCCGACGAGTGCGACTTCGACCTCTCCTGGATGCGCCCCCCGCTTCCGCATTTCCCCGTGCCACCGGGCTTCACCGACGACTCCTTCCTCAGGGCGTGCGCCGAGACGGGAGCGCGCGAGCGCTGGGGCACGATCTCCCCCGCGCAGGCCGCCCAGCTGGACCACGAGCTCGGCGTGATCGAACGGCTCGGCTTTGCCGGGTTCTTCCTCGTGATGTGGGATGCGGTGCGGCAGGCACGCGAGCTCAACATCCTGTGCCAGGGACGCGGGAGCGCCGCCAATTCCGCCGTCGCCTATTGTCTCGGGATCACGGCGGTGGACCCGGTGCGCCATGGTCTCCTCTTCGAGCGCTTCCTCTCGGAAACGCGAGTGGACGGGCTCTCCGAGGCACCGGACATCGATCTCGACATCGAGCACGACCGCCGCGAGGAAGTGCTCGACTACGCCTACCGCCGCTGGGACCGCTCGCGCGCGGCGATCGCCTGCACGGTGCAGCATTACCGTGCTCCCAACGCGCTGCTCGATGCGATGCGCGCACTCGGCTATCCGGTGGAGCAGGCGCACCTGCTCTCGAAGCGGGTGCACTACCTCGAGGCGGCTGACGGCGCGGAGCAGCTCCGCACCCTCGCGCCGCGCTTCGGTCTCGCGCTCGACGACGCCCGGGGCCGTGCCCTCCTCGCGCTGATGGCGGGATGCGATGCGCTTCCGCGCATGCGCTCGACGCACGTCGGCGGGTTCGTCCTCTCCGCGGAGCCACTCGGGGACTACCTCCCGGTCGAGCCGACGACGATGGGCCGGACGATCATCCAGTTCGACAAGGACGACCTCGATGCCATCGGCGTGCCGAAGTTCGACTTCCTGGGCCTCGGCGCGCTCTCGCTCGTGCGGCGCAGCTTCGACGTGATCGAGCGGCGCACCGGCCTGCGTCCCGAGATCTATCACCTCCCGCCCGACGACCCCGAGACGTATGCGCTCATCTCGAGCGGCGAAACGATCGGCACCTTCCAGATCGAGAGCCGCGCGCAGATCTCGTCGATCCTGCGGACCCGCCCCGAGCACCTCTACGACCTCGTCGTGCAGGTGGCGCTCATCCGCCCGGGACCGATCCAGGCGCGGTTCGTCCATCCGTATACCATGCGCCGCCGCGGGCGCGAGCCGGTCACCTACGTGCATCCCCGGCTCGAGCCGATCCTCGCGCGCACGCAGGGGATCCCGATCTTCCAGGAGCAGGCAATGGCCGTGGCCATGGCGCTCGGCGGCTACTCGGCGGCCGAGGCGGATGCGCTGCGCCGCACCATGGGGCACAACCGGAAGCGACAGCGGCTTCTCGACGAGCTGGCGCGGCTCTGCGATCGCATGATGGGAGAAGGGATCGAGCCCGACGTGGCGAAGCAGATCACGTCCGACCTCGAGAGCTTCGGGAGCTACGGGTTTCCCGAGTCGCACGCGTGGAGCTTCGCGCTCATCGCGTATGCCACGGCATGGCTCAAGCGGCATCATCCCGCGGAGTTCTATCTCGGCCTGCTCAACTCGTGGCCGATGGGCTTCTATCCGCCGTCCACGCTGATTCACGATGCGAAGCGGCAGGGCGTCGAAGTGCGTGCGCCCTGCGCGCGCGACGGCGATTGGGAGTGCACCGTCGAGGAGACCGCGAATCCGGCGCGGCCCGCGCTGCGCATCGGCTGGCGCCACATCCGCGGCGTGGGATCGCGCGCGCTCGAAGCCCTGCGAGCCGGCCGTGCCGGCGGCCCGTTCCGCTCGATCGAGGACGTGATCCGCCGCTCCTCGCTCGGGCGCACCGAGGCGCTCGGGCTCGCGCAGGCCGGCGCCTTCGCCGCGTGGCAGCCGGACCGGCGGCGCGCCGCCTGGGAGGCGCTGCGCGCCGTCGGCGATGCGCTGCCCCTCGCGCCGGCCGATGCCGCGCCGCACGACCCGCGCCCGCTCGACCGCACCGAGCTGATCTTCCTCGACTACGCGACCACGGGTGTCAGCCTCCACGGCCACCCGATGGAGCACGTGCGCGACCGGCTCCGGGCCGCCGGTGCGCTCGACAGCGCCGCGCTCGCGCGCCGCCGCGGCGGCGAGGTGCTCGTGGGCGGACTCGTCACCATCCGGCAGCGCCCCGCCACCGCGAACGGCACGATCTTCCTCCTGCTCGAGGATGAGCACGGGTTCATCAACGTGATCGTGCCCCGGCAGCTGGTGGAGCCGAATGCCGAAGTGGTGAAGTTCGCGCCGTTCATCCTGGTGCGCGGGCGGCTCGAGCGGGAAGGCAAGGTGATCAACGTGGTGGGGCGGGATTTCCTGGCACTCGAGGCGGCGGCGGTCGTGCACGCCTCGCGGGATTTCAGATAGGGCGGACGCGTTCGAGCGGTGCCGCGTCGAGCGCGGATCGCACCGCGCGGCCGAGCACATCGGGGTCGAAGGGCTTCGTCAGCAGGACTGCCCCCGGCGTCCCCAGGTTTTCCGCCTGGATCGCCGCCTCCGTGTAACCGGACATGAAGAGGACGCGAACGCCCGGCCGGGCGGCCGTCACCGCCTGTGCCACGGCGGGGCCGTTCATCTCCGGCATGACCACGTCGCTCACCAGCACGTCGATGGCGCCCGTGTGGCGCTGGGCGATGCCGAGCGCCTCGCCACCCGTCGCGGCCTCGAGCACGTTGTAGCCGAGACTTGCCAGCGTGCGGGAAACGAGGGACCGCACTGCGGGCTCGTCCTCGACCACCAGGATCGTTTCCCTCCCGCCGGCTGGGGTTTCCTCGGGACCGCTCTCCCCGACCTCGGCCTCGAATTCCGAGCGGGGGAGCAGCACGGTGAAGGTGCTTCCCTTCCCCGGCTCGCTGGCTGCCCAGATGTGGCCGCCTGCCTGTCGCACGATCCCATAGCACACCGCGAGGCCGAGGCCGGTGCCCTTCCCCTGCTCCTTGGTCGTGAAGAACGGCTCGAAGATGCGGGCGAGCGTGCCGGCGTCCATGCCGACGCCGGAATCCGTGACGCTGAGGACGACGTAATCCCCTGGGAGCATCTCCGGCCGGTTCCGCACGCTCGCGGCATCGAAATGCTCGTTGCGCGTCCCGATCAGGATCCGCCCGCCCGCCGGCATCGCATCACGGGCGTTGACGACGAGGTTGAGCAGCACCTGCTCGAACTGCCCCGCATCGATTCGGGTCGGCCAGAGCCCTCCGGCGCAGGCGAGATCGAGAGCGACGTCCTCGCCGATCAGCCGCCGGAGCATCCGCTGCATCCGGCCGACGAGCTCGTTGACGTCGGCAATTCGGGGCGCGACGATCTGCCGGCGTGCGTAGGCGAGGAGCTGGCCCGTCAATGCGGCGGCACGATCACCCGCAAGCTCGATCTGGTGCACATCCTCCTGCACCTGGCTTCCCTCGGGAAGGCCGGCTTTCGCGAATCGGGCGTACCCGAGGATCGCGGTGAGGAGGTTGTTGAAGTCGTGAGCGATCCCGCCGGCCAGCCGTCCGATCGCTTCCATCTTCTGGGACTGCACGAGCTGCTGCTCGAGGCTGCGCCGCTCGGTGACGTCGGTGGCGAGACCGTACAGCTCGAGCCCGCCGGACTCGGGCCGGCGCTCGGCGCGACCGCGGAGCACGATCCACCTGGTGTCGTCCGGTCCGGGGAGGCGCGCATCGACCTCGCAGGCGCCGTCGGTGCGCGCGGCCGCACGCAGCGCGCGCTCGACAGGCTCACGGTCGGCGGGCTCGAGCACCTCGAGAAATGCGGCGAGCGACGCGTCGCGCGGCCGCACGCCGTCCGGAAAGATCCGTGCCTCCTCGCCGGCCCAGCCGAGGACGTCTCGCGCCACGTCCCAGCGCCACTGCGCCATCCCTGCCGCCTGCATCGCATCCCGGAGGCGCTGGGTACTGTCGCGCAGCGCGGCTTCGCGCGCCTCGATCGTCGTGAGCATGTCGTTGAACGCGCTCGTGACCTCTCCGATCTCGTCCTCACTGTCCTTCATTGCGCGGACACGGTAGTCGCGATCCCGGCCGATGGTGCGCGCCGTGTCCGCAAGACGCCGGAGCGGGTCCGAGATGGACCGTCGCAGCATCCGCGTGAGCATCCAGGCGAGGGCGCCGAGCGTGAGCATCAGGACGCCGACGAGCAGGCTGTACTGCGGAAGCCGCTGCCAGAGTGGCGGGATGCCGGCGCGAATGAAGAGCCACCCGATCGGATCCCCCTCCGACAGAATCGGGCGGGCGAGCGTCAGCTGGTCGCGGGCGAAGCTCTCGCGGATCTCGAACGGCCCGGTGAGTGGGGGTGCGCCTTCAGGGTGCGTCGCGAAGACGCGGCCCGCCGAGTCGTAGATCGTGGCGGCGAGCTCCGGCCTGGACGCGAGCGTGCGGAGGTTCTCCGCCGCAGCCGCCGAGTCGTCGAACTCGAGCGCCGCGGTGCTGTTGACCCGCACGATCTCGGCCTGCGCGGAGAGGTCGGCGCGCGTGCGCGGACGGAGCGTGGTCAGGTCATAGACCAGCAGGCCCGCAGCGGCGAAGAACAGCGCCCAGCCGGTGGCGGCCATGATGATGAGCGTGAGCTTCCGTGCCACGGGAAGATCGCGGAACGCCATCAGCGCGGCTCCTCCTGACCGACCAGGTCTTCGGCGAGCGCGAGCATGCGGGAACTGATCCGGAGCCCGGCACGATCGCGCGCGGCGAGGTTCACGACGAAGCGCACGCTCGCGTCCTCGATCACGAAGCCGATGATGCCGCCAGCCTCGGCGAATTCCCGCGACTCGCCGACCGTCAGGACGCCGTGCCCGCGCAGCTGATCGAGCACGCCACGGTTGCGTCGCCACACGGGTCCGGGCACGAAGACGACGGGGCAGTAGCGCGCTTCGGACGCAGTTCGCCTGAGATGCACGATGAGGGGCCGGTTGCGCGTGAGCCGGCCCGCCACCGCCTGCTCGAGCGCGCCTTCGAACGGATCCGTGCCGAGGACGCAGATATCGATCGGCGCCGTAGGCGACGTGAACGCCTGCTCGGGCCATTCGACGTAGCGGGTGAAATTGAGCAGGTAGGCCGCCTTCACCTGATACTCGAGCGGCCCGCCGAGTGCCTGCGCGTGGAGCGCGCGCGCGGGCAGCCACGTCGCGAGCAGCAGGAGCGCGGTGCGCGGCGGGATCCGCCGGCGGCGACGGCGGCGTCGGTCGATCAGAAGCGCCATACCGCCTGCACGTAGGCCCGGCGCTCGATGTACCGATCGTCCGCCACGTAGACCCCGGTCGGGAACTCACGCCGCCGTGGGGCGAAGAGGTCCTGCGCGCCGGCCGACAACTCCACCCGGCGCTGCCACCGCCATCCGAGACGGAGCCGGGCGGTGACGTAGTCGGTGATCCCGGCGCCCTCGAGCGCCCCGACGTACCTCCCCACGACGTCGAGCTCGAAATTGCCGGGCAGGTCCATCGACGAGTGGATGCCCGCCATGTGCTCCGGATCGAAGCCCGGCCGCGCCTCCGTCGACGCGCCCTCGGCAGCTGCGTCGGTGAGCTCGAGACGCATCTGCAGGTAGGCGTACGAGAGCCGCAGGCGCCATCCCGGCGACGGACGGAACAGCGCGTCGAATTCCGCGCCCCACGTTCGCCCACCGGCATTGTTCGCGTAGCGCAGCGGAACCACGACGCGTGGACCCGAAGCATCGGGCGGCCCCGGCTCGATCGTCCGCAGTCGGTCGTAGTCGTTGTAGAAGACCGCCAGGTCGAGTGACACACCGCGGCCGGGATCGGTGCGGTATCCGGCTTCGTACGCGATCAGCGCTTCAGATTCCGTGTCGAGGCTGCCGACGAGTCGCTGCTCGACCGGCTCCCCCGGTACCGCCGCGATGGCCATGGCATCGGATTCGGTCCGCGTCGGTGTGCGGACCGCGCGCGAGACGGACCCCCAGAAGGAGTGGCGTGTCCCGGGTACCCAGAGGAGTCGGACGTTCGGCTGGATCTCGATCCCGGTGAAGCTGTTGTGATCGATCTTCGACCCGGCCGTGAGCGCCACCCGGTCGCCGATCGGCACCTCTCCCTGCAGAAATCCAGTGGCGAGATGGGTGGAGCGTCGCGGCGGAGCAAAGCTGATCGGGCCCGCACCCGAGACCTCGTCCTGCTTGAGGCGGTAGCCGATTCCCCACAGCAGGTCGGTGCGCCCGGGACCCGGCAGGCGATGGTGCAGATCGACATCGAGGACATTGGACCGCAGCGTGCCGTACAGTTCGTCCTGCCGGCGGAAGCCGTAGTCGTAGGTCAGTTGCAGGCCCAGTTCCGACGACTCGCCGAGCGTGCGGGTCCACCGTCCCAGGAGGTTGCCACCGTGCACTTCGAGCCGGTCGCGCTGTCGGATGACGAAGGGCGGGGATCCGCTCGGCAGCTGCAGCTCCGTGTCGCCGGTCCCGTCGTACAGGTCGCCCTGAATGGTCCAGCGGCCGGCACCGGGGGCGCCGTCGATGCGGAAGCCTGCCTGGCCGAAGCGCCAGTCGTCGGCCGCATCGGTCCCGTCGGCGAGCATGGCAGGCTCCCGGTCACGACCGCCGGCATACACGCGATACGCGGCACCCTCGGCGAACGTATTGCCGTACCGGACGCTCCCGCGAATCGGCATCCGGGTGCCGGTCGACGCGGCGATCCGGCCGCCATCGCTTTCGGCCGCCGCCCGCGTGATGATGTTGATCACGCCGTTCACGGCGTTGGCGCCCCAGAGGGTGGCGCCGGGACCGCGGATCACCTCGATGCGGTCCACCTCGTCGAGCGGGATGGCGAGTGCATCCCAGAACACGCCGCCGAAGATGGGCGAGTAGACGGTACGGCCGTCCACGATGACGAGCACCTTGTTCGAGAGCTGACTGTTGAATCCGCGCGCGCTCACTGCCCAGTCGCGCGCGCCGACGCGCGCGGCATGGAGCCCGGGTACGGCCCGCAGCATGTCGGGCAGTGTCGTCGCACCCGAGCGGCGGAGATCCTCGCGGGAAATGACCGTCACCGCCGCCGCGGCGCGCGCGACGGGCTCGGGCCGCCGCGATACCGAGGTGATCCGCACGCGGGCGAGCTCGTCGATATCGAGCGCGCTGAAGTCGGGAGCCGGCGCCGGCACCTGGGCGAACGCGAGCCGCGGCACGGCGCATCCGATGAGCACGCAGGCCATCGGGCGCAAGCCGGGGAACATCCGGCCGGGCAACCGGAGTCGGGTGGGAACGGCGCGCATCGTCGGCGGCGACCTCGGGACGAGAAGAAACCATCAGGCCCGCGGCGGCCGGCGCGCGGGTGCATCCTGCTCCCCGATATTACAAGGGGCGGGCCCGCCGAAGCTACGCCCATCGGCTCCGATCCCTCCGCCGGTGTGACCCAAGGCACTGATACCGAGGCCGTGAGGCGCGATAGTGTCGTGCCGAACTGTTCAGCGGCCTTTTCTTCTTCGCCCGCCGTGCCGCTCGGGCCCACGGCCCGCATCGGCCCGGAGCGGCAGTCAAGACGGGCAGTGCCACAAAAGGAGCGCATTGATGACGACCCCATACGGCGGCCAGGCCAGCGGAACCTTCGAGCAGCCCGGCGCCACGACGACCGACGATTCGAACACCGTCCGCGACAAGGCGAACGAGGTCAAGCACAAGATCAGCGAGCAGGCGCGGACCCGGATGCAGGAAGCGCGCGAGAAGGCGGGCTCGGCCATCGACGAACGGAAGTCCGAGCTGGCCGGCTCCATGACGAGCGTGGCCGGCGCGGTCCGCCAGTCGACCGACCAGCTCCGCGCGGAAGGGCACGATCGGATCGCGGGATACGCCGAGTCGCTGGCGCAGCAGTTCGACCGCGCGGCGGGCTATCTCCGCGACCGTGACCCGCGCGCCCTGCGAGAGGACCTGGAAAGCATCGCGCGGCGCCAGCCGGCCCTCCTGATCGGCGCGGCATTCGCCATCGGGATCTTCGCGGCGCGCTTCCTCAAGAGCTCGGATCGGGAGACCGCCATCCAGCGCTACGACGGCGGCGGCTACGGCTACGGCGAGGGCGGTGCGTACGGCAGTGCCGGCAGCTCCGGCTTCGGCCAGGGCTATGGTGCCGGCTCCACGGGTTCGGCAGCGGGCGGATACGGAACGATGGGACAGGGCGGGAGCATCAACCCGTCGGGTGATCCGGGCATGCCCCCCGCGGGGGGAGGAATCAATGCCTCAGATTACTAGAGAAGACAGGTCGATCGGCGAGCTGTTCAGCCAGCTCACGCACGACCTCGGCGTCCTGGTCCGCCAGGAGGCGGAGCTCGCGAAGACCGAGATGACGTCCAAGGTCTCGCGGATGGGCGGGCATGCCGCTTCGCTCGCCACTGGCGGGGTCGTCGCATTCGTCGGCGCGCAGGCGCTGGTGGCGGCGCTGATCCTCGGGCTGGCAGCGATCGGCATCGCGACGTGGCTTTCCGCGCTCATCGTGGGCGCGCTGCTGGCGGTCGCGGGCTTCATGATGATCCAGAAGGGACGTGCGCGGCTCAAGGAAGTGAACCTCAAGCCGAAGCGCACGATCGAGACTCTCAAGGACGATGTCCAATGGGCAAAGGAGCTGCGGCCATGAACGAGCACCAGCGGCGCGATGCAGGGCTCACCGGGGATGCCGTGAACCGCGAAGGCCGGTTCGAGGGGCGCGACCGGAGCCCGGAGGAAATCGAGCGGGAGATCGAGGCAACCCGCGAGCGCATGAGCAACAATATCGACGCGCTCGGCGAGAAGCTCAGCCCGCACAACCTGAAGGAGCAGGCCAAGGAAGCGATCAGCGGCGCCGCCCAGAATGCGGCCTCGAACGTCGCCAACAAGGCCCGGCGCACGGGGTCGCGGATGGCCGACGCGTTCCGCGACAACGCCATCCCGGTCACCATGGTCGGCATCGGTGTGACGTGGATGCTGCTCAAGCGGAACAACGACAGCGATCGCGCCTACACCTACACCGGCCCCGAGCGGCGCATGGGCTACTCCGGCTACGGCAGCTCGGGATACGGGTATGGCAGCTCGAGCTTCTCGAATCCGGCCTACGGCGAGACCGGCTGGAGCGAGTACGCAGGCGGCGTCGAAGGCGAGTCCGAGGAGAGCCGTCTTCGTCGCGCGGCCGGCAACGTCGGCGAGAAGGCGCGCAATGCGGCGTCGGCCGTGGGCGACAAGGTGAGCGGTCTTGCGCACACCGTCGGTGACTCCGTCAGCAGTGCGGCGCACACGGTTCGCGACACGACGGGCAACATCGCGCGGCGCGCCGGCGAAGTCGGCGTCGATGCGCGCGACAAGGCGCGGAACCTCGGGTATCGCGCAAAGGGCGGATTCGAGGATACGCTGGAAGAGAACCCGCTGGCGCTCGCTGCCGGCGCCACGCTCCTCGGTCTCGCCGTCGGCCTGCTGTTCCCGGCGAGTGAGCGCGAAAACCGCATGATGGGCCCGGCACGTGACCGCCTCGTGGACACGGCGCGGGAGACCGCCCGCGAGGTGAAGACGGTGGCCACCGAGAGCGTCCGCGCCGAAGCCGAAGGGCGCAAGGGCGAGCTCAAGGAAACCGCCCGCCAGGTCGTGGACCAGGTGAAGGATTCGGCCGCACGCGTCGCGCAGGAAACGAAGGACGCGGCCGTGGAAACCGCACGGGAAACCGCGCGCTCACGGAAGCCGACCGCGTAAACATCGGTCGGCGCGACGCCAGCGCCGCGCGAGTGTGACACGGGGGGCGACGCTATGCGTCGCCCCCCGTGTCGTACCACGACACACGTATCACCCCGGACGCAGCACCCGCCCCGCCCCCGCCCCATCCCGGTGCTCCGAACCCCGCACGGTCACGACGCCATTCACGATGACCGCGGCGAATCCCGTCGGATACTGGAAGGGATCCTCGAAGGTCGCGCGGTCGCTGATCGTCGCGGGGTCGAAAACGACCACATCCGCGGCGAGCCCTTTGCCGAGGCGCCCGCGATCGGCGAGGCGCACGCGGGAGGCGGGGAGCGAGGTCATCTTCCGGATCGCATCTTCCAGCGTCAGCGTGCGTCGCTCGCGCACGTAGCGGCCCAGCACGCGCGGAAAGCTGCCGAGCGCGCGAGGATGCGGGCTTCCCCGCCGGGCGGGACCATCGGCGGCGAATGCCCCGCCATCGGTGCACACCATGCCGAGCGGATGCGCCAGGATGCGCTCCAGGTTCTCCTCGCTCATCGCGAACCCCACCATCCCGACGCTTCCGCTGCTGCGGCGCAGCAAGGCGGTCGCAGCGGAATACGCGTCCACCTCGATCTGTGCCGCGTAGTCGCCGAGGCGCCGGCCTTCCACCGGCCGGTCTTCTTCCGCTCGCACCGAAGTGATCTGCACGCTGTTCCATCCGCCGATCAGCTCGACCTTCGCGAGCACTGCCTCGCGGATCCGCGGTGCGACGGCGCTGTCGCCGAGCCGCGCGAGGAAGGCGTCCGTTCCACCATCGCGGCTCCAGACCGGAAAGAGGTTCGTGAGGCCGGTCGAATAGGCGAGATACGGATAACGATCGAACGCGACGTCGAGCCCCGCACGGCGCGCCGCATCGATGCGGTCGAAGGCCTCGTCGAGCTTGCCCCAGTTGCGCGGACCCTGCGTCTTGAGATGGGAGATCTGGAGTGCGCACCCGGCCCCGCGGGCCACGGCAATCGATTCGTCGATCGACTCGAGCAGGCGGTCGTCCTCGTTGCGCTGGTGCGTGGCGTACGGAAGGCGGCGCGCCCGGAGGGGGGCTGCCACCGCCATCAGCTCGGCCGGCGTCGCGAAGGCGCCCGGCGTATACTCGAGGCCCGACGACGCCCCGCAGGCGCCCTGCGCGAGCGCCGCGTCGACGAGCATCCGCATCTGCTCGATCTCTGCGGGTGTCGCCGGACGGTCATCCGCACCGATCACGGCACCACGAATCGTCCCGAGTCCGACCATCGACGCGACGTTGACGGCGGGGTGCAGCTGCTCGATCGCGGCGAAGTGGGCAGTGAACGACCGGTCGGGTGCCCCCGTCGCTCGCGAGCCACCATCCTGCCCCGTGATGATCGTCGTGATTCCCTGCCGGACCACCGATTCGGCGCGCGGGTCATCGTCGAGCGAGCCGTCGCCGTGGGAATGCATGTCGATGAAGCCGGGTGCCACGGCAAGTCCGCGTGCATCGAGCTCCTCACGGCCGCGAGCGAGGCGTGACCCCATGGCCGAGATCCGCCCACCCGTGATCCCGAGGTCGCGCACCATGCCGCGGGCGCCGGTGCCGTCGAAGAGCGTGCCGCCACGGATCACCAGGTCGAAGGCCGGGCGTCCGGGCAGCATGGACGGCCAGCCGGCAACGGCAAGCGACGTACCGGCCGCAGCGAGGAAATCACGTCGTGTCGGGTTCATGGGAAGAAGCTACGACCGGCCTAAGGCAGGCGACAGGGCGAACGAGTCGGCTGTTCCGGACGGCCGCGCGCGAGTATCGTTCGCGCATGAAAACCTACACGACACTCCTCGGCATCTCCCTTGGCCTGGCAGCGTGCACGCCGGCCGGTGATTCTGCTCCGGCTGCGAGCGGATCGGACACTGCACAAACCACCGCTGCGGCGCCGGCGGAACGGCTCTCCTCCCCGCGGGATACCGCGCGCGGCACCATCGGTTCCGCGTCCCTGCTCGTGGACTACGGGCGCCCATCCCGCCGGGGACGCCAGATCTTCGGATCCCTCGTACCCTACGACGAGGTCTGGCGCACCGGCGCGAATGCCGCCACGACGCTGGTCGTCGGCGCGCCGGTAGAGCTCGGTGGCGAGCCGCTCCCGGCCGGCACCTACACCCTCTATTCCATACCCGCACGAACAGGCTGGACGCTGATCGTGAACCGTCAGACGCGCCAGTGGGGGACCGAGTATACCGAAGGGCAGGATGTGATGCGTGTGCCGATGAGCGTATCCCGCGTCGAGCCCGTCGATACGTTCGGGATCGCCGTCGAGGGTGGAGCGGCCGAAGGACGCCTGGTCTTCGCGTGGGATACGCTGCAGGGAACGGTCGCGGTGCGGGCGCGCTAGGCGCCCGGCGTCAGGTCGCGGTCGCCCGAGAGACCATGAACATCCTGGGGTGCCGCGCGTCCTTGTAATCGAGTCCCTCGAGCTCGCGCGCACTCAGGTCGGGATTGGCGGCGAGGAATTCCTCGAAAGCCCGCCGTTCCCCCTCCCCCTTTTCCGCCATCCGTGCCGCGTGCCAGTCATCGAAATAGATGACGGTGCGCGGCCCGAGCAGCGGCCCCGCAAAGGCGAGTGCATCCCGGGTGGACGAGTAGAGATCACAATCCACCATCACGATGCTCGCGCGCCGGATCGCGTGACGCTCGCGGAACGCCGGCGTGAGCGTGTCGCTGAACCAGCCCTTCTCCAGCACGACCTTGTCGAGCGGCACGCCGCGCTTCCGCAGATAGCTCCGGGTCATGCCGAGACTGGAACGGTACTGTCCCGGCCGCCAGGGCGATGCGGGCTCCTTGTCGGCCGAATCCGGAAGGCCCTCGAACGAATCGAAGCCGAAGATCCTCACCTGATCGAGACCGAGCTCGCCGAGCGCCTGATGCATGCAGGCGAGCGAGGTGCCGTAATAGACGCCGAACTCCAGGAAATCACCTTCGGCGGCGGTCGGATCCTCGTGAAGCAGGAGTTCCCACGCAGTCCGGTACGAGCGTGCCAGACGTTCGTGCTCTACGGCGAAGCTGAGCCCGAGGCGCGCGCGCGCGCGCGCACGCCGCTCGAGCATCCAGATGCGGACCGGCTGCGGTATCCGCTGATAAAGCCCCTCGGCTCGCCACCGGAGGCCTTCGATGATTCGCTTCGGCGTGAGATTCATATCAGCGAGTGCCTGTGTCATGCGCACCGGAGCGGCATACGGCATGCCATGAAAGAAGCGCCAGCACGGCTCCTCCGGCCGTGAATGGCGAAGATCCGGGCGGTTGCGTGACGCTCGCGTTGCATCGCCACGACACGCACCGCAGGGCATGAGTTACACGTGGAAGAGTGGGCCGAAACGCCGGGCGAAATCCGTGTCGGGCGACACAAATCGAAATCCCAAAAACAGAACGGCTCCCCGAAGGGAGCCGTTCCGAGTGCGCCGCGTAGGAATCGAACCTACAACCTAGTGATTAAGAGTCACTTGCTCTGC
>DAINRR010000060.1:0-19544 GCA_036741715.1 Gemmatimonadales bacterium
CACGAGGGTCAGCTCCGCGCTGAAGCGGCGGGCCAGTGCGAGCGCCGAAGCGAGCACCCTCCGCGATCCCGCCGGATCATCGAGTCCCACGAGAATGCGCCGCGGCCTTGGTGCGCCACCGGCTCCGACGACGAGCACCGGCAGGCGCGCGTCACGGAGCAGCCGTGCGCTCGTCTGCCCGTCGTTGCCGCCCGCCAGGTTGCGGCCCACGACGAGCAAGTCGATGTCCAGCTCGTCCAGGAGCCGGACGATCTCACGCTGCGTATCGCCCACGCGCACGTGCAGGCCCGGCAGCGTGGGTCCGAAGGTCGTCGCGAATCCCTCGAGCGCTTCCATCGCGCGCCGCTCGTCGGCCTCGTCCCCGCGGGCGAGGACCCAGGCGACATCGACCCGGGTGGCCGGTCCGGCGAACTCCCGGGCCCATCGCACCGCGCGGAGCGAGGGAGGCCGGAAATCCACCGCGACCAGCATCCGGCGAGCGCTCATGATGCCTCCCTGTTCCTTGCCAGCCGGCTGCCCCCGCTGCAGTCGATGCACGCGGTGGCCTCGGGAATCGCGCTGAGCCGCGCGAACGGAATGGGGCGGCGGCAGGCGATGCACGTGCCGTAGGTGCCCGAGCGCATCCGGCTCAGCGCGTCGAGAATGCGCAGCAATCGCTCGGGCACTCTCCCGTCACGCGCGGCGAGCCGTGGCGGGGCGATATCCGGCTGCCACTCGGAGGGTGCCCCCGGGCCGGCACGCTCGCCGGCGGCGGTCGCGGCGTGCAGCTCCGCGCTTTCGTCGTCGACCTCGTCCTGGAACAGCGGTGGCCGCCCACCCAGGCGCCGCAGCTCGAGCCGAAGCTCGGCCCAGAGCTCGTGGAGTTCATCGGGAGTGAGGTGCGTTGCCATGGGGCAATCTCCAGTCGTGAATGGTGCGCGTGAGTCGCAGATGATTCGTCCGGGATGGTGCCTGCCACTGCGCCATCCGGCGCTGGAGCCCGGCATCTCGCACGGCACCCCACATGCGGCGCGCCGCAGCCATGGTGAAAACGGCAGGCGCACTCTCACCGACCGGGACCGTCATCGACCAGAGCGGCGGCCCCTCATCGACCGTCATCTCGGAGATCACTCCGATCTCCTCGTCGCCGAGACGGAGTCGCTGCACGCGCGACTCATCCTCCCGGACAAGGCGCGGAATCGCCTCCGGCTCCGCCGGCTGGCGGAGCGTCACGAGGAGCAGCCGGAGCGTGTCGGCGACTTCCCTGGTGGGGGCCGGCGTTGCGCCTGCGAACTGCGCCTCGTAGGCAATCCGGCCCGAATGTGCCGCCCACGCCGCGGCCGCCGCCGCGTCGGCGGTGTGGAAGCCGTGGAGTGAGAGCATGATCTGATCGTCCTCACCCCGCGTCATCGCGCCGATCGGCGTGTCTCCGTGGGCAAGGTGATACAGCACCGGCGGGGTTCCCCGGTGAAAACGCATGGCAGCCTCCTGAACGCGAATGGTCGACTCTGCACGCGGCCGCAGCCCGAAAAAACGAACGCCCCGCCTGCAGCATGCTGCAGGCGGGGCGAATTCGAATGCGGACGGCCGACCGGACTACGTGGTCATGAGCACCGTCGAGCGGAGATGCAGGGCGCCGAGCCTGGGCATGGAGATGGGCGGCTGGACGCGCGCCGAAAGCGGGAGCGGGCTCCCGCCGGCCGCGCGCGCCCGGGGCACGCGCATCTCGGACACACGCGTTCTATGGAGGCCGCTCGGAATGGAGAGGAGCGGATCCGCCGTGTGACCACAGTTCGTCGGGTGAGCCCTCCGAAGCTTCACGCTGCGCGACTCCAGGTTTCGATCTGCTGAACGAGGCCGGTGCACGGCCGCCCGCATGCGCGCGGCGACGGAGCACCGACCTCGAAGTGGCACGCCTTGCGGTGAATAATAGCCTGTTCCATCGAGAAGCTCAACGCACGACACGCCGGTCCGGGCGGCATGAAGGATTCTTCACGCGCACTTCCGCGTTGCTTTCCCCTGCGTCCTTAGGATCTACCGGGCCGCTCGCCGGTGGCGGCGGTGATCCTTCTGCAAGGAGTCGTGACTACGATGGAATGGTTCGTTCGCGCCTTTCTCCGTGCCGCTCTCGCGTGGCTCGGCCTGGGCGTCTCGCTCGGAGTGGCCATGGCCGTGCACCCGGCGTGGGTGATCTACCGCCCTGCGCACCTGCACATGAACCTGCTCGGCTTCGTCACGATGATGATCTTCGGCGTGGCGTTTCATGTCATCCCGCGCTTCACGGGCAGGGCGCTGCACAGCGGACGCCTGGCCGCGCTGCAATGGTGGGTCTCGAACGCCGGCCTCGCGCTCATGGTGATCGGCTTCGGGCTGAGGCCACACGGCGCCGGCGCTGCCACGGGGATCCTCGGAGCCGGCGGCGTGCTGGCCGCGCTCGGGGCGTACGCGTTCATCTACAACATCTGGCGCACGCTGGGGACTGCGGCACCGCGCGCCGCACCCGTGCGTCCGACCGGAAAGCCGCTGCCGACCGTTCCCACCTAGGCATCGCATCCCGCCTGTTTTCTTGCGGTCGTCAAGGCGGCAGCCCGGCCGCATGCAGGTCGTCGAGCCTGCAGGATTCTGCGCGCCACGCTGGAAGTGACTGACCTGCGCACTCGTACCTGCGCGCACGAAACGCCGATTCCTGCAGTCGAGATTCTGGCGCGAGCATTGCGCGCAGCGGGGCATCGATCCACCCCTCCTGGAGGTTCTGATGATGCCTTCCCGCCGTCTCGCGCTGGCTGTTGCCACCACCCTTGTCCTCGGGGCCTGCAGTACCGAAGAGACGCCGCTCGACGAGTCGACCGCGGCCGCTCCCGCCTTCGTTCAGGCCGAAACGGGCAACGGTGCCCCGAGCGGGGCACACTTCACCCTCAACATCATCGGCATGCGGCACGACAAGAGCGCCGAGATGGATGAGCTCGGGGGCCACGTCATCTTCGTCGACCTCGGCAGCCGTACGGGTGACGCGGTAACGACGAAGATCATGCTCAGCGAGGGCGAATTCGCCGTTCTGGACAAGAACGGAACCGATGGCCGCGCGGGCTTCCAGCTTCCCGCCCCCGCCGGTGGCACCGCGTATCAGGTGTTTGCCCGCCCGCTCGGCACGCCGGGCGGGATGGCGAAGATCACGACGTGCGCCGAGGAAGTCGTGGTGGACGGGCTGCCGGTCGTGGATGAGGTGTGCTCGACCGAGAACGAAGTGTTCGTGCGCTCGGCCGGCAAGGGCAACAAGTTCGAGAACGTGACGCAGTCGCTCACCACGATCGTGATCGACGACGACGTGACCGCGACCTACGGCGAGACGACGGCCTACGCGGCCTGCGGAGGCACGGACACCGACGGCGACGATGCGCCGATCCGTGTCGACCTCTTCAACTCGTGCCTCGAGAACTACTTCTGGAAGTACGACAACAACGGGCTTCGCATCCTGCAGGTGCGGTTCTATCCGGCGAGCTGACATCCTGTGACGATGTTCGAGCCGCTCCGCGCTGCCGGCGGGGCGGCTCGTTCATTCAGGCGGAAGGAACCCTGATTGCGCCGCTCGGCCGCTTGCCGAGGGGCGCTTCGAGTGCCGGCGTACCCCGCGCGTTGATCTCACCCGCTCGCCCGAGCGCGCGGCGGAACAGCACTGCGCCGACCGTTTCGTTGACGGCGATGACCGAGAGAAGGATCGTTCGCATGTCGCCACCGACTGCCGGATATGCCTGTTCGGCGACGGTGACGAGACCGATGGCAACCCCCGCCTGCGAGATGAGACCCATCCAGAGCGTGTCCGACTCCGTACGGGGCAGCTTCGCGATCCGTGCACCGACCCGGGTGCCGGTCCAGATGCCAAGCGCGCGCGCGAGCACGATCGGGATGACCACCGGCCACAGCGAGACGAGCTCGCCCAGCTCGAGCTTGGCGCCCGCCAGCGCGAAAAAGACGACGAACACCGGCGCAGCCGATCGCTCCATCGCGTGCCGGAGCGCACGTCCCGAGCTTCCGGGCGCCGCGGTCTCGGCCACGAAGCCCGCCACGAGAAGGGTCAGCAGCGTCTCGACGTGGGCCAGGCGCGAGATCTCGAGGCCGAAGAAGGTGACGAGCAGCGCAAAGAGGAAGAGCTCGCCGCGCACGAAGCGCAGATACATCGCGACGGCACCGCCGAGGAGCGCTCCGATCGGTATGGCACCGCCGATTTCCCAGGCGGTCGCGCCGAAGCTGCCGACGCCCTGCCCTCCGGACGGCACGAGTGCCTGTGCCGCGGAAAGCGCTGCGCTGAACAGAAGTACCACGACCACGTCGGCCAGAAGCACGACCCCGAGCGTCGTACGCGAAAGTGGCCCGCGCGCGCCGGTCTCGCTGAGCAGTGCCATCGTGACCGCGGGCGAATGTACGATCGCGATCGACGCGAAGAGGCCGGCGAAGGTGAGTGTCGTGAGAGTATTCGTGCCCTGCAGGAAGGGGACGAACTCTCGCATCGCCACGAGCGAGCCCGCGATGACGAGGAAGGTGATGGCCAGCTCCGTGCCCGTCACCTTGAGCAACGCAATGCCCCTGCGCCGCAACTCGCCCCATTCGAGCTCGGCCCCTGCGAGAAAGGCGATGAGCGCGATCGCAAGGTCGCTGACGGGTGCCAGGTCCGCGACCGCGTCGGCCGGAACGGCAGCAAGCGCCGAGGGACCGAACGCCGCGCCCGCCGCGAGATAGCCGACGAGCTTCGGCAGGTTGAACTGCTTCATCAGCTCGCCGACGGAATACGCGGCGAGGATGAGGAAACCGAACGCGAGAAGCGCCTCACCGGAGCCTTCGGCCGGTCCTGCCACGAGGACGAGCTGGATGCCGCCGAACAGGAGCGCGAGGATCACGAGCCTCCGCATCAGTCGCGCTCCTCGGGGGCTGTCACAGTGTCGTCCACAGCAGCCTCGACCGGTGGAGCGTCGGCTGATTCCGCTGACTGGGTTGGCTCCGGCTCGGGGTCCGGCGCCGGCTCGGGCGCCTGGACGGCACCGGAGGGGCGAGCTGCGTGAGGACTCGCACCCACCGCCGCGCTCATGAGCCGCGCGGAGAAGAGGTCGGTCAGCAGCACCGAGGCGATTGCCGCGGTGAAGATGATATTCGGAAAGAACGCGTTCTCTTCCGTGAGATAGTTGAACGCGATCGCCAGTGCGAGGCCTCCCTGTCCGAGCAGAGCCCGGCCCCAGTTCGGGCCGAGGATCGGCAGCATGCCGTTGAAGCGCGCAGCAAGTCGCGCCCCGCCTACCTTGGCCGCGCCCCGCATCACGAGGAAGAGCAGGACCGGTACCACCCACGCGTTCGTGCTCGGTGTCCAGATGGCTCCGCCGCAGAGCAGCAGAACGAAGTAGAGCGGCCGCTCGACGCTCGTGAGCGCCGCCATGATCTCGCTGCGGTTCCTCGACGTGTTGACGAGGATGGTGCCGAGGAGGAGGCCCGGGAGGAGCGGGGACAGGCGGAGGTAGGTGGCGGCGCCGGTCATGAGCACGATGGCACCGGCGAGCGAGATGAACAGGCGGTCCTGGTCGCGTTCCTCACCGAGGAAGAGATGAAAGAGGGCCCCTCCGACCACACCGATCGCGACAGTGATGACCGCCCACTCGACCGCGGTCGGCGAGCGAGCGAGCTGGGGCGCGGGGACATGGCTCAGGCAGAGGACGAATGCCAGCGTCACGATCGCGACGACCGAGTCCATCCGGACCGCCACTTCGAGCTGACGCACCACGAGGCTGGAGCGGCCCTGCCGTCGCACGATGAGATCGATCGCATCGGTCGCCGAGCCGGTGGCCACCGCCCCGAGAACGAGCGAGGGGACGAGCGCATACGCAGTCGAGACATTGAAAAGCCACTGCAGGATCAGGATGCTCGAGCCGGTCACGACGAAGAGCGTGATGAGTGACTGGACGAAGGCGACACGGTAGAACACACCGCGCAGCCGCACGAGGCCCGGCAGGTAGAGTCGCATCCCCACCATCGCTCCCATCCATCCGAGCGAGAGCGTCATGAATGGCGTAAAGGCGCGCAGCGCCTCCTCCGACAGCACCCCGGAGACCTGCGGACCGAGGAGGATGCCGAGGAGGAGATACTCGGCGCCCGACACGATGAGGAAGTGCCGGCCGATCCACTGGAACGCCACCTTCGCCGCGCCGTACGCCACGGCGACGAGGATGACCAGCAGGAGCGCCGCGCTCATCGCCGGCCGGAGACCGGAGGGGGGAGTTGGCTATGGGCCGGGGGCATGAAGGGAGAGTAACCTCTGCGAGGAGGTCCGGAAACGGCGCTCGTCGAGGAGGCGCGAAATCGGCTGCCGGGGCACGGTCATCGTGCCGTCTGGCCGCACGGTCAGCTTGATGACGTCGGCGTTCCGACCGAACCAGCGCGCGCTCGGCTCGAGATCGGACGGAAGGTCGAACCCGGGAAGCGACGCGGCGGCGAGCGCGGCCTGGCTGCCGATGCCGGACTCCGGCATCGTGCCGGCCCAGAGCCGCACGCCGGCCTCGCGCGCGATCCGCCAGATGCGACAGACTTCGGAGAGGCCGCCGACGCGGTGCACCTTCACGTTCCAGATCGTCGGCCCGCCGAGCTCGAGGACCTGCCTGGCGGCGCGCGCATCACGCAGAGTTTCGTCGAGGCACACCGGCGTCGCGAGCGCGCGGGAAAGGGTGGCATGGCCGACGAGCTCATCCGGCGGAAGCGGCTGCTCGATGTAGAGGAGGCCGAAGCCGTCGAGCGCGCGCAGGGCCACCTCGTCGCGCGGCCATTCGAAGGAGCCATTGGCGTCCACCGTCAGCGGGACCTGCGTGCCCTGGAGCACGCTGCTCACGGCAGCGACCGGAGCCGCATCCCATCCCGGCATCACCTTGATCTTGACCCGCCGGTAGCCCGCCGCGACGGCATCCACCACCTGCGCGCGCAGCGTATCGAGCGATCGATCGGCAGGAATGCCGAGTGCGACGCCGCACGGGACCTCGGCGGCATGCCGGACTCCGAGCGCATCTGCCAGCACATCCGCGAGCCCGCGCCCCTCCCGGCGCGCGAGCAGGTCCCACGCCGCCGTCTCGAGTCCGGACCTGGCGAAGGGATTTCCCCTGATACCGACACGCAGCGCCTCGTCGAGCGACCCGACCGATCCGAACTCCGAACCGAGCACGCGGGGAAGGAGCACGCGCTCGAGCATGTCGCGCGCGGATGTCAGGGTCTCCTCGGAATAGAATGGCAGGCCGAAGGGGGGTGACTCGCCGTAGCCGACGCGCCCTTCCCCGTCGTGCAGCACCACGATCAGCGAGCGGCGCTCCGTGATGGCGCCGCCCGAGATGATGAAGGGCTCGGCGAGCGGGAGCGTCAGCTCGTACAGCTCGACCGCGGCGATGCGTATGGTCAATGGCACCTCACCAGATCTCGAAAGCGGAGCTCTCCCCCGACGCGGGACACCTCACCGCGCTGTTCCGCCGCGAGAAGCGCCGCAATGAGCCCATCCTCCGGATCGAAGACGAGCTTGTGGATGGTGCGCGCCGTACGCGAGCCGGCCGCGGCCGGATAGGCGGTGAGCGGGAGCTGGAACAGCGTGTGCAGCTGCACCGAGGAGCAGCCGGCGCCGGCGTACTCGGCGATGAGCGCGCCGGAGCCTATGTTGCCGGTCCCGGAAAGTGGTCGTGCAGGAACGGCGGTCCGAAGCACCCGCAGGTTCCGGTCGCTGAGCTCCCAGCCGCCGTAGGCCCGGGCGCGCTCCTGATCCCAGAGCCGGTTGAAACCGGTGACGGCGTCTGCAGATCGGAGCGCGCGCTCGAGCATTTTCAGCTGGAAGGCCTCACCGAAGCGCGCGTTCATCAACTTGAGGGCGACGCGCGCTCCGGCCGGCGCCGCGGCCCGAATGCGTGCCGGCACCTCGTCGATCCACCGGAGAATGCGCGCTTCTTCGTCGGCGAGCGCGTCTCCGGCCAAGGTCGGCGAGAAATCCTTCTCGACGAGCAACGGCCCATCGCGCCACGCTTCCGCGAGCGCCGCGATCGTGTGGTCGTATTCGGCCGAGGCGAAGGGTTCGTCGAGGTGGGGGAGGTGCAGCTTGACGGAGGGCACAGTGAGCGGGCCACCCGCGCCGGCCAGATCCCGGCCGAACGCGACGAGCGAGAGGTACTCATCGAGCGTGCCATCCCAGCCGCGCCCCTTCCAGGTGACGGTCCACCCTTCCCGCCCCTCGAAGCTCCGCCGCTCGAGCCGCATCTTCGTCTCGTGGATCGCCCAGGCGCCCATGGTGCGATGGCCGTCGGGCGTCTCACCGATCACCGTCTTCAGCACGACGAACGCGAGCCCCGCCGCTGCATCGGCCTCGAGCTGCTCCGCCTTGAGCGACAGCTGGCCGGACGCCTTGCCGATAGGATGCGGAATCGGATGGCCGAGGTACTCGGAGGCGAGGTCGATGCGATACGCCTCCCGTACGTGCTCCGCCCACGCGCGCGGCAATGCACGGCCGAATCGCTCGAAATCAGCGGCCAGCTGCGCGTGCATCGGCCAGTGCACGGAGCACCGCTTCGCGCTGATCCGACGGAAGCTCGGGGCCCCACGGATCGTCACAGGCGCTCTCCGGAATTATCCCTACGGCGGCAACGGCCCAGAGCATGCGCCGGATGTATCCCTCCATCGGCTCGACGAACGTCGCCTGCGCGAAGCCATCGCAGCGCGCGGAGAGTGCGACGAACTCGGTCCAGCGTCCTTCGCGCGCGGCGGTGAGAAGGTCGGCCTGCATCCCGGTGAGCGCAGCCCCCATGCCGACGAGTGCCGAGTCCGCGCCCATCAGCACCGAGTATCCGAGGAATCGGTCCTCGCCCGTGATGAGCAGCTTGCCTGGGTGCTTCCGCACGACGGCGGCGATGCGCTGAAAGGTCATGACGGAATCGAGCGTCGCGACCTTGATCCCGACGACAGCCGGAAGGTCGAGGAGGGCATGAAGGGTCGCGTCGTCGTAGGCAACGCCACCCGCATCGGCATACAGGTAGAACACGATGACGGGAAGTTCCCGGCTGAGCCGCGCGTGATGCGCAACCGGGTCCTTCGGCTCGGGATAGACGAGCATGGCGTCGGCATGCCCGCGCCGCGCCTCGATCGCGGTCGTGAGGTCATGCACGCCCGCGACGACGATCCGATCCGGCAGGGCCTCGCGCCAGGTGTCGAGGACGGTCCGGCGCTGCTCCGCGCTCAGATGACGGCCGCGGCCCGTGTGGGCCCAGACGGCGACGCCCGCCACCGGCTGGGTGGCCATCCACCGTGCATAGGCAGCCTGCGCAGCGGCGTCGAGGCTCGTCCCGGAAAACGGAACCGGCACTGCCGGAATGAGCCCGCGGAGCCGATCGGTGATTGCCGTCATCCGGCTGGCACGTGGCGGAGGTGCATCGCATTCCCCGATTCGATCGCCGTGCGCCCCTCGGCCGACAGATCGAGGAGATCGAGCTTCGCGATGGAGTTCTCCGGAATCCTGAGCGGCTGGCCCGTGCCGAAGACGAATCGCCCTGGCCCGATCGTCCGAAGGAGGGTCTCGAGGTGATCCTCCGGCGGCCCCCATACCCAGGTGATGTCCCACCAGAGGCGTGCCGCCTCCTCCGGAGTCGCCCCGAAGTGAACCTCCTCGATGAAGGTGCGCTCGGCGTGGGTCACGACGAGGCGGACAGTCGGATGCGACCGGATCAGCGAGCGTACGGCCCAGGGGGGAAGCTCCTCAGCCCGATCGTTCGGATGACGCTGGCGTCCATCCTCGAGCCGCACCGCGAGCATGAGCGGCATTCCCGCGGCGCCACAGGCCCGCGCGAGCGATACCATGGCTTCCCCACGCGGGTCGATCCCGAACCAGGTCGGATCGGCACGAACGGCGGGGGCGCGCTTCGCGACAGCCTGGTCCAGCTCCGCTTCCCATCCCGGCAGGCCGGGGTGAATCGATGGGACCGGCGCAAGCGATTGATGCGCGGCAGCTGCCTCATAGAGCCAGGCGTTGCCTTCCATCGGGTCACGCCAGAAGAACGACGGCAGATGACTCACCCACGCGGCGTCGATGCCCGTGCGCAGCATCGCGGCGCGGAGGGCGTCCGTCGAGGTTCCCGGGACGCGGCGCCAGGGATAGGCGCCAAGGAACGCGGAGACATCCAGGCGCACTCAGGCCTCCGGGAAGGAACCCTCGGGAAAGATGCGGAGCGCGTTTCCGGAGCGGATCAGCTCGAGGTCCGCGGCAGGGAGAATGCGCTCCAGATAACGGAGTTTGGCCCAGCCCGTGTCGATCGTGAGGTCGCACCCCCACAGAAGCCGTTCGGTGCCCACGGCCTGCAGGCAGGCCTCGAGCATGCCACCGTCGACCCCGCTCCCGGACAGGTCGACATGGACGTTCGGGACATGGCGAACCGCGCGCAGCGAGTGGAGCCAGTCGCCGCCTCCGCCAATGTGCGCCAGGATGAATGCGACGCGGGCATGTCTCCGGGCGAGCCCCACCAGCTCCACCGCGTCC
Source organism: Gemmatimonadales bacterium (assembly GCA_036741715.1). Lineage (GTDB taxonomy): Bacteria > Gemmatimonadota > Gemmatimonadetes > Gemmatimonadales > GWC2-71-9 > CAMLLJ01. Next base: position 10,505 of record DAINRR010000060.1, read on the forward strand.
GACGCCTCCTGGCCCGGAAAGTCCCGCCGGCGATGCTGCCAGATGTGCTGCAGGACCGGGAGGTGGTGCCGCTCCGCGTGCTCGCAGACCGGGTCGAGGAGCGGGTCGTCGGCACGCCGGCTGGCTGCGAGCTTGACCCCGATCATGCCGGCGGTGCGGCCCCGGTCTATCTCTCCGATGGCGTGCGCCGTGTAGTTCGGGTTGACGAGGACGTAGCCGCGCACCCGATCCGGATGTTCCTGCTGGATCCGGCGCTGCACCTCGTTCGCGAGCGTGACATCCTCTGCCGACGGGAAGTAGATCGGCGACCGGAGCCCCCAGGTCCCGAGGACGGATGCGACGTGCCAGGTGATGCCCACACGCTCACCGGCGCGAAGGCGGCTCGCGTTCCGCTCACGCCAGTCCTGGCGCGGCGTGCGCTCGTGGAGGAAGTGGGCATGGACGTCGATGAGCACGCCTGCAAGATGGAAAGACCGGGACGGGATGTCGAGGCAAACGAGCGTCACCGCTTCCGCATCAGCGCAGGAGGGCGGGCCGCCGACCACCCGCCGTCCCATGAACCTCATCGCACTGCAGGGACTCCCCGAGCCGGCGGTCTTCGCGAAGGCCATCGGGCTCAGTGCCGACCAGTCCACGAAGTACGGCCATCTTCGAAGTGCCTACGTCGCGGCCACGAAAACTGAGCGCGACAGCCTGGCGGGGATGCGGGCCCGGATGCGCGCCGAGCGGGCCGCACAGGGCCAGGGCGCCGTCCAGCCCGGAAGCGGCACACGCCGCGGCGCAGGCATGCAGGCGATGCGTCCGCTCGTCGACACGCTCGAGTCCCGGTTCGCGGATTTCGAGAGCGACCTCGCGTTCCTCCTCTCCAGTGCTCAGCAGAAGAAGTACGAGGAATGGAAGGCGGTCGAGACGGAGCGGATGCGGGGCGAACTGATGCAGCGGCGGCCGTAACGCTGCGGGACGCGCTACGCCAACCCGTCGAGGACCTCGTCGAGCACGTCGAGCGTCTCGCCGACGATTCGTTCGTCGTGCGCCAGGGAGACGAAGTCGTACGCCGTCCGCTTGAGGAGCACGCCACGCCGGGCGCAGCCGGCGGCGACGGCGGCTGACGCGCGCTCGTCGCGCATCTGCAGGAAGCACATCTCGGGGAGGCCGGCGGCTGCCTTCACCATGTCGGGGTGGCGCTCGGCAGCCCGACGGAATCCATCGAGCAGCACGGCGCCCACGCGGCGAAGATGCTCGGGAACCCGCTCGCGCTCGAGCACGGCGAGCGTGGCCCGGCAGGCCGCGAGCGAGAGGAACTCGGTGGCCAGGGTCGAGCTGATCCAGGTGTGGAGCGCGGCCGACATCACCTCCGGCTTCCCGCCGACGGCAGCGATCGGGAAGCCATTGCCGATCGCCTTTCCCATCACCACGAGATCAGGGATGACCCCCCACCGCTCCACCGCGCCGCCGAGCGCCACGCGGCCGATCGTCTTGATCTCGTCGAAGATCAGCACGGCGCCGACCCGGTCGGCCTCTGCTCGGAGGAGCCCGAGCCAGTCGGGATCGGGTGGATCGACGATGACCGGCTCTATGATGATCGCCGCGAGCCCGTCTCCGGCGCTCCGCAGGAGCTCCGAACTCCGCTCGGCGTCGTTGAACGGGAGCACGGCGAATCCGGCGCTCACGGATGCCGGAACGCCGCGCGTTCCATGCGGCTGGCACCAGTCGTGCCACCCGTGATATCCGCAGCCGAGCACGAAGTCGCGGCCCGTGTGCGCACGCGCGAGACGCACCGCCGCAGCCGCCGCCTCCGCTCCGGTCTTGAGGAACCGCACCTGCTCGATCCACGGCATGAGTCGCGCGATCGTGTCGGCAACTTCCTCCTCGAGCACCGGCGGCAGCGGTCCGACGACGCCCGCTTCTGTCGCTGCATGCACGGCCGCGGAGACCTCGGGGTGCGCATAACCGAGCGCGACGGCGCCGAGGCCCATCACGTAGTCCACGTAGACGCGGCCGGCATCGTCCTCCACCCGGCAGCCGTGCGAGCGGAGCATCCGAAGCGGAAGCCCCGGCTCGCCCGCGAGCTCGCCGAAGACGGCGTCCGGTCGCTTGCTTCCGGTGGAGGTGAAGCCGGGAACCCGGCTCATGCGAGCTCGAGCACGCCGAACCGCTCGGGCGCCTGACGATCTCCCCGGAGCCAGACCCAGCCGCCGCCTCCCGTCCACACGAGCTGCCCGGCGCGCCGCTCGCGCCCGCTCCGCATCTCGTTCACGAGCAGGTCGAAGTCCACGGTGCGGGTGGTGCGGACTTCGTCCCAGAACGGGGGTGCCGCGGCCAGCGTGACCCGGTATCCGGATGCCGTCTCGCTCCAGGCCGCCTGAACCTCCCCCGCGCTCGCCGCGGTGTCCGCGACCGGCCGCACCCGCACGTCGCCATCCCGATCCGGCACGAGCAGAACGCCCCACGGCGGACTGCCCGGAGCGCGCAGGAACACCTCGATACCATCGGAATGAATGTCGTCCGCTTCGTTGTCGAAGTGGAGCGGAGGCGCATCACCCGGGCGGAAGTGGAGCTCGGGCTTGCTGACGTCCACGGCCAGGTAGAGCGCATCATCATCCCACAGCAGCCGCGCCGAGGCGCTGAACTCGTCGGGCCCCGCGTATGGTTCCTCGCTGCGCCGATACTGGTCATCGTGATCGAGGTGGATCGTGGCGCCCCGCGAGAACCCCTCTTCCGATCCGTCGATGGCGGGCGCGAGAGGCGCGAATGGTACCGTCGCGTGCTCGCGCAGGGTACGCTGGCGGGTGACGATCGGCTCGAAGTCCACCTCGGGCGTGCGAAGCCCGCCGAGACGAACGTGACCTGTGGTGCTCCGGACATGCCAGCCATCGCTCGTGGCCGAATGCGCTTCGGAACCGGAATCAGTCGCGACTTCGATCGAGGTCCCACTCACCTGCACGCCTTGCACGGCACCTTCGCGAAATCCGAGTACCGCCACGAGCTGGGCGCCCGAGGCGCGTTTCCGCTGCAGGAGGAACGTGCGGCGCCCCTTTGCGTCCGGAGCAGGTGGTGACTCCGCGCGGAGAAGGTCGGCACCGGGAGCGAAATGGAGGGTGAGAACCCGCCCATCGGCCTCCGAATGCACCGCGATCGCCTCGTCCGCCGCAGGCACGAACCGCTCGGCGCCGGAGACGAACGTGCTCGCGATCTCGTCCGGCACCCAGGAGCCGGCCGTGCGGACCTCCGCCCCGTCGAGATGCCAGGGTAGCTCGAGGATGCGCTCGGCCTCGACGTTGAGCTCGAGCATGTCGACGAGGTAGTCGGGTCCCGCCACGACCGTGCGCGTCACCGGTCCCCAGGTTCCCCTGACCCAGGACCAGTCGCCCTCGGAGTGGAATGCGGTGCATTCTGCGTCGCCGCCGGCCTGGGACACGCCGTCCAGCAGTGGCGCGTTGTGGGCGAGGGTCGAACGGTACCAGAAGAGATCGCGCGAGACGTAGGAGCCGGTCCCGAAATCGGGGAGCCAGTGCACGCCGCCGGCGTGAACCGTCAGGTGGAGCCGGTCCGGATGGCCGTGCCCGCCGATCCATTCGCCGCACTCGAGGCTCACGTACCGATCGTGGTGCCGAAGGACAGCGAGGCCCTGCGAAGGAAGCAGCGTGCTCGCCGCGCTCACTTCCCCACCTGCGGGGAGTGACGGCATCATCTCGAGCAGGGCATTCCACGAGAGGCCCGCCCGTGTGCGCTGCACCGGTGCGGGATGGCCCGCCTCGTAGAGCCAGGAGTCGAACGTTTGCGCGATCGGTGGGGGCGCCTCGTACAGTGCCGTCAGCCAGGCGCCGACATCCGCCACGGTGCCGGCTGCCTCGCCGACGACGCCGAGGCCGCGCTCCCAGAGCTCGAGGTACATCGGCTGCGCGAGTGATACCGCATAGCGGGAGTCCTTCCGCGCCGGGAACGTGAGATCGGGCAGTGCCGTCCGGATGGGTGCGCGCAGCGCGGCGGAAACGCGCTCAGCGAGCTCGGGATCGGCGAGCGGATCGACGCCAGCCGTCCGTGCCCAGCGCAATCCCGTGAGCGCACCCTGCAGCGCGAAGAGGTGGTAGTTCTCTCCCTCGTGCCAGGTTCCGTCCGACGCGAAGCCGTGCGCCAGGTGGGCGAGCAGCCCGGTTTCGCTCTCGATGGCGCGCTGGGCCAGCTCCTCGTCCTCGAACCAGACGCCGATCGCGGCGAGCGCGGCGTTGTGCCAGGTCTGGCGGTTCGAGAAGCCTTCGTTGAATTCACCGATGATCGCAGCTGCCTCGTCGGCCACACCGGAGACCACGCTCATCGTGTCGTCGCCGAGCCGTCCGCTCTCGCGCAGCAGCATGGCCGCGGCGAGGTAATTCGTCACCCAGATCGATTCGAGGTAGGTCGAAAAGAAGAGCCGGGAGGGACCGAGCACATTGTCGAGATTCGGCAGCGTCGCGTAGTGGCCGTAGGAGGCGAGGAGCGAGTCCGCGCGCGCGAGGGCGCCGTCATGGTCCCGCATCGCGCCGATCGCAGCGAGCTCCGCCGCCTGTTCGGCAATCCACAGGTGCTGGAACCGCGCCCAGTGGCGATGGTGGCGCTCGCCCATGAGCGTCCGGCTGCACCGCGGACAGCGATGCGCCTGCGGCTGCCAGGGATCGAAGATGAGCTGGCTGCCATCGTCGGGACAGACGCCGCCATCCTGAGACAGGAGCGCCTTGACCTCCGGCACGTGCGGCATCTCGCGAATGGTGCGCGCCGCCCGGTGCTGCATGCCATCGAGGAGCGCCTCGAGCTCCGCGCTCCCGACGATGATCGCGGCGCGCGCTTCCAGCTCGTCTGCAGTTACCATCGCCTCACTCCTTCGGCGCTCCACGTCCAGGTGAGCGGCTGCGCGCCGACGGCGCGTGCCGCCTCCCTGACGGCATCGGCGCGCCCGGGCGCCACGAAGAACATGGATCCCCCTGCCCCCGCCCCGGCCGCCTTGCCACCGATGGCACCCGCGCGCCGGACGGCGGCCTCGAGCTCGGCCATGCGGGACGTGCGCATGCCGGCGTCGAGCGCCTGCTGATGTTCCCAGTTCACGTCGAGCAGCATCGCCACGCGCTCGACGTCCGACGAAACGAGCGCCTCGCGCATGGCCAATGCCGCGTCCCGAAGGCCCGCGAGCGCGCCGGTGACGCCGCGCTCGCCGCGCTCGCACGCCTCCATCACCCGGGCGATCGTTTCGCCGGACACCCGCGATGTCCCCGTGTAGCAGAGCACGGTGCTCCGGCCCAGCTCCTCCATGAACGCCACGTCGAGCGCAAGCGGCTGCGCGTTCACGCCGTCGGGGCCGAAGGTCATCGACTGAAAGCCGCCGAGGGCGGCCGCGTACTGGTCCTGGCGTCCGCCCGGGTGCCCGGCATCGATCGCCTCCATCCTCCAGGCGCGCTCCGCGATGTCGAGCTCCGACGGCGTCTCGCCGCGCGCATGCGCCAGCGATGCGACGATCGCGACGCCGAGGGCTCCGGACGAGCCGAGCCCCGATCCCTGCGGCACTTCCGATCGCGTCATCAGTGTCGCGGGCCCGACCGGCATCGCGCGGACGCCGGCTTCGAGGAGGGGAAGGCGTCCGTCGCCGAGCCGCTCCCCATCCGGGCGCAGCTCGACCTGCGTGCCGAGATCCTCCGAGAGGAGGTGAACGGAATCGCCTCCCGGAAGGACGTTCACGTGCACGCGCAGCGAAATGGACGCCGTGACGACGGCGCCACCTTCGCGCTCGGCATACGGAGGGACGTCGGTCCACCCGCCCGCGAAGTCGAGCCGGACCGGTGCGGACGCATGCGCCCGCCGGACCAGCGTCATTCGACCCTCCAGCGGGACAATCCGGCGAGTTCGCCACGCAGGTCCATGTGCACGTTGCGAATGCGACGATTCATGCCCTGGAGGCCTCGTGCATGGTACAGAAAGATGACCGGCAGCGAATCCGCGAGCAGCCGCTGCACCTCGGCGGGCGCGCGCGGCGCCTGCATTCCCGCGAGGTCGGCGAGCGGCGGAAGGTAGCCGAGGGAAAGGTCGCCCGGAATGCCGAGGATGGCGGCCTCGAACTGGCGTCGCGGGCCGTACACCCGGTCGAGAAAAGCCGACAGCTCCAGCTGGCGGATGGAAACCTCGAAGCCCGCCCGGGCCAGCTGGGCCTGGATCATCTGCTCGAGCGCCGCCTCGCCGCTTCCGACCGTCAGCAGCTCGAAGCGCGGCCGAGCGCCGCGCAGGAGCTGTTCGGCTGCCTCGGCCTGACGCGGCGGAGCCACGGACCGGACGGAGCCGGGCGCGTCGGGAGGCACGCCGCCACCCGCCGGCGTGCCGAATCCGTAGAGGTAGCCGTCGACGATCTCCCGCCGATCCAGCGCCAGCGAAACGGCGCGACGGACGTGGAACGCATCGAACGGCGGGGCGCGGGTGTTGAGCACGATGCCGTAGGTGAAGAGCAGCGGATAGCTCAGCACGGCGAGGCGCGCATCCTGCTCGACGAACGACGCGTGCGCGGGCTGAATCCCGGCGAAATCGAGCTCGCCCGACGTCAGTGCCGCGAGCTTCGTGGTCGGCTCGTCCACCACGACCACGATGAACCGCTCGACGTCCGGCCTTCCGAGTGATGCAGGGAAGCGCTCGTTGCGCTCGAAGACCCAGCGGCGGTTCGGCTCGTGCGCCACGAAGCGGAAGGGACCATTGCCGACCGGCTTCTCGTTGAAATCGGCCTCCCGAAGGCGCGCTGGAGGCACCGAGTCCAGGAGATGCGCGGGGAGAATGGCGAGGTCGGTGAGGACGTCGGGAAACGATGCGACCGGGCCGCGAAAGCGGAGCATCACGGACGTATCTCCCGCGGCTTCGATCGACTCGACGTTGGCCAGCTCGCTGAGCCGCGGATAGCCGGTGGCGGCATCCAGCGCCGTGCCGAGGGTCCAGGCCACGTCGCGCGCCGTGGTCGGAGTCCCATCGTGCCAGGTGACATCGGTCCGGAGACGGAACGTGAGGACCGTACGGTCGGGCGACCAGCTCCACTCGCTCGCCAGGTACGGCCGAGGCGCCAGCAACGAGTCGTACTGTGCCAGGGTCATGAAGAGCACATAGCGCTGCACCTGGCGGGCGAGCGGGTGGACCGTCAGGAGCGGATTGATGCTCTGCAGGTCTGCGCCGGACGCGAAGAGCACGGTGCCACCCCGCCGATCCGCGACGGGCCCGCACGCTGCAGCGGCCACGGCGAGGGACAGGAGCACGACTGAACTGGAGCGATGATGGCGGGCCACCAGGTGAATGTACCGGGCCCCCTCGCGGCGCGGTATGATTGTCACGATGGCTCGCCGACTCTTCCTCCAGCTGCTGCGCGGGGCCGCGGTCGTGGCCGGTGTCGTCACGCTCACGTTCGTGCTCCTGCGCCTCGCGCCCGGTGATCCGGCGGAGCGGCTGCTCGGGCCGGCGGCAACGCCCGCACAGGTCGCGGCGCAGCGCGCCGAGCTCGGGCTCGACGATCCGCTGCCGGCGCAGTACGCCGCATGGGTGGGCCGCGTCGTCCGGGGCGACTGGGGAACGAGCATCGCCACGGGAAGGCCGGTCCGCGAGCTGATCGGCGACGCCTGGCCCGCCACGGTGCGACTCGTCGGCATTTCGCTCCTGCTCAGCTACCTGATCGGGATCGTGATCGGCGCGGTCCAGGCTGCTCGCGGCGGTTCGGCGCTGGATACGGTGCTCTCGGTGACGACGGTGACGCTCTTCGCCATGCCGGGGTACTGGCTCGGCCTCGTGCTCGTCATGGTGTTCGCCTACGGGCTGCGCGCGCTTCCCGCCTTCGGCTCCGCGGGCCTCGACTCCGACTTCCTTCCCCCGGGCGCGCGATTCGTGGACGCCCTGCGCCACCTGGCGCTTCCGCTCGCGACGCTCACGCTCATCGGCATCGGCGGCACCGCCCGCTTCGTTCGCGCGGCGATGCTCGAGCTGCGGCGCGAGCCGTTCATCACGGTCGCCGAATCCAAGGGGATCACGGGCCGGCGCGTTCTCTTCCAGCACGTGCTCCGGAACGCGCTCATTCCGGTCGTCACGCTCCTCGGGCTCTCGCTCCCCGCCCTCTTCTCCGGCGCCGTCTTCGTCGAGGCGATCTTCGCGTGGCCCGGCGTCGGCCGTGTCCTGGTCGAAGGGGTGCAGGCGCGGGACTACCCGGTCGTGATGGCCGCGACCTCGATCAGCGCCATTCTCGTCGTGGCCGGCAACCTCCTGGCGGAGCTCGGAGCCGCGCGCGTGGACCCGAGACTGAGAGCGAGCGAAGCGCCATGAGGCAGCTCCTGCGCGATGGGCGCGCGCGCTTCGGGCTCGCCGTACTCGCCGGCATGACGCTGCTCGCCATCTGCGCGCCGCTGGTGACGACGATCGGCCCGGCCGAGCAGCGCGATGTCGTCGCCACCCGCTTTCTCGCGCCCTTCTCCACCGACCTGCACGGGACCCTGCATCCGCTCGGCACCGACCGCCTGGGGCGGGACGTCTGGGCGCGCCTCGTGCATGGCGCGCGGATCTCGCTCGGCGTCGGTGCCCTCGCGATCCTCATCTCCACGGCGCTCGGGATCGCCGTCGGGACCATTGCGGGCGTCTGGCGCGGCGGCATTCGCGTGGCGCTCCTCGGCGCGACCGACTTCGCGCTCGCGCTCCCGCGCGTCGTGCTGCTCCTGCTGCTCGCGGCGCTCTGGCGCCCGAGCGCGCTGCTGGTGGTGGTGGTGCTCGGGCTCACAGGATGGATGAGCGTGGCGCGGCTGGTCTACGCCGAGTCGCGCTCGCTGATGGCGCGCCCATTCGTGGACGGCGCCCTGGCACTCGGTGCGGCGCGTGGGCGCCTGCTCACGCGTCACATCGTGCCGAACGCGCTCACCCCCGCACTGGTCGCAGCGGCGCTCGGCTTCGGGAACGCGATCATGCTCGAGGCCGGGCTTTCGTTCCTCGGCATAGGGGTTCAGCCGCCGGCGGCCTCCTGGGGCTCGATGATCGCGTCGGGTCGGGATACGCTCGTGAACGCGCCATG
>DAINRR010000061.1:0-2080 GCA_036741715.1 Gemmatimonadales bacterium
GGGATCAACTTCGCCGCCGTGCAGCGCTGCCCGCTCGTCGTCGTCGTCGAGAACAATGGGTACGCCTACTCGACGCCGGTCTCGAAACAGACGGCGGCGAAGCACTTCGTCGACAAGGCGCCCGGATACGGCATCCGGGGGCTCCAGGCGGACGGCAACGACGTGCTGGCGGTGTATCAGGCCACGAAGGAAGCGGTCGATGTCGCCAGGGGTGGAGGCGGCGTCACGCTCGTCGAGCTGATCACCTACCGTCGCAAGGGGCACGCGGAGCACGACAACCAGTCGTATGTCCCGCCGGGCGAGATCGACCGCTGGGCCGCCGAGAACGATCCGCTCGACCGCTATGTGCGCGTCCTGCAGGCCGAGCTCGGCTTCGAGCCCGAGGCGCTCGCCGGAGTCGACGCGCGGGTTCAGCAGGAGATCGACGCCGCGACCGACGAAGCAGAGCGCTCACCGATGCCGGAGCCGCGCGACTGCCTCGTCGGCGTCTACCACGACCCGCCGGTGGCGCCGGTACTCTGGTACCGCGAAGGGATCCGCTCTGCGGTGGACGTGAACGAGCGCGCGCAGGGATGGGGGACCTATGACAACCGCTGAGGCGGCCACCGGAGAGATCACCTACCTCGAGGCGATCCGCGAGGCGCTCTTCGAAGAGATGGAGCGCGACCCGAGCGTCTTCTGCCTCGGTGAGGACATCGGGAAGTATGGCGGCGCGTTCAAGGTCACGAACGGCCTCCTCGACCGGTTCGGCGAGAACCGGGTCATCGACACGCCGATCAGCGAAGCCGCGATCGTCGGCGCCGCCGCCGGGGCGGCGCACATGGGCCTGCGCCCGGTCTGCGAGATGCAGTTCATCGACTTCATCTCGTGCGCCTACGACATGCTGACCAACTACGTCGCGACCGCGCGCTATCGCGCGTTCCTCCCGTGCCCCATGGTGGTCCGCGGGCCGAGCGGGGGCTACGTGCGCGGAGGGCCGTTTCACTCGCAGAATCCCGAAGCCGCCTTCCTGCACACACCCGGGCTCAAGATCGTCTATCCGGCCACGGCATCCGATGCGAAGGGACTGCTCAAGAGCGCCATTCGCGACGAGGACTGCGTGCTCTACTTCGAGCACAAGTACCTCTATCGCCGCATCAAGGAAACGATGCCCGCGGGGGATCACGTGGTGCCGATCGGGAAGGCGCGCACGGCGCGCGAGGGCACCGACCTGTCGATCATCACGTACGCGGCCACGGTCTGGAAGTCGCTCGAGGCCGCCGAGCAGCTCGAGCGCGAGGACGGGCTCTCGGTCGAAGTGATCGACCTCCGAACGCTCCTGCCGATGGACGACGAGGCGATCGTCGCCACGGTGCGCAAGACGAATCGCGTGCTCGTCGTCCATGAAGACACCGAGACGGGTGGCATCGCGGGGGAGATCACGGCCCGGATCAACGACCTCGCGTTCGAGTGGCTCGACGCCCCGGTGAAGCGTGTCGCGGCGCACGACGTGCCGTTGCCGTACGCCCCGGCACTCGAGGATTTCGTCCTGCCCCAGACGAGCGACATCGTGCGCGCGGCGCGGTGGGTGGCGGCGTACTAGAGGGTCGGAAGGTCGGAAGGTCGGAAGGGGCGGAAGGGGTTAGATTTCGGAAGCTGGGAGAGCGTCGGAGTGTTCCGGCTTTCCGACGCTCCGACCTTCCGACTGTAGCCAACGCATCGAAGGACACACGCACATGGCCCGCATCGACGTCATCATGCCGCAGATGGGCGAGTCCATCGCCGAGGGAACGCTCTCCCGCTGGATGAAGAAGGTGGGAGACGCCGTCAAGCGCGATGAGCCCATCTTCGAGATCTCGACCGACAAGGTAGACGCCGAGATTCCTGCGCCCGCCGCGGGTGTCCTGGCGGAAATCCTGGTGCAGGAAGGCCAGACGGTGGCGGTGCAGACAGTGGTCGCCCGGCTCGAGACCGAGGCGGGCGCAGTGGCTGCGGCACCGGCAGCGGACAAGCCAGCGCCGGCCGAGAAGACCGCGGCACGCCCGGCGGAGGCAAAGCCCGCCGACGCCAGGCCGGCCGATGCCCCGAAGGCAGCGCCGGC
>DAINRR010000061.1:2180-8669 GCA_036741715.1 Gemmatimonadales bacterium
GTGCGGAAGATGGCCGCCGAGCACAATCTCGATATCACGGCGATCGAGGGGTCCGGGCTCGCAGGCCGCGTCACGAAGAACGACATCCTGAACTATCTCGAGAGTGGCCCGCCGGCCGCTGCCGCACCGGCCGCGCCCGGCCAGCCGGCGGCCGCCGCACCAGCGCCCGCACCGCGCGCCACGGACGGGCAGGGCATCGTGCATCCGGCCGTGGACCCGTGGGAGGGCGATCGGGTCGAGCCGTGGTCTCGCATCCGGAAGCTCACCGCCGATCACATGATCATGTCGCGCCGCGTCTCGGCGCACGTGAACACGATCTTCGAGGTGGATTACACGCGCATCGCGCAGCTGCGCGCGCAGCACAAGAAGGCCTACGCCGAGCGCGGCGTGAATCTCACCTTCCTCGCGTTCATCGCCAAGGCGGTGGCGGACAATCTCCGGAAGCACCCAGGACTCAATGCGGCCGTCGCGAGCGAAGCCACGATCTTCCGCCGTGACATCAATCTCGGCATTGCGGTCGCGCTCGACTGGGGCCTCATCGTCCCGGTCGTCAAGCGCGCCGACGAGCTGTCGCTCCTCGGTGTGGCACGCGCGATCAACGACCTGGGCGAGCGCGCCCGCGGCAAGAAGCTCAACCCGGACGAGGTCCAGCGCGGCACGTTCACGATCACGAACCCCGGGGTGTTCGGCTCGGTGATCGGAACGCCGATCATCAACCAGCCGCAGGTCGCGATCCTCTGCGTCGGCGCCATCGAGAAGCAGCCGGCGGTCGTCACGGTGGACGGGGCGGACAGCATCGCCATCCGCACGCGCGGCCTCCTCTCGCTCGCGTTCGACCATCGGATCGTCGATGGCGCCGATGCGGACCGGTTCATGGCCGACATCAAGGCGACGCTCCAGGCGTTTCCGGATACCGCGGTGTGAGCGTGAGCCGGACGCTCACCGCGGCCCGCGCGATGGTGCGTCCGCAGGACGAACAGCAGTATCTCGCGCTGCTCCCCGAGCGGGCAGCCGCGGCGCAGCGCCGCGGCGCCCGCTTCTGGGTCTTCCGGAACCGGAGCACGCCGGGCGCGTATCTCGAATTCACCGAGAGCAGCGCCGGCAGCGCCGGCGCCCGCAGCGCCGAGGAGATCGAAATCGAGCGTCGCATGCGCGACCTGGCCCTTTACGGCCCTGACGCGGAAGAGGTGTGGGAGGAACACGCCCTTCCCTCGGCCCGAGCGGAGTGAACGGTATCATGCCCCGACGGATCATCGATGTGAACGGCACGGAGTGGCGCGTCGCCGTGAGCGGCCGGGTCACACAGTATCTCAAGGACGAATTCGGGCTCGTCTTCAGCCGCGGGAGCGGAGCGGACCAGGAGCGCAGGGTCTCGCGCTACTCCCCGCTCGGACCTAAAAGCAGGGAGCTCTCGCTGTCGGAGCTGAGCGACGCAGATCTCCGGCGTCTGCTGGGGCACAGCCAGCCGGCGTGGACCGCACCCGAGATGGGGTACGCACGCTGAGCGCGCTTCCTTCGACCACGGTCGACCTGCACCTCCATTCGACGGCGTCCGATGGTCAGCTCGAGCCGGCTGTCGTCGTCGAGCGTGCCGCTGCGGTCGGTCTCTCCGCCATTGCGCTCACCGACCACGATACGATGGCCGGTGTCGGCGACGCGGTGGCTGCCGGCGAGCGCCTGGGTGTCCGCGTGATCGGCGGATGCGAGTTCTCGGTGGCGGCTCCCTGGGGAGAGATGCACGTGCTGGGCTACTTCCTCCCGTCCGGCTCGCCCGAGCTCGAGGCCTTTCTGGTCGCATGCCGGGAAGACCGCCTCCGGCGGGGCCGGCTCATCGCGGAGCGTCTCCAGGCACTCGGTGTGACGGTCACGTTCCAGGATATCCTCCGGGCGGCCGGTGGCGGGGCGGTGGGCCGCCCGCACGCGGCGCGCGCCATCATCGCGGCCGGTGCCGCACGCGACCTCAACGACGCTTTCGACCGGTTTCTCGGCCGCGGGCGACCCGCCTTCGTCGAGAAGGTGCTGCCGCAGTTCCGCGAGGTGGCCCGCATCGTCCATCAGGTGGGAGGGCTCGTCTCGGCGGCTCACCTCAAGGACCGCGCGACCCGGAGCGTGCTCGAGCGGTTCCGCGCCGACGGCCTCGATGCGCTCGAGACCCGCCATCCGAGCCACAGCCCCGATCAGCGCGCACGCCTCACCGACCTCGCGCTCGGACTCGGGCTTCTCCGCACCGGAGGCAGCGACTGGCACGGCGATTCCCTGACCGACGGGAGCCACGCCACGATCGGATCGCAGGCCGTGCCCGGCGAATGGCTGGGCGCCCTCGAAGCGCGCCGGGCGGCATGACCGCGACCGGTGAGGCGCGCAATCGCGCGACGGGCGGGACCGACTTCGCCGGGAAGGTCGTGCTCGTCACGGGCGTCGGACGCGCCGGGCAGATCGGGAACGCCGTGGCGCTCGCATTCGGTGCCGCCGGCGCCCGCGTCGTGGCCTGCGACCGGGACGCCGTGGGAGTGTCGCACCGCGTTCAGGAATTCATCGCGCAGGGAATCGAGGCCCGCCCCGCGGCCGGGGATCTCACGGAGATGGATGTCGCGGTGCTCGCCGTCGAAACTGCGCTGCGCGAGTTCGGCCGGCTCGACGTCGTGGTGAACGTGGCGGGCGGGTTGACCACGTTCGGTCCGGTGGAAGAGACGAAGCCGGAGGCGTTCGACCGCGAGATCGCCATCAACGTGAAGACCGCCTTCCTCGTCTCCCAGGCGGCGATTCCAGCCCTAGAGAAGACGGGGGGCTGCATCGTCAACTTCGCGTCCATCGCCGTCGTGGAACCCTCGGCTTCGCTGGCGGCCTACACCGCTGCGAAGGGCGCCATCGCGGGGCTCACGCGTGCCCTGGCCGTCGAGCTGGCTCCGCGCGGAATCCGGGTGAATGCCATCGCCCCCGCCATGGTGCGCACGGCCGAGAACATCGCGACCACCGGCGAGGAGGCGCGCTACGTCGAGATGCGGCACATCACCGACGGGGTGCTCTTCCTCGCGAGTGGTGCCGCATCCGGCGTTTCGGGACACATCCAGCCCATCGCCGGCCCAGCGGCCTGAATGGAGCTGCGCGGCCGGGTTGCGCTCGTGACGGGCGGGGGACAGCGGCTCGGCCGCGCCTTCGCGACCGCGCTCGCCCGCCGCGGCATGGCGATCGCCATCCATTACAACACGTCGGCCGCGGGCGCCACGGCGTTGCGCGATCAGATCCGGTCCGACGGCGGCAGGGCCGAGTGTTTCGGCGCCGACCTCACCGATGCGTCGGCAGCGACCGCGTTACCCGGGCGCGCGCGCGATGCGCTGGGCGGCCTCGATGTGCTCGTCAACTCGGCGGCCGTCATGCACCGGATTCCGTTCGAGGAAACCACGGCCGAGCAGTACGATGCGATCATGGATCTCAACCTGCGAGCGCACTTCTTCGTGACGCAGGCGGCGGCACCGATGCTGCGAGCGGCGAAGGGTCGCGTGGTCAACATCGCGGACCTGGGCGGCCTCGAGCCGTGGCCGAGCTATGCGGTGCATTCGCTCAGCAAGGCGGGCGTGGTGATGCTGACGAAGGTGCTCGCGCGAGTGCTCGCCCCGGAGGTCACGGTCAATGCGATCGCGCCGGGTACCGTACTGGTCCCGGACACCTACGACGCCGCGCAGAGGGATCGGCTCGCTCGCGAAGCGCCGCTCCGGCGCCTCGGCACACCGGAGGACGCGGTCGCGGCACTGCTCTACCTGCTCGAAGGAGGCGATTTCGTGACGGGCGAGGTGCTCGTGGTCGATGGCGGACGCATTCTCCGCTGACGCCGCGGAAGCGGACGCCTCGCTCGAATTTCGCGACATCGCGATCGTCGGCGGCGGATGCTACGGATCGTTCTATGCCGGGCAGCTCGAGCGCGCTCGGGGACGGAGACGCATCACGTATCGCCGCCTCCTCATCGTCGATCGGGATCCCGGTTGCCGGGCAGCATGCGTCCCGCTGCCCGTCGGTCGCACCATCGTCCGTCAGGAGTGGAATACCTTCTTCGACGGATGGCTCGCGGGGGACGCAAGCGCCGGCGATGCGATCGTTCCGTCGCCGCTCATGCCGCATCTCATGTTCGACTGGCTCCTTCGCCGGGCACGCAGTCGCTGGCCTGGCCGCGACGTCGGCCCCGCGCCGGTCCCGGTGGAGGCGCGGACGCCGTACGAGATGCCCGCCCCCGATGGCGTCCGGTATGTCTCCCATGCCGACTGGCTCTGTCCGACACATTGCATCGAGCCGTCGCTCTGCCCGGTGATCCGGGCGCCGCGCACCTGGGAGATGTCCGACACGCTCGGCGAGATGACGAGACGGCTCGCCCGGAGCGCCACGGTCGCCGGCCCGGTCGCGCTCCGGTGCCGGCACCGCACCTTCGGGGTCGGAATGTTCGACGCGGAGGACGTGCTGGCCGCGGATGCCCTGGTGGCCGAGGCGGGACGATCCGGTGACGAGGTGAGCATCCTCGTCGGGACCGTGTCCTCCTGCCACGGCGCCGTCGGCATGCTGTCGATCGGCAGGGCGGTGGTTCCCCCACCTTCTATATTCCATGACACCCCGGGCGCGGCGAGTGCGGTGCCGGGGGCCCAGTGAAGACCTTCGGAAAGATCGGGAACGGATGAGCGCCACCCACGAGACGGATGTCGTGATCATCGGGGCCGGGCCGGCGGGCCTCGCCGCCGCGCTCTACACCGGGCGGGCCATGCTCCGGACGGTGGTCCTCGAGCGTGGAGCGCCCGGGGGAGAGCTCCTCAATACGGAGTTTCTCGAGGACGTGCCCGGCTTCGAGAAGATCCTCGGTCGAGACCTGGCGAAGAAGTACCACGCACACGCGGCGGAGTTCGGCGCGGAGTTCCAGCTCGGCGTCACCGTCGAGCGGGTCCGGAAGCGGGCCGACGGCTCCTTCGAGACGGTCACCGAGGGCGGAGACACCTACGTCTCGCCCGCGGTGATCGTCACTGCCGGCGGGACGCCCCTCAAGCTCGGCATCCCCGGCGAGCTCGAGTACGCCGGCCGTGGTGTCTCGTATTGCGCCGTGTGCGACGGGGCGTTCTTCCGCGGCCACCACGTGGTGGTGGTCGGCGGCGGCGATGCGGCGTGCGAAGAGGCCGACTATCTCACGCGCTTCGCCTCGAAGGTCACGATCATCCACCGGCGGAACGAGTTCCGTGCCTCCCGCATCATCCAGGAGCGCGTCTTCGCCAATCCGAAGATCGAAGTGGTGTTCAACACCGTGGCGGAGGAGGCGCTCGGGGATGCGACGAAGGGCATGACCTCGCTCCGGGTCCGCAACGTCGTGACGGGCGCGGTGAGCACGATCGAGGCGACGGGGCTCTTCGTCTTCATCGGCTTCAAGCCCAACACCGGGATCATCGATGGCCACTACGTCCACGATGCCGGGGGCTACGTCATCACCGATCTCGCGATGCAGAGCTCGATCCGCGGCCTCTTCGTCGCAGGGGACATGCGCGCGCAGCTGACCCGACAGGTCACGACAGCGCAGGGTGATGCCACCACCGCGGCGATCGCCGCCGACCGGTACATCAAGGCGCTGCGCACCGGGCATCCCGATCCCGCCGCGGCCGTCCTCGGTGACATCGGGGTGCCGCGGCCGCGCGCGCCCGAAGGGGCCGCGGCGGCCGGCGGTGCCGAAGCGTACGGCGTCGCGGTCGGCACCGGGGAGACCACCGCACGCTGACCGCGGCCTTCACGTCCGGCGCTCGCACCACAACGGCACTGCCGGAATCGCCTCGATGACCGACGTACTCATCCAGCCTGCCGCAGTCGAGCCCTTCCTCCCGGTGTTCCGGCAGGACGGGGAAATGGCAGCGCTCATGCGCGCCCTCGACTGGGCGGCCACGCCGCTCGGTCCGGTGGCTGCGTGGCCGGTGAGTCTCCGCAGCACCGTCAGCACGCTCCTCGCGTCCCGCCACGCCATGTTCCTCTGGTGGGGTCCCGACCTCATCCAGTTCTACAACGACGGATATCGCGCGAGCCTCGGGCCTGATCGCCACCCCTCGGCGCTTGGCGCGCGCGGGCGCGAATGCTGGGCGGAGATCTGGCCGACCATCGGCCCGGAAGTCGAAAGCATCATGGCCGGGGGCGCTTCGACGTGGCACGAAGACCACCTGGTCCCGATCACGCGTGGCGATCGCATTCACGACGTCTACTGGAGCTACAGCTACAGTCCGGTGCAGGACGATACCGGGAGCGTCGGCGGCGTGCTCGTCACGGTGCAGGAGACGACGCGGCGCGTGATCGCCGAGCGGCGCGTCAGGTTCGTGCGTGAGCTGGTCACCGCGCTCCAGGGCACGAGTTCGCGCGAAGACGCATGCCGCGCCGTCGGCAGGGCCCTCGCGTCGGCGCGGCAGGATGTGGGGTTTTCACTCATCTATCTCCTCGAGGCCGATGGGCGCACCCTCCGGCTCGCCGTCGCGGACGGTATCG
>DAINRR010000061.1:8679-18575 GCA_036741715.1 Gemmatimonadales bacterium
ACCGTGGCCGAGCGCCGCCGCACTCGCCGGGCTCGAGCCCGTTCGCTCGGTGCCACCGCACATGGTGCAGTCGGACGGGTGGCCGGAGCCCATCGCCGAGGCCCTCACGCTTCCGATCGCGTATCCGGGCGGAAGCCGTCCCCTCTACGGGATGTTCGTGGCTGGACTCAATCCGCGCATCCCCTGCGATCCCCGATACGTCGAGTTCATCGCGCAGGTGGTGCGGGAGACGGCGGCGGCCCTCGACCGGATCGGCCGGGAGGCACGCGAGCGGGCAATGGAGCGCGCGGCGGCGCGCGCGGAGCGCGAGACGCTCGAGCGGGTGTTCGAGCTGGCGCCGTCATTCCTCGCGGTGCTCCGCGGCCCGGAGCACCAGTTCGAGCTCGCCAACCCCGCGTATTACCAGCTCGTGGGGCATCGCGAGCTGATCGGCCGCACAGTCAGGGAGGCGCTTCCGGAGGTGGCGAGCCAGGGCTTCTTCGAGCTGCTCGATCGCGTCTACGCGACCGGTGAGCCGTTCGTGGGCAACGAGCTTGCGGTGGATCTGCAGGCGACGCCCGGACATCCCCTCGAAGTGCGCTACGTGAATTTCGTGTATCAGGCCATCCGTGACTCCGGCGGCGCGGTGTCCGGCCTGCTGGCGACCGGAGTCGACGTCACGGCGCTCGTGCGCACGCGGCAGGCCGTCGAGCAGGCGCTCGTCGAGACCGAGCGGCTCGCGGCAGAGCGGGACGCCGAACAGCGGAAGCTCCGCACGGTGCTCGAGCAGTCGCCGGTCGCCGTCACGGTCATCGAGGCGCCGAGCGGCAGGATTCTGTTCGTCAATTCGAAGTTCGAGGAAATTTTCGGGTACTCGGTGGAGCTCGACGCCGTCGCGAGCTACAGCGAGCACTACCACGGCGTGCATGCCGACGGGCGCCGCATCGAATCAGAGGAGTGGCCGATCGCCGAGGCGCTCCGGACCGGGAAGGTCATCACGGGGCGGATCCTCGAGATCGTGCATGCGAGCGGGCGCCGGGTGCAGATCGATGCGAACGCCGCCCCCGTTCGCGACGCGGAGGGACGCATCATCGGTGCGGTCGCCATCTTCCGCGACGTGACGCTGGAGCGGCGCACCGAGCGGCAGCTGCGCGATGCGCAGCGCATGCAGGCCGTGGGGACCCTGGCGGGCGGCGTGGCGCACGAGGTCAACAACCAGATGACCGCCGTGCTCGGGTTCGGAGAGTTCGTGCTGAGGGCACTTGGCCCGAGCCATCCGCAGTCCGAAGACATGCGGCAGGTGATGCGCGCCGCCGAGCGCGCTGCACGCGTGAGCCAGCAACTGCTCGCCTTTACGCGCCAGCAGGTCACGCGGCCCACGGTCGTCGAGCTCCCGGAGCTCGTCTCGCGCCTGGCCCCGGTCCTCCGGCAGCTCCTCGGTGCCGACAAGCACCTCATCACCCCGGCCGCGCCCCCGGTTCCGCCGATTTCGGTGGATGCGGATCAGGTCGAGCAGGTGCTCATCAACCTGGTCGCCAACGCGCGCGATGCGACCGAGACCGGCGGACGCGTCACCATTTCCATCGAATCGGTGGCGCTCGAGACCGAGCTCGCGGCGGCGGCCGCGGCGGAGCCGGTGGCGCCCGGACGGTACGTGCGGCTCACGGTATCCGATACCGGTCACGGCATGTCGCCCGAAACCCTCCTGCGCGCATTCGACCCCTTCTTCACGACGAAGGACGTGGGCAAGGGCACAGGGCTCGGGCTCTCGATGGTTTACGGGACGCTCCGCCGGCATGGCGGCTACGTCCGCGCGGTGAGCTCGCCAGGGGCAGGGACGATCATGGAACTCTACTGGCCCATGGCCGCCGGCCCGGCAAGGGCCCGCACAGAGGGCGGCCTCGCGCTCGAAGCGCGCTCGGCGTGGGCCGGTCCGTCGCGGTCGTCGCTCGTTCTCGTGGCGGAGGATGAGCCGGCCGTGCGCGTGCTCGCGGCGCGTGCACTGCGTGAAGGCGGCTACGAGGTCGCGGAAGCGCCGGATGGGGCGGAAGCGTTCGCAATGGTCGAAAGTGGAACGATCCGCCCGGACCTGATCGTCACCGACGTCGTGATGCCGAACCTGAACGGACGGCAGCTCCACGACGCCGTGCGTGCACGCTGGCCGGAACTCCCCGTGCTCTTCACGTCCGGCCATACCGGAGAAGCCGGCGTTCTCGAACGACTCGTGCCTGCCGGCGCGGCGTTCCTCGGCAAACCGTTCACGCCCGAGACGCTCCGCTCCGCGGTCGATGGGCTGCTCGCTGCGAGCCGGGCGCACCATGAGTGACCTCGAGGTCGTCGTGCTCCCGAACGGGCAGTTCGCCGAAAACTGCTATCTCATCGCGGATACGGGACGGCGCGAAGCGGTGATCGTGGATCCCGGTGAGGAGCCCGCGATGTTCCTCGCGGAGCTCGACACGCGGGCGTGGGCGCTTTCCGCCATCTGGCTCACGCATGCACACATCGATCATGTGATGGGCGTCGGCGAAGTTCACCGTCGCACCGGTGTGCCGATCCATCTCCATGCCGCCGACCGCGCCCTCTACGATGCCTTGCCGCAGCAGGCCGAGTGGTTCGGCCTCCGGCTCGAGCCGCCACCGCCTCCCGACCGCGACCTGGTGCACGGGGCCGACGTGCGGGTGGGACAGTTCGGATTCGAGGTGCGGCACACGCCGGGGCATTCGCCGGGAAGCGTGAGCTTCGTCGGCAACGGCATGGTGATCGGGGGCGATGTCCTCTTCGCCGGATCGATCGGGCGCACCGACCTTCCGGGCGGCGATTTCCCGACGCTGATGTCGAGCATCCAGCGTCACTTCCTGACCCTGCCCGATTCGACGATCGTCCGCAGCGGTCACGGCCCGGAAACCACGATCGGCGTGGAGCGGCTGACGAATCCCTTCCTCTCGGCGGAGCTCGAAGTTGATTAGCTTCGGCGGTGAGCCTGCCGACGATCGCGCGATCGCCCGGCGCGCTGCGAGCGCGCCGCGCACCACGTCCGTCGCTTCCGCCGCCACTTCCGAGCCCCCCACCTGCCAGCGCTGCGGCTTCCCCGTCGTCTCCCGTCCCTGGGGCTGCAGGAACCCGTGCGCCAACTGTGGCACGGTCTATCCGCTCGGCGACTGCTCCGATTGAGCACGCGCGCCCTCACCGTTCTCGACATCACGGAGTACTACGGCGAGACCAGCGGGGGAGTGCGCACCTACCTGCGGGAAAAGTCGGCCTACGTCGAACGGCGGCAGGATCTTCGCCAGGTCGTGGTCGTCCCCGGTGCCCGCGATAGCGTGAGCGATGCCGGCCACGTCCGGCACTACGAGATCGGATCCCCCTACATTCCCGGCCAGCAGCCGTATCGCGCCATGCTCGCGCCCGGGCGGGTACGCGCGATCGTCGAGCGCGAACATCCGGACATCATCGAGGTCGGCAGCTCCCACGCCGTCCCCTGGCTCGTGCGAGGGCCGGCGAGGCGACTCGGAATTCCCGTCGTCTGGTTCTTCCACGGGCATATCCCACGTGTCGTCGCGCCGAAGCTCGACGCCGATGTCCTTTTCCGGCGCTGGGGCGCACGCGCAGCGGGGCGCTACGTCCGCGCCATCTCGCGAACCGTCGCGCGCACCCTCGTCGCCTCGGATGTCGTGCGCGCGGATCTGGAGCGGTTCGGCGTGGAGCGGGTGGTGCGGGTGCCCCTCGGGGTCGATACCGCGACGTATCACCCGTCACGACGCGCCCGCATGCGGGAGACCAGGGAGCGGTTCGGCGTGGGCGCCGGCACCCTCGCGGTCTATGCGGGCCGACTCACGACCGAGAAGGAGCTGCCGACCGCCATCTCCGGGTGGCACCGCCTGGCCCGGGACGGAGCCACGCTCCTGATCGTCGGTGCGGGGCCTCAGGAACAGCGGCTCCGCGCGATGGCGGGTCCGGGTGTGCGCATCGTGCCGTTCGTGCACGACCGGGAGCTGCTCGCCGACCTGTACGCTGCCGCGGATTTCTATCTGGCGCCGGGCCCGGCGGAGACCTTCGGACTGGCCGCGCACGAAGCGATGGCGAGCGGCACGCCGGTGCTGTCGGTGGATGTCGGCGCCGTCGCGGAGCAGGTGCGCCGATCGGGCGTCGGGGGGCTGTACCGCCTGGGGGACCCCGGCTCGCTGGCGGAGGGCGCGGCGCGAATGCTCGAAGGCCCCGCCTCGGCACGCGATGCCGCGCGACGCTTCATCGAAACCCACCACCGGTGGGAACGTGCCTTCGCTGCCATCTTCGACCTGTACCGCGAAGTCGTCCGGTGATCGCGAATCTCTCGCTCGCCGAGGCGCATCTGGTCTGCGCGGGACTCGTGGCGATCGACGTGAGCGCCCGTGCGCTGCGCATCCGGTGGCTGCTCGAGGGCCTCGGGACGCCCGTCCGCTTCCGCGATGCCATCATTCTCAATGCCTTTGGTGATGCCGCCTGCGCCGTGACGCCGCTCCGCGTCGGCGGCGAGCCGGCGCGTCTCGCCGGGATGCTGCGCGCCGGTGTCCCCGCATCCGCCGCGTTCGTCGCGATCAGCCTGGAGGTGCTCGCCGCGTGGCCGGTCATCGTCGCGGTCATGCTGCCCCTCGCGTGGTGGTTCGCGCCGGCGTGGTGGAGCGCGGCCCTGCCGGCGCTCGGCGCGGCGGCGACGCGTGCGTGGCCGTGGCTCGTGATCCTCGGCTTTCTCTGCGTCGCCGCCTGGTACGGTGCGCGCCGGTACACTCACCTCGCCAGGCTTCGGCGGCCGGTGCGGCGAGTGCGGGCCTACTGGCGGCGGATGCCGCTCTGGCCGCTCATCTCGAGCGTGCCGCTCACGCTCCTGAACCTCGCCTCGCGCGTGGGGGTCCTCGTCGCGCTCGCAGCGACGCTGCCGCAACGCGAACCGCTCGGCGTGCTGCTGATCGGCTCGTTCATGCTGCTCTATGCGCAGCTGATTGCGCCGACACCGTCGGGCGCCGGCGTCGTGGACTTCGGATTTCTCGGGGGCGCAGCCGGGTCGCTCGGTGGAGAAGGCGCGGCACTGCTGCTGGCGTGGCGGTTCTATACGAGCGGAGCAGGACTGTTGCTCGGCGGCGGTCTTGCGGTGACGATCTACGGGCGCGCCGCGGTGGCTCGCGCGCTCACGCGCCCGGGGGCGGCGCCATCCCGACGAGCATGACGGTCCGCTCGAGCGCCTCATCGACGCCGTGCGGCTCGCCGGCCGGCGCCCAGACGAGCGTGCCGGGCTCCACCACGCGCGTCTCGTCGCCCACGATCATCCTCGCCTTTCCGCTCACGAGCAGGTAAAATTTGTCCGCGCCGGGATGGACGTGCGGCGCCTGCCGCTGACCGGCCTCGAACGTATTGAGCCCGAGGAAAAGGGCGGATCCGCGCGCCAGATCCACCTTCGCCGCCCGGCTCGGATCGAATGCGACGCGATCCGCGATCACGAGGAATCTGTCCATCGGCAGACCTCCGGCGCTCCAGGGAGCCGCCACCAATTTCTCTTTCCGCGACCTGCCCGACATGACCCGTCTCGAAAAGGACCCGCTCGGTGAGAAGGCCGTTCCGGCCGACGCGCTCTATGGCATCCAGACCCTGCGCGCCACCGAGAATTTTCCGATCTCCGGCCTCCGGCCGCTGCCCGCCTTCGTGGACGCGGTCGTCTGGATCAAGCGCGCGGCGGCACTGACGCACCGCCGGACGGGGCGGCTCGACGCCCGGCTCGCCGACGCCATCGTGCAGGCGGCCGACGAGGTCCTCGCCGGCAGGCACCGGGACCAGTTCGTCGTCGACGTCTATCAGGCGGGTGCGGGCACCTCGCACAACATGAACTGTAATGAAGTGCTCGCGAACCGGGCCAACCAGATCCTCGGCGCACCCCTCGGCAGCTACGCGCCGGTGCACCCGAACGATCACGTGAACATGGCGCAGAGCACCAACGACGTGATCCCGACGGCCATGCGGCTCGCAACCCTCGCGACCCTTCCCGCGTTCATCGCCTCGGTCGACGTGCTGGCGGAAGCGCTGCTGGAGAGGGGGCGCGCGTTCGACCACGTGCTGAAGAGCGGACGCACGCATCTCCAGGACGCCACGCCGATCCGCCTCGGCCAGGAATTCACCGCCTACGGGCGTACCGTCGCGCGACATCGGGAGAAGATCCGGGAGGCCGCCGAGTGGCTCCGGGAAATGAACATCGGCGGCACAGCCGTCGGCACCGGCATCAATGCGGAGCCGGACTACCCCGCCCTCATGGTGGAGTTCCTCTCCGAGGTGAGCGGGCTCGATCTCGAGCCCGGCGAAGACCGGATCCAGCTCATGCAGTCGATGGGAGACATCGCCTCGTTCAGCGGAGCGTTCCGCGCGTATGTCCTCGACCTCAACAAGATCGCGAACGACATCCGCCTGCTCGCTTCGGGCCCGCGGACGGGGCTGGCGGAGATCATCCTCCCCGCCGTCCAGCCCGGATCGAGCATCATGCCGGGGAAGGTGAACCCGTCGATCGCGGAAATGGTGAACCAGGTCTGCTACCAGGCGCTCGGGTTCGATACGACCGTGGCTCTCGCTTCCGAAGCGGGCCAGCTCGAGCTCAACGTCATGATGCCGGTCATCACGCACAACATCGTGTTCGGCCTGATGATCGTCGGCAATGCATCGCGGGTGTTCGCGGAGAAGTGCGTGCGCGGTATCGCGGCGGATGAGACGCAATGCGCGTACTGGCTCGAGCGGAGCCCGGCGCTCGTCACGGCCCTGGCGCCGAAGATCGGCTACGCGGAGGCGGCGAAGCTTTCGAAGGAAGCGCTCGCGACCGGACTCACCGTCAAGGAGCTCGTCACACGGAAGGGTCTCCTGCAGGGAGCCGAGCTCGAGGAGGTGCTCGACCTGCGCTCGATGACGGAGCTCGGCGTGCCGGGAGGGAAGGGGATTCCCGCCGGGGGCTGATCGCCGGTTCAGGCGCCGCGGTTCGTCCCCTCCCGGCCGAGGTCCGACGAGGAGGCCCCGGCGGATGAGGTCGGTGCCGGGAGCTCGATGAGCCGGAACGGGGGGCGGTCGGGATAGCTCGCCGTGAGCAGGGACATGGATACGTTGTAGACCGGCACTCCGCCGGCGGTGCGGCCCTCGGGTGCCCCGTGATGCGCATGCCCATGCAGCACCACGTCGACGGGATAACGGCTGAGCGGCTCCTCGAGCCGGCTCGACCCCAGGAACGCGTAGATCTCTAGCGGCTCGCCTTCGACCGTAGCCGCGATCGGCGCGTAGTGCATGATCGCGATGCGGCGCTCCGCCTTGAGCCTGGCGAGCGCCGTTTCGAGCTTCAATGCCTCGTTGATCGCCTCCTGTACGAAGTCCTTGATCGCGCGCTCGCCCCACGGCCCGAGCGTGCGCCGCCCGAAGCCGCCGGCAAATCCCTTGATCCCCGCGAAGCCGACGCCGCGCACTTCGTGCGCGTCGCCGTCGAGGACATGGATGCCACCGTCCGTGAGCACCTGCTTGAGCTCGTCGATGTGACCCGTCTCGTGGTCATGATTCCCCAGGACCGCGACGGTGGGCAGGTTCACCTTCGCGAGCTCGCGGACGAACGCCCGGCCCTCGTCCGGCAAGCCGGTATCGGTCAGGTCGCCGCAGATGCAGAGGATGTCCGCGGCATCGGCGACGGCCGCGAAGAGATTCTGGACTGCGGCCGCGGAGGTGCGCCCGAGATGCGTGTCGGCGATGGCGGCGATTCTGATGGACCCGTTGGATGTCGTCATGATGACGTAAGGAAGCGCGTGCATGCGACGCGGGCCGTGACGCTCCGCACACCCGGCCCGGGCTGCGCCGGCTACAATGGGTGTCCGGCCGCGAGGGCCGTGCGTCGCCACGCCAGCGGAAGGCCGACCCGTGGAACTTGCAGCGCCGGAGCCCGGCAGCGGCAGCCCTGCCCAGGACTTCTACCGCGAAGCCATTCTCGCGCTGCGCAATGCGGGGGTCGAAACGCTGGTCGGTGGCGCGTATGCCTTTGCGCTCCAGACGCGGGTCGAGCGCATCACGAAGGACTTCGATCTCTTCGTCCGGCCGAAGGATCTCGACGCAGCGATCGACGCCGCACGCCGCGCCGGCTTCCGCGCGGGCATTTCCTCGGGGCACTGGCTCGCCAAGATCGAATCCGACGTGGGCTTCATCGATGTGATCTTCAGCTCCGGCAACGGCGTCGCCACGGTGGACGACGAGTGGTTCGAGCACGCGCGGGAGGAGCAGGTGCTCGGCCTGAGCGTCGGTGTCTGTCCACCGGAGGAAGCGCTGTGGTCGAAGTCCTTCGTCATGGAGCGCGACCGGTACGACGGCGCCGACGTCGCGCACATCCTCCTCGCCCGCGCCGACAGCCTCGACTGGGAACGGCTCCTCCGCCGGTTCGGGGATTTCTGGCGCGTGCTGCTCAGCCACGTGGTGCTGTTCGGCTTCATCTATCCGCCGGAACGGACCCGGATTCCGCGCTGGGTCATGGACGAGCTCCTGCGGCGCCTGCGCGAGGAGACGAACGACCCGCCGCCCGCCGACAAGGTCTGCCGCGGGACACTGCTCTCCTGGTCGCAGTATCTCGTGGACGTGAGTGACGGCGGCTGGCGCGACGCACGCCTCAAGCCGGAAGGCAATCTCTCCGCCCAGCAGATCAGGGAGTGGACCCAGCGTCCGAAGTGAGCGCGGGTTGAAGCGGCGGCCTCGCCGGGGCATATTCCGCACCATGCGGGTCACGACCTGGACCGAGTACAGCCTCATCATCGTACTGCACCTCGCCCGCCGGCGGATGGCGGGGGGCGGCGCCGTGGCCGCCCGCGAGCTCGCCGAGACCGAGCGCCTTCCCGGAGATTACGTCGAGCAGATCCTGCTCCGGCTTCGTCGTGCCGGGCTCGTCGACAGCATCCGCGGCGCGCGCGGCGGCTATCTCCTCGCGCGGGACGCATCGCTCATCTCGGTGCGGGACGTGATGACGGCCTCCGAGCACCAGACCTTCGAGATCAACTGCGATTCCCACCCGATCGACGCGGCCCGGTGCCACACCGGGAGCGCGTGCAGCATTCGTCCGGTGTGGCAGGCGCTGCAGCAGCGCGTGGACGACCTCCTCGCCGGCATTTCGCTCGCCGACCTGATGAAGGAAGAGGCGCAGGTCCAGGAGCTCGTGGCGATACAGCCGGTCGCGTGATGACGTCGGCCCCTGCCTCCCGACCCGGCCGCCGAGCCGGGTCGTTCCATTGAAGGCCATGACTCCGCTCTCGCATCCCGAGCTGCTCCGCTACTCGCGCCACCTCCTGCTCCCCGAAGTCGGTGTCGAGGGCCAGGAGCGGCTCGGGGCTGCCCGCGTGCTCGTGATCGGCGCCGGCGGACTCGGCTCGCCCGCGGCGCTCTACCTGGCCGCCGCGGGGGTCGGAACGATCGGTCTCGTCGACTTCGATACGGTGGACGTGACGAACCTGCAGCGGCAGATCATGCACGGCACCGCAGCGGTCGGGCGCCCCAAGCTGGAGTCGGCGGCGGCTCGCCTGGCGGACCTCAACCCGCACGTCGCCGTCGTGCCACACGCGGTGCGGCTCTCGACGGACAACGCGCGGCAGATCATTGCCGGATACGACGTCGTCGTGGATGGGACGGACAATTTTCCGACCCGGTACCTCGTCAACGACGCGTGTGTCCTCGAGGGCCGGCCACTCGTCTACGGCAGCATTTTCCGATTCGACGGGCAGGCATCGGTCTTCGACGCGGCGCGCGGCCCCTGCTATCGCTGCCTCTATCCCGAGCCGCCGCCTCCGGGGCTCGTCCCGTCGTGCGCGGAAGGCGGGGTGCTCGGGGTGCTGCCGGGGATCATCGGGAGCATCCAGGCGCTGGAAGCCATCAAGCTGATCCTGGCGATCGGTGAGCCG
>DAINRR010000062.1:0-18158 GCA_036741715.1 Gemmatimonadales bacterium
GCCAGAAGCGCTCGACCGCCTCCTCCTGGTAGGGCCGCAGCGCCCAGTCCCCGGTGTCGAGCGTGATCTCGTGCGCCTCGCCGTCGACGTACCCGGCGAGGTCCTCCGCCGTGATCTGCCGGATGTCCCGGTTGATGACCCGGGGCATCCCGCTCACGCCGTTGTACAGCCACCCGATGCGGTGAAACCCCGTGTCGCAGCCGGTGACCTCGTGCCCCCGGTTCATGAGGACCGGTCCGAGGACGGTCCCGATGTAGCCGTCGATTCCCGTCACGAAGACGCGCGCCACGATTACCAGACCTTCCAGGGAGCGTTGCCCGAGGCCCAGAGGGTCTCGAGATACTGCCGGTCCCGCAGGGTATCCATCGGCTGCCAGAACCCGTCGTGCTGGTATGCGGCGAGCTGGCCGGAATTCGCGAGCTGCTCGAGCGGCTCCTGCTCCCAGCTCGTCGAATCGCCCTCGATGTAGTCGATCGCTTTCGGCTCGACCACGAAGAATCCGCCGTTGACGAACGTACCGTCGCCGCTCGGTTTCTCGCGGAACGACTGGATCTTGTGCTGTCCCTGCTCCAGGGCCACGGCACCGAAGCGGCCGGGCGGCTTCACGGCCGTCAGCGTGGCCAGGACCTGCTGCTCCCGGTGAAACGCGATCAGCCGGCCGATGTCCACGTTCCCGACGCCGTCGCCATAAGTGAAGCAGAACGTCTCGCTGCCCAGGTAGTCGCGCACCCGCCTGAGCCGGCCACCGGTGAGCGTCGCGTCGCCGGTATCGATGAGGGTGACGCGCCACGGCTCGACCCGGTGGTTGTGCACCTCCATCCGGTTCTCCTTGAGGTCGAACGTCACGTCGGACATGTGGAGGAAGTAGTTCGCGAAATACTCCTTGATGACGTACCCCTTGTAACCGCAGCAGATGATGACGTCGTTGATCCCGTAGCTCGAATAGATCTTCATGACGTGCCAGAGGATCGGCCGCCCCCCGATCTCGACCATCGGCTTCGGCTTGACCGCGGTTTCCTCGGACAGGCGGGTTCCGAGCCCTCCCGCCAGGATCACGAGCTTCATGTATCTCCCCCTGGGCTCCGCTGGGTCATCGAGTGCTTCGCGGGACGTCCGGTAAGGGCCCATTGGGGACCTCAGGCCGGACGGCTGCGGTCCGGGCAAGTCGGGTGCCACCGGGTCCGTATCTTGCTCGTGCCGCCTGCGCCCGCCGGGGAGGCCGGCCAGCCGTGATTCCGCACACGGCCTTGCCCCCGGGGCGGGTGTAAGTTCTGTGGTGTTCGTACGACAGATGGAGTGCGCGACGGCGTCAGGTCTGGCGCTATGTCGGCCGCATGTGGCGCCTCATCCGCAATATACCGGACGAGAGGCCGCAGGCGCGCCGATGGCCGCAGCGTCTCATTCCGAAGGATGTGGATGACGGTCGAGGTGATTTCCTCACCGCCGGTGCTCGCGGCGGGCAACTGGGTCTGGCTGCTGGCGCCGCCACGCCAGGAGCGCGCAGTCGTGATCGCGCCCGAGCGGGACGCGCTCGCCGGCGTGCTGGCGCCGCATTTCTCGGAGGTCATGCGTACCACGCCCGCGTCCGCCCCGCCTCTGGCGATCGACTCCGCCTCGGCGGACCTCGTCGCCGTCGCACGCCTCGAAGAGTCCGCGCCGGGCGACCTCACCTGGCTGGAGGACGTCGTCGCAGAAAGCCGGCGAGTGCTGCGCGCGGGCGGGTGCATGCTCGTCACGTTCGTGAACCCGTTCTGGGCCAGGCGCTACTTCCGCGGGTGGGGTCCGGAGCGGCTCATCAGGCGGAGCCGGGTGCTCGAGGTGCTCGAGCACAACGGATTCCAGCGACGCGCCTCGTACTATGTCCAGCCGTTTCCCGAAGCGGCCAGCAGCATCATCCCGACGTGGGGCCCTGCGGCGGTCCAGCATGAGCGGATGGAGCACATGAGCTCGCCGCTCGGCCGCTATCGTCCGCTCGTCGCGCGGATCGGCGCGCATGCCCTGCTGTATCCCGGGTGTGCCTGTGTGGGATACCTGTGAACCAGGCGCTCGCGACGGCGCTCGACGATGCTCTGCGCCAGCTCGGAGACGAGCTTCCCGCCGACTGGCGCCGCATCGTGATGATCAAGAACGACGGACCGATCCCGCTCCCGTCCCATCCCGTCGTGGGTGATGCCGCGCGCGGCTTCAACCTCCTGCTGCTGTCGGCGGAAGGGGAGCCGGCGTACTACGTTCGCTGCCGGGATGCGAGCGATGCCATGGCGGCGCGCGAAGCAGAGGTCCTGCGGCAGCTGTCGGAGTCGCCGGCAATCCGGATTCATCTTCCGGAGGCCGCGGGCACACGGGCGGACGGGATTCAGGTCCTCGCCACCCGCTACATGAACGGCGACCTTCTCGCCCACCTGCTTCGGAGGATGTCGCACGACGAGTGGCGCGACGCGGTGCTCGCACTGACCGAGCTCGCCACCGATGTCGGAAACGCCGGCCGGATGAGCATTCCCGAGCTCACGCGTGCCGACCCGTTCGATTTCTGGCAGGAAGCGGAAGCCTCGCTGGCCCTTCTCCCGATGAGCAGCGGGCAACTTGCCGCGACCGCGGCCGCGCTTCAGGCTGCGGGGACCGCGCCACGTTTTCCTCAGCATGGCGACCTCTGGCCGGGCAACGTGATCCGGGAACGCGGGGTGTGGCGCCTCCTCGATTTCGACCTTTTCGGCCGGGTCGACGCCCCGCTTTTCGACGCCTGCCACCTGACCTTCACGAGCACCGAGTACCTCCTCAGCGGGGGGCACGGGCTCGACGTGCCCTGGATCAAGCGCCTCGAGGGGCACGACATCCTCGGACGGGGGGGACGCGAGATCCTGCGGCGGAATGCCCTGGCCCAGGGCCTTTCGGGCGGACAGGCCGTGGGAGCCGTGGTCTACTACCTCGTCGAGGCCACGGCCCGGCTCGTGCGGAAGGGAGCCCATTCCGATGTCTGGCGCGGTCCCTTGGCGGAGGCCGCGGCGGCGGCCGACCTGCTCAAGGCCGGGGGCGATGCGCGGGAGATCTTCTTTCCGGAGCTGATGCGTGAGCGAGTCTAGGCCGGGCCTCGATGTCAGCGTGATCATCTGCACCTACAACCGGGTGACCGGCCTCGAGGTCGTCCTCGACGCTCTCGAGCGCCAGGTCGGGTTGGAGGGGTACCGGTGGGAGCTGCTGGTCGTGGACAACAATTCGTCCGACGGCACCCGCGAGCTGGTGGCGCGGCGCATCGCGGCCGGACGGCTGCCGCTCCGGTACACGTTCGAGCCGGTGCAGGGAAAATCGCGCGCGATGAACCGGGGCGTCGCCGAAACGGCGGCGCCGATCGTCGTCTTCACCGATGACGACGTCACGATCCCCGACGGATGGCTCGCTGCGCTGCTGGCTCCGTTCGCCGATCCCGGTTGCGCCGGGGTCGGCGGCGCGGTGACGCCATTCTGGGAGGCCGACGTTCCCGCCTGGGCCAGCGAGTCGGAACCGTACCGGATGATGGGGGGCATCGTGCAGTACTCGAACCCCGCCGATTTCGGTCCGGTCGTGGCGCCGCCAATCGGGGCCAACTGCGCCTACCGCCGGGAGATGTTCCGTAAGCACGGCGTTTTCCGCCTCGACCTCGGTCACTCCGGCGCGCTCCCGATTCCGGGTGAGGACATCGAGTTCGGCATGCGGCTCCTGCATGCGGGAGAACAGCTCGTCTTCACCCGTGCCGCCGAGCTTTTTCACCCGGTTACCCGCTCCCGGCTGACCCGCAGCTATTTCGAGCAGTGGTACTTCCAGCGCGGGAGACTCGAGCCGTTCCTGGCGGAGTACGAGCTGTCACCCACGACCCCGCGGATCGCGGGGATTCCCCGCTATCTCATCCGTGAGCTGCCGGTGTGGACCGCGCGCTGGCTCACTACGCGGGAACCGAAGGGCCGCTTCTACTACAAGCTCCGCGCATGCATGGCGGCCGGCGCGATCCGGGAGTTCTACCGCTGGCGGGGCGCCCGAGCGGCCTGACATGCGGATCCTGTATTTCTACAGCTGGCAGCACTTCACCACCGGCTCGCCAAAGATGCTCGCGACGACGGTGGAGCTGGTCGACCGCGCCCGGCATGAGCCGTTCTTTCTCGCGACGGCCGATGGTCCGCTCGTGACGGCGCTGGCCGAGCGCGGTGCGGGAATCCTGCGCCGGCCCGTGCACGAGATCGAGGCCGGCCGCCCGTTCCGGGCGTCCGCCCGGGTCGTGCGCGCAGCTCGCTGGCTCAAGCGACAGCGGATCGATCTTCTCCATGTCAACGAGTTCGGCTGGAACCAGGACATCGTCCTCGGCGCCTGGCTGGCTCGGCTCCCGGTCATCCTGCACGTCCACACGAAGCTCCGCATTCAGCCGCGCAACCTGAACCGCCTCGCTGCCTGGCGCGTGCTCTTCGTCTCGGAAGCGCACCGGCGGGAGACGCTGGGGCTGGAGCTGGTCGAGCCGAAGGCCCGGGTGCTGCACAACGCGATCGACGTCGAACGCTACGCCGGCGGCCGGGAGATCCGCGCGGAGCTCGGCCTCGCGCCGACCGATACCGTGGTCACGACCATCTGCCAG
Organism: Gemmatimonadales bacterium; assembly: GCA_036741715.1. Classification (GTDB taxonomy): domain Bacteria; phylum Gemmatimonadota; class Gemmatimonadetes; order Gemmatimonadales; family GWC2-71-9; genus CAMLLJ01. Next base: position 4,595 of record DAINRR010000062.1, read on the forward strand.
CTCTCGGAACGCAAGGCTGTGGACGTGTTCATCGATGTCGCGCTGGAGCTTCTCCGCGAACGGCCGTCGCTCGTCTTCCTGGTGGTCGGCCCGGTGGGGCGCGGGGAAGAGGCGTACGCCGAGCGCCAGCGCGCACGCGCCGCCGATCCCGCCGTGAGAGGGCGCATCCGTTTCATCGGCCCGCGCCAGGACATTCCCGATATCCTGAAGAGCTCGGACGTCTTCTTCCTGCCGAGCCGCCACGAGACGTACGGCCTCGTCGTGGCCGAGGCGATGGCCGCTTCGCTGCCGGTGGTCGCTTCCAACGTCGGCGGGATTCCCGAGATCGTCTCGTCACCGACGTACGGGTCGCTCGCGCCCGTCGACGACCGGCAGGGCTTCGCGGCAGCGCTCCGCCTCTTCATCGATTCCCCCGAGCGCCGCCGGCGCGTCGGCGCCGCCGGCCGGCGGAGCCTGGACGGCCGATTCGACCGGGCCACGTACGCGCGGGCCCTCGAATCGCTGTACGCGGAGGCGTGAAGTCCGGCGTGGACGCGAGCGTGGTGATCTGCACGTACAATCGGGCGTCGCGTATCGGTCGGGTGCTCGACGATCTCGCGGCACAGGCCGGGCTCGGAGAGCGAACGTGGGAAGTGCTCGTGGTCGACAACAATTCGACCGACGATACGCGCGCCGCGGTCGAGGCGCGCCGGAGGGCGGGCGGGCTTCCTCTCCGGTACGTGCAGGAGCCGGCGCGGGGAAAATCGCGTGCGCTCAATCGCGGTGTCGCGGAATCGGGGGGTGCGGTGCTCGCGTTCACCGACGACGACGTGCGCATTCCTCCCACCTGGCTCGCCGCGATCCTCGCGCCGTTCGACGATCCCGCGCTCATGGGTGTCGCCGGCGCGGTGCTGCCGCAGTGGTCCTCGCCGCGGCCGGGGTGGGTCAGCGATACCGAGCCGCATCGGATGATGGCGGCGATCGTTCAGTACTGGCAGGGAGCCGAGGCCGCTCCTGCCACGGCACCGCCGATCGGCGCGAACTGCGCCTGGCGCCGGACGGTCTTCGCGCGCCACGGCGGGTATCGCACCGATCTCGGCCCGGGCGGCGAGCGCGCCCCGCTCGGGGAGGACACCGAATTCGGACTCCGCGTCATGTCGCGCGGGGAACGCGTGTGGTACGAGCCCGCGGCGCTGCTCCATCACCCGGTGGCGCCGGAGCGCCTCACGCAGGACTATTTCACCGACTGGTACTACCAGAGCGGCCGTGTGGAATCCTGCCGCACCGACATCCGGCCCAGCGTGCGCATCGCGGGCGTGCCGCGCTACCTCTTCCGCGAGCTCGCCGGGGCAGCCACGCGCTGGTTCCTCACGCCCGCCGGCTCTCGCCGGTTCTTTCACAAGCTGCGCACCTACCAGACCCTGGGGCGGATCCACGGCTATCGCGACCAGCATCTGCTCGCACTGCATGTGCGCGACGACCGCGGCTGATGCGCATCCTGTACTACTACAGCTCGCACCAGGTGGACACCGGCTCCCCCAAGGCGCTCCTCGGAATCATCGACGCGCTGGACCGGACCCGGCACTCGCCGCTCTTCCTCGCGGGCCGCGGTGACCAGGGCGATCTCATCCGGGAGCTCACCGCCCGCGACGTGGAGATCGTCCGCGGCGACGTGTCGGAGGCGAGTATCCGGCGTCCATTCGCGTCCATGGCCCGGGTTCTCCGGTCGGCGGCGATGCTTCGGCGCGAGCGGGTCGACGTGCTGCATGTGAACGAGTTCGGATGGAACCTCGACGTCGTCCTCGCCGGACCGCTGGCGCGCGTGCCGGTGGTGCTGCACGTGCACAACCCGCTCGACGTAGCCACGCGGAACCTCGACCGCCTCGCAGCGACGCGGGTCGTCTTCGTCTCGGAGGCGCATCGCCTTGCCACGGGCCGCCTCGACCGCATCGCGTCCCGCTCGCAGGTCCTGCACAATCCGGTCGACCTCGAGCGGTTCGAGGCCGGCAGGGAGATCCGGGATGCACTGGGCCTTTCGGCTTCGGATGTGGTCGTCGCCGCGGTCTGCCAGATCACGCCGAACAAGGCGCTCGACGTGCTGCTCGATGTGGCGCGTGAGCTGATCCCGCGCTGGCCCGGACTGCGGTTCGTGATCGCGGGGCGCGCGGGGGTCGGCCACGAGGCCTACGCCGACGCGGTCATGCAAGCCGCAGGAACTCCTCCGCTGCAGGGGAAGGTGCATTTCCTCGGGTCCCGGAGCGACGTCCCCGACATTCTCGCGAGCTCGGACCTCTTCTTCCTGCCGACGCGGTCGGAAACGTTCGGAATCGTGGTGGCGGAGGCGATGGCGGCATCCCTGCCCGTCGTGACGACACGGGTGGGCGGCATAACGGAGATCATCCGGAGCGACGACGAAGGGATCGTCCTCGAGCCGGACGATGTTGCCGGGTTCGTGCGCGCAATCGAAGGACTCCTCGCCGATCCCGAGCGGCGACGCGCGCTCGGTTCCGCCGGGCGCCGAAGCCTCGACGGGCGTTTCGACAGGGCGACGTTCGCCCGCTCCCTCGAATCGATCTACCAGTCGCTATGATGGCGCTCGCTGCGGGTTCGGCGCTCCTCCTCGCGATGGTGTGGGTCGGGTATCCGCTCGTGATGCGCGCGCTCGCGAGGCACGCGCCGCACCCCGGCATGGCGCCTCCCGCTGTCTGGCCGAGCGTCACCGCCGTCGTCGCGTCCCGCGAGCCGGCGGCCGCCATCCTCGCACGAGCGGATGACCTGGCCGCCGCGCAGTACTCCGGCCGGCTGGACGTCGTCGTCGCCCTCGACCCGGCGAGCGAAGCCACGGTGTCCGAGCTCGCCGGCCGCCGCCCGTGGCTCACCGTGGTCCGCGGCGACGCCCCCGGCGGCAAGGCGACGACACTCAACGCCGCCGTCCGCGCGGCGACCGGCGAGGTCCTCGTCTTCAGCGACACGCATCAGCGCTTCGCTCCCGACGCCATCCGGGCGCTCGTCGTCGATCTGTCGAGCGGACCGTACGCCGCGACATCCGGGCGGCTCGAGCTGCCGGAGGGAAGGGAAGCGTCGCTGATCGACCGCTACTGGCGGATGGAGCGGCGGCTCCGGCGCGACGAAGCGCGGATGCATTCCGCGATCGGCGTCAGCGGATCGATCTACGCGATGTGGCGCGCCGAATGGGCGCCCCTTCCCGCCGGACTCATCCTCGATGATCTCTACGTGCCGATGCGCCTGGTGCTCGCGGGACGCCGCATCGGCTTCACCGATGCCGCGCGCGCGACGGATACGCGCCGTACGGAGCCGGCGGAGGAATACCGGCGAAAGGTCCGGACGCTCACCGGGAACTTCCAGCTGTGCGCCTGGCTGCCGGCGGCGCTCGTCCCGATCCGGAATCCGGTCTGGCTGCAGTTCGTGCTCCACAAGCTTCTCCGCCTCCTGACCCCCTATCTTCTGGTGGTCCTGGGTGCGGCGATCCTGCTGATGCTGGTGGCTGCGTTCGGGGCGTACGTGCTCGTGGCCGGCGCCGGAGCGCTGCTCCTCCTCGGCCTGGCCGCGGCTGCGGCCGGGAAATGGCGGGCGCTCAGGAGCGTCGCGGCATGGGGTTTCTCACTCCAGGCCGCGATCGTGACGGCGACCTGGTACGGGCTCCGTGGCCGCTGGGATGTATGGCGACGCTGAACAGGGAACTCTCACGCATGGAATGTCGATGAAACAGGTGCTGCGGAAGGGCCTCAAGGACATCGTGGTCGACGAGGTCCCCGATCCGATTCCCGTGCCGCACGGCGTGCTTATCCGGCCGGCCTTCTCGCTCATCAGCAGCGGGACGGAGACGGCGAGCATCCACAAGGAAGGGATCGTCAAGGAGGTCGCCCACAATCCGTCGCATCTCAGGAAGGTGTTCGACGTGATGATGGCGAACGGGCCGGTCCGCACGGCCAGCGAGGTCCTGGCCAAGTTCAGCGACTACGCGGTACTCGGCTATTCCGGCGCCGGTGTCGTGATCGACCATCACCCGACGGTCACCGACGTCGCCATCGGTGATCGCGTCGCGTACGGCGGCGAGGGCACCGGCCACGGCGAAGCGATCCAGACCGGGCGCAACCTCGTCGCGCGGGTTCCGGACGGTGTCCCTTTCGACGCCGCGTGCTTCGCGACGCTGGGGAGCATCGCCATGAACGGCGTGCGGACCGGCAACATCGCCCTCGGCGAGACGGTCGCGGTGATCGGCCTCGGGCTCGTCGGGCAGCTCACCGCGCAGCTCGCGCGGCTGCAGGGCGGCCGCGTCATCGGCATCGACCTCCGCCAGGAACGGATCGACCTGGCACGGCAGCTCGGCGCGGAGCACGGCATCGCAGGTGGGAGCGGGCTGCCGGATGCGATCGCCTCGCTCACCGACGGCAGGGGCGTCGACTGCGTGTTCGTCGCCGCCGCGGCCAAGTCGTCCGCGCCATGCGAGCAGGCCCTTCGCATCTGTCGTGACCGGGGCCGGATCGTGGTGCTCGGCGCGGTCGAGATGAGCTTTCCCTGGCTCGAGATGTACCTGAAGGAGATCCAGCTCTTCATGGCGCGCGCGTACGGGCCGGGCAGCTACGATCCGCTCTATGAGAAGAAGGGACAGGACTATCCCTATTCGTACGTCCGCTGGACCGAGAATCGCAACATGGAGGAATTCCTCCGCCTGATCGGGTCGGGCGGCGTGCAGGTCGGACCACTGGTGACGCACCGGTTCCCGCTCGAGCAGGCGCCGACGGCGTACGACACGATCATGCAGCCGGGCTCCACCAGCCTCGCGGTTCTGCTGGAATACCCCGAGCCTGCGGCATCCGCGGCACCGGGCGCCGCGGTCCGTACGGTTGCGCTGCCCGTCTCGTCGCCGCCCGCCTCCGCCGGCGCGCGTGTCGCGCTGATCGGCGCGGCGAATATCGCGCGCTGGGCGCACATGCCGGCGCTCAGGAAGGCGGGCGGAAGCGTGCGGGCCATCCAGTCGTCGAGCGGTGCGCGCGGCAAGGCGTACGCCCGCCGGTTCGGCGCGGCCTACTGCACCACTGACTACCAGCAGGTGCTGCAGGACGACCAGGTCGACATCGTCCTCATCACGAGCCGGAACCAGTACCATGCGCGCGAAGCACTCGCGGCGCTCCGCGCCGGCAAGCACGTCTTCGTCGAGAAGCCGATGGCGCTGACCGAGGATGAATGCACCGAGCTGCTCGACGCAGTCCGGGAAAGCGGGCGCCAGCTCGCGGTCGGGTTCAACCGCCGCTTCGCACCCGATTACCTCTCGCTCCGCCGGCAGCTCGCACAGCGCAGCGGTCCGGCCGTCCTCACCGCGCGCGTCAACTCGCCGGGGATCTCCGGCAGCTTCTGGATGGCGGATCCTGCGATCGGCGGCGCCATCCTCGGCGAGGCGTGCCACTTCGTGGATCTCTTCCACTGGCTGCTCGGGAGCGAGATCGAGCAGGTGAGCGCCGTCTCCCTGCCGACCGGGCGCACCGAGCCGATCGGCGAGAACAACATCGCGGCGAGCTTCACCTTCGCCGACGGATCGATCGCGAACCTCACCTATTGCACCGTCGGAAGCCGCACCTCGGGCGGTGAGCGGGTCGAAGGTTTCGCGTCCGGCATCGGCGCCATCGCCGAAGACTTCAAGAGCTTCACGTCGGCAGGCGGCCTGCGCCGGACCTCGCGGCGCTGGTTCGCCGAAAAGGGGTACGATGCGCAGCTGAAGGCGTTCCTCGATGCCTTGCGCAGCGGAAGCCCGGCTCCCGTCTCGGTGCAGGATGGCGCGCGGGCCACCGTCGTCTGTCTCAAGCTCATGGAATCTGCGCGGCGCGGCGGCATCCCGCTCGTCGCCGACTGGCAGCGCGTTCTCGCGCCCGGCGGCTGATGCGGGTGCTCCAGCTGGGGCCGTACCCTCCGCCGCACGGCGGGGTGCAGACGAATCTGGTGGCGATCCGGCGCCTGCTCCGGAAACGGGGCATCCCGTGCGCGGTCATCAACATCACGGGCGCGCCGGAAAGCGGGGACGAAGCGGTGTATTATCCGCGGGGCGTGCTGCCGCTGCTGCGCCTGCTCGCACGTCTCGAGTACGACATCGTCCACCTGCATCTCGGCGGTAACCTCACGCCGAGGCTGCTCGGTCTCGCGGCAGTCTGCTCCATGCTGCCGGGGAAGCGGTCCGTGCTCACCTTTCACTCGGGAGGCTACCCGTCGTCGCCCGAAGGACGCAGGGCACGACGCGGCACGCTGCGCGGCGCGGTGCTTCGCCGCTTCGACCGCATCATCGTCGTCAATCAGGAGCTGGCCGATCTCTTCCGGCGGTTCGGCTGCCGTCCGGATGCGATCCGACTCATTCTCCCGCACGAAGCGCCGACGCTCGGCGCGGATGAGCCCGGTGCCGCGCTGCCGGCATCGCTCCGGGCGTTTCTCGCCGCGCACGAGACCCTGATGACGACGGTGGGCCTGCTGGAGCCCGAGTACGATCTCGGTCGGCAGATCGACGTCTTTCCCCGTATCCGCGAGGCGGTTCCCGGCGCCGGTCTGCTCATCGTGGGATCGGGCAGCCTCGAAGCGGCGTTGCGCGCGCAGATCGCGCAATCGCCGGCTGCAGGGCACATCCTCCTGGCAGGCGACGTGCCGCACGAGCACACGCTGCGCGCCATTGCCGCGTCCCGCGCCTTTCTCCGCACCACTCTCTACGATGGCGACTCGATCTCCGTGCGCGAAGCGCTCGCGCTCGGAACCCCGGTCGTGGCGACCGACACCGGCATGCGTCCGGAGGGAGTCCACCTCGTCCCGATCGGCGACTCGGCAGCGCTCGTGGCTGCCGCGACCGCAGCGGCCGCGGCACCGCGGGCGCCTCGCGCGGATGACGGTGCCGCGAACATCGAGGCGGTGCTCCGGCTCTATGAGGAGATCGCCGGTTGATCGGACGCCTGCGGGGCCGGAGCGTCGGCGAGATCGGGGTCCGGGGGGCGCAGCTCGCCGCGGTCCTGCTCGAGCGCGCCGGCCTGTACCCGGCAGGGAGGGAGCCGGCGCCCGAGCGGCTGCAGAAGCTCCTCCGGCATGACAGCGACTCCGGCAGCCTCGTCGAGCGCTTCCGCGCGCGGGCGGCACCGGTCTTTCCAGCGATGGACCAGCCCGCCGAAGCAGCCGCGACACTTCGGGCGCTCTGGCCGATGGAAGCCGAGAACCTCGTCGCCGCCGCCGAACGCGCGCTGGCCGGTCGCTTCGACCTCCTCGGACATCGAGACCTTTCCTTCGGCGATCCCATCGACTGGCAGCTCGATCCGCTCTCGGGCCGCCGGGCACCGCTCGTGCACTGGAGCCGGCTTCCGTATCTGGATTTCGATGCCGTCGGTGACCACAAGCTCGTCTGGGAACTGAACCGTCATCAGCATTTCGTCACGCTCGCGCAGGCCTTTGCGCTCACGGGCGATGAACGATTCGCCCGCGGAATGCTGGCTCAGCTGACCCACTGGGTCGACGCGAATCCGCCGAAGCTCGGCATGAACTGGGCGAGCAGCCTGGAAGTGGCCTTCCGCGCCATCTCGTGGACCTGGGCCCTCTACCTGGTGCGCGGCTCCTCCGCGCTCACACCCGACCTCCTCCGTCGCGCGCTCGGCATGCTGTACGTCCACGCGCGCCATCTCGAGGTCCATCTCTCGACCTACTTCAGCCCGAACACCCACCTGACCGGTGAAGCGCTGGGCCTGGTCTATCTCGGCACCCATTTCCCCGAGCTGCGCGACGCGGAGCGCTGGATCCGGCGGGGTGAAGGGATCCTCTTCGCCGAACTGGACCGCCAGGTGCGTCCGGACGGAGTCTATTTCGAGCAGTCGAGCTATTACCACCGGTATACGGCCGATTTCTACCTGCACCTGGCGGTGCTTCGCCGGCAGGCGGGAGAGGCCCTTGACGAGCGATTGGCCGCGGGCCTCGAGGCCCTCCTCGACCATATCGTTGCGCTGATGCGACCCGACCGGCGCTGGCCGCTCATCGGCGACGACGACGGGGGCCGGCTCCTGATGCTCAAGCGTCGTGATGCCAACGACTTCCGGGACACGCTCGCCCTCGGTGGGGCCCTGCTCGAGAGGCCCGATTATTGCTTCGGAGCGGGTGCTCCCACGCCCGAGCTGGTATGGCTCCTGGGTTCGGGTGGGCCGGCTCGCTTCGAGCGCATGGGGATGCGGCAGCCCTCGGTGCCAAGCGACTACCCGCACGGCGGCTACTTCACGATGCGTGATGGCTGGGGCGTCCAGGCCAACCATCTCGTCGTGGACTGCGGGCCGCTCGGCGGACTCAACGGGGGGCATGGGCACGCGGACACGCTCGCCGTCGAGCTCTCGGCGCGGGGCCGTCCGATGCTGGTCGACCCGGGGACGTACACCTACGTCGCGCCGGTCGAGGCGCGGAACGCCTATCGGTCATCCGCCGCGCACAGCACGGTGACGGTGGCCGGCCGCTCGTCCTCGCGCCCGGCAGCGCCCTTCCGCTGGGAGAGTCGGGCCGAGGCGCGCCTCCTGCGCTGGGAGGTGACGGCCGAGTGGACGCTGTTCGAAGGCGAGCACGACGGATACGCCGGGCTCGTGCCGCCGGCCATCCATCGGCGCGCGATCCTCTTCGTGCCGCATCGCTGCTGGATCGTGCGCGATACCATCCTGGGCGGTCCGATGCATCCGTTCGAGGCGCGCTGGCATGCGGCCCCGGGACTGGCCGTGGAGCGATCGGGCGAGCGCGCCTGCATCCTCCGGGACGCGACGGGCGTGGGGCTGCTCATCGCCGCGTCGGCGGGAGGGCTGAGCTGGGAGGATTCGTGGAGCTCGCCGATGTTCGGGATGCAGGTGGCATCGACGACCTGCGTATCGGCCATGCGGCCGGAAGACGGTAACGTCATCGTCACGGCGCTCGTGCCGGCAGGACCGGGCGAGCGGCCGGTGGTCAACTTTCAGGGGGATCGGGTTCGGATCTCGACGGCTGCGGGGACGCTGGATGTCCTCGTCGCCGGCGACCTGCGGATCGACGCAGGAGATGAACCCGGTTCGGCGAGTGTGAGCTGAGATGTGCGGATTCTGCGGGATCGTGCTGCCGGATGGATCGTCTCGTCGCCTCGATGCGCCGCTGATCGAGCGGATGCGGGACGTGCTCGTTCACCGGGGGCCGGACGGGGCGGGCATCTTCCTGGAGCCCGGCGTCGGCCTCGGGCACCGGCGGCTCAGCATCGTGGACGTGGCCCACGGCGCGCAGCCGATGGCGAGCGCGGACGGCGCGCTCCAGATCATCTACAACGGCGAAGTCTACAATCACCCCGAGCTCATGCCCGAGCTCGTGCGCGACGGTTTCACCTACCGCACGCACTGCGACACCGAGACCGTCCTTCACGTCTACGAACGCGACCGCGCCGCCGCGCCCGTGCGACTTCGCGGCATGTTCACGTTCGCCATCTGGGATCGGCGCAGCCGCGAGCTCTTCATTGCGCGCGATCGGCTGGGCGTCAAGCCGCTCTATTATGTGCACACGCCCGACGGGGCGCTCTACTTCGCCTCGGAGATCAAGGCGCTCATCGCGGCGCAGGCGGTGGAGCCCGCGCTGAACCTCCGCGCCCTCCCCGATTATCTCGCGAACCACGCGCCTTCGGGGGACGAGACGCTCTTCGAAGGCGTGCGGCGACTTCCCGCCGGCCACACGCTCCGGTGGCGCAACGGCGAGGTGCGGATCGAGCGTTACTGGGACGTGCACTACGATCCGGCGGAGACCGATACACGGCCCGATGCGGACCTGATCGCCGAGTACGGAGAGCGCTTCCGCGAGGCGGTGCGCATGCGGCTCATGGCCGATGTGCCACTCGGGATGTTCCTGTCGGGCGGCATCGACTCGGCATCCATCACCGCGGCGATGAGCACGCTCGTGGATGAGCCCATCAAGACGTTCTCGGTGGCGTTCGCGGAGCGGGAGGCCAACGAGCTCGCTTATGCGCGACTCGTGGCGGAGCGGTACCGGACGGATCATCACGAGATCGTCGTGAGTCCGGGCGAGTTCTGCGGTGCGTTGCCCCTGCTCGTCTGGCACGAGGACGAGCCGATCGCGCATCCCTCGAGCATCGCGCTCAACTTCGTGTCCCGCCTCGCCGCACAGCACGTCAAGGTGGTGCTGACGGGGGAGGGCAGTGACGAAACGCTCGCCGGGTACGGGCGCTACCGGACGACGATGTACAACGTGGCGCTCAGCGAGCAGTATCAGCGCTTCGCCGGTGACGGGCTCCGGCGGACCGTACGCGGCGCCGTCGAGCGGCTTCCGCGCGGGACGCGGCTCCGCAACCGCCTCATGCGGACCGGGCTGTACCTGCAGGCGGACATCGATACCCTCTACTTCGACAACTTCGCCGTCTTCGGGCGCGCGCGGCAGGCGGAGGTGCTCGCACCCGAAATGCGCGAGCGACTGGCCGGGATCGATCCGTACGCGGCAGCGCATCGCGCGATCGCCGACGCCGGAAAGGCCTCGCTGCTCAACCAGCTGCTCTACGCCGACATGCGGACGTACCTGCACGAGCTGCTGATGAAGCAGGACCAGATGAGCATGGCGGCGTCCATCGAGAGCCGCGTCCCGTTCCTCGACCATCCCCTCGTGGAGTTCACGGCCCGGCTGCCCGACCGGCTCAAGCTGCGCGGCACGACGACGAAGTACATCCTCCGCCAGGCGATGAAGCACGCGCTGCCGCCCGAGATCCTCTCGCGCCGGAAGATGGGCTTCCCGGTGCCGGTCGGAAGCTGGTTCCGCGGACCCTATCGTCACGTGATCCAGGATTGCGTGCTCGGCGAGCGCGCCGGCGCCCGCGGCATCTTCGCCCGCGACGCGGTGGAGCGGATCGTCCGCGAGCACGACGGCGGCGAGATCGACCACTCCGAGCGGCTCTGGTCGCTCGTCAACCTCGAGCTCTGGCACCGGATCTTCCTCGACGGCGAAGCGCCGGCGGACATCGCGCTCGATGCGCCCGCACTCGCCGCCGCCCGCTGACCGATGCACATCCTCTGGGTGAAGACCGAGCTGCTGCACCCCGTCGACAAGGGCGGGCGCATCCGCACGTACAACATGCTGCGGGCGCTGCGGCGCGAGCACCGGATCACCTATGTCACCCTCGACGACGGACAGGCGGCTCCGGATGCCGCCGGGCGGGCTTCGGAGTATGCCGATCAGCTCGTCCGCGTGCCGTTCGACGCCGCGGCCAAGCGGAGCCCGAGGTTCTACGGAGAGCTCCTCGCGAACGTGTTCTCCCGGCTGCCGTACGCCATCGCGAAATACCGGAGCGCCGGGCTCCGGGAGGCCATCGGGCAGCTCGTGGCGAAGGGGGACGTCGACGTCGTCGTCTGCGATTTTCTCGCGCCGTCGCTCAACGTACCGGCAGGCCTGCCCGTCCCGACCGTGCTGTTTCAGCACAACGTCGAGGCGATGATCTGGCGCCGGCATGCCGAGGTGGCCCGCGGGGCCATCGCGCGCCGCTATTTCCGCGAGCAGTGGCGGCGGATGGAGGCCTTCGAGCGCGCGGAGTGCCGGCGGTTCGATCACGTGATCGCGGTGTCCGCCGAGGATCGCGACGTCTTCCGGAGCGCCTATGGCGTCGCGAACGCCTCCGACGTGCCGACCGGTGTGGACGTCGAATTCTTCCGGCCATCGCGGACCGTCGCGCGCGAGCCCCTCGACATGGTCTTCACCGGATCCATGGACTGGCTTCCGAACGAAGACGGCATCCTCTGGTTCACGGACGAGGTCCTGCCCCGCATCCGCGCGCGCGTGCCGGGCGCGACGCTCACGGTCGTCGGACGGAACCCGCCCGCCCGTATCCGGGCGCTCGCGGAGCGTGACGCGTTGGTGCGGGTGACGGGGAGCGTGCCGGACGTACGGCCCTACATCGAGCGGGCGGCCGTATTCGTGGTGCCGCTCCGCATCGGCGGTGGCACGCGCCTCAAGATCTTCGAAGCCATGGCGATGGAACGGGCCGTCGTGTCCACCGCGGTCGGGGCGGAAGGCCTGCCCGTGACCGACGGGACGGACGTGCTCCTGGCCGACGCGCCCGAGGACTTCGCAGCCGCGGTCGCGGCGCTGCTCGAGCAGCCGGCCCGTGCCGACCAGCTTGGCGCGAACGCGGCCCGTCTCGTCCGCACGTCGTTCGGGTGGGATCGCGTGGCGGACATCTTTGCAGACCAGTGTGCGCGCGCGGCCGGCGCGCGCTCCTTTACGCCTACAGGACGGTCATGACGACTTCGATCAGTGTGTTCGGCCTCGGGTATGTCGGATGTGTCTCCGCGGCCTGCTTCGCGAGGGAAGGGCATGCCGTCGTCGGCGTGGACGTGAATGCCGGCAAGGTCGAGATGGTCAATGCCGGCAAGGCCACCATCGTCGAAATGGGCATCGGCGAGCTGGTCGCCGAGATGGTCGGTGCCGGGCGCCTGACCGCCACGACCGACGTGGCCGATGCCGTCCGGCGAACCTCGGTGTCGCTCGTCTGCGTCGGCACCCCGAGCCGTCCGAACGGGAGCCTCGACCTGAGCTACGTGGAGCGGGTCTGCGAGCAGATCGGCACGGCACTTGCCGCGAAAGCGGGCCGTCACACCGTCGTCATCCGGAGCACCGTCCTTCCCGGCACGATCCACGACCTGGTGATTCCCGCCCTCGAGCGGTCGTCAGGGAAGCGGGCCGGTGCGGATTTCGGCGTGTGCGGCAATCCCGAGTTTCTGCGCGAGGGCACCTCGATCCGGGACTTCTACGATCCGCCCTTCACGCTGGTCGGTGCCGACGACGAGGCGACGGGGGCCGCGGTCGCGGCCCTCTACGAGGGGCTCGAGGCACCGGTCCACATCGTTCCGGTGCGCACCGCCGAGATGGTGAAGTACGCCTGCAACGCGTTCCATGGGCTCAAGGTGGCCTTTGCCAACGAGATAGGGAACATCTGCAAGGCGTCGGGAGTGGACAGCCACGAGGTGATGCGTATCTTCTGCGAAGACCGCAAACTCAACATCTCTCCCTACTATCTGCGGCCCGGTTTCGCCTTTGGGGGCTCCTGCCTCCCGAAGGACCTCCGCGCCGTGATCTACAAGGCGCGCTCGATGGACGTCGAGGTCCCGGTCCTCGCCGCCACCCTCGAGAGCAACCGGAAGCAGATCGAGCATGCGTTCGACCTCGTGATGGCCACGGGCAAGAAGCGGGTCGGCGTTCTGGGCCTCAGCTTCAAGGCCGGGACCGACGACCTCCGCGAATCGCCCATGGTCTCGCTTATCGAGATGCTGATCGGCAAGGGAATCCAGCTCGCGATCTACGATCCGTACGTCACGAGCTCGCGCCTGATGGGGGCCAACCGGGAGTACATCGAGCGGGAGATCCCGCACATCTGGGAGCTCATGCGGGGGAGCACGCGGGAAGTGCTGGAATCGAGCGAGGCGGTGATCATCGGCAACAGCGCGGGGGAATTCCGGGAGATCCAGGGGTACCTCGCCCCGGATCAGCCGGTCGTCGACCTCGTGCGGGCATTCGGCAGCCGCACTTCGGATGGCGCGGCGTATCAGGGCATCTGCTGGTAAGG
>DAINRR010000063.1:0-18022 GCA_036741715.1 Gemmatimonadales bacterium
GAGTTGAGCCCAAAGGCCCGTTGTCGCGGCAGCCCGCTGCGGTGAGCGTCAGGCCAACGAGCATGCTGTTGCGCAGCATGGCCAGACGGCGGGAAAGCTTGTGCCGGTACGTCATCGGGGTCTCCTCGAGGTCGGGACGCGAACAGGCCGCCGGCAGCCACACCCGGGCAAGGGTGTGTCAGCGCTGGCGGCTCGGCTGGCGTCGCGATGGCTCGCGGTAGCCCCGTGGCTCTGCGTCACCGCCTTTCGGCGGGTTTGCTCTGAGCAGCGCGGGAACGGTGGCCGTTCCCTGGTAGAAATACTTCAGGGGTACGCGATGTCACTGGCAATATTCCTGCCAGTGGGAGGAGGCGGGCTAACGTGTTGTAAGATCGGGTAGTGCAATGTGTTGCAGTCGCTGATTCGCGCGCCTTGCCGTCGTCTTTTGCGATAGACCGGGTCAGGCGGCTGCAGCCGCGAACATCGGCGTCGAGCGGCTCAGCGTGCCCGTCCGGAGCGCCGAGATCCAGAGATCCAGCACGAGGAGGCGCCACATGAGCCAGGAATGGTCCCGCCGCCGCGACTGATGCTCGGACACGAGACGCGCCACGCCCCGGGGCTCCACGAATTCATAGATCGGCGAATCGGGCCGGAGGAGCGCCACCGCCCGGTGGCGGAGGTCCCCGCGCAGCCATTCGGGGAGCGGCACCGCGAACCCCTGTTTCGGCTTGCTGAGCACGATGTCGGGTACGATGCCGGTGATCGCCTTGCGGAAGATCCACTTCCCCGTGCCGTCGCGGAGCTTGAGCGCCGAGGGCAGGGCCACGGCGAACTCCACCAGTGGATGGTCCAGGAGTGGCACGCGCGCTTCCAGCGAGACCGCCATGCTCGTGCGATCCACCTTGGTGAGGATGTCCCCGGGCAGGTAGGTCTGCAGGTCCACCAGCGTCATCTGGGTCAGAAAGTCGCGCCCCGCCGACCGCGAGAACCAGGGATTCAGCAGCATGTCGAGCTGGGGGACGCGCGCCGCAATCTCGGGCCGCGCCACGCCTCCCTCGCGTTCCGCCAGCGCGATGGCCACCGTGGCGGCGTACCGCCCTCGGCGCGAGCGGCCGAGATCGAGGATCCGGTTCCGTCCGAAGGCGCCCTGCGGGAGCTGCCGTCCCACGGCACCGATGCCCATCCGCGCCGGCGCGGGGAGCGTGCGCCGCGACATGAGCTCCGCGTACCGCGTATAGCCGGCGAACAGCTCGTCGCCGCCGTCTCCCGAAAGAGCCACCGTCACCTTGCGGCGCGCGAGCTCGGCCACGAGATAGGTCGGCAGCGCCGATGGATCCGAAAACGGCTCGTCGAAGCACGAAACGACCCCCTCGACGAGACGGTCCGCGTCGGGCCGGACCACGAGCTCGGTGTGGTCGGTGCCGATCGCGCGCGCGACGGCGGCGGCGTGCGGCGCCTCGTTGTACCCCGCATCCTCGAAGCCGATCGAGAACGTCTGGACGCGCCGCGTCCCTTCGCGCGCCATGAGCGCCACGACGGTCGACGAGTCGAGACCACCCGAAAGGAAAGCGCCGAGCGGCACTTCCGACTCGAGGTGCGAATGCACGGCATCGGCAAGGAGGCGCCGGAGCTCGGTGACCGCCTCTTCCTCCGGGATCGCGCCCATCTCCGGCCGGATCGGCGACCAGTATTCACCGACCGCCAGTCCTTCCGCGCGTGACCACGTGAAGTGGTGACCCGGCGCGAGCTTCTTCACGCCCCGAAAGATGCAGAGCGGGTCGGGGACGTAGCCGAGCGAGAGGTACCAGGCGACGGCGTCGTGGTCCAGCTCGGGCCGGAACCGTTCGAGGGCCAGCAGCGACCGGAGTTCCGAGACCCAGGCCACCCCGCCATCGCCCTCCCAGTAGTAGAGCGGCTTGATGCCGACCCGGTCCCTCGCCACGAACAGGCGCTCGCGCCGCGCGTCCCAGATCGCGAACGTGAACATGCCGCGGAGATGGCGGACGACGTCGTCGCCGTACTCTTCATAGCCGTGAACGATCGTCTCGGTGTCGCTCCGGGTGGCGAACCGGTGCCCCCGTCGCTCGAGGTCACGCCGGAGCGCGTGGTGATTGTAGATCTCGCCGTTGAAGACGACGTGGATCGTTCCATCTTCGTTGGCGATCGGCTGGTGCCCGCCGGCCACGTCGATGATGCTGAGCCGGCGCATCCCCAGGCCGACGCCAGCGACGGCCCGGAGCCCTTCGTCGTCCGGTCCCCGATGCCGGATGGCGTCGCACATCCGCGCAAGTTCGGCTGCCTCGGCCTCCCACCCGGCAAAGCCCGCAATGCCGCACATCGCTCAGGCCCCCTGTGGCAGGGGTGCGGCCACGCCGCTCGCCGCCGCGAGCTGCGTCCGCTTCCACTCCGCCTCGATGGCCGCTGCCAGCGCCCAGATGAGCGCGATGTGCACATACAGGAACGCGAGCTTCCCGTACGACCCCCAGATGCCCGCCACGAGGAACGCGATCAAGCCGATTTCCAGGTACCGCAGCTGCTGCGCGGCGCTCGGCAGCACGACGCTGCAGCGCTTCCGCACCCGCCGGCTCCGCGAGATCGTGACGCCCACGAGCAGCAGGAACAGGATCAGTCCCGGATACCCGTTCTCGGCGGCGAAGGTGAGGTAGGTGCTGTGCGCATCCTTCTTCCCCAGGATCGCGGACACGTCCCCGTTCGCATACTGGTAGGCGCCGAGCCCGACGCCTGCGACCGGGTTCGCGTTCACGATCTGGACGCCGGCTTTCCAGATCATCCACCGCTGCTCCGCGGAGCCTTCGGCGTCGACCGCGCGGAGGTTCTCGGTATCCGTCACGTTCGCGAGGCCGCTCATGCGCTCCCACACGCCCTTCGGGGCGACGGCGATGGTGAGCGCGCCGACGACCCCGAGCACCGCCAGGCTCCGGAGCTTCCGCTTGTGCCCTGCGATCGCGAGGAGCGTGAACACGCCGAGCCCGAGCATGACCGCGCGGGACTGGGTCATCAGGATGACCACGGGGAAGATGCCGAGGGCGAAGAGGGCGCCGAGTCGGATGATCCCCTTCCGCTCCGTCATGATGAGACCCAGCGCCATGGAGAGCTGGAGCAGCGTCAGCGCCGCCATGTCGTTCGAGTTCTCATAGATGTAGTTCCACGCCGCGCGCCCGAAGTCGGCATTGCCCGTGAGGTAGTTGATCACGGTGCCGCGTGCCGGATGCGAGCCGAAGCAGGCGAGGAAGAAGACGATGAAGAAGCGGATCTGCGAGCGGGACCGGAGCGCATTGACCGCTGCGAGGAGAATGAGTCCGACCTTGACGCCGGTCCAGATCTCCTCCACCACGACCGTCGGGTAGGGCGAGAGCATCAGCCCGACGCACGCCCAGATCAGGAACGCGAAGTAGAGAATGGCGGCCGGCGGGAAGCGGAGCTGCCCCCGGAGGAGGAAGAGGCCGAACAGCGCGCATGCCATCGCGACGTCCCCGACCGGGAGCCGGTACGTCGTCGTGACGAAGATGTAGAGCAGGACGCCGATGAAGGAGAGCGACCACTCGACGTTGCGGAAGCTCGATGCGACATGCCGGACGTACTCGCCGAGCGCGACGAGCTGCGCGCGCGTGGCCGGCGCCGCGGCTGGACCGGCCGCGATCTGCGGGCCGGCCGTGACCGGGCGCGCGGTCCCGTTCAATGTCAGCGAGCGCGCGGTGCGCCACCCTTCTTCACGGCGTCTCATCGTCTGGCGAGTTCCTCATAGAGCGAGAGCAGGCGCCCGAGGACGGCCGCCTGACTGTACGACGTTCGCGCCGCCTCGCGGGCAGCGAGCCCCATCCGCGCCGCGTCCTCGCGGCGCTCGAGCATGCCGGCAATGCCGGCGGCGAGAGCGGCCGGGTCCCCTGGCGGAACGAGGATTCCCGTGATGCCGTCCGCGATCGCGTCGGGAGTGCCACCGACCCGCGTCGCGACGATCGGGCGGGCCGCCGCCATGGCCTCGACGACCGAGTTCGGGAAACCCTCGCTGAGCGACGAGAGCACCGACACATCGAAGAGATGATGCAGGTTCGGCCGGTGCGGTCGCGTTCCCGCAAAGGTCAGCGCAGGCGCCACGCCGAGCTCACCGGCCAGCGCTTCGAGCGCTGCCCGTTCGGGTCCGTCCCCCACGAGCACCAGCCGGGCCGATGGATGCTGTTCCCGCACCACCCGGAACGACCGGAGCAGCGTCGCATGATCCTTGACCCGCGCAAGCCGCGCAACGATGCCGATCACGATTTCCCCGGGATGCACACCGAGCGTGGCTCGCCCGGCGGCGATCGCATCCTCGCCCGGCGTCTCGAAGGCTCCCGCTTCGACGAAGTTCGGGACCACCACGATCCGCCGCGGTGACACACCTTCGTCGTTCTGCAGCGAAGTGGCGACCGCCTGGCTGTTGGCCAGCACCCGATGCCCTACGCGGTATGCGATGCCGTTTGCCGCCCGGAGCGCCGGGTCCGGAAGCGTATTCGACCACCGCCGGCTGACGATGACCGCGCCCACGCCGGCAAGGCGCCCCGCCACACTTCCGAACACGTTGGAATACATGTCGTGGCAGTGCACGACGTCGATCCGCTCCGAGCGCAGGAGCCGTACGAAGCGTCGCCCTTCGGTCAGCGTGCGCCGCCCGCGGAGCGTCCCGATCGGAAAGCGGTGGATCGCGATGCCGAGACGTTCATATCGCTCGCGGAGCTCCCCATCGGCGCCAAGAAGCGCGACGGAAAGCCGGACCCGCGCCGGATCCAGCGCCTCCGCCGTACGCACCGCGTTCAGCTCCGTTCCGCCGATGCCGAGGTTGTCCACGCAGAAGAGGACCCGGATCGGCGAGGGACTCGTCACGGGGTCGATTCGGTTTCTCCGTCGCAGCGTGTCCGTGCTCAGCACAACCTCCGGCGGTTCCGGGCAGGCGGGGTCGGGTTGCAAGCGGCATGCCCCGGATGTCGTCCGGAAGATAACGGCGGACCATCGACGAGGCTGTTGTTGTGGCACCGGCACCGCAATCGGCTCGCGGGGGCCGGGGACGTATGCCACAGGAGTCGGCGGCCGCAGGTGGAAGTGCAAGCAGGACAATGCCATGGCATGGTGGCACAGCTTCGCTGAGCGAGTACGGATATTGCAAACCTGGCGCTGGTCTCGAACTGGAGCACCCGATCCAGCCCACCATTCCGGCGGCACGCCCGCTTGCGCTCGCAGGCTATCCGATCGCCCTGCTGCTCATCGTCACGTCCCTGCTGGATACCCTGCCGAAGATCCTTCCGGCGGACCTCGGGAGCCGGGACTGGCGCTACGGCGCACTCGGCCTGGTCTTCAATTCGATGGTGACGCCGCTGCTTGGACTGGCCATCGCTGCCGCCTCGGCCATCGTCGCGCGCCACTGGGGAACGCTGCGCCTGATTTCAGTGGTGTTTCTCGCGCTCGCGGTGCTCGCGGTGGTGGGCGGTCTCCTGTTCATCGTCGATTTCAGCGCGCTCGCCTCGTCGCTGAGCGAGCGGGTGACCCCGGGATTCAAGGTCGCAACCTGGAAGACGGTCGCCATCGTGCTGCTCGCAGCACCGGTGGCCGCATGGCTCGGCATCGGCGGCCTGCGTGCCGCCCGCGCCGATGTAGGACCCGCAGGATCGCAGGGCAGCAGTGGTCTGGTGGTCGGTCATTAACCACAAGGGGATCTCTCAGATGAAGCTCGGCAGGATGTTCGCTCGAGGTGCCATGGTCGCAGCTGCGCTCGCGATGTTCGCGGGAACAGCTCGCGCGGACGGCATGCTCGGGCAACCCGTCTACAAGGCGGGCGATGTCGCCGCCCGGTTCATCGGCAGCGAAGCGGTGTACGGCGACGACCTGTATTTCTTCCTCACGATCGGTCAGTTCAGCGATGCGCAGTTCCTGTTCGACAATCATGCCACCGCGCCGGGCACGTTCATGGACGTGAACGACGATGGGCTGGCCATGGGAGATGAAGTCATCTTCGGTATCTGTGTCCGCCGGGATGGCACGTCACCGGAACCCGGATGCCCGGCAGCCGACGACATCTTCTACAGTGGCGACGGCAGCAGGAATGCCGATAACATGCCCCACATGATCGTCTGGACCCGTGCCGAGTACATGGCCATCACCGGCACCAACCTCGACGATCTCGGGATCGGGGCGGAGTATGATTACGTCATCGGCTTCGAGGACATCCTCGGGGGCGGCGACGAGGATTACAACGATGCGGTCTTCGCGGTTCGCGGGGTCACAACCGTCCCCGAGCCGGTCACCATGACGCTGCTCGCAACCGGGCTCGCCGGCATGGGTGGCGCAGGCGCGCTCAAGCGCCGCCGGAAGTAGCAGCACGCGCAGGACGACCGAACGCCAGTCATGGGGCGCCGCAGGGCGCCCCATTTGTTTCACGGACTGCCAGTGATCCCGGCGCTCACTCTCCGAGCGCTTGTGATTCGCCTCGGCCCGGCTCAGCTTTCACGGACCTCGACCCGCGGAACCCCATGCGCAACGCGATCGTGTCGCCGCAGCTTCGACCATGGCTCTTCGGGCTCTATGCCCTGGCGGCCCTGCTCTTTCTGCAGCCGTTCATCGAAGCCTTCGCTGCCACCTGGCCCCCGCGCGCCGGCGAAGTCGGCTGGCGGTTTGCCGTGACCGGCATTCTCTACACGATGCTGCCCACGGTGCTCTTCGCGCTCCTGATTGCAGCTGTGGCCGCGTTTTTCCTGGGGCACCGTACCGGTCTGCGCGTGGTCGGGGTCGTGGCGCTGGTGCTCGGGGTCGTCGTCATTCTGCTGACCGCGAGCTTCACGCTCGATGCGGTTCAGCTTCGGAGAATCGTTCGGACCGAGGCCAGGGGAGGCTACGACCTCGCAGGGATCAAGGCCGTCGTGACGGCCCTGCTCGCGATCGCGTCGTGTTCGGCCCTTGGGATCGGCGCCTTCCGCGCCACGCAGCGCATCGGACCGGCGCCCGTGGCCCGGAAGCGAGCCCCGGGAGAGGGGCTGCTCGTGGGCCAGCGCGGCCCTCGCCCGCCGACCTGAGCGATGCCGGGAATGGAAAAGACGAGGGGCCGCCTGTCCGGCGGCCCCTCGTCGCGTCATGCACGGTGATCAGGCCGGAGCGGGAAGCCGGCGCTCCACCTGCGGGACCAGTTCGGCCGCGATCTTCCGTGCGAGCGCGTCCGGGTCCTGGATCAGGCCATTGATCGGCACGACGATCCGGACGAGCGCCTCCTCGGAGCGTCCCGTCAGCGCGGCATCGCGGAGCAGGTCCCACTTCACCTTGTACTCGCTGGATTCGACCCGGCCGCGTCCCTGGTACCAGTAATAGACGAGCGCCCGCATGTCACCGTTGGCGAGCTCGTACCGGTTGATGAGCACCGTGTCCCCCGCGACGGGAACCGGCTCGCGACCCGCGCTCAGCGCCTCCCAGCCTGCGCCCGGCAGGCAGTTGCGCGGCGAGTGGATCGTGCGGCCCTGGGTCTGCTGCTCGTAATAGCCGACGTACACCGAGAACGCGATCAGCGAATCCCGCGTGAACGAGCGCAGGACATAATCCGACATGCCGGCGACTCGCTGCTCTTCTTCGCTGATCACTTCATCGTACCCGCGGAAGCCTTCGTATTCGGCCGGGAGCGTCTCGAGCGGCTCGCGCAGGTCCATGACCTGCTGGCGCTGAACGCTCAGCAGCATCACGCACCCGGCCCCGAACGCCGCCGCCGGAATCCACCGCTGCCAGTTAAGCATGGTCCACCTGCGCCGGCTCGGGGCGAATCCGCCGCTCGACCGCGTTCGCGATCCACGCGAGCATGCCGAGCATGCCGAACGCCACGATGAAGAGGAGCCAGCCTTCCGTCATGTGCATGAACCCTTCTCCCAGCTTCGGGTCCACGAAGTAGACGAGGAACCCGGTCAGAAAGACGCGTACGGCGTTGATGAGGATGGCGACGGGAATCGTGAGGAGCAGCACGAGGATCCGGCTCACGGGGAAACGGAGCCAGAGCCCGCCGACGAGCACGCCGAGGCTCAGCAGGGCCGTGAGCGACCGGAGGCCACTGCATGCCTCGGTGACGAAGAGGCGGTGGCCCGGGATCTGGATCACGTTCCCCTGCAGCATGACCGGCACGTTGCGCATCTCGAGGAGCGCCGCCCCCATCTGCGACGCCTGGAACTGGAGGGGCAGGGCCAGCGCATTGGTGATGAGCGCCGGCCACGGAATCGAGAGGAAGAGGATCGTGAACGGAAGCCACCAGCGAAGCACCTGGCGCCAGCCCGCGACGAAGACGACGACACCCGCGAGCGCCATGAGTGCCGAGACTCGCATCGTGAAGATCTCGGCAGCGAGCCCGGACAGATAGCGGAGGAGGACCGCGCCGACGATGATGACCGAGCCGAACACGACCTGGCTCCGCGCCCGCGCATCGATACCCCGGCGCCAGGCGAGCCAGACGGCAAGCGGCGCCAGCAGGAGTCCGTGCCCGGCCTCGGGGTTGTTCCACCACTCGGCGCCGAGGCTCCGGATCGGCTGGGCGAAGAGCACGGCGAACGCGATCAGCGCAGCCGCGGCGGGCAATGCTGCCGCGGGCCGCCTGGTGAGCGCCAGGATCGGCAGAGGCCGGACGGTTGCGGTCATGGCGCGCCTACCAGCCGCCACGCCGGAACAGGATCACCGGCACCGTCTGGAACATGATCCGGAGATCCTCGAGGAGGCTCTGCTTCTCGATGTACTCGAGGTCGTAGCTGACCTTCTTGCGGACATCGTCGAGGCAGCGGTCGTAGTGATGGTTGATCTGCGCGAGGCCGGTGATGCCCGGCTTGGCGCGCTGACGCAGCGGGTATTCGGTGATGTTCTTGCGCAGCTCCGCGAAGATCATCGGCCGTTCGGGGCGGGGGCCCACGATGTTCATCTCGCCCTTGAGCACGTTGATGAGCTGGGGCAGCTCGTCGATGCGGTACTGCCGCAGATAGCGCCCGATCCAGGTGACGCGCGGATCGTGCTTCTGCGCCCAGACGGCACCGGTGCCCTGTTCGGCATCGGTCCGCATCGTGCGGAACTTGTAGATGCTGAAGGGCTTCCCGCCGATGTCGCTGACCCGCCGGTGGTTGGTATTGAGGTCCGCATCCGTCCGGCGATCCAGTCCCACGCGCACCTGGGTATACATCACAGGCCCGCGCGAGGTGAGCTTGATGAGGATCGCCACCAGGAGCAGCAGCGGCAGCGCGAGGATGAGCCCGAGCAGCGCGAGAAAGAAGTTCAGCGCCCGGCGGGCCCACTCCGAGAAAGTGCGCCCGGCGGCTTGCGGCTCCATCCCAGCCTGGACCTCACTCGGCACCGGCTGCGGGCGCGAGACGCGAACCGTGGTTCGCGGCAGGGCTGACTGGCCATCGTGGAGTCCGGGCATCGAAAGTCCCATTCGGCGTGCCATTACTCGAAGAGTCGTGTCGCGAAGTAGATGCCGGACAGAAGCCCGGTGATCAGCCCGACCGTCTGGAGCGTGCCCTTCCAGCCTCCGCTCTTCTCGCCGACCACGAACTGGTCGCCGCCGAGCACATGGAGCTGGTCGATGGATGTCCCCGAAGCAAAGGCCGTGCTCATCTGCTCGCGATCGAGTACGATGACTTCGCCGCGACGGATTTCGACCTTCTTGAGGTCGGTGTTCTGGCTCGGACCCCCGGCGATCATCACCACGTCCGGGACCGGCGTTTCGGCCGGCACCGAATAGAACCCGGGGCGATTGACGGCGCCGAGCACCGCTACGCGGATCAGCGCGACGGCGTCGACCTGCGGGTTCCGGATGTACTCGCTCACGACGCCGGTCATGAGGCTGTCGAGCTCCGACCGCAGCACGCCGCGGAGCGACACTTCCGGGATGTTCGGAAGCTTGAGCGTGCGCCCGGTCCGGATGGTGAACGTGTCCGTCAGGGTGGAATCCTCGATGACCGTGAGCGCGATGAGATCGCCGGGCTGGAAATCGCCGTCGGTGAGTCGCGCCTGTACCGCCGTGCGCTCCTCGTCGGAGGTGGTCGTCGAGACGAGCGCCTGGAGCTCGGCACGGGTGGCCATCGCGCGAGCACGGTCCGACGGCACCGGCCCGGTGGCCGGCGTCTGCGCCGCCGCAGCGGCCGGCGCAAGGATCAGTGCTCCCAGCAACAGCACCCGCTCGAGTGGCATCCGCATCGCGTGACGTGCCTCCTGTAGATGACGTGCAATTCCGTACGCCGGTTCCGGCGTCACGGTGCGCTCTCGAATCGCGAGTGCTCGACGTTCAAAATACCACGTCGTGGATTCCGACCTGTGACACGACTCACGCCCGGGGGAAAGCGTCACGATGATTACTCGACGATCGGTTTGGGCACCGGCCGGGACGCGCGCCGTGGCGTGTCCTCGAGCAGCCGGCCCGGCTTTTCGCCGAGCCCGAAGCTCGCGAGCCGGTGGGAGAACTCGGAGCGTTCGTCGGGCAGCTCCTCGGGCGCGCCGCTGCTGCCGGTATGGATTTCTTCCTTCATGCCGCACTCGCCTTCCATTGCGTGCCTTTCGGGCGGTCCCGGGGGACTCGGGTGGATGCATCCCCCCTCTTCAATTCTGACGCCGCGATCCCCGGGGAGAGCGGTCACGTCGCTTCTGGTGTCGACCGAGCTCGTAAGTAATTACAGCAAAACCAGTTACGAAGCGACGCCGCGGTGCGCTTCACTGCCGGGGCGGACCCAGATCACGTTGCACCCACCCCACAACTGGAGGCCCGGCGCCCCACTTCCAGAGCACCCCTTCACCGATGCCGGCGTCGGGGTGTTGCGCAGACTCGGCGGTCGCCAGAGGGGTGACGCTCGATCCTGCGGGCAATCCCTTGCAACAAAAGGACTTGCAAATCCAGGCGACGTCGCATGACTCCTGCTGTTACCCGGCGTGTCCGGAAGCCCGTATCTGTCGGCCCCTGACGGGCCTGCACTCATAGCCGAAGTCCCCGAGGCGCATGGAACAGAGAGATCAGTCTGCACGGCCCCCGGTCGTTCTGGTCGCCAATGATCAAGAATGGTCGGTCCGGTCACTCGAGAGCATCCTGGCGCCGAACGGCTACGCCGTGGTTCGCGCGCATACGGGCCAGCAGGCGCTCGATCAGGCCCGCCTGCAGCGGCCCGACCTGATCATCCTGGACGCCCAGATGCCGGACCTTCACGGGTTCGACGTCTGCCGCATGCTGCGGGATGATCCGCGTTTCAGCGCAACGACCCCGATCATCATCACGACGAGCGGTCCCTCCGGCCGGACGCAGCGCCTCGAAGCCTATCGGGCAGGCGCCTGGGAGTTTCTCGGCCAGCCGGTGGACGGCGAGGCGCTGCTCCTCAAGCTCCGCACCTTCGTTCAATCGAAGCTCGAGGTGGATGCGCTTCGGGACGACACACTCCTCGACGCCGTGACCGGCTTCTACAACATGCGCGGGCTTGCGCGCCGGGCCCGCGAGCTCGGGTCGGAGGCGCAGCGTCGTCACCAGCCGCTCTCCTGCGTCGTCTTCTCGCCCGATCATGGCCCGGCGCTCGAGCACGAGCCGAGCGCCGTCGCCGAGCGGATCGGGCGGGTCTTCCACGAAGCCGGGCGGACGTCGGACGCGGTGGGGCGTCTCGCGCATGGCGAGTTTGCCGTGATCGCGCCGGCGACGGGGCCGTCAGGCGCCGTGCGTCTGGCCGAGCGGCTCGGCGGGGTCGTCGAGGAGGCGGGGCTGGTGCGGGAAGGGAACGGCCCGATCCGCCTGCGCGCGGGGTATTGTGCCGTCAGCGACTTCAGTGCTTCGGAAATCGACGCAGTCGAGCTCCTGCTCCGCGCGACGACCGCCTTGCGCGAGCTGCGTGAGTCGGGAGATGCCGACCGGGTTCGGGAGTTCGCGGCCCAGAACTGATCGTCCGGATTGGCCCGCCGGCTGGACCGGCGGCCAGGAACCAAGAAGAGGGCCCCGCATCGCTGCGGGGCCCTCTTCTTGTTCGGTCAGCGCTCGGCGCGATCAGCTTCCGACGCCGAGCTGCCCGACGGGCTCCTCGTCCGCGGTATAACCGTACACGTACCGGTAGTACTTGTACTGCCCGTCGGACGTCCGGACATCGTTGAGGACCGCACCGAGGATCCGGACCGGGAGGCGATCGAGCAGCTTGAGCTTCGCTTCGGCCATTGCGCGGTCCGTCTCTCCCGAGCGCAGCACGAGCATGATGTTGCCGGTGGCCGTGCCGAGCACGAAAGGATCGATTCCGGCGCCAAGCGGCGGGCTGTCCACGATGATGACGTTGTAGCGCGCCTTGAGCGTGGCCATCAGGTCCCGCATGGCGGCCGAGCCCAGGAGCTCGGGCCCGTGATGATGGCGGGTGCCGCAGGGGATCAGCGTGAGATTGGCGTGCGTCGTGGCACGCGGGATCTCGTCGAGCGTCGCTTCGCCGCGCAGGCAGTCGAGCAGCCCCGGACGGCGGTCGGTGTTGAACATCCGGTGCAGCTCGCCCCGGCGGATGTCGCCGTCGATGAGCAGCGTCCGGTAGCCCGCTTCGGCGAAGGAGAGCGCCAGATTCGACGAGACGAGTGACTTGCCGTCTCCGGGCTCGGGACTCGAGATGGTGAGCATCACCGGCCCGGCGGCGCCGTACGAGTGCGCCAGGTTCATGCGGATCGTCCGGAACGCCTCGACCACCTGCGCCGCCTCTTCGGCGTCGCGATCACTGGAGTTCACGCGCCGGATGGCCGGAATGGCGCCCAGGATGCTGAGCCCGAGCTCCTTGGTGACCTGCTCCGGATACCGGAACCGCTTGTCGAGCCGGTCGAGGAGCAGCGCAAGACCGAGCGCGAGACCGAAGCTGATGCCGAAGGCCGCGAGAATGATCATGATCGCGCTGTTGCTGCTCGGGCGCTGCGGCTCCACTGCCGGGTCGAGCACTTCGACGTCGGGAATGGCGCTCGCCTCGGCCAGACGGGCGGACTGGTACTGAAGCTGGAGGTTCTCGTACATCGTTTTCAGGACATCCCGCTCACGCATCAGCCGCTCTTCCTCGATCTGGCGGCCGGGCATGCCCCGGATGTCCCTGGTCGCTTCACCGATCGTCGATTCGAGCGCAAGCTCCTGGGACCTCAGCGCGCCGTTGAGCGTCGCGATGTGCCGCGGGATCACCTGGGAGCGGAGCGTATTGATCTTGTCCTGAACGTCCTGCACGTTCTGCGACTTTTCCGTGTACCGGAAGGAGAGGTTCTGCAGCTCGGCCTCGTACTCCGCGAGCGACTTGAGTGCGTTGTTGAGGTCCGCCGACACCTGGGTGGACTGGATCGTCTGCAGTTCGGCCCCGACGGGCTGGCCGGTGCGAGCGCGCTCGAGCACGGTATTGAGGCGCTGCCGGTCCTGCTGAATGCGCTCGAGCTCCGCGCGCTTCATGAAGTAATCGGTCATCACCGTGTTCTGGGTGAACCCGATGCCCGGCGCGACGGCCGTTCCCTGCGTCGGCTGCGTGATCGTGCGCGTCTGGTAGCTGGCCAGGCGCGAATCCGCCAGGCGCAGGGAATCACCGACCGACTTGAGCTTCTCCTCGAGCGTGATCGCCTGCGCCGTGGTCCGGCGCCGCTTCAGCTCGCCGGCGTAGTTGACGAACCGCTCTCCGATGGTGTTGAGCGTGCGGGTGAGCCGCGCCGGGTCGGCGCCGCTCAGCGAGACGAGGAGGAAGTTGCCCTCCTGCATCATGTTCGTGACGATGTCCTGCTGGAGCCCCATGCTCGCGTCACGCGGCGTCATGAGATCGAATTCGATCTCGCGATCCTTCCCGAGCAGCGCCGCGGGTGGCTTCCAGAGCATTCCGACCTTCTCGCCGATCGAGTCGCCCACGGCACCCTGATCGATCGTCCGGCCTTCCCGGGTCCGGAGCGAAAAGCGCGTGCCGGCCTCGTTGACCGCGAGGACGTACGACGCGGGCCGCCAGGGCCAGCGGGCATCGAAGGTCTTGAACAGCGAGGAGTCGGCGACGTCCTTCGGCTCGAGGAAGAGCTTCTCCTGCACGATGACGCTGTCGAGCACCTGGGCCGTCGTGAGCAGCTGGACCCAGTTCTGCCCTTCGATCAGCCCCTTGCTCTCTCCGAGCTGGCGCCCGTCTCCGGTGCCTTCGGGCGCCCGGATATAGATCGTCGAGTTGACCGTGTAGATCGGATCGATGAAGCGGGTGGCCAGGAGCCCGATCCCCGTCCCCACGACGACGACCGCGAGAATGAGCCAGCGGTAGCGCTTGATGGCGGCGATATAGCGCCCAAGCTGCATCCCGCCCTCCGGCTCCATGGGCGGGAGGGGCGGGGGCGTGGCAGGGGTCGGGGCTCCGCCCTCGATATAGGGCTGAACTGCGCCGGATTCACTCGGGGGTAGCAGGTTGCCAGCCATACTTGCAACACTCCACGGTAGCCTGCGGGAAACCCCGACGATCGGGGCGACTGGTATATCCGCTCTGCCACGCAAACTAAGTACCGCGTCCCGGTGCGTCAGTGCCGTGGCTCGCAAACCCCGGTGCAGTGGACTCCGGTTTGCATGGATACCGCAGGTAGAGGACCAGCCACTAACAATATGTCGTTGGGAAGCTACATTGGTGGTGGGGTGGCGCAACAAGTACGTGTGGCATCGAGCACACGATTTGCCCGGATGTGCCGCCACGGTGTGGTATTCACGATACTGTTTCCCCGGTCGACCCGCGCTCCAAGGAGCCTTCGATGGGCAGCTCGCTCGCGTACAACGTCAAGCGGCCGGACAGCGGTGCGTCTCCGGAGTCGGAGCGCGACCCGCTTTCCATCCCCGGCGAAGTCAAGGCAAGTATCCGTGTCCTGGTCGTCGACGACGAGCGGACCCTCCGCGAGAGCTGCGCCAGCGTCCTCCAGATGGACGGCTACAACGTGACGGTCATGGGGCGGGGAGAAGAGGCCCTGGAGACCGTGCGGCGCCGGAAGTTCGACATCATCCTGGTGGACCTGTACATGTCGCAGGTGTCCGGGATCGAGATCCTGCGCGCCTCCCTCGACGCCTACCGGGACACCATCGTGGTCGTCATGACCGGCAACCCGAGCGTCACCAGCAGCATCGAGGCGCTCCGGGCCGGGGCATGGGACTACCTCCCCAAGCCGTTCTCCGCCACGCACCTGCAGGTCCTGATCGGGCGCGCCTCGCATGCCGTGATGGTGGGCCGCGAGGCCCAGGACCTCCGGCTTCAGCTCATGAAGCAGCATGGGCACAGCGACAAGATCGCGCTCATCGGCATGTCGCCGGCGTTCCGGAAGGCCGTCGAGCTGGCGCGGAAGGTCGCGGCCACCGACGCGTCGGTCTTCATCAGCGGGGAGAGCGGCACGGGCAAGGAAGTGATCGCCCAGTTCATCCATCAGAACAGCCGTCGCGCCGGCCGCGCGCTCGTGCCGATCAACTGCGCGGCGCTTCCCGAAGGGCTGCTCGAGAGCGAGCTCTTCGGCCACCGGAAGGGCGCGTTCACGGGTGCGGACCGCGACAAGCCCGGCCTCCTCGAGACCGCCAACGGCGGCACGCTCTTCCTCGACGAGCTGACCGAGATGACGATGCCGCTCCAGGCCAAGCTCCTCCGCGTGATTCAGGACGGGGTGGTCCGGCGGGTCGGCAGCGAAACGCAGGACGCCGTCGTGGATGTCCGCTTCATCTCCGCCACGAACCGGGACCCGCAGGAGGCGGTGGACCAGGGCGCGCTGCGCGGCGACCTGTTCTATCGTCTCCGGGTCGTGCCGATCAAGCTGCCCCCGCTGCGGAAGCGTCTCGAGGACATTCCGCTCCTCGCGAATCACTTCCTGACCTATTACTGGCAGCGCCATCGTCAGATGGGCGACCGCCTGCCGAAGCTGAGCGAGGAGAGCATCGCCTACCTGCGCTCCCGCCCATGGCGCGGCAACGTGCGCGAGCTGCAGAACGCGATCGAGCACGTGGCGGTGCTCGCCGAGCCGGATCAGCTGATCCAGCCGGACCAGATCCCCATCTACGACGACCAGCAGCCCGAGTGGCCGACCGAGTCCGCCGCGTCGCCCGCCGTGATGGATGAGGCATACCATTCGGCGAAGGATCGGGTCATCGCGCAGTTCGAGCGCGAGTACCTCTCCCGGCTCGTCGGGCGCGCCGGCGGCAACATGTCGAAGGCCGCCCGCCTGGCCAGCATCGACCGGACGACGCTCTACCGGTTGATGGACAAGCACGCGTTTCAGCGGAACGACCCCCTCGAGGACGGCTGATCCTGGAAAGCACGCGCGTCGCAGGAACGACCACGGGCGGAGAGCGCCGTCGTGCGGGGCCGGGGGCCGCCCCCGGGACCCCGCACGTCTGGGATCCGGAGGGGCCGAGTGCACCCGCGGTTGCGCCGCCGCTGTGGGGGGCGCTGCAGCGCGCCGTCGAGGATGTGGAGGGCCAGTGGGAGCGCATCGTCGAGCACGCCGCATCGCCGGACGAAGCCGCGGCCAACCTCGCCGCGCTGAGCACCGCGATTCGATCCGTCGCGGCGGGCCAGGCGACGGCGCTCGATGCGGTACCGAAAACCCAGTTGTCGCGCCGACTGGTGAACGTCGTCCGCACGAGCTTCATCGAGCATGCCGCCGCGCTGTCGCCTGCGCCGGACGCCGCGCAGCTGCTCACGATCCTCGCCGCGCTCGAACGCGTCGCGACACACCTCGAACCGGACTGGGCGCAGCACCTGGCCGACCGGCTTTCGGGGCCCGATGGCCTGGAGCTCGTCGTCGAAGTGGCGCACGACCTCCGCTCGCCGCTCACCTCGATTCTCTTTCTCGCGGAGACGCTGCAGCGCGGGCGGAGCGGTCCGGTGAACGAGGTCCAGGAGCGCCAGCTGGGACTCGTCTACAGCGCGGCCTTCGGGCTGAGCGCCATGGCGAGCGACGTCATCGAGCTCGCGCGCGGCGGCGACCGCCTGGTGGATCTCGACCCGATCCCGTTCTCGGTGCGCGACATTCTCGATTCGGTGCGGGACATCGTGCTGCCGATCGCCGAGGAGAAGTCGCTCGCCGTCCGGCTGGAGAGCCCGCGAGCGGATTTCCGCGTCGGCCATCCCGTCGCGCTGAGCCGCGTGCTGCTCAACCTCACGACCAACGCGCTCAAGTTCACGAACGAGGGATTCGTCGAAGTCTTCGCTCGCGACGCGGAGGCCGGCCGGGTCGAGTTCAGCGTGCGGGACACGGGCCGCGGGATCCCGCCGCAGAACATGGCGACGCTCTACGAGCCGTTCCGCCGCCGCCAGCGCGAAGGCGAGTACGCCTTTTCGGGCTCGGGGCTCGGGCTCTCCATCTGCCGCAAGCTCGTCGAGGCGATGGGCTCGAAGCTCGAGGTGGAAACCGCCGCCGGGCAGGGAACCCGCTTCCATTTCATCCTCGATCTCCCGGTCGCCGGCCCCTCCGGCGACGGCTGACCCTACCAGCAGCGCCGCTCCCGGCCTACATTTAGCCCGCGTTCCGTAGTTCGACGGGACGCGCCGCAGGACGCCGCCGCATGATCGTGGCGGGGGCGGTCGGTGCGCCGATGGAATCGGTGGCGCCGGCCTGCCTCCCGCTCCGAGTGCGCCGGCGGACTCGGCCGCACTTTAACCCGCCGGCCCGCTCCGGCGCTCTGCGGCCCCTTCGCCATTCGCGAGGGAGGTCCGCGAGCGCCGACCGGACCGGCCGCACCCGAGTCCTTCGTGACCTACCCGCATCTGCGCCCCGGCCGCGCGGCCGAGCTGTCGCTGCACGCCCCCAATGCCGCCCTCCTCATCGACTTCGACAATGTGACGCTGGGGATCCGCTCGGATCTCACCAAGGAGCTGCGCATGCTCCTCAACAGCGACATCATCAAGGGGAAGGTGGCCGTCCAGCGCGCCTATGCCGACTGGCGGCGCTACCCGCAGTACATCGTTCCGCTCTCCGAATCATCGATCGATCTCATCTTCGCGCCCGCGTTCGGCACCAGCAAGAAGAACGCGACCGACATCCGGCTCGCCATCGACGCGATCGAGCTCGTCTTCACCCGTCCCGAGATCGGGAC
>DAINRR010000064.1:0-17016 GCA_036741715.1 Gemmatimonadales bacterium
TGCCGCCGACGCCGGAAGCGGCAGCTCCTTCGAGATGATTCCTGCGTAGGCCCAGGAGAGCGACGCGAAGATCAGGGCGGCACCGCCCACGAGATCCACCTGCGCGCCGCTGCCGACGCCGGGCGCGAGGAGGAGGGCCACGCCGGCGAAGCCCGTCACCAGGCCGGCCGTGACCCAGGCACCCGGCCGCTTGCCGGGCGGGCGAATCCATTCGATGATTGCGGTCCAGATCGGGAGCAGCGCCACCAGGACCGCCGCGATGCCGGACGGCACCCGTTGCTCCGCCCAGACGACGCCGCCATTTCCCAGGAGCAGGAAGAGCGCCCCGAGGACGGTCGCCGAGCGCCAGGTCGAGCCCGTCGGCCGCTGAGCGCCCCGCGCGCGAGCCCAGCCGTAGAGCAGCGCGCCCGCGATGAGGAACCGAGCGCCGGCCATGAGGAACGGCGGGATCGTGTCGATCGCGACACGGATCGCGAGGTAGGTCGAGCCCCAGATGATGTAGATGGCGGCGAAGGCCGCAACGAGCAGGAGCCGGGAGGGCGGTGCGGCGCGTGTGGCGGGAGAGCTCATCTGCGGGCAGATGATAAATGCGCGGAGCCCCGCCGCCAATCCCATCACGTTCGTCAGCGGAAAGGCAGGACCTGTGACCGACGATTCCTCTGCGGCTTCCGGCCGGTACGGCTACGCCCGCCGGCTCGGGCTCTTCTCGGGCACGATGATGGTCATGGGAGGGATCATCGGCTCGGGGATATTCCGGTCGCCGCAGGTGGTGGCCCAGCGGGTGCAGACGCCCGGACTCACGCTCCTCGTGTGGCTGATCGGGGGCGTGATCGCCCTGATCGGTGCCTTCATCTATGCCGAGCTCGGGGGGCGCTCGCCGCGTGCCGGCGGGCAGTACGTCTACCTGCGCGACACCTTCGGGCCGCTCCCTGCCTTCCTCTACGCCTGGGCCCTCCTCCTCATCATCGCGACGGGCGCAATCGCCGCGGTGGCGGTGACCTTCGCGGACTATGCCCTGGCGCTCCTCGGGACGGAGAACGGCCCGCGGACGCTGCTCGCGTCGGGCGCCATCGTGCTCCTCTCGGCGATCAACTATGCGGGCGTGAAGCCGGGTGCCGTCACCCAGAACATCTTCACCGTGCTGAAGCTCGCCGCGCTCGGCGCGCTCATCGCGGCGGGACTCGCCGCGGCTGCCGGGCTGATCGACATGCCGGCGCTCGTGGCTGAGCCGGTCGCCCGGCCGGCGAACGTGCTCCTCGCCATCGGGGCGGCGCTCGTCCCGGTGCTCTTCTCGATCGGCGGGTGGCAGCAGACGAACTTCATCGCCGAGGAGATCATCGAGCCGGAGCGGAACCTGCCGCGTGCGCTGATCATCGGCGTGGTGGGCGTCGTCATCGTCTACCTTCTCGCCAACTACACCTACCTCGCGACCCTCGGCGCCGCCGGCCTCGCGGCGAGCGATGCGCCGGCCGCCGACTCGATGACGCGGCTCGTCGGAAATGGGGGCAGGACACTCATCACCGCCGGCATCGTCGTCTCGACCTTCGGCTTCCTGAACCTCGTCATCCTGGTGACCCCGCGCGTCATCCAGGCGATGGCAGCCGACGGGCTCTTCATTCCCCGGCTCGCCCGGCTGCACCCGCGGTACCGCACGCCGGGAGCGGCGATCGTCCTGCAGGGGATCTGGGCACTCATCCTGGTGCAGAGCGGGCGCTATGGAGCTCTGCTCGATTATGTGGTCTTTGCCGACTGGATCTTCTTCGGAATGACCGCGGCATCGCTCTTCGTCTATCGCGCGCGCGACCGGAGCGACCCGGGAAGGTACGAGGGCTTCAGGATGCCGGGCCATCCCGTCCTGCCTGCGCTCTTCATCGCTGCGGCGCTGTACGTGGTGATCGGATCGGTCTCATCGAACCCCGGCAACGCCGCGCGCGGCGCGGCGCTCCTCGCACTGGGCATTCCGGTGTTCTTCTGGAGCCGGCGCCGTGCCGCAGCCGGCGGTCACTGAGGACGGGGGCTATTCGGGCGGGCGGGAGAACGTCGGCCAGCTGAGGCGCCGGCGGCGTGGCGGCGACAACGGCTCGGGCTCGATTTCGACCGGCTCGCGCGGAAGGTATTCCTCGCGGTACATCCGGATCAGCTCGAAGAAATACGAGATGGCGAGCGGCCCGATGAGCAGCCCGAGGATGCCGAAGTACTTGATGCCGGCGAGCGCGCCGATCACCGTGATGAAGGGATGGATCTGCGCGTAGCGGCGATAGACCCACGGCCGGATGAAGTTGTCGATGCCCCCCACCACCACGACGCCCCAGACGACGAGGAGCACCGCCATCAGGAAGCGCTGCTGCAGGAAGAGCACGAGCGCACCCGGAATCCAGATGAGCCCGCTGCCGACGACCGGGAGCACCGAGAAGAGCATCGTGATGACGCCCCAGAACACCGGATTCGCCAGCCCGACGACCGCAAAGCCGACGCCCATCAGCACCCCCTGCACCGCGGCGGTGAGGAACGTGCCGATGAGCGTGGAGATCGTGACGTCCTTGAAGCGCTTGCGGAGGAGGTCGGCGTTCTCCGCCGAGAACGGGATGAACGGCCGCATCCCCTTCCACGCCTGCCGGCGCGACCGGAGCAGATAGTACAGGCCGAACAATGCGACCGTGAGCTGGAGGCTGAGCCGCTTTGCCGCTCCGAGGATGCCGAGCTCGTTGGAGCCCACGATCGACACGAGCTGCCCGCCGAGGTTCCGGAACTGCACGCCGAGCTGCTCCCCGACGTTGTAGCGCCCGACGCGGAGCTCCATCAGCCGGTCCACCAGCGGGCTCTCGATGACGCCGCGCAGCATTCCAGGCCCCTGCGTGGCCACGAGGGAGATGATCGATGCGACCGGCAGGACCACGAGCAGGATCGCGAGCACGATCACGATCCCGGCGGCCACGCCCTCGGGAGCCCGGGCCGACAGCTCGAGATAGACCCGCGCGAAGATCACGTACAGGACGAGGGCGCCGATCAGCCCGCTCACGAACGGCCAGAGCGCGATCGCAAGGAAGGCGCCGAGGATCAGGATGACCCCGGCAGCGCGCTGCTTGTCCGTATCGAAGTAGGACATGGGGGTGGAGTCTAGGTACGAACCTGCATCGCCGCCAGCACCTGGTTCAAACCATCGGGGGGGCTCGGGCGTCGAATCGGAGTGCATGCCGAAGCGCTTCTTTCAGCCGGCTTTGCGAAAGCGGCCCGACCCGTCCGCCCCGTGAGCGACCTGATGGTCCGCCGTGCCCAGCAGGGTGACGCCGCCGCGTTCGAGGAGCTGTACCGCACTCACGCCGGGCGGATCCACGCGCTCTGCCTCCGGCTGGAGGGAGACCAGGCGCGCGCCGAGGAGCTGACGCAGGATGTCTTCGTCCGGGCGTGGGAGCGCCTCGCCACCTTCCGGGGCGAGAGCGCCTTCGGCACCTGGCTGCACCGGCTGGCGGTCAACGTGGTCCTGGCGGACCGCCGTTCCCTCTGGCGCCGGGGCCGGCGACTCGTGTTCACCGACGACCCGGCGGCGTTCGAGCGCCCGGGCGAGACCGTGACGGGAACGGCGAGCGATCTCGAAGGCGCCATTGCGGCGCTGCCGCGCGGTGCGCGCACGGTGTTCGTCCTGCACGATGTCGAGGGGTATACGCACCAGGAGATCGCCCGGCTCTCGGGGATCGCCGAAGGAACGTCGAAGGCGCAGCTCTTCCGGGCGAGGAGACTGCTGCGGGAGGCACTGGACCGATGAACTGCAGCCAAGCACGCGACAGGATCGACGCCGCCGCGGCCGGCCGGCTCGCGCCGGCCGAGCTCGCCGCGTTCGAGTCGCACATCGCCGGATGCGCGGAATGCCGCAGGGACCTCGATGCTGCACGCATGCTCGCCGCACCGGTGGCACGGCTGGCGCGCGACATCGCGCCGCCGCCGATGGTATGGACCGCGATCGAGGCGCGCATCCGCCCGCGGCGACGCCGATTCCTCCCCGCGGCGGCAGCAGCGCTCGTACTGATGGCCGCGTCGTCGGCGGCGACGGTGCTCATCATGCGCGAGGCGCCCGACGCGGTCGCGAACGTTCCGGCGTTCGAATCCGATTACATCGAGCAGGCCGCAGCGCTGTCGGACGTCCTCGGTGCGGAACGGGAGCGTCTCGCGCCGGAGACGATCGAAACCCTCGAGCGCAACCTGCGCATCATCGACGGGGCGATCGCGGAATCGCGCGCCGCGCTCGAGGCCGATCCGGGCGATCCCGATCTCCGCCTCCTGCTTCAGGCCAGTCACCAGCAGAAGGTCGCCCTGCTCGAACAGGCAACGCGCCTCGCGAGGGAGCTCTGATGCCTGCGCTCCGCCTTGCGCTTGGCCTCCTGGTCCTGGCGTCAGCCCCGCTTGCGGCCCAGGGCCGGCCGACCGACCGGCTGCCCGTCCGGCGGCTCGCCGTCGCGCCCGACGCGTCGATCCGGATCCTCAACCTGGCCGGCTCGATCCGCGTGAGCGGATGGGACTACGACAGCATCACCGTCGCCGGCACACCGCCAGAGGGAGGCGGAGCGCTCCTCCTGGGCGGGAGCGCGCGCGGAGTGAAAGTGGTGGTGGAAGCGAACGCCGCCACGGACATTCCCGGAACGCATCTCGACATCCGGGTCCCGCGCGGCGTGAACCTGTGGGTGAAGAGCGCCACTGCGACCATCGCGATCGAGGGCGTGAACGGACAGGTCGAAGCCTCCACGGTGACTGGTGCCATCACGGTGCGCGGCACGCCCGGCGTGCTCGTGGCCGAGTCGATGGAGGGCGACCTCGACATTGCCGCACCGGCACGGGTCACCCGCCTCAAGACCGCCGGCGGCGCGATCACCGTGCGCCATGCGGCGGCGGAAATCACCGCCACGAGCGTCTCCGGAGCGATCCGGCTGCTCGACGCCCGCGGCGTGTCGTCGGGCCGGCTCGAAAGCGTGTCGGGGAGCGTGCTCTTCAATGGAGCGGTTGCTGCGGGAGGAAGTCTCGACCTGCAGACGCACGATGCTCCGATCGAGATCCTCCTCCCGGCGCGCCAGAACGCCGTCGTCGAAGTGAGCGCCTACGCGGGGAAGGCGATCAATCGCATCCCGGGGCTCACCGCCGTGCCGGGAAAAGGGAAAGTGGTGCGCTACCGGCTCGGCAACGGACGGGCGCGCGTGGCTGCCCGCTCGCTCAAGGGAGACGTGAGCCTCCGCCAGCTGATGCCGCGTCCAAACCCTCAGCCATAGGCCGGCATCTCATCGGTACGTCCGCCACGCGGTTCTTCAACCGGAGGTTCCGATGCTACACCGCACAGCGCTCCTGATCCCTGCCCTGCTGGCCTTGCCGATCCTCGCCGCACCCCTGCATGCCGGACCCCCCTGGATCTCGATCGAGCTTCCAGCCAACCCGCTCAATCCGACCACGCGCGGGATGTTCCTCCTCGTGCGCAGCTACCATCACGGCGACACGATGCAGATGCCGGTCACCGGCTCCGCCACCGGCCTCGTCGAGGGAAAGCGCCAGACCCTGAGACTCACCTTCGAGCGCACGAACATGCCCGGCGTCTATGCACTGCGAAAGACGTGGCCATCGGATGGCGCGTGGGTGCTGGCCATGAACGTCGGTGGCAAGGAGGGGCCGACAGCGCTCGTCGGCATCGGCGCCGACGGCCGCGTGCACTCCGTGGACGTCCCGACGCGCTCGGAAGGCCGGAATACCTGGGGGCGCGAGGTGACCGAGAAGGACATCGAGGAGGCGCTGAAGCAGGTGGCCCGCGCGGGCGCAGCCGGGCCGGACGAGCGGGAGAAGTTCGCGGGCATCGCGCTGGTATTGCCGCTCGCGCTCGGCATCGCCGCCCTGCGCCGGCGCAGCGCTGTGGTCAACTGACCACTAGCGTGCCGGCGTCGGACCGCCCGGGCGCGTCAGGGCGTACATCCTGATGCGCTCGGCGCCTTCCGCGTCGCGCCACACTCCGAGAATCCAGTCCCGCCCGATGGCCTCCACGCGCAATCCGATCGGCGTCAGGACGTTCCCGAGCCATTCCCCCTCGCGCGAGAAGATGCTCCACCGGCTCGGTTGATCGAGGCGCACCGAGTATTCGAGCACCCAGATGTTGCCCGAGTCGTCCACCAGCACGCGTTCGTACGCGGGCATCGCAGCGGGAAATGGCGCGGAGTCGAGCGCGGACATGAGCGCCGAATCGATCCGCGCCTGAAGCCCGCGGCTGTCGACCGGGCGCTGAACGGTCCGCTTGTAGGCCACGATCGCTTCGGGCGTGACGGGAACGGGCGTGTGCACCCGGCGAATGCGCCGCACGAGCCGGCCGGAGGCATCGAGCACCTTCACCTCGTACGCCGACGCCTCACCCACGACGATTTCCTCGCCGGCGAGAATGGCGCTGGTGCGGGCGCCGAAGGGGCGCGGCATCGGCGCGAGGAATCGGTTCTCGGCCCGCCCGATGGCCACCCCGAACGTCTCACCCCAGGCGATGCGCGCGACGGTGTCGCGCACGACCCCGTCGGCACCGAAGCGGAGGAGCTGCGCGGAATCCCTGCGCGCCTCCCACTGATTCCCCGCAAATGGGAACACGGCGCCACCCGATACGACGAGCAGGGTTCCGTCGTCGAACCGCCCCAGCGGGGCAGTGAGCACCGGGCCCTGCAGCTGAAGCTGCGTCGTCCGGGTGCGGCCTCCCGCGCCGAAGAGCGTCACGCGCCGGGTGAGCAGGTCGAAGGCGAGGAGCGAATCGCCGTCGGCACCGAGCCAGGCGAGTGCCTGAAATTCACCCGCGCCCGATCCCCGGCGGCCGACCGAGCGGACGAGGCGCCCGTCCGGCGCAAACACGCGGATGACCTGCGCGCGCCCATCGGCGGCCGCGATCGCGCCCGACGCGGTCCGCACGAGGCCGACCACCTCACCGACCGCCACGCTCTCGGGGCCGCCTGCCTCGAAGCTCGGGAGATCGCCGACGCGCCAGATCGAGTCGGGATGCCACGAAGGCTCGCGGTTCGCGACGATCGCGACGCCGGCACTGTCGCGCACCGAGGTGCCCGGCCCGAGGTCGCCGCCGCGCTCGGCGCACGCCGCTGCGGCGCACGCCGCCGCGGCGCCGGCGAAGAGAACGACGATGCGTCGAGCTGTCATGCCGGCAGAGCATCTCCTTGCGGTGTCCCGGGCGCAACTCGCCGTTGCGCCGTTCCACCGACGGTCCCTAAGTTGCCCCGACATCATACTTCGGGAGCACCAGATGACGACCAGCACATCCAGCGCCGTGTGGGAAGGCGGCCTCCGGGCCGGCGAGGGCGAATTCAGCGCCGGCAGTGGAGCCTTCTCCGGAAAATATTCGTTTCCGACCCGCTTCGAGAGTGCCCCAGGCACGAACCCGGAGGAGCTCATCGCTGCGGCGCACGCGGCCTGCCTCAGCATGGCACTCGCCGGGGCGATCGAGGCCGCCGGCAAGACGCCCTCACGCATCAGCACCAGCGCCGCGTGCACGGTCGAGAAGGTGGACGGCGGCTTCAAGATCACGAAGATGAAGCTCACCGTCCGGGGCACCGTGCCCGGCATGGATCAGTCCGAATTCCGCACTGCCGCCGAGAGTGCGAAGGGAGGGTGCCCCGTCTCCCGCGCGCTCGAGGGCAACGTCGCCGTGGAGCTGGACGCGAGACTCGATACCGCCTGAGCCGTGGACAACGTCTGCCACACCCTGGCCGGTGCCGCGCTCGCCGAAAGCGGGCTCGCGCGCCGTACGGCGCTCGGCTACGCGACGCTCCTGATCGGCGCCAACCTACCCGACCTCGACGTGCTCGCGTTTCTCGGCGGTCCGCTCGCCGACCTGGAGTGGCGACGCGGGTGGTCTCACGGCGTCATCGCGCTCGCCGTCCTTCCCTTCCTCCTCGTCGCACTGATGCTGCTGGTCGACGGCGTCTCGCAGCGGATGCGGCGCGCCGTGATCCCGTCCGAAGTGCGCGGCGGCCAGCTGCTCCTGCTGGCCTTCATCGCGATCGCAAGCCACCCGGTGCTCGACACGCTGAATACTTATGGCGTGCGCTGGCTGATCCCCTGGAGCGGCGACTGGACGTACGGCGACACGCTGTTCATCGTGGATCCCTGGGTCTGGCTCGCGCTCGGTGCCGGTGTCTGGATCAGCCGCGGACGGCGGCGCGCACGGGAGCGGAACGTCATCCCGGAGGTGCCGGCACGGCGCGCCCTTCTCCTGGCGGCCTGTTACATCGCGATCATGGCCGTGACGAATGCGGCCTCCCGCCGGACCGTACTTCGCGAGATCGGCGCGACGCACCCGGGCCCCGTGCGATCACTGATGGCGGCCCCCGTACCCGCGAACCCCTTTGCGCGTCAGGTCGTGATCGAGCAGGACGACGCCTATCGCGTCGCGTCGTTCAGCTGGCTCGGCTCGCCGCGGATCGATCCCGCGTCCATTCGCACCTTTCCGGCCAGGCCGCCGTCGCACCCGGCCATTCCCGCCGCCATCGCCACGACGACCGGCCGCCGATTCCTCGGCTGGGCGCGCTTTCCCTCCTTCAGCATCGACAGCAGTGGCGGCGGCTACACCGTGCACATCGTCGACCTTCGCTATGCCCTCAGGCCCGGCGTGCGCTTCGGCTCGGTGTCGGTGAACGTCGGGCGCGACGCGGCGCAGCGCTGATCAGCGTGCCGCGCGATCGCGCGCGGCGCGCTCGCGCAGGACCGGCTCGAGCGCGCGCCAGACGAGGTCCGCCATGAGCCGCTGGCCTTCCGCAGTCGGATGGATCCCGTCCCCCTGATTCAGCCGCTCCACTCCCGCAACGCCTTCCAGCAGAAACGGGACCAGCGTCGCCTCGTGCTCCTCGGCGACGGCGCTGAAGACCTCCCGGAACGCCGACGTGTAGCGCGCGCCGAGATTGGGCGGTGCTTCCATGCCGATGACGACGAGCGAGGGCGCGGGATCCCTTGACCGGGCGCGGTCCAGGATCCCACCGAGGTTGCTGCGCAGCGCGGATGGATCGATGCCCCGGAGGCCGTCGTTGGCTCCCGTCTCGACGACGAGCACGTCGACCGGGCGCTGGAGCAGCCAGTCGATTCGCTGCAGCGCCCCCGCGGATGTCTCTCCGCTCACGCCGGCGTTCACGGTCACGAACGGCAGTCCGGCGGCATCGATCCGCTGCTGGATCAGCGCGGGATACGCCTCCGCCGGATCGAGGCCGAGGCCCGCCGTGAGGCTCGTGCCGAGGAAGACCACGCTGCCGCGGTCGTCGGTGGCTGCGGCAGCGGCCTGGCCCGGCGGTACCTGCTCCTCTTCGCCGGCACAGGCAACGGACAGGGCGAGGACGGGGCACACGGCCCATCTGCTTATCATTCGGATCGCGCCAGACGCGACCCTGTGACTCTCTCGGGACACTACATGCTCCGTTGTGATCAGCTCACGAAGACCTACGTCTCCGGCGGTCGGGATCTGACCGTGCTGAAGGATATCACCTTCCATCTCGAGCCGGGCGCCTTCCTCGCGATCATCGGCCCGTCGGGAAGCGGCAAGACGACGCTCCTCGGCCTGCTCGCCGGACTCGACCGTCCCACTGCGGGAACAGTCCTGCTCGACGGCACCGACCTCGGGGCCCTCGACGAGGACGGCCGGGCCCGCTTCCGTCGGGATCGCGTCGGCTTCGTCTTCCAGTCGTTTCAGCTCGTGCCGACGCTCACCGCACTGGAGAACGTCCAGGTGCCGCTCGAACTGGCGGGCAACGGGCGGCGCGACGGCACGGGGGACACGATCGAGCAGCGCGCGCTCGGGCTGCTCGGGCGCGTGGGACTCGCCGAGCGGGCGCACCATTACCCGGCTCAGCTCTCGGGAGGCGAGCAGCAGCGCGTGGCCCTCGCACGGGCCTTCTCCAACCGGCCGAGAATTCTCTTCGCCGACGAGCCGACCGGGAACCTCGACGCGCGCACCGGGCACGTGATCGTGGAGCTCATGGGTGAGCTCAACCGGGACCTCGGCACCACCCTCGTTCTCGTGACGCACGACCCCGACCTCGCGTCGCGCGCCGCGCGGACGATCCGGCTCGCGGACGGCATCATCGTGGGCGACAGTGGCAGCGCGGAGGCCGGCGGCTCGTGAGCGGGCTCGCCTTCGTCCTGCGCATGGCGTGGCGCGAAGGTCGCGCCGCGGCGAGACGGCTCCTGCTCCTGACCGTCGCGGTCGCGGCCGGAGTTGGTGCTCTCGTCGCGATCAATTCCTTCACCGACAACCTGCGCGAATCCGTCGCCCGGCAGGCGCAGGCGCTGCTGGGCGCCGATCTCGCCTTCCAGAGCCGGCGTGCGTTCCCGGCGCGCGTGGACTCCCTCATCGATTCGCTCGGCGGGAGCGAGGCGCGGACCGTGGCGTTCGGCGCCATGACCTACGTTGGCCGGACCAGCGGCGCGCGGCTGGCCCAGGCGACGGCGGTGACCGGATCGTTCCCTTTCTACGGGGAGATCGTCACCCGCCCGCGCGGAGCGTGGGCCGAGCTCCAGCGCGGA
Source organism: Gemmatimonadales bacterium (assembly GCA_036741715.1). Taxonomy (GTDB): domain Bacteria; phylum Gemmatimonadota; class Gemmatimonadetes; order Gemmatimonadales; family GWC2-71-9; genus CAMLLJ01. The sequence goes on from DAINRR010000064.1 coordinate 10,522, forward strand.
CGCAACACCGTCGTGGACCCGTCACTGCTGGCAGCGCTCGGCGCCGAGGTCGGAGACTCGCTCACGGTCGGAGAAACGGCGTTCGCCATCATCGGCACGATCGAGAGCGTTCCCGGGGACGTCGGCATCCGCTCGGCGTTCGGTCCGAGGATCTTCCTGGCCGGACAATATCTCGACGAGACGAAGCTCCTCGGCTTCGGCGCCCGCGCCGAGTACGAGGCGTATCTCCGCCTGCCGGCCGGCGTGGATCCGCAGGCGGTCGCCGAGCAGTATCGGCCCGAGCTCCGGCCGGAACGGGTGCGCATCCGCACCGTGGCGGACGATCGCGAGCGGCTCGACGCGGCGCTCACGCGGCTCGGGAACTTCCTGGGCCTCGTCGCGCTCGTGGCGCTCCTGCTCGGCGGGCTCGGCGTGGCGAGCGCGGTCCACGTGTTCATCCGGCAGAAGCTCGATACCGTCGCCGTGTTGCGCTGCCTGGGCGCCACGTCCGGCCAGGTCTTCGCGATCTACCTCGTGCAGGCGGCCGTGATGGGCCTGCTCGGCAGCGTGGTCGGCGCGGCGATCGGCCTCGCGGTGCAGCAGGTGCTGCCGGCCCTCCTTTCCGACCTGGTGCCGGTGGACGTCGTGATCCGGCCCTCGTGGCGCTCCGTGGCGATGGGCATCGGCACCGGGCTCTGGGTCGCGATCGTCTTTGCGCTGCTGCCCCTGCTCGGCGTCCGCCGCGTGCCTCCGCTGGCGGCCCTCCGGCGGGACTTCGAGCCCGTGGCCCGGCCGCGCGAGCCGGCACGCTGGCTGGCGCTCGCGCTCCTCGGCGCGAGCGTGCTCGTGCTCGCGATCATGCAGGCGGGCAACCTCTTCCATGGACTCGCCTTCAGCGGCTCGATCGCTGTCGCCATCGCGCTCCTCGCGCTCGCGGCGTGGCTTCTCATCCGGCTGGCGCGGCGACGGCTTCCGGCGACGGTGCCCTACGTCTGGCGCCAGGGCCTCGCCAACCTGCACCGGCCCGCGAACCAGACGATGATGGTGGTGCTCGCGATCGGGTTCGGTGCCTTTCTCCTCGCGACGCTCTTCCTGGTGCAGCAGAACCTGCTCAGCGAGCTCGACGTCTCGAGCGGATCGGCGGAACGGCCGAACTTCGTCTTCTTCGACGTGCAGCCGGACCAGCACGCGCCGCTCGACACGATTCTCGAGGCCGCAGGGGTCCAGCGCGCCCCGCCGGTGCCGATCGTCCCCATGCGCATCCTTTCCGTGCGCGGAGAGCCCGTCAGCGTCATGCTCGCGGACACGACCGACTCGGACAGCGCGCCGCGGGGATGGACCCTCCGCCGGGAGTATCGCTCGACCTACCGCGATTCACTCACCGACTCGGAGCGGCTCGTCGAGGGCAGGTGGTGGAGCGGTGACTCGGTCCCGGTGGAGATCTCGGTCGAGCAGGAACTGGCGCTGGACCTGGGCGTGGGCATCGGCGACGAGATCGTCTGGGACATCCAGGGCGTGCCGCTCGCGTCCACCGTGCGCAGCATCCGCACGGTGGACTGGGCACGGTTCGAGCCGAATTTCTTCGTCGTCTTCGCCCCCGGCGCCCTCGAGCGCGCACCGCACTCGATCGTCACGCTCGCACGCATCGACGATCCGGCGCTCCGGGGGCGCCTGCAGCGGACCGTCGCGGAGCGGTTCCCGAACGTCACCTCGCTCGACCTCACGATGCTGCAGGCGGCGATCGAGCAGCTCGTGGGGCGTGTCTCGCTCGCCATCCGCTTCATGGCGCTGTTCAGCCTCGTGACGGGTGTGCTGGTCCTCGTCGGCGCGGTGGCGACGAGCCGGTATCAGCGGGTGCGCGAGGGGGCCCTGCTCAAGACGCTGGGTGCGACGCGTGGTCAGGTGCTGCGGGTGGTCTTTGCGGAGTATCTCGCGCTGGGGCTGCTGGCGGCGACGGCGGCGGTCGGCCTCTCCGCAGCCGCCGGGTGGGCACTCGCCAGGTTCATGTTCGAGGTGCCGTTCGCATTTCCGGTCGAGGCGATTGCCGGGGTGGTCGGGCTGACGTCACTGCTCACGGTCGCGGTCGGCGTGTGGGGGAGCGTCGAGGTCATCCGCAAGACGCCGCTCGAGGTGCTCAGGGCCGAGGCGACGTAGCTCCGCGAAAGGTCAGCGCAAGAATCGCCCACCCGGCGATCCAGGCTGCCCCGCCCAGAGGGGTGATCGCGCCGAACCAGCGTGCACCGGTCAGCGCGAGCAGATAGAGGCTCCCGGAAAACAGCAGCGTTCCCAGGACGAAGAGCCAGCCCGCGAGTCGCGGGCCGGCGGCTTCCGCGCGCCCGACTGCCCAGGCGGCGGCGAGCAGCCCGAGAGCGTGATACATCTGATATCGCGCAGCGGTTTCGAAGACCTGGAGGAGATCCTGCGCCAGGCGGTCTCGGAGGGCGTGCGCCCCGAACGCGCCTGCCGCCACCGCGAGCGCCGCCGACAGCGCACCCAGCCGGAAGAAGGTGCGCTCCAGGCTCATGACGCGGGAGGTTCGGGCAGGACCGCCATGCCCATCGCATGGTAGCCGTTGTCGACGTAGACCACGCTCCCGGTGATCGCCGACGCGAGCGGGCTCGCGAGGAACGCGGCAGTGACCCCCACCTCGACAGCCTCGAGGCGTCGCGGCAGAGGCGAGTTCGCCTCCGAATAGCGGATCATCGTGTCGATGAAGCCGATGGCCGTCGCGGCACGCGAGGCGTAGGGTCCCGCGCTGATCGTGTTGATCCGCACACCCCAGCGCCGGCCCGCTTCGAAGGCGAGCGTGCGCGTATCGGCCTCGAGCGCCGACTTGGCGGACGACATCCCTCCCCCGTAACCGGGAATCACCCGCTCACCCGCCATGAACGTGAGCGAGAGGAAGTTTCCTCCCGGCCGCATCATCGGTGCGAGCTCGCGAACGAGCGCGATGTTGCTGTAGGCGCTCACGTTGATCGCATCCAGGTAGCCTCGGCGGCTCGTGTCCACGAGTGGCTTCTTGACCTCGGGGCCGTTGGCGAGGCTGTGCACCACGATGTCGATGCCCTGCTCGCCGAAATCCGCACGCAGCCGGTCGCGTACGCCGGCGATCGTGAAGTCCCCCTGGTCCTGGTACCGCTTGTTCGCCCGGACGTCCTGCGGGACGTCGTCCATGGTGTCATAGGCGGCGTCGAGCGGGTAGATCCGCTCGAACTCGAGCCGACCGCCGCGGGCCAGTCGCATCGACTCGTCCATCTTTCCGCGCTCGAGGAGCTTCTGGAAGATGCCGAGCGCCGGTGGCCAGGTGCCGACCACGATGGTGGCTCCGGCCTCGGCCATCGCCTTGGCGATCGCGAAGCCGAACCCGCCGTCATCGGCTACGCCGGCGACGAAGGCGCGCTTCCCCGTCAGGTCGATTGCGAGCATGGGTGGTCCGGGGTTGGGGACAGGAAACCGGGAACGGGAAACGGGTCGGCGGCGGGGTCGGCCGCTACCGCGGGGCGGAGTCGGTGAGCGGGATGGGAGCTGCCGATGTACGGCCGGGCATCGCTCCCGATTCCCGTTCCTCACCCCCCGTTCCCTCTTCCCGCTCCTGCTCCCGGACCCATTTGAAGAACAGGATTCCGATGGCGCCGAACATCCAGAGATTTCCCGGGACCCACATGAGGAGGCCGCCGAGCTTCTGGTCGTCGAGCGGCGAAAGTCCCCAGGTGCGCGGCGCGCCCACGTACCACTCGTAGAGCGGGCGCTCGGCCATGGTGATGATCGCGGCCACGGCCTGCATCGGGAGGCTCACGAGAAAGAGATAGAGCATGCGCGCGCCGAGCGGGAGCGGCGGAACTTCCTCGATGGGGCTCAGGACCGGCCACCACATGATCACCGAGACGACGATGAACATGAGGTGCGTCGTGATGTGGATGTCGTGGCTCCGCATCATGAGGTCGTACAGCGGCGTCGTGTGCCACGCGGCCACGCAGAGCGAGAAGAGCAGCCCAGCCGCTACCGGATGCGCGATGGTGCGGCCGACCCGCCGCACCCACGCGGGCCTGACCAGCGGCCGGAGCAGCCACGCCGGCGTTCCCAGGATGAGCAGCGGCGGGAACAGCATCGTGAGGAGCAGATGCTGCAGCATGTGGATCACGAAGAGGTAGTAGTCGCTGAGGTCGTGGATGGGGCCGTTCAGCGACACCAGCAGCACGGCCAGTGCGGCCGTGAACGACGCGACCTGCCAGGCCGTGGCGGGCGGGCCGAGATTCCAGCGGCGGCGCGCGGCGGTGATCCCCCAAAAATAGAGGGCACCGAGAATCGCGGTGCCCACGAGCGTGCTGAGGTGCGGAGACAGCGCGGGGATCCACTCTCCTGTCGGTCTGGCGCGCGCATCCAGGAGGAGCGCGGCCGGCAGCAGCGTCACAGCATTCCCCTCTGGTAGGCGTAGTGGTAGATGAACAGCGCGATCAGCGAGACGATCACGACGGATGCGATGATGAGCGGAAACACGAACAGCCCGCTGAATAGCTTGCTGTCCTGCTTCAGGTGCATGTAGTACATCGCCACGAGCGCGAACTTGCCGGCGCTCAGGAGCAGGAGCACGGGCACCAGGATCGGCTGGAGCAGCGACCCGAGGACCCCCGGGCGGTGCGCCACTTCGTACGCCGCCACCTCGAGCCCCGTGAGAACGAAGAGGACGATGCCGATCTTGATGTAGAGGCCCGGGCCGGGATGGCTTCCCTCGTGCGGGTCGAGTCCCTGCGCCTCGGGCGCGTGCGCCGCGTGCGTGTCCATGGTTCCGTCCCTCACTTCATCAGGTAGACGACGGGGAAGATCACGATCCACACCACGTCGACGAAGTGCCAGTAGAGTGCCGCCATCTCGAGGTTGAGCGCGCGCTCGGGCGGGAGCTTGCCGCGGAGCGCGGTGATGAACACCGTGATCAGCCAGATGACGCCGATCGTGACGTGCGTGCCGTGGAACCCCGTGAGCGTGTAGAAGCTCGCGCCGAAGAGGTTGGTCTGCAGCTTGAGTCCTTCGTGCATGAAGTGCTGGAACTCGTACACCTGCATGCCGACGAAGAACATCCCGCAGACGATGGTCATGCCGAGCCAGAAGAGCATCCGCTTCCGGTTTCCGGTCTGCGCACCGTTCAGCGCGATCACCACGAAGAGCGAGCTGAAGAGGAGCAGCGCCGTGCCGAACGTGACGAGCGGGATCTGCAGGATCTCGTCGGGCGTCGGCCCCTTCGTGTCCCGGCCCTTGTACACCAGGTAGGTCGAGATCAGCGACGCGAAGAAGAGGCATTCGGACCCGATGAAGGTCCAGATGGCCACCTTCCGGTTGTCGAGGCCCGTCGCCGTCGGCGGATGCAGGGCATGTGCGTGTTCGGACAAGCTGAGCTCCGTGATGGTGCGCGTTAGGGGTGGATCATCCCGCCGGCTCGAACGCCCACTTGAAGACGCCGAAGAAGAAGAAGAGCACCGCAGCGGCAATGCCGATCGGGCCGACCGTGTGCACCAGCATGATGGAAATGAACACCGACCCCACGCCGAGGGCCGTCAGGATCGGCCAGTAGGACGGGTTCGGCAGGTGGATGCCCGCGCCGCTCACCCGCTGCGGCTCGGGAAGCCGGCCGCCCCGCGCGCGCTTCACTTCCCAGAGCGGATCCCGGCTCTGGACCACCGGCTCCTCGGGGAAGTTGAACTCCTGCGGTGGCGACGGGATCGACCATTCGAGCGTCGCCCCGTTCCACGGGTCCGCCGGCGCATCGGCCGGCTTCCGGGCGGTGACGAACATGTTGTAGATGAACACCAGGAACGAGAAGCCGAGGATCATCGACCCGGCGGTCTCGATCATGTTCATGGTCTCGAAGCCGAGGCCGGCCGGATAGGTGTACACTCGACGCGGCATGCCGTGCAGCCCGAGGAAGTGCATCGGGAAGAACGTCAGGTTGAACCCGATGAACATGAGCCAGAAGTGCGCCTTCCCGAGCCGCTCGCTCAGCATCCGGCCGAACATCTTGGGCCACCAGTAGTACGCGCCCGCCACGAGCGCGAACATGCTCCCGCCGAACATCACGTAGTGGAAGTGCGCCACGATGAAGTACGAGTCGGTCTGCTGGAGGTCCGCCGGGGGCGAGGCGTGCATCACGCCCGACAGCCCGCCGATGATGAACATCGCGATGAACCCGAGGCAGAAGTAGAGCGGCGTCTTCATCTGCAGCGACCCGCCCGCGAGCGTGCCGATCCAGTTGAAGATCTTCACGCCGGTGGGGATCGCGATGAGCATCGTGCCGAGCGCGAACACGGTGTCCGCGATCGGGCCCATCCCGGTGGCGAACATGTGATGGCTCCACACGCCGAACCCGAGGAAGGCGATGAACACGCCCGAGAAGACCATGGCCGCGTAGCCGAAGAGCGGCTTCCGCGAGAAGACCGGCAGAATCTCGCTCACGATGCCGAAGGCCGGCAGGATGAGGATGTAGACCTCGGGGTGCCCGAAGATCCAGAAGAGGTGCTGCCAGAG